>CAVWTD010000003.1:0-243715 GCA_963757915.1 uncultured delta proteobacterium | reverse complement strand
GGCGCTCTGCCTGGAAGAGATGCTCGGGGTCGAGGTCCCCTCGGGGGCCTTATTCTATGGAAGGACGCGGCATCGGCTCGAAGTCGCATTTGATGAGGCCCTGCGCGAAGCGACGGAAAAAGCCGCCGGGCAGGTCCATGAGCTGATCGGGTCAGGGACTACGCCGAAGCCTGTTTACACGAAGAAATGCAAGAGTTGCTCCCTCATCGAGCGGTGTCTTCCGCAGGCGCTTTGCAAAAAAAGGTCCGTCAAAAGCATATCTGACGCAAGTGGTGGAAGAGGAAATGAAAAAACATCTTAACACGCTGTTTGTTACAACACAGGGCGCCTACCTCGCCAAGGAGGGGGAGACAGTTGTCGTCAAGGTGGAAAACGAAGTCCGTTTAAGGATGCCCGTTCACACCATTGGCGGCATCGTGTGCTTCGGAAACGTCTTGTGCAGCCCGTTTTTGTTGGGTTTCTGCGCCGAAAAAGGCGTGGCCATCAGCTTTTTGACCGAGCATGGGAGGTTTCTTGCCAGGGTCCAGGGGCCGGTGTCCGGAAATGTGCTCTTGAGGCGCGAGCAGTACCGCAAAGCCGACGACCCGAAGGCGACCGCGGAAGTCACGGGAAGCGTTCTCACCGGGAAGCTGGCGAATTGCAGGACCGTGCTCCAAAGGGCGCTTGAGGGACCACGGGGAGAAGGTGAACGTCCGGCGATCAAAGAAGTGTCCTCCAGGATGACCCACTACCTGGAGCGGCTCGGCAAGGAAACGAATCTTGACGCTCTCAGCGGGATCGAAGGCGATGCCGCCAACATGTATTTCAGCGTGTTCAACGAACTCATCACCGCGCAGAAGGAAGACTTCGCTTTCGAGGAGAGGAACCGGCGGCCGCCCCTTGACAATGTCAACGCTCTTCTTTCGTTCGTGTACACCCTGACCATGCATGATGTCCGCTCCGCGCTGGAGTCGGTGGGCCTTGACCCCGCCGTTGGGTTTCTCCACAGAGACCGGCCGGGACGGCCTGGGCTGGCCCTGGATCTCATGGAGGAGTTTCGGCCCTTTCTGGCCGACAGGCTCGTGCTTTCTTTGATCAACTTGAAGAAGGTCCGGAAAAACGGCTTCAAGAAGACCGATTCCGGGGCCGTGCTTATGTCCGATGAAACCAGAAAGGAGGTGCTCGTCACTTACCAGAACAGAAAACAGGAAGAAATCATGCATCCCTTCCTTGGAGAAAAAGTGCATGTCGGAATGCTCTTTTTCATCCAGGCGCTCCTGTTCAGCAGGTCGCTCAGGGGTGAACTGGATGCATACCCTCCATTTATCTGGAAATAGGCTGCGCCCATGATGGTTGTCGTAAGCTACGACGTTTCCACAATCGACCCGAGAGGGCAAACCCGGCTTCGGCGTGTCGCGAAGGTTTGCAAGGACTATGGGCAAAGGGTGCAATACTCCGTTTTCGAATGCTCCGTTGACCCTGCGCAGTGGGCCTTTTTCCGCGATAAACTGATGAAGGAAATCGATTCGGACAAGGACAGTCTGAGGTTTTATTTCCTGGGCGCAAATTGGAGGCGGAGGGTTGAACATGTTGGAGCGAATAAGCCCATCGATCCTGACGATCCTTTGGTTGTTTGAGTCGGCGTGCGAACCCCATGCTCGCATTTTCGGACTTTGTCATTTGGCCTTGCACCGCTTGGATTTAGGAGCTTATTCACTCAGGTGAGGTTCGCAAGCTCAGATATTGCTAATAATAGTCAATTGGTTATCAAATCAGATCTTTGACAACTGAATATGCCAAAAGAGTGAATGGGGACATTCGCGGAATACCTCATTTAAAACCTTTGTCAGCAAGTATTTAGAAGCTGACAGTCGCCCCCCGCGCGGGGGCGTGGATTGAAACGTGCAATCAGTTGATAGCAACAGGCGCGTCATCGAGTCGCCCCCCGCGCGGGGGCGTGGATTGAAACATCGATCGACTGCATGAAGCTCAATAGCGAGCCATCGGGTCGCCCCCCGCGCGGGGGCGTGGATTGAAACCATGACGAGATCGCGCAGTAGCGGTAGCTGCATCGTGTCGCCCCCCGCGCGGGGGCGTGGATTGAAACGCTGATACGCGGCCGCATATGATGGCTGCAGGCATGGTCGCCCCCCGCGCGGGGGCGTGGATTGAAACTCCGATACGCTGCAGCGGCTACATGGCGATCCACGCTGTCGCCCCCCGCGCGGGGGCGTGGATTGAAACCGTCTGTGCGCTGAGCGACATCGGCGAGGCCTGGGTCGCCCCCCGCGCGGGGGCGTGGATTGAAACAGCATTCGAGCATGCGATGCTGCCGGCGATTTGCAGTCGCCCCCCGCGCGGGGGCGTGGATTGAAACATGCCGATTATCGGTTGAGCCTCAGCGCATGCTACGGTCGCCCCCCGCGCGGGGGCGTGGATTGAAACCATGGCACGAGCGTGCCGAGTCGCAGTCGGCACTGGGTCGCCCCCCGCGCGGGGGCGTGGATTGAAACAGCTACAGTTGCCTACAATGCGGTCGCACGCTGAAAGTCGCCCCCCGCGCGGGGGCGTGGATTGAAACAGTTGCATTCCGCCGCACAGGCCTGGCGCAGACGCGGTCGCCCCCCGCGCGGGGGCGTGGATTGAAACATATTAAGCGTTGCGACGTTGGCGTCATGATGCAGTCAGGTCGCCCCCCGCGCGGGGGCGTGGATTGAAACATCCGATAGCTGAGCGCATCAAGCGCTCGCGATCGCAGTCGCCCCCCGCGCGGGGGCGTGGATTGAAACAGTGCAGATTGTATGCTGCGGCTGACGTATCGTCGAGTCGCCCCCCGCGCGGGGGCGTGGATTGAAACTGACGTAGCTGCCATAGAACTATCGTCGATGCCTCGGTCGCCCCCCGCGCGGGGGCGTGGATTGAAACACTGTCATCCGATGCGTCCGATTACGGCTCGATCGGTCGCCCCCCGCGCGGGGGCGTGGATTGAAACATGTAACGTCATGGCGCCAGTCCATGACGGTCGTACGGTCGCCCCCCGCGCGGGGGCGTGGATTGAAACACGCTGAGCAGGATCAGCTGGCGTGCGCACATCTCAGTCGCCCCCCGCGCGGGGGCGTGGATTGAAACTCGTGCCATCGGCACGACCTGCGCGATTTCATCGCGTGTCGCCCCCCGCGCGGGGGCGTGGATTGAAACCGGCAGTCTGCCGGAATGCATCACGTGACCGGGTCGCCCCCCGCGCGGGGGCGTGGATTGAAACACATACAGCGTCGACCGTTGCAGGCATCGATGAGGTCGCCCCCCGCGCGGGGGCGTGGATTGAAACATATAGAGTACCTTATGCTCGTAGGCCGCGAAGTCGCCCCCCGCGCGGGGGCGTGGATTGAAACATGACTGCTCGACGTACCTGCCGTGATCTCTGGCAGTCGCCCCCCGCGCGGGGGCGTGGATTGAAACTTTCAGATCGTCGTGACCGATAACGCCTGAGTCGCATGTCGCCCCCCGCGCGGGGGCGTGGATTGAAACAGTCACGAGCTCGTCCGATACATAGAACATCTATCAGTCGCCCCCCGCGCGGGGGCGTGGATTGAAACCCGTTGCAGCCGGCGGCGGTCATCGCACTCGCTGGGTCGCCCCCCGCGCGGGGGCGTGGATTGAAACTAGAACATGCTCGACGAGCATACTGCATCGCACGTGGTCGCCCCCCGCGCGGGGGCGTGGATTGAAACGTTTGAGCTCGATACGTACGTGTAGCCGCACGGTCGCCCCCCGCGCGGGGGCGTGGATTGAAACAGGATCCGGGCTGCGGACGTAGCCGATCACCGAGTCGCCCCCCGCGCGGGGGCGTGGATTGAAACCTGCAGACTCGCGGCTAGGTCGCTGCAGGCCATGCGTGTCGCCCCCCGCGCGGGGGCGTGGATTGAAACATGTGGTGATGCGCATGCGCTTCGGCGATCGATCTGGTCGCCCCCCGCGCGGGGGCGTGGATTGAAACAACTAATGCCGGCATCATCGCGCTGCAACGCCAGCGTCGCCCCCCGCGCGGGGGCGTGGATTGAAACACTTATCATTCTGGCGTCGACCTCATGGCGACGCGGTCGCCCCCCGCGCGGGGGCGTGGATTGAAACATTCTATGCTCAGTGCGTCTCAGCTTGATGCCGGTCGCCCCCCGCGCGGGGGCGTGGATTGAAACTCGATGCACGTCAGTGCGTCGCAGGCCGAGCGTCGCCCCCCGCGCGGGGGCGTGGATTGAAACAGGTCATGCCGCAGGACTCTCGATCGCGTCTGCGTCGCCCCCCGCGCGGGGGCGTGGATTGAAACATCATGCTGTGGCAGCTGCATCTGAAGATCCGCCGAGTCGCCCCCCGCGCGGGGGCGTGGATTGAAACTCATCTGTTCGACGCATCGATCCCGCGGCTCACAGGTCGCCCCCCGCGCGGGGGCGTGGATTGAAACTACTGTCGCGCGTTATAGCGTCGCACCAGGGTATGGTCGCCCCCCGCGCGGGGGCGTGGATTGAAACACGTATGCGCATCGGCGGCGGCGGCATGCTGCGGTCGCCCCCCGCGCGGGGGCGTGGATTGAAACTTCGAATCAGCGTCATTGCGTAGCGATCGTGCATGCCAGTCGCCCCCCGCGCGGGGGCGTGGATTGAAACAGCCTCACGTATGCGTTGAACCGCAGGTCGTCGTCGCCCCCCGCGCGGGGGCGTGGATTGAAACAGTCATCGCCATCATGACCTTCCTTACGTCGCCCCCCGCGCGGGGGCGTGGATTGAAACCAGTGTCGATACGAATTTGAGCGATCCGGTCGCCCCCCGCGCGGGGGCGTGGATTGAAACCTTGGATCTCATTAGTTCACGGGCGCAAGACGTGATTCCGACAGTCGCCCCCCGCGCGGGGGCGTGGATTGAAACATGTGGGCGCGGCCGTGGAAGGCCGCGTTGCCTTTAATCGTGGTTATGGTGCTGGTCCTTCCGTTTGACATACGACCGAAGAACGGCATTAATCAGGGTTTGGTAGCCTTTTCCGGTCTTGCGGAAATATTCTAATACGTCTCTATCGATTCGCATGTTTAAAATGGCCTTGGGCTTGGGTAGCTCAGCCGTTGCATTGTCCCAGTCCATGACCATATCCGCCTCGTCGGGATCGGAGGCAACAGCCGCTTCAATCTCGGCTTTTGTCATGCCGGCCGCCTTTTCCCAATCGGAACGAGAGCCGCCCTTTTTGACCAGTTCGTCAAGTTCCTCAGTCGTGTATTTCATGGTATGCTCTTTCCTCGCCATTTCGCGCCCTCCTAAACGATATGATCCGTATAGACAGTTTGTCTATACACGTCAAGGGATAAAAAAGAAATTCATATTTTACTATACCACCGCCGCCGTGGAAGACGGCGCTACCGGTGTTGGCCGATTTTGCGCCTGGGGATCGGACCGATTGGCGATTGCCCATTTGGATTGGTTCATTTTACCCTTTCTTTTGCGACAAAACTGCTTAGAATTCTAATTTGTTTCCGTTCGGAAATGGTCCTTTTCCACCCTGGCGGTGTCAATCTTCGGGCTTCCTTGTGCGGCGTACCCATTGTACGCCTCCGCGCAAGCCCTCGATTTTCTTGCCAGAACGAAAAATCCCTCCTTTCCGAACAGAAACCTCGCGGGGCGTGGAATTTGTCTCAGGTGTTTCCGGATGGACACTAATTTCAAAAGATTCTGAAGTGAGGCCAAACATGAACGGGAACATCTCCGAATCCTTGAGGAAGCAGCGAGAGCTGATTCTTGAGGAAGGCAGCGAGCAGGCGCTTGATCGCCACACAAGCCTGCTGGAGATCGCTATCATCTCTTTATATAACCGCCTTGCCAATCGGCTGGTCAACGGCTCAGAGGCATTCCGGGCCGGAGGTGCGATCGCGGCGATCGGCTCTTTTGGACGCGGCATATCGAGCCCGACCCAGGCGGTTCCCATCCTGTGTCTCCAGGCCGATGATTCAGCTATAAAAGATGCCTGGATCGATGAGATCACCGAACCGCTCATCGAGGCTGGATGGCATGTTGAAGCCTTCCAGGGATCGGCGGCACAGATAATGGACCTGGCGCGGGCGGATTCGGACTTGTTTTTCAAGCTCATGGACCTCCGCTACATTTCCGGAAACCGCAACCTTGCAGATCAGCTCGATCGGGAAATTGACAATCATATCCTCGAAAACCGGGCATTTTTTCTCAGTTCTCTCCGGGAGTCCATTGCAACACGCAAGAAGCTGCTCGAAAGCGCTCAGAACTGGCTTGAGCCCGACCTCGAAGAGAATCCCGGAGGACTTTCTGAAATTCGCGCCATCCGGGCCGGATGCCGCATCGAATCCAAGATCCGCAGCCTTGAGGACGCAATTTTCCAGGGCTATCTCAGCCGGCAGGAAGTGGACTTCCTTCAGAATGCGGAAAAAGCCTTCTGCCGGTACCTGACACTTCTGCGGGCCACGTCCGGACGGGCGGTCAGCACGCTTCTTTTCGGCGACCAGGAGACGCTTGCCCGAAAGCTGGGATATGCGGAAAGATCGGGTTTTCTTCCTGTCGAAATCTTCATGCAGCATGTCCACCAGTTGTTTGAAGGGGTTGCCGAGGTTTCGCGGGAATTTTGGGAAAGACTCGATGAGGGCCGCTCCACTGGCGCCGAACAGACCGAAACTATCATTGAAGAAGGGATGGTCGCCAGGTCCGGAAAGATCCACATCCAGACCGACCGTTACCCGGCAACGCCGGAGCGCCTGGTTCATCTCTTTGCGGTGTCCGCCCGGCGCGGTCTTGGGCTGGCGAACGTTACAAGGCAATGGATATCTCACAATAAAAACGTCCTGGACGCGGCTTCGGGAGACCCTTGTGTTAAAGATGAATTCCTGGACCTGCTCCGGGCCGATTCGCCCGAGGTCCCGGTTCTGCGCCGCTTCTACGAATACGGCCTGATGACTGCGCTCATCCCTGAGCTTTCTTCGGTACACGGGCTGGTCCAGCACGACGAATTTCACCTCTACCCGGTCCAGGAGCACCACCTTCGGACTGTCGCCGAGCTAAAGAAGGTCATCGCCGGGGTGTACTCCGAGGAAGAACCGGAACTCACCATGACCGCCGCTGACCTGGGGGACCCTGCCCCCATGCTGCTCGCCGGCCTCCTCCACGATGTGGGAAAAAGTTCGGGCAGCGGGCATGCGGCCAGGGGCGGCGAGATGATGCCCGCTGTTGCAAGACGCCTGGGCCTGTCGTCCCAGGAAACCGAAACGGTCCAGTTCCTTGTATCCCAACACCTGCTTCTGTTGGACAGTGCGTCTCTGCGAGATCTGGCCGACCAGGAAATGCTATCGAGCTGCACCGCCGCAGTCGGGAGAAAGGAATACCTCGATCAGCTCGTTTTGCTCACTTTCGCCGACATGATGTCCACTGGTCCCCGCGCCAGGGATAAATGGCGCAATACACCCGTGCTGACCCTCTACTGCAATCTTCGGAGCATACTGGAAAAAGGCGAACCGAGCTCACGGGTCATCTCCGAACGGGTGGCCAGGGTAAAAAAGCAGATCGAGAGCCGCGTTTCCGATCTTCTGAGCCCTGGGGAGGTGGAGACCTATTTCTCACAACTCGCTCCGAGGTATTTAATTTCCATATCCCCAGAGGAGATAGTGAAGCATATCCAGTTGGGCCGCAGGCTCCAGGAATCCGAAAGCCCTTTTATCTGGGAGGTCTCCTCCGGGCGCGAGACCGCAGAGATTACATTCATGAGCTATGACAGGCCGGGGCTTCTTGCAAAATCGGCGGGAATCCTGACGCTCCACGAACTCAACATCATCAGTGCCCAGGCATTTACAATGAACAACGAAATCACCCTGCTCCTGTTCCAGTGCCGGCTTCCGGAGGGCGACACGCCAATGGACTGGGAGGCGATGAGAAAGGATATGGACCGCCTTCTCAAGGGCAAGTTAGCTCTGGACTACCGGATAGCGGCGCGTTCGGCGGGAAGGCGGCAGCCAAAAGCGTTGCGGACGGAGCCAAGCAAGATCGTTATCGATAACGAATCCTCGGCCGTGTACACTATCCTGGAAGTTTATACGGCGGACCGCATAGGACTTCTCTATACCATTACCAGGACTTTGCACGAACTTCAGATACCGATATCCGTAGCCAAAATCACGACCAAGAGTGATCGGGCGGCCGACGCCTTCTACATCAGGAATGAAAAGCGAGGGAAGGTTACAGACCCCGAGCAGATTGAGGAGATAAACAAAGCCCTGCGCTTCTGCCTGGATGGAGAGTCGGAGTGGGAATAGTGTTAAACGGTATCTTGCAGAATTATCTTTATATCAGATGCCGCATGAGTCCTGACACGGTTTGCGGCCTTTGATCGATGAACTGAATGGGAGCTGATCCGATGAACTCAGTACTGCTTGAAAAAGACCCTCCGATTGGCTGGCTCACGCTGAACCGGCCCGAAATCAGGAATGCGCTTTCACTGGAGATGATCGACGCGGTCCAAGGCGCCCTTGATAAGGTTGAAAAAGATCCCCAGATATCCATTCTCGTCATTCGAGCCAACGGCCCGGCGTTTAGCGCCGGACACGACATTCGGGAAATGACGAGCAAGCATAAGAGCCTGGGCGAATTGCGGGAAATCTTTACCCGGTGTAATAAAATGATGCTCAAGCTCCACGAGCTGCCGCAGCCCGTAATAGCACAGGTACATGGGATCGCAACTGCCGCTGGATGCCAGCTTGTCGCAGCGTGCGATCTGGCCGTCGCCGAAACCGGAGCTCGATTCGCCACTCCCGGCGTGAAGATAGGTCTTTTTTGCACCACTCCAATGATCCCTCTGGTTCGTGTAGTCGGCAGGCGGCACGCCATGGACATGCTTCTCAGCGGCCGCTTTGTCTCCGCCGAAGAAGCTTTGCAGTTCGGCCTGGTCAACAAGGTCGTCTCACCTGAAAAACTCGCCGAAGAAACCCGCAATTGGGCCCTGGAACTGGCACAGGCAAGTCCGTTTGTCCTGAGCCTCGGGAAGCACGCCTTCTACTCCCAGGTGGACCTCGACGAAAGATCGGCTTACGAATACGCTAAAGAAGTCATAGCGATGAATTGTATGGCGGACGACGCGTTCGAAGGGATGAGCGCATTTATCGAAAAGAGAAAGCCGGTGTGGAGCAATAAATAAGAAGCGTGAAGCCGGAAGCATGAAGCCTTTGGTCCCTCTCGACGATCTTGTTGGATTTTGGTTTTCTCTGCGCCTTTAAAAAGGCCGCCCACAAGGGGCTAGACTACGGTTAGTTCAGGCGTTTCTCTCACCCATTGAGAAATCGCACCTGTATGTCTTCTCCATCCTCTGCTAAATCATTGAATTCGGTTTTCGGGGAAATATGTAATGAAGTTTGGTTTAGGGGTAAGCGTCGGGGCGATTTTCAGAGCATTCCGGTACAGGAATTATCGCCTTTTTTTCTTCGGCCAGAGTGTGTCTCTTATCGGGACGTGGACTCAACAGGTTGCGCTTAGCTGGCTTGTCTACCGGCTTACCGGCTCGACGCTTCTGCTCGGCGTGGTGGCCTTTTCCAACCAGATCCCCACGCTTTTTCTCGGCCCGTTCGCCGGTGTTGTGGCGGACAGGTTCAACCGCAAGCAACTGCTTCTCTGGACCCAGGGGCTTTCCATGGTGCAGGCGCTGGTCCTTGCGGCGCTGGTGCTGGCCGGGGCCGTTGAGCCGTGGCACATCGTCGTCCTGAGCATTTTCATTGGAACGGTAAACGCCTTCGATATACCCATACGGCAGTCATTCGTGATCGAGATGGTCGAAAACAGGGAGGACATCGGAAATGTGATAGCGCTGAATTCGGCGATGTTTAACAGCGCTCGCTTCATCGGCCCCATGGTTGCAGGAATCATGATCTCTACCGTTGGGGAGGGGGTTTGCTTTCTTATCAACGGGATCAGCTACGTGGCTGTGCTTGCCGCTCTTCAGGCCATCAGGGTGGCTGGAAAAGAACGCCGCAGGCAAACTGGTCAGCTCTGGGGCGAATTCCGCGAAGCAATTGACTATGCCCGCAATTTTAAGCCGATTATCGCGATCCTCGCCCTGCTCTCGGTCTTCAGCATAGCGGGCGCGCCTTACCTGGTGCTCATGCCCGCGTATGCCAAAGACGTTTTGCACGGAAGCGCGAATACTTTCGGCTTGCTGATGTCAGCGGCAGGCATAGGAGCGCTCTCGGCAACCATGTACCTGGCATCCCGCAAAAACGCGCATGGGCTCATAAAAGTAATTCCCGCCGCAGCGGGTGCATTCGGGCTTGCCATTGCAGCGTTTGCGCTCTCTCGCAGCTTCATGTTCTGCGTTTTCTTTCTTTTTATGGCCGGATTTTCGATGATGACACAGATAGCTTCCAGCAACACGATCATACAGACGATCGTCGACGAGGACAAACGCGGCCGGATCATGAGTCTTTACGCAATGTCCTTCATGGGCGTCATGCCGTTCGGAAGTCTTGTCGCCGGAAGCATCGCGGGGAAAATAGGAGTTCAAAACACGCTGCTGTTGGGGGCGGCCTGCTGCATTGGGGGGGCTTTGTTTTTCGCCTCGAAGCTGCCCATGCTCGTCGAGCGCCTCCAACCCGTTTTTGTCTGCATGGAAGCCCGCGATATGGTGAAGGAAAGAAAAACAGCCCCCTCAGGTCCGAAAACACACTGATGTGGACTGATACCAGAGATGGGGCAGTCAGCGGGATGCCTCGTATGACAGACTTGTTAACAACAGTAAGCGATCATTCGGTAAAATGCTCTCCCGGGCACCCCTTGGCGATGTACTTCGCGTAGCGCGGAAGGCATCCCGCTCGCTTCGTCTGTCATGCGCGTTGGGCAGTCAGCGGGATGCCTTGCCGGACCCGGCCAGGTCCGAGCGCGGGAAGAATCGTTTAAAAAAGAAAATGCTGACCGCGATAGGGGCGAAGTAGTAGGCTATCCTATAGATTAGGACTGCCAGCAGGGAATATTCGTAGTCGAGTCCCATCAGGTAGAACGATCCCGCCATGGAGCCTTCCATGAGTCCGATCGATGCTGGGGTCAGCGAAAACAGGCTCATGAAAAGACCAACCGAAAATCCCACCATCAAGACTTTATTGCTCACCGGGTAGCTTATCGCGATAAACGAAAACTTCAGGCACAGGAACATGCATATCCAATCGAGAAGGGCAAGGGACGCCGGGAACAGCAGCACTCCCCTGTTTCCCATGATCATGTTCAGGCTTTCATTGAAGTTTTCAAAAAAAACCTCTGCTCTCTCAAGCCTGATCCAGTGCGGCCTTCCAATCTTGGCGCAAAAGGCAATCACCAGGTTGAGGCCGATTCGCCACACCTTCTTTCGGAAAGCCTCATGAATGATTGTCTGGATGGTCACCCAGGTCAGCAGGAAAGCAACGAGCAGGACCATCGCCCCGAACACTTCCTGGTTTAGGTCGGTTATCTGGTGCTGGCTATAGAGATAGAAAAATCCCAGGTATATGAACAGGACCGCGATAGTGTTGGTGAGAAAGCCGTGTATGATCGACACCGAGAGCGTGTTGCTTGGCGGGATGTCCTCGCGTGAGAGCAGGTACACCTTTGCAGCCACCCCGCTCAGTCCGGCCACTGACATCAGGTAGTTGAGGGTGCAGGACAACAGCGAAATCTTGAAACAGGACCCAAAGGAGATCGAGAGGCCAATGCCCCTTAGCAGTTTGTCAAGAACTCCTGCAACGCAGGCATAGCTTAAGAAAGCCGATGCTACCACGGCAACGGCCCAAAAAGGGTTTATATCTCCCAGGTGTTGCGTAAACTTGTGAAGGTTGGCCTGCTTGACGGTATAGAATAGAACGATCATGCCGAAGACAGCGGCAACCCAAAACCTCTTCCGAGTGGCTATCCTTACCAATTCTCCTCCAAAACCGAGCCATTGCGCGGTTAATTTTGGCTCTCCGCCGATATGTCGTCCCGAGGGCGATGACAACGCAAAACTGCTGCTGCCTTGGTCACTTCGGCTTTATCTGCGCAAAAAAAGCGCCTTACCTTTGAGTTTAACTGTTGAGCACCCAAACCGCAAGCTGGACAGATATACCCAAACGGGCGATGCGTCAAATCGCAAATCGGGTTTCTGAGTTGGAGTGTGATGGCGGGTGTGGAGAATCACCTCAGGATTTTTTTCACCGCCTCTCCGTAACGCTGAAATATTTCCTCGGCGAGGTTACTGAGTTCCTCACGGATCGAATCAGGCTCAGGAAGATCCAGAGGGGCGGGGGCGCTAAGTTTTTCCATCGATACAGGGCTGATATAGAGATTCCTGTCCAACTCGGCCATTTCCATCGCCGTAAAGTTGTCCCCCAGAATCTTCTTTCTTTCGATCCCACGCATGTCCAGATTCCTGAGAAAATTGAGTATCGAAAGGAGGTCGAAATTCTTCTGGAAGGAATCGATGTTCCTGTTGACTGCTGAGCGCTCGTTTGAGAGTTCTTCGTACTGCTCCTTATACTGTGCCATCCGGTAAAAAAGGCGGGAATAGGATTCGAGGATCACCTTGCGGAATTTTGTTTTTTTTGTCAGCGCCCTCACCCAAATCAGCCGCACTCCCCGTTTGAATTTCACATTCAGACAGGCAATCCAGAAGTAGCAGGACCTCATTCCAAGAAGTTCCTGAAGGCGGCTTTGCACGTCCGGCTGAATCATGAGACTTGAAAGCCTTGCCAGCCGCAGGCCAACCACCCAGGCCCGCCTCCGGGTTTCAGCAGCCTGTGTGTTGAGGTTCTCGATTTGAAGCTCTATCAGACGACGCTCCATCAGGTAGTTCTCGATTACCTCCTCTTTTACCTGTCGCGTCAGACTGGTGACCAGATCTTCTTCCATCAACGAATGGCAAACCTCATTGATCTCCACGCTCCGCGAGGTGGGATTATTTCCTCAAAAGAAAAGTATTGGAATCAAGTAAAAATTCGGAATCTGCAGCCGGATTGTAATTGCCTTTTTCCTTCAGCGCCTTCAGCCTTATGCCATCGGTTTCCGGCTCGAGGATGAAAACGGAGCTGAAAAGATCATCCATCGCGTCGATGGGGTACGGGATGCCTCTTTCATTTACGTCCGGTATATGCCGATGAGACCTGGCCGAGACCCAGATCGATGCCGAGTGCCTCCGGGCGAGACCGCCTATCTTTTCGAAAAGTGCACGCGCACGGCCAAAGTCCAGGCCGTCCAGAACGATAAGCGCAGGCACGAACTTTGCCTGCTCCTTGAGATTGTCGATGCTTGTCTCCAACTTCTCCGGACTGAATGTCCGGTTGAGAAATGACATTATAAACCTCAGCGGTTCGATAGCGTGCTGTAAGTCGGTAACCTTACATTCGGGCTGGTTCGAAAAGATATCTTTGAGCAGTTTGTGGTACCAGAGCTTCACTTTGTCAGGGACCACATCGACGCATACATGGAGAACAGGCTCCTTGTCGAGCATGTATCCCAGAGCAATATGAGTGAGGCAGGCTGTTTTGCCTGCGCCGGCCCGAGCCAGTAGAACTCCCATCTCTCCAGGCTCGAGCCGACTGACCGGCATTTTTTCGTAACCACTGCAAACCGCGTTTTCATCGGCCATTTCTGTGCTCCCTTCCAAGTGGGGTTTCTAAACCAGCTTAATTCAATGATACTTTACAGGAGAAAAAAATTCCATCAAAAGGCCTCCGCTTGCCGATTTTCTTGGTTCGATACCGGTCAAAACCCGCCTTGTCTCGAATAGCCCGACATTCAGATGTTGCTTGTATGGCGTGTTATTTATTATTAAATCGTTTCTTTGGAGGCTCTTTCCGTGGACACGCGCAATGTTTCGGAATAAATTCTGACCTTCGGCATCCTGGTTCCTCGAGGTGGACTGGAAATGTTTGTCGGGCCGATCCTGCCGGCTGCACGCAGCGGGACCATTTGAAACTCAAATCAGGGTAGCGGAACGATTAAGGCGAAACGAAACTAGTACGTTGTCAACAAAGTTATCACATGTTGCAAGGAATCGTCACCCCGGCGAAAGCCGGGGTCCAGTGCTTTTAACCGACTGAAAAGACGCTGGATTCCGGCTTTCGCCGGAATGACGGCCTGTAGGTACTTACTTATCTGAACTTAGTTGGCATTGCACTAGTACATTGTCAACAAAGTTATTACATGTTGCAAGGAATCGTCACCCCGGCGAAGGCCGGGGTCCAGTGCTGTTAAACAACTGAAAAGACGCTGGATTCCGGCCTGCGCCGGAATGACGGATTGTAGGTCATTACCTATAGGAACTTAGTTGACAATGCACTAGATCGACCGCACTACACTCAGCCTGCGATAAGGATCGCGAATTGGAATGCGTATTGATCGGCACCGGCGGGATGATGCCGATGCCCTATAGGATGCTTTCTTCCCTGGCGGTAAGGCTCAATGGTCAAATATATCTCTTCGATGCCGGGGAGGGGACCCAGATCAACTGGAAAAGGGCACGGCTCGGGGTGCGAGGGCTGAAGCTGATCGCCGTAACCCACCTGCATGCCGACCACTGCCTGGGGATTCCCGGTATGATCATGCTCCGGGCTCAGATGGAGAGCCCGGACCCCCTTACAATCCTTGGTCCCCCCGGGACGCGGGAGTTCGTTACCCAGTGTCGGAAGACGCTTGAGTTCAAGGTCAACTTCCCAATAAACATCACCGAATGGTCCGCAGATAACTCTGGTCCGGCATACCGGGACGGCCAGGCTCAGATTCTGTGGCAACCGGTCAAACATACCCGGTTTTGCCTTGGATACAGGTTCGAGGAGCTGGACAGGCCGGGAAAATTCAACCCCGCGCGGGCACAGACCCTTGGAATACCGATGGGACCGCTCTGGGGGAAGCTCCAAAAAGGCGAAAGCGTAAAGACTTCCTCAGCTAAGATTGTACAACCCTCCGAAGTGCTTGGGCCCGCCAGAAGGGGCAGGCATATCGCCTTCGTGGTGGACACCAGACCCGCTCCCAGCGTTTATTCCCTATGCAAAAAAGCGGACGTGGCCTTTCTGGAAGGCATGTTTCTCACCGAACACTCCGAACACGCCGATGTAAAAGGCCATATGACGGTTGCCGAAGCAGCAGGGATTGCCAGGAAATCCGGCGCTGCCAGGGCGATCCTCGTTCATATAAGCCCCAGGTACGAAAACAGCGAACTCGGCAAACTCGAAGAGGAGGCGCGCAAAGAATTTCAGTCCATCAGAATCGGAAGAGACCTGGATATTTTCGAGGTGAGCTTTCCCGAACAAACCGGCATGTAATGAGCTTCCCCGCCTACCGGGCGCACAACCCAAAAAAAAGGCCCTCTAGCGAAGAGGGCCTTTTTTCTGGCTGTGTGGCATTGAAAATCCTGGTTGCCGGTCATGCAAACCGACCTGAGGGGGTTTACCGGTTAATCACCTTTGGCTCCCTCGATCATTTTTTTCACCCGGTCCTTTTGGACCCTGGCTTCTCTGAGGTCACTCTCTATTTCCACTCTTTCCTGTGACCCGGCCTCCAGACTCTCCAACTCCTTCTCGAGCTCTTCTATCTTTTTCATGATCCGATAAAGCTCGACAGCCACCATCCTAATACTCATACGGGCAATTTTTCCATGTCGTGAAGATTTTTTCGTGAGGCGCCATAGTACCCTTTTTAATGGTTTACCTTCGGGTATAAACCTCGTAGGCGAGGTCGAATTTCTCTCTGGAACCCGGAGGCAAACGCAGTGCAAATCCGGAACCGGGGTACATCGTATCCAGTCGCAGTGACGGATTGAGTTCCTGTAAACGACTGACGGGTACATCGATCCATTGTGCCACCTCTTCGAGTTTCAGAGGCGTATTGATCAAAACCGGATCGAAGTCCGTAGGCCTGCAAAAGTTGGGATACTCAAACCCGTACTTTTCCGGCTCGCGTAGTATATGCATCGCGGCCAGCACTTTTGAAACATAAACTGCCGAATACGCGGGCATCCTTCGCCCATAAAGCTCCCCGTCCTTAACGCAGCACTTTCTCGCCACGCAATTAATTGGCCTGGTTCCCGCATTGTATGCGGCAAGGGCCAACAACCATGAGTCGTACTTTTCGTAAAGTGTTTTCAAGTATTTGGCGGCAGCCTTGGTCGACTTAATGGGGTCTCGTCTCTCATCCACCCAACTGTCGACTCGTAATCCCATGTCCCTCGCTGTCGCCGCCATCATCTGCCAATAACCACCCGCTCCTCGATACGATGACGAGTCCTTCTCGAAACGGCTCTCGACAAACACAATGGAAACCATTTCAGCCGGTACTCCTTGGCTCTCCAGAATCTCGGTCATCTGCGGAAGACATGTCCTTGCCTTTTCCATGGCATCCGAAAAAGTAACTCGGCCATCTCCCTGGTAGAAGCGTATGTATCTATCAATAAGTGGTTCATGTAGGGGTATCTGGATTCCGTTTCTCCATAGCACCGCGGAGGTCCCTTTTAGAGCATCCGTAGGAGTGGGCAAGGTGAGCGGCATTGTGGAAATGTCCCTTTTCGGTAAATCGCCTGGCAACGACAGCGCTGCCAGCGCCCCGGGGACTTCCGTGCTCTCTGCCCCTGCCTGAGCTGGGAAGTGGAAAATGAACAGGGAAAGTAGAAGTGAAGCAGCAACCTTCACAACAATGCGAAGGTCTGCTTCGGATCCCGCCGCATGGTGCCTGTGGAGGCTTGAATCAGGCGCCATACTGGTTTCTCCTCACATTTTTCAAAGAAGCCCCCATGGCCCTCACGATACCCGCAAGAGTGATAGGATTGTGGTGTTTTTAACAGTTCGGCCAAGAAATATCAAACCGGGTTATCCGGGATTATTCACGATTAGACCGGATTATCTGGCAAATGACCTGATTAATGGGTGCACAGAGAGATATCCGCAACATAGTGCCTGATTCGGACCAAATAAGATAAGCCTATCCAGGCTTAGTCTGAACTGAATCGTTTTAGGGTATGTTTTTCATCCAATCTCCTTCTTATGCAGTGAATCTTGATATTGCGTGATTTTTCTTTCTTATGTCACAAGTGTCTGTGATTACACCGGATTCGTGGGCCGGACGCAAGACGCCAATTAATCGTCCGCGACGGCCATTTTGCCGCAGAGGATCTAAGCAATCCAGTTGCTGCTCTGGATTCGTCTATTTTACCCGCTCACCCGCTCACCTGTTAACTCATCCACCCGCCCTTTGGCACTGGCAGCGCGCTTGACATATATGGTCCGATTTCCTAAACTTACGCGCTTGTTTGAAATTAGATGCAGGATGATCTTCAAATCCGCCTGGCAAAGTGGAGTTTATGTCCGACCTAAAGCGTTTGAACCTATATAGAAATATCGGAATAATAGCCCACATAGACGCGGGTAAGACCACGCTGACCGAACGTATCCTGTTCTATACCGGCCGTTCGCACAGGATGGGCGAAGTGCACGACGGCACCGCCGTGATGGACTGGATGGAACAGGAGCAAGAGCGCGGCATCACCATAACTTCCGCCGTTACGACCTGCGAGTGGCGAGGCCATGAAATCCACCTGATAGACACCCCTGGTCACGTTGATTTCACAATAGAAGTCGGACGCTCGCTAAGAGTCCTGGATGGGGCGATAGCGGTATTTTCGGGAGTCGATGGGGTCGAACCGCAGTCGGAGACCGTCTGGCATCAGGCCGACCGCCATCATGTACCCAAGATAGCTTTTGTGAACAAAATGGACCGAATAGGGGCGGATTTCAATAGCACGGTGAGCCAGATCGCGGACAAGTTCAAAATAATCCCGCTGCCCGTCCAGATACCCCTTGGAGTCGAATCGGACTTCAGGGGCGTAATCGACCTGGTTTCAATGAAACAGATATTCTGGCTCGATGAGACCCTTGGCGCAGAATTCACAATTGGGGAGATTGGCCCTGATCTTATGCCTGCGGCAAACGAAGCCAGGGAATATCTGGTCGCCAAGCTGGGCGAATTCGATGATGAGCTGATGGAGCGCTATCTTGGAGGCGAGGAGATTACGGCAGCGCAGCTCATTCCGGTGATAAGGCGTCTGACGCTTGCACTTAAAGCCGTTCCGGTGCTTTGCGGCAGCTCCTTGAAAAACAAGGGCGTCCAGCCGCTTTTGGACGCAATTGTTGATTTCCTCCCCTCCCCGCTCGATGTGCCGGCGATCGAGGGCACCAACCCCCTGACCGGTGCTGTCGAGCAGCGCAAGTCCGATGAACGGGAACCTCTGGCCGCCCTTGCGTTCAAGATATTCATGGATCAGGGCCGCAAGTTGACTTATCTGCGGATTTACTCCGGGGTGCTCCGGGTTGGCGCCGACGTATTGAACGTCTCAAAAGGCGCCCGCGAGAAAGTATCCCGCATATTTCAGATGCACGCAAACAAGCGGGAACGGATCGAAAGATCGGGGGCCGGCAATCTTGGTCGCAGTTCTCGGTCTGAAAACGGCTGGCACCGGCGATTCTATCTGCGACCCGGATCGGCCTGTGCTGCTCGAGCCCGTGGAAGTCTACGAGCCGGTAATCTCAATATCCGTCGAAGCACAGACCAGAGCAGACCAGGAAAAACTCTTCGACAGCCTGTCAAAGCTTTCCGAAGAGGATCCTACCTTCCGGTTCGTCGAAAGCGCAGATACGGGTCAGGTGATCGTCAGCGGCATGGGCGAGTTGCACCTGGAAATCGTTCTAAACAGGCTCGAGCGGGACTATCACGTCCCTGTGAGCGCCGGAAAGCCGCAGGTTGTCTATCGCGAAACCATCAGCCATGCATCGGAGGCAATCGGGGTATTCGACCGGGAGATCTCGGGAACCAGGCATTTTGCGGAGGTTCAGCTACATCTGACCCCAAGGCAAAGAGGACTTGGCAATAGAGTTGTGGAAAAAGTGCGCGACGAATCCATTCCGGAGATGTTTTTCCCTGCGATCCAGCAAGGGATACAAGACGCACTGACCAGCGGGACTATTTCCGGCTATCCTGTCGTGGACGTTCGAAACGACCTTTTTCGCCGGGACTTTCCTGGAAGCGGCACCGAGCGAACTTGCCTTCCGGGTGGCCGCCTCGATGGCTTTCAGAAATGGCTTCGAGCAGGGTGCCCCCATATTGCTCGAACCTTACATGTCGGTAGAAATCCTCACACCCGAGGACTTTCTCGGAGAAGTGCTCGGCGACATAAATATGAGGAAAGGAAGAATCGAAAGCATAACGGGGCGAAAGGCGATACAGGTGATTGAGGCGGTCGTGCCGCTCTCGAAGATGTTTGGCTACTCCACTTCCCTCAGGTCATCAACCCAGGGACGGGCAACCTTCACGATGCACTTCTCGCACTACGATCTTGCTTCGCAGTAAAATACCCATGCTCAGAGCTATTTTGCTTGATTTAATCTACACCCTGATATAGATTTGATTACTTCTGGTCAGGTGTAGCTATGCGCCGGCCGGATTATTTTATTGCCTCCCGGATGAGGCCATTTTGAAAGGCAGGTGAAATTTATTGGTAAGCACGGAGGCTGAACCGAGAGAAAACATTGAGAAAAAGATTCGTAAGCTCCGCAAAGATTTCCAGAAAAACGTTCAACCCGTCTTGCGCCGGCACAACTACTATCTCTCCAAAGGGGAGCGCAGGCGAATCAAGAAGAAAAAAGCGATAAAACGCATCCAGCGCCGGGAACGTCGCATGATGCGCTCGGCATGATCAGCGAGCGGCCCCACCAGTGTGGCCTTCTCACAAGACTGGAACACTTGAACGCCTCGATGTGGTATTTAATCCTGCCTTGCAATGTGAGGAAGAATGCAAAATCCCGGGTTTTGCCCGGGATTTTTTTACCTCAGCCTTGGATGGTTATTTTTCTTTCGTTGTACCGTATCGTGATCGGGTAGAAAGGCAAGCTTCTTTCAATCTCAGGTCTTCTGTTTGCCTTCCTTTTTCCAAAGGCGGGCGACGGGAGGCTGCCGGGCCTGGGGAGATTTTACTCTTAGCGGCGCACTTTTAATTCTAATCGCAAAAAGGCAAGTGGCGCGTTATGCAGTATAGCGAAGGAACTATCGGACGTATTTTTGCCCTGAAGCTTGAGACCGGAGAACGCCTCCCGGACGCAGTGGTTGATTTTGCCCGCGAGCATGCGGTCCGCAACGCAATGGTAATGTTTGTCGGAGGCGCCGGCGCTGCGAGCCGCCTTGTCGTCGGCCCGGAGGAAAACAGGGGAGATGACATTATACCCATAATTCACAGATTGGGCGGAATTCAAGAGGTCATTGCGGTGGGAACGCTCTTTCCCGACGAAAACGGGCATCCTGAGCTGCACATGCACGCCGCGACGGGCCGGGAAGGCACGGCCACCGTTGGCTGTACCAGGGCAGGGGTAGATGTATGGCTGATCGGCGAAGTGATTCTGCTGGAAATCTGCGGAATTGGAGGCTTTCGAAAAAAAGACCCGAAAACCGGTATGCAGATACTTCAATTTTCAGATCCTGCATCGAAATGACAGAGATCTCGAAAAAGCCGGGCCTTGCTTAAAGGATTGATCCAAATGGCGGAGATTTTCGATTTTTCCGCTGAGTGGCCGGAAAAATACGATATGTGGTTCGAGACCCCCATAGGCAGGCTGGTCAGGGAGTATGAGAGCCGGCTTCTGTTAGGTATGGCTCGCCCAGGGCAAGGGGAAAAGATTCTAGATGTCGGATGCGGAACCGGTGTCTTTACTGCAGATCTGCTGGCGGCCGGTTCGCGGGTAACAGGACTCGAGATCTCTTTGCCAATGCTGCGGCGTGCCGGCAAGAAGGCGTCCGGGCTCCCTTTCCACATGGTCCGGGGCGATATGCGCCGGCTTCCGTTTGCCGTGGGATCTTTCGACAAAACCGTGTCGGTTACTGCCATCGAGTTTCTTGATGAAGATGCCTCGAGCGCCGTCGCCGAGATGTTCCGGGTAACCCGGCCTGGGGGTCTGGTTGTGGTTGCCTCCTTGAACAGTCTTAGCCCATGGGCTGCCCGAAGAAGGGCCGCAGCGGCACAGGACCATCCGATTTTCGCGCATGCCCGCTTCAGGTCCCCATCTGAGATGAAGGACCTGGCGCCCTTGCCGGCTTCGATCAGGACGGCTGTTCACTTTGACAAGCATGATGATCCCTCGCGAGCGGTGGACATAGAAAGGGACGGAGACGCCCGAGGGCTGGATACCGGGGCCTTTCTGGTAGCGTGCTGGGAAAAACCGGCAGTTTGATAGACCTCCGTCTTGGCTCCCTGCCGGAATTCTGTCTCATTGAATATCATCCGGGCTTGCTGCCTCTGGGCGCCTAAAGCCGGGGGAATCAGCAACGGAAAGTCCAGACCGCAGGTACTCGTTTGCAGGATGACCCCAAATTTTCCCCCAAAGGCGCCCCGCAACAGCCCTCCGCAAATGATAGACCACATTTACGCCATGGATGAACACTGATCGAGGAGCCGCACGGCGCCTTTCGGACTTTCCTGTGCGCCTTTACCACCTCAAATCCTACGCCCTTATGGCTGCATTGACTAACACTGCCGACGCGTGCACAGGTAAAGTCCAGCGCGAAGCGTGGCTCCCAATTTTGCGACGCTAAATGAGAAGAATGATTTGTACTGTGAGATGGGGCGGATAATATAATATTTTGTAATGTACACAGGTCCATTTCGGTTGGGGCGAATGCACGAGAATGAAGGAGGCGAGACGTGATGAGATAGCTTTATTTTCAATATGTCTATCTCAGTAGGTTTATTAATCAGTTTGAATCGGCTAAGATTGCAAACCGGCAGATAACATCAGCGACAGTCTTCCGCTGTTATCTTTCTTGATTCGACAGGTGCAAATTTTTATGCAAAAAGACTCAGAGCGTCTTTCCGAACTTTGTGTAAATCATCCCTCCGCGTGGGATATCGATCAGTTTCGGGCGAACTGGTTCGTCTTTGTGGAATCGCTGCTGAAAGAAGAAGCCAACCCGCTCATCCCTTCCCGGCGTATCCGTTGGCAAATCGAGCAGACCCCAGCCTTTCAGGAAGTGGTGTCGGTTTGGGACAAGATGGAGGGCTCGCATCGGCTCGATGCCTGGAAGCGTTTGCTGCTGGCTGCCGAGGAGGCCTGCCGGACGATTCTGCCCGCCTGCGCCCAGTGTGGCGAATGCTGCCGGATGGGGAGCCCCACCCTTCACCTGGAAGACCTTGTGCTCCTCCAGTCCGGCAAAATCCCGTGGGACCAGCTCGTAACCCTGAGGAAGGGCGAGCCTGCGCGCTCGCCTTTCGATGGAAGGCCCTTTGTGCTTCCCGAAGAGAGAATCAAGGTCAGGGAAAAAGCAGGCCTGAGGGAATGTGTGTTCCTGATTTCCGAAACTGACCGGTGCTCCATCTATGATGACCGGCCTCTTCAATGCCGGGCTCAGGCGTGTTGGGACCCGATCCCCGCCCGTGACACGGCCGAACTGCCTTTTTTGCTGAGAGAGCACATTTTCGAGGGTGTCGATCTGCTGCTGGAGATAATCGCCGGGCACGAAACCCGATGCGGGTTCGCAATGCTTTCAGGCGCGTTCGAAGAGCTGAGCCGGAATGATGGAGCAAACGTTCAGGAAGTACTGAGGCTCCTTTCATATGAGGAGCATTTCCGGCAGTTTGTGAGTGATAAGTTCAACATCCCGGCCCAAAATATGGAACTTTTGTTCGGCAGGAGCTTTGCCCGGATGACCACCCTGTTTGGATTCAGAGTCGCGGAGGAACCTGACGGGACCCGCTGCCTCCTCGTATGATAGACTTACGATACTTAGGTAACGTATGAGCGCGTAGCGCGAAGGCCGACCGCTCATTCTCGACGCTTTCCCTGACCTGTCTATGACCAGAGACGGGGCGGGAGCGGGAGGCCTTGTGGACGAACCGGAGGGGCAGCCATAGCGCCGCGCAAAATCCGGTCTCAGCTGGCAGTGGGAATGGTCCGAGCTTATCTCTTCACAAATGGAATTTAATGAGATAAAGTTAAAAGTTTACCGGATGTTATTACCAGTCTCTGAGCGAGAGTGGCGAAAATGGCATACGCACTGGACTTAGGATCCAGCGGGGCAACCCTTGGGGGTTCAAATCCCCCCTCTCGCACCAGAAAAGTGCGCTTTTGGCGACCCTGAGATACTCATTTCATCAGAAAGGTTAGAAGAGTGGAAATGAACGTTTCGTTAACTGAGATCAGCCCGAGTCAAAAGAAAATCCGGGTGGAAATCCCGGGGTCCAGAGTCACCGAAGAGTTGGAAAAAAAGTATCGCGATCTGGCAAAAAAGTCCAAGATCAAAGGTTTCCGGCCGGGGAAAGCGCCTCTGAGCATAATCAAATCCTATTATGGGAAAACGGTCGAGCACGAGGTGTCATCCCAGTTCATCCAGGACACCTTTGAGGATGCGCTCAAGGAATCCGACCTCAAACCACTCACCCTGGCCGACATAAGTGAGTCGCATTTCGAAGAGGGCGGCGCTTTTACTTACACGGCTGTGGTCGATATCTGCCCGCCCTTCGAGCTGCCTGACTACAAAGGCTTGAAAATCCATAAGCCGGCAGTCGAAGTCACCGACGAGCAGATACAGGGCGAATTGGATAAACTTGTCCAGAGCCATTCTCAACTTCGCGCGCTTGAGAGCGACCGCCCCATTCGTGAAGGAGACGTAGCCATCGTCGACTTCGTGCCTTTCGTAGAGGGCCGGGTATTCGAGAAGGGCAAGACCAATGACTACATGGCCGAGGTCGGTAAGGGCGGCCTCCACCCTGATTTCGACAAACACCTGTTGGGGCGCAGGCCGGGAGAAAGTTTCTCATTTGAACTGCACTATCCCGAGGACGCTTCCAGCTCTGAACTGGCGGGCAAAAGTGTCCGCTTTGACCTGACCATAAAGGAACTCAAAGAAAAGGAAGTCCCCGAACTCAATGACGAGTTTGCTCAATCCATCGGTTCAGGCCAGTTCCAGACCCTTGAGGCGCTGAGGCAGGAATTCCGGCAAAAACTCCTCGAACGCGAAGAGCAAAGCGCCTCTCGGAACGTGCGCGATCAGATCCTTCGGAAAATACTCGGCAAGGTCCAGTTTGAAATTTCGCCCAGAGTGATCGAACGCGAAGCCGACAGGATTCTCCAGAACCTCAAACACCAGTTCGAAAGCCAGCGGCTCAAGTTTGACGCTGATACCCTGAATACGAGCGAATACAGGACAGGCGCAAGGCTCCAGGCGGAACAGGACATCCGGACCGGGCTCGTAATCGCCAGGATAGCCGAAGCCGAAGCTATCTCGCTCGATTCCGAGGACGAGGAGCAGGTCTTCAGGGATGTAGCCGCCGCCTACCGAATAGACCTGGCAAAGGTCCAGAGCGAATACCGGGACAGCGCCATTGTCGAGCGGGCAAAGGAAGGAAAACTTCAAGACAAAGTGCTTAAGTTCATAGAAAGTGAAGCTGTCTTCGTCGGCACGCCGGAAGAGGCAAAGGAGCCCGAAGCCGATCCCCGGGCCGAAGAACCCGAGCAGGCCTGATAATTTCGCCCCCAACGCGGGGTCATACAGGAGGATATATTAGTGGGACTCATTCCAATTGTAATCGAGCAGAGCAGCCGAGGTGAGCGTGCATGGGACATCTACTCAAGATTGCTGAGGGACCGGATCGTTTTCCTTGGGACCTCAATCAGCGACGATATTGCCAACGTGATTATAGCTCAGATGCTTTTCCTCGAATCCGAAGACCCGGACAAGGACATCCATTTTTATATCAATTCTCCGGGAGGCCTGGTTACGGCGGGCCTGGCGATTTACGACACGATGCAGTACATAAAACCGAAGGTTGAAACACTGTGCATGGGACAGGCGGCCAGTATGGCTGCGATCCTGCTGGCTGCCGGGCAAAAAGGCAAAAGATTCTCTCTTCCCCATGCCCGCATAATGTTGCACCAGCCGATGGGCGGCTTCCAGGGGCAGGCGACCGATGTTGATATCCAGGCAAAGGAAATCCTGAGACTCCGCGAAGACCTGAACCAGATACTGGTCACTCACACCGAAAGACCGGTCGAGCAGATACAGCGAGACACCGACAGGGACTTCTATATGTCCGGAGAGCAGGCTAAGGAATACGGACTGATTGACGAGGTCATCCAGGAAAGAGGCGCCGATCGGCCCTTGAAGCCGGTTTGATATGGGCGGGGAAAAGCCCGCCTTGCCAGATTTATTGAAATGCAGTAATTTTAATTTCCTCGCCCCCGTAGCTCAGGTGGATAGAGCACGAGATTCCTAATCTCGGTGCCGCGTGTTCGAGTCACGCCGGGGGCACTAAGAAAATCAACTACTTAACAGCCGCGAGTGTGCGGCTCTTTTTATTTTGTGACACTTTTGTGACACGTAAGCTTTTATTGCCAATCGTGGTAAGCCCCTGGAGGAGATTGACCGCTTTCTTTTTGTGCTCTTGGGTAAGGTGTGTGTAGCGGAGAAGCATCGACATTGACTTGTGCCCAAGTAGCTCCTGGAGGTCTTTCAGGCTGGCCCCGCGCATTACCATGTGGCTTGCAAAGGTGTGTCTCAGGTCGTGAAATCTGAAATCATGGATCCCGGCCCGGTCCAGGGCTGCGGCAAATGCCGTTCTCACATTCTGAACAACATCGGGAACTGGAGCAGGTCCTTTTCGTCCTTTAACTGGTTCATCGCCTTTTAGTTTGTGTTCGCCTTTTGTGAAGGGGAAAGCCGCATGTGCGCGATTGACGATCTCGCTGAATTGGTTGAAGCAGCCGGTGAAGATGAAGCACCAGGATCTTTTCCAGGGCAATGAAGGGATTGGTGAGGAGTCGAGCAGGGTTCGAGTAGGATTCGACGCCTGGGTTGGTTGCGGTTGGAGGTGAAAAGATTTTCGGGAAACCGAGGCGGAGAGTTAATCACGAGGCTATGCGGTGTCAACCGTTGGCTTCGAGCTTGAACAGGTGCAAGCCTATATCCGTGAACAAGAAACCAACAACGAAGAGGGACTGTTTTAGGGCTGTCGTACATCTAATAGCTCTATGCCTTTAGCCTAAGACGTAAGAACAGGGCGACCGCCTTTGAGGCGGCCCAACTCATCAAGCCACCGCCTCTGGCGGGGGTGTCTGACTTGGTGTGTTGCAATTTGGTCAAGAATCGAACGGGTTTTGCCTTGCTGTAATGTACACAATGGCTAATCATTTCGAATCCAAGCCTGCGCGCCGCCGCCAGAGCCAGTAAAGAAAATCGTTCAGGGGCCAGCGCTGACGCCCGTACTTGTCCATTATCCATTCGACTAGCGCGCGCATGGGTCTGGGCAAATTGACCGCGTACTCCCATTTCACTTCCTGGCGGGCCATTCGGGCCCCAACTTCTGTCAATAATTTGAGCGTTAGCTCGCGCGCATCTTGGCGAATGGCTCGAGAATACGCCAACTGCGGCAGATCGGAACCCCGCGCGTACATTTTCCACGATGCGGAAGGAAATTTCAAGACGCTGAGCGATTGACAAAAATAAATGCGAGCGGCGCTGGCTTGAATCCGTTCAAGGAAAACGCAATCATCTCCCATTTTCACGCCGGACAGCCACGCCCCGGCAATATCGACCAGATTCTTTCGATGCAACCAATTACTGGGCGAGATGGCACGTTTGTGATCCCACGCTCGCACCGGTAAACCAAACGTGTGCTCAACGCCGGCGGGTCCGATTAGAATACCCAACGAGAACACAAAATCACTCGACGTTGATTCGATGCACTCGATCAGTCGGGACAAGTGCCAGGGGAACCAAAGATCATCGTGTCCCAGATACGCGATGTATTTCCCATTCGCGCGCCTGTAGCCTTCATTTCGCGCTAAACTTGGCGTGCCGGAGTTTTGCGGCAGGTTCAGCCATTGCGCGCGATCATCGCCAAAGGAGGCAACGACGTCCGCGCTATCATCCGTACAGCCATCGCCCACAACCCAAACTTCGAAACTGGCATAGTCTTGTTGCAACACACTCTCCAATGCAAGCCGCAGTGTGTTGCCACTATTGTACGTTGGGATAATAACGCTCACGGTTGACATTGTTGTAACCCTGCGACAATTTACAAAATGTGTGGAAAGAGAAAAGCAGAGTCGGCAATGGCCGGTTGATCTTCATCGACGGGATTTCTATGCGATCGAATGAACCGCTCGATCAAATGATTGTACAATATTCCTCTATGGCGACTGCCGAGCGCGGGATATGCTTTGCTCTGGACGTTTTGAATTCGCTCCGATCGATTGCGCTCCCAAAGAAAACCGATGGTCGGCTGATGACGTATATCGGCGATAATTTGATGGCGTTGGTACTTGACTTCCGGCGCCAAATAATTCATCCCATCCGCGCCGATGACGAGCAGAAAGTTGGAGGCGTGGTAGCCATTGAACTCGATTGGCTCATGCGTGTACCGTTCGTTCAAAACAAACACGCCAAAATCGCCCTCGACATCCTTTCGAATCCTGGCGATGCGTTCTAAGACGCCGGCTTGATCGACGCGCGATGGCTCGCCAGAATTCCACTTGGTGCAGAGCGGATGAAAATAAATCCAGTGCGCGCCGGCAGAGCGTACCTTCTCGGCAACGGCAGATAGGATGCTAGTGTTCTCTGTACTCGTCAACGCGCTCACGCCGATTTGCAGTGGACTGGAGTGATGCTCGATGCGCGCGCGCAACGCCTCGATTCGTTTCAAGGTCGGAGCCAAGCCGGCGCACGATTCCGCGTCCCAATCGTACAGCGATACACGCACCGCGGAGGTGTTGTCCAATAATGCGGCGGCGATCTTTTCCTCGCCAAGAAAAGTGCCGTTCGTTACGACGACCACCTCTTCAAACCCGGCTTGCCTCGCCAAGTGGAGAGTTTCAGAAAAATTGGGTGCGAGGGTAGGTTCCCCGCCCGTCAGGATCAATCCGCGAGTTTGTCCTTCCAGACTCGCCAACAGCCGCTTGACGATTTCGGTAGGCAGATGACAAGGTGGCAACCTGGTGTTGCTCGCGCAGTTAGGGCAATGTCGATTACACACGCTCGTCAAATCGAGCTCGAGTGTTGCCGGAAAAACGTATTCACCACGCAAGTACGCGTCAAGTTTCTCCCGATGATATGTGATTTTGCGACTCGATCCAATTTCGGGCATTGGTTGCCTTTCGACCCAAATGAGATTTCTTTATCATCATATCGCAGAATGTTGTCGAATTCAAAAGCCGAAACTTGAAGGGCAGGGTTTTGGCAAAGTCAGGTACACTGTCATCCGGAATAACGCATTAACCTGACCGCGCCGCGTGGTTTCGAGCTTGAGGAGTTCCAGAGCCTTGGCCGTATTGATTTTTAAAAGGGTTTCCAGATAGCTCAAAGTCTCCTCCTTTGTGGTGGGAAAATTGGTGGACTGACGGTTCCTAAAACCGCATAAAATGACCCTACTTGGCTTCATCATCAGGGAGTTTAAATGGCTTCTGGTGCTGGTTTAAAAGGGATGAGACGGATTTCCTTATCTCGGTGCCGCGTGTTCGAGTCACGCCGGGGGCATCAGTTTTTCGGCATTCTATTTGCCCATTGCAACCAATTTTGTAACCATTTCACCGGATTTTTCCGCAAGAAACTCGGCATTACGTCTCGCCGCTTGCTTCAAATCCTGATCGCTCACTGTCTTATGCCGCTCAAAATCAGCTCCGGTCTGGTGTCCACTTATCGTCATTGCAACCGGTTCAGCAATTCCAGCCCGTACCATATTTCGGACGGCCGTTCTTCTATTGCCTGCCCTGTGATGGCCGTTTGCTCCCTTTTCTTATGGTGCAATAATCTTCGGCTCTTTTGCAGCCTTCTTCAATGTGACCTTTTCCCGTTAGGCTGTGGCGCCTCCGATGGTTGAATGGCCGTTGGCCCCTCCGACCATAGTTACCAGTTCGCCCACATATTCTTTCATTTGACAGGCTTGTGAGTTCATTTCCTCGGATGCCGTAGCCGATTCCTCGGCGTTGGCGGCATTGCGCTGGACAACCTTATCCATCTCGTTCACAGCCTTGTTCACCTGCTCTATGCCCAAGGCCTGCTCGTTTGACGCCGCGGTGATTTCTAATACCAATTCACTGGATTTCACAACACTGACCGCCACCTCGCGAAACTCTTTGTCCGTCTTTAGCACCAACTCCAGTCCGTCTTTTACCTTCTTTACCGTACCCTCGATGAGGTCGGCCGTAGTTCGGGCGGCTTCGGCGGCCCTCATTGCAAGATTTCTCACCTCGTCCGCGACAACGGCAAAACCTGCTCCGACTTCCCCGGCGCGGGCCGCTTCCACTGCGGCATTAAGAGCAAGAAGATTTGTCTGAAACGCGATTTCGTCGATGGTCTTAATTATCTTCGAAGTCTCTTCGCTTGCCCTCGAAATTTCTCCCATGGACACGGTGAGTTGTTCCATCGACTGAGTCGCCTGGGCCACCGTTTCCCTTGTCCCCCTCATCAACTGGTCGGCTTGGCTCGCGTTACCGGCATTCTGTCTGGTCATGGAAGACATCTGCTCTATCGACGAAGATGTCTGCTCTATTGCCGATGCTTGCTGTGAGGCCCCTTCGGCCAAATTCTGACTCGATGAAGCGATGAGCGCCGAGGCGGATGCCACCCTTTGGCTGGTTGAAGTGAGGCCGTCCACGACAGCTCTTATGGTCCTGATTATGGTCATTATTACCAGCGGCGAGATGGAAAGTGCGACTAGCAGTCCAATGATGGCGATTATAAGGAAGTTTCTAACGCTGGCACCATAGCTCTGCTGAGCTGACTGGTAAGCTTCATCACTTCTCTGACAAGTTTGCTCATGCCATTTCTGCATTTGTGCACTTGCATGAGTGAACTGGTCCTCGACGGAACCGAGCATCATGGATGCTGTCGCGGAATCGGTGCCGGCCATGCTTATTGTCTTATCGATCCACTCACGATACTTCAGAAACGGAATCAGGATCTTCTCATAGGATTCCCTCTCAGCCTGGTCTGCCGAAGATTTCGCACCGTTTTGCAGAAAACCTGAGAGTTCATCGGCGCCCGCTGTTATTTGACTGGCCAGAGCGTTGATTTTAGCTGGGTCGTAATCCAGCGTCGACCAATTGACGATTTTGTAAGCATTGGCGTGGAGCGCCTGGAGATTCTTAAAAGCTGTGGAAATGTCCTGGGCGCTCTTGAGATCGTGATATATACCCCGCAGGCTCCCCTCCAGCTTTACAAAACTGCGATGCGCTACTCCGGCTATGGCAAGAATGGTCAATGCCATGATTAAAGGGAAGGCGAACATCTTTCGTTTAATGGTCATACCTGACTCCTCGCAGATCGGGCGAGACATTCCTACCAGACTTTTAAGCCGGCAACCTCTGCTGCTTATTTGTAAATGCCGCAGCCCAGGTAACAGTCCGTTCCATCGATTGCCTTTATATAGGTGGATTTGGGCTGAATCTTTTTAGTTTCCGGATTGGTCCATTTATAGTCAACCCAGCCACCGCCGCTCTTGGCCTTTGATGCAAACTCCTGGAAAAAAGCTTTCCCGTCCGCGTCTTTCAGTTCGCTCAGGTTCTTCCCGACAAGCTTTGGATTGCCGCCATGTGCTAAGGTAATGCCGGAATAGTCGTTTACGAATATGTAGAGATCACCCTTTACAAACTCACCTTGTGGATTGTTGAAAGCCTCTAAAGCCTTGTCTTTGCCGTTGGCCTTAAAAAACTCAATGGCCTTATCGGCCAGGGCCTTGGCCTCATCGGCTGTACCCCCTGCCAGGACGGACCCCGCTAATACACTTGCCATCAGAAAAACGATACCCAGGTATGCAGCGAAAACCTTCTTCATTTGTTCCCCTTTTCATAATGTTTGGAATTATCACCCTGTTCCACAATAATGACTGATAGGCCTCGTAAAAGCATTTGGCCAATCGCTCACCTGCACTGCGCAGCATTTTGGACGGTCAACATATACCGGTACACCCCATGCCTGCGATGCATGAGCTTTAAGTAACAAATCGGGATGCATAACCTTTCTCTTAAGAGAAAAATTTTCTCATGGGGTCCGGCCTAATGCTGTCAAACTGGAGTTTAACGGTGACTGCCCGGTCAAAGCCCGCAAAACCTTCAAGGATAAGGTCTGAGATACGTTTGTCTGCGGGAAGAAGGGGCCAGCCCAAAGAATACCTTGGGCCGGCCCGGATGGGGTCTTGGAGAGTTGGACCGGAGCTTCGGTAACGGGGCACATCCCGAAGCTCTCTATATCAAGCGCAAACTCTTATCTGCGCTAAAGCGGGAGCATGCGAGACAGGAGGAGATGTGAACGGTTCCCGTAACGCTCCCACAAAGATTAGTCATTGTGCTTCTGTTCCTTCTCGTGCCGACATTTCCATTTCTCGCGCATTTGCTCAACTTTGGTACGCTGCTCCGGGGTCAGGACTGCATAGATCCTGGATTTCATGCGCTGTTTCTCCACAATCAGCTCGGTTATAATCTCCGATTGTCCTTTCGCGATGGCCCGAACTTTCGCCTCGTCAAATTGACCCTTTGGGAGAGCGCGGAGCTCATCGCGCCCCGCCTTCAGTTTTTGGACAAGTGGCTTCATTTTTGCGCGCTCTTCGAGCCTGATGGAAAACATCTCTTTCTTTTGCGCGTCGGTCAAATGGAGCTTTTTCCACAAATGGTGATGCCCGTGGCGACCCCAGTGATGATGCTTCCAATGATGCCCGCACTCACATTCAGCGGCGCCTGTATCTTGTGAACCGGTCTTGCTTACGTCCGCAACGGCAGGAGTGACCGACCCCAAGCCCCCGACCGCGATAGAGTTGAAGAAGAACCATGACCCGATCATCCATACTGCCGCTACCAAAGTTATGGTAAACCCTGTCAGTAATCTTTTCATATCGTTTCTCCTTATAATTTGACGGTTCCTTGATAATGAATAAATATAAAAAGTCCGCGTCAAGGTCGAGTTAATATTCGTTAAAACAAGTAAAGTTTGGTAAAGGAATGTCTGAGTTAAAGTTGGGTTTCGCTGCGTTGCGCACACCAGCTGAGGCAGTTTCTTTTTTGTGTGAGGCGGACCAACCAGGCTCCAAACCTTTACAAACTGCCTGATGACCGAGTCCATGGATGGTCTGACACTCTCGCACCAAAATGCCGCATCATGGATCCAGTGAAGCAGCTTGTAAGCACGGCACCTTATGACCACATATTCATAGCTCTTAAAGTCGGAAAAGATCGGGGGGCAATTACGTCGATTGCGGATTCCAGCCAAGGCTTCGGATTCTATGCCGATGATGTTTTAGGCTACGCCGTTGGAACTCGCCGCATTTGAGTGGGACTTTACGTACATAACCACACAATGCCAAGCTCTTTTATCCAACCATTACTGCTATAACCTTTGGATGAGGTATAAGAAAGACGGAACGGGGATTCTGGTTTTCAACTCAAAGAATTCTCTTTTGATTCTTCTTTTGCATCCTATGTTCTTAGCATTTATTAAAGGGGAAAAATAAATCGTACCCTTGTAGTAAGGATGATCAAAATTATTTTCAATTAATTTTAAGAATGATTTGATATGTCCATCCGGAAGGTCAGCTCCGAAGACGAAGTTTGATGTAATCTCAATTTGCTCATATCTTCTGTTAATATCCATTATCTTTGCAAAGGCCATTTTAACCGCCTCTTCTGTGGTGCCTTTCCCCAGTTTATCAAGGGTTTCCTGATCTGATGATTCCAGCCCTACATTGATATATGTCTTGAACGGGAGCTTTTCTATTCGTTCAAATACCGCATATTCTGCTTTTATTATGGAATCCACACTGCCAAAGATAAAGAGACTAGGTCCATCAAGATTAGCATTATTTAGATCAAAGGTATCATAGGCATATCTTGCAGAGAATTCCAAAAGATCAGCGGAAGAATTTATGGCATCATGCTGGCCTAAGAATAGAGAATTGTAGTTTGATATATCATTACCGTAAAAATCTTTTAGATATCCAACCTGTGTCTTTATATTTTCTATTGAACGCTCTTTAAAATTAAGACGTGATTTCACACTGCAAAAACCGCATTTGTACAGACACCCATCTGCTATAATTATTGGGATTACATCATAATCCACATGCCTGGTATCGGGAGGAAGAACTGTTATATTGTCTCCGATTATCTCATATATCTTGCCTGACCTCCTACGGAGTTCAGCTGGTGAGTTTAATATTACAAGATCAAGAAATTCCCTAATTCTTTTGGGAAGGGAACTCGAATTTAAATCCGTCATATGTTTATGCAATCGGTCCCAGGCTTTAATCGCGGATATTACAGCTTTGTCATTGAAGGGATCGCTGGAATTGATATTGTTGCTGGGGTATGACAGGCACGGGACATAATATTCGCCGAAACAATCATAAGGGCCATCGTAACCACCTGCTGAATAATATACCCAGTCATCGGTTATGGTTCTCTTGAGCCATTCAGAACGGTCTGGCCAGCCTTTGCCCCTCCCATTGATGAATTTCAATTCCCCATTCAGGTTAAACTGAAAGACATATTCAGGTGTCTTTATCTCAGCGAAGCGGCCGTATCGCAAGGGATAGCTGACCTTTGAGTAGGCACGAGCCCCTTCTTTATCAACGGTTATATGAAGGTTGTCTGTATCAAATGTTTTCACAAAGACATCTATAATCATAGTGAATGACTGCCACTGAACTCTCATTATTCCTAATAATGCATCAACCTGACCACCAACGAATCTCGGAGCGCATTTTTCCCTTCGTCCGCTCTTAACTCGAAAAAAGCCGCCCGTTTTCTGCGAAGCCCGGTTTCTCCCCGTTCACTATTAACCGCTCACTGTAGAGCGCATTAAAGTTTCTTGACCCATTCGCCAACCTTATCTATGGCCTCCTGGGACTCTGGAAACTCGCCTAAAAAGAAGAGCTGCCAAACGTGGACCATGCCGTCCCATGTCTCCAGGGTCGCGTCACCCCCCGCCGCCTTTACTTTTTCGACAAATTCTCGCGCATCTTCAAATAATAATTCGACCGGCGTTGCCTGAACGAGCAACGGTGGAAATCCCCGGAGATCACCAAAAAGTGGGGAAACCAGGGGGTTTTTGATTCCCCCGGGATTCTCTATTCCCAAGTATGCGGCAGGCCACCAGAAAATGCCTATGTCGGCGAGTATGGGATCAGTTTCTCCATGAGAGAGACATGAAATACCGGGGCTGGTCTTAGGAGAAAAACATACCGCACCTTTGGGTAAAGGGATTCCCTTTTCACGAAGATTGAGGATGGTCGCCAAAGTGAGGTTCCCTCCAGCGGAGTCGCCGGCGATTACGATATCTGATGGCTTGAAGCCATGGCTTAACAGCCACTGGTAAGCCTTCGTGCAATCCTCAAGGCCGGCTGGAAAAGGATACTCGGGAGCGAGTCGGTAGTTTAGACTGAGCACTTGCATTCCCATAGCATTGCCAAGCGCTACCGATAAGGGGCGAAGGCTATATGCGGACCCTAGAATGAAGCCGCCGCCGTGTAAGTACAACAGTACCTTTTCTTCAGCCGCTCCGGGAACGATTTGCCACTCTGCTGATACCCCATCGGCTTCCACACTCTCAATCCTGACACCTTGCGGAAGCGGGTTTTGTTCCATCCTCATCGTTGCTGCTTGCTCGAACACATGACGCAACATGCCTGCCAGTGCCAACATCTCTTCCCTGGTAATTACCGTCCAGACATCACTGAAGGCCGCTTCGCCCTTAAACAGTTTCTCGTTATTCTCGACTACCTTCGGCAATATTGCCGCTATTTCCGGCGCTTTATTCATTACGTAATCCATGGTGATCTTAGCCTGGAGCCCACCTGCAATTTTCAGGAATTCACGGACATCATCTCGAAACGTGTCCAATTTTGCTACAGGCATCGTAATCCTCCTCGTATGATAGCATCAGAAAGTGAAATGAAAATGGTGTCAAGGCCTCGCTTCGCGGGGCTTCGCCCTGCTTAACGCGGAATAGCCAAAGGATCCACAAGAACCAAGCACAGGACAGGGGCACGTCTTCTATTCCGGCAACAGTGTCTATAAACCGGATGGCTCCTTTCCAAGTATCTTCTGTTTTACGTCAATCAGCCTCAACTCACCGTTTATTCTCTGAATCGTCCAGATGTTTTCGGTTTTTCCGGTCATCGATTCCTTTTCGTTTTTAACTGAAAAGGAGCATATGAATTTCACGATCCTTACCTCGGGCTCGAAGCCGGCCATTACAACGTCGCCGTCCAACCGTGTATCTATGTCCGCCCAGTTTCGAAAATAATATTTCAAGTCCTCGAGGATCTTATCCCTGCTGACAACGCCCCGGTCATAGTAATCCACCTTGTCGGCGTAAAACGGCGCTACGGCTGCCAGGTCCTTCCTCCCGTTCAGATAAAGGAGACGGCGTACAAATGCGCTGACCTCCTCTTTTGTAACTGGGTGGGGCTCTCCCGTTTTCGCGCTCTGGTTTACCGCCTGGAGAGCGGCTTGCTTCGGAGGTCCCTTCGGTTCGGCAGGGACAAGTGGGTCACCGGGCGGTTTAGCCGCTTCGCGTCCAGGTTTTTCAACATTGGGCTTCTCTCCCGCAGGAACGATATCCAAAAGCAGGATGCGTTTGTCTTTGCCGGGATCTCCGGTTGAGGAGTAGGCGATCAGGGCCTTCTTATTTCGCAACTGGTCGGCCGCCTTTCTTAAGATCTCTATTTTTCTTTTGTCCATTTGTGTATCAAAATAAAAAACTAGATTGGGTGCATAGACGGCCCATTCGTCGACCTGGATCACCACGGCCTCAATCTGGCCCGTATTTCGGGCCGGCTCCGAACCGGCTGCAAAGCAAAAACCGCCCTGGCAGAGAAATCCACCCAGGAGAAACAGGGCGATAAAGATTTTTTTGAGTTCTCCGGTTGACAGCTTCCGTTCCATTCTCACCTCGTAACACAGACCTATGAACAACACCGGGCAAGCAAATGCCATATCGATTGCGGGCACCCCTCAGCCATATACTTCGCGGAGCGCGGGAGGCGACCGCATCGCGTGTCTTTCGAACGCATTGGGCGTTCGCGGGGCGCCTTCTACAATCCTCGACAACGCCGCTGCGCCGTTAAAAGAGTTCTTGCAAAGGGTTGTGTCTCTTTGCATTAGCATGAAATCATACATCCCCGAAGCAGTGATGATCAAGCCCCCAGAGGAAATCTCCCCTTTTTCATCAACATTCGGCTTGCATCGGCTGGCGCTTTTGCTTTTCACTTACGGGTTGGCGTACTTGAGAAAATGGAGGTTTCGATTCTTCTAATTTCCGGAGCATTATCATCACAAGTTCAATGCGGATTGGATAACATCGAAATCTTCCTGTTCAGACCACAGGCGCCGATGCTTTCAAACTGGTCCCGGTCATAATGGCGTCGAGATCGCACGTTCAGACCCGGTGCAGGCAGGTATGACCACGGCGGGGCTATCCCTGTGTGGTGTACCGATGTGTCCGAATTGCCTTCGATACAATTGAGAGGGATCGTGGGGTCGATGTCGGTCCGGGATTTATGTGCAGGATGCCAACAGGGATCAACAGCCGAAGCCGATTGACTGTTAAGCGTCATGTCAAGTATCCGCTTGACCGTTTTCAAAGGGTTTTGGTGAACAGGGTCGCGCTAAGCTGACATCTCGCTATTTAAAGATCAATTTCCCAGGGATAGGCATTTTTTGGCTCATTCCCCTTTTTTTTCTTAAAACTTCTCACTACTGTCCGGTAAAATTTCGATGTGCAGCTGCAGATAATTGATTTTTATAGTTCTTTGACATAAGTTTTTGCTTTCGATTTGAATTTAGAGTGATGGTACCCTTCCCGAACAACTCTCGGACGGTATACATGAATTCCGGCAAAAATGTTTTCAGTCAATTGCTTCAGTTTATCCCACGGCATAACTTTAATCTCTGTGTTCGCCGATATCGAGGGGAGCATTGGGTCAAATCCTTTAGTTGGGAATTAACTCGGGAGATCATCATTTCTTATTGAACAAGTGTACCTTCGAAGCGATAAGTGGTTGTGGTGGTAGTACCCTCACGTATAGATCCGGTAAGTTGAATTGAGAGTACCTCCTTGTGGGGAGGGTTCTTCAAACACGTTTCTAAAATCCTGCCTGTGGCCACCACAAATGTCCCGGCCCCATCGGTCCCGGTGATGAAGAAAAGATTAGCGTCCTCCTGGGTAGCTGAGAAATTAATCGTCAACAACGCTGTGCCGGTAGGGTTTATTTTAAGGGTGCCGTAGAAAAGGTTGGTGGGCTCTCCTGTTGTGACCGTAGCTTGGTAAATTGTTATCGTCGGTGGTGTTGGCGTCGGTGGTGTTGTAGGAGTTGTGCTCTCAGATGTCACAACGCCTAAGTCGGAAATGAAGTAGAGAGTTCCTCCTGTGATCGTAGTAAACGGAAAGGTTATCTTGGCTGACCCGTCTGCACTTGCAAGACCTGCCGTGAAAATCAATCTCCAAAGGGTAGCACAAAAAATATGCCAATGAATGCAACTGAAGGAAACGGATCTTTGATCCAGTTCCACAGGACCAGACAAACGGCGCCGATGGGTTTAAAAATACCACAGACGCAGTGCTTCCCGGATATTGCACCCTCAGTTGCCCCCTTCCAATGTCTCTATGTCCCAGCCGAACGTCTTTATGCAGTATTCGCCGAAGGTCTTTCTGAAATCAGGCGATTGAAGACGCTCTTTGATGAGCCGGTCTTCCAGCTCCAGGCTACGCTGAAGCTCCTTTGGATCGCACTTGAACAACTTGCGGATGCCGAGCAAGGTCGAAGCCGAAGCCTCCAAATTCGCAGCCACGAATTGCATCGTCTCTTCTTCCAGCTTTGACACCGGAACGATCCGGTCGATCAACCCCAAATTCAGGGCATCTTCGGCGTAAAAGGTCTTCCACTGCAACACCTCGGTGGCCTTCCTGACCCCAAGCAAGCGCGGCAGGAAATACCCGCTTCCTTTGGTGATCATCCCGATGCCTGCGCCGGGGTTCTCGAATACAGTGTCATCCGCGACAATGCGGTAGTCGTAGGCCAGGCTGATATTCAGGTGAAACATTGAGACCGTTCCCCGCCCGGCGTAAACCGTGATGCCGTTAAGTCTCGATAGCGTGCGGATGAGGTGGTTGACCGCGTTTGTCAACCGGTCAATCAACAGATTATCGTTCTTGGCTAAAAGCGCCTTAGACAGAAACATGCTGTATTCGATGTATTCGTCCTTATCTGGACAGGCAAACATGACCATTGCCTTATACGACTTGCTTGAAAGTACGGACTCTTGATATTTGTAAAATGAGTATATTGCGTGAATGTCCTGGGTCAGGGTCTTAATATGCTGTTTCTGTCTAATCACCAGGACATCGTTTTCCAGCGAAGAAGAGAGAAGATCAGTGTCTGTGGTAAAACTCTTTTGAGTTGTCATGGATCCCCCCCGTTGTAGTACTATATGTTTACCCCGAACAATGCGTTAACTTGACCCCAACTGGAGCCCGATAGTATTTCCGGGCCGGATTCCATCCGAAAAAGCTTTTGGAATGCCGCATATCCGTAAATCATACGATATTCCAATCAAAACGCAACTGGAAATGCCTATCAGACCTTTTGTGAAGGTTCCAGATACACCACCATTCCGCCCCATCGTATTGACACGGGCTTTCAGCGGGAACTGCAGGCTACTTCCTAAACACCTGAAACTCTTTCCCACACTCCATGCACTTCTTCTTAAAAATCTTAACCGTCGGGAGTCCGAGTAATTTTCCCAACCATGAGACAATGGCGGTAAGGGATAGCTTGGATGTCACATTCTCGCTTTCACACTTCGGACATTTGAAATGCAGTTTGACTCAAATTTAACAGCGATACCAATTATATACACGATATGAGACTAGGAAAACTATAGCTGCTCGTTCGCTTATTTAGGAATGTGTCATTTGAACCAGTTGCGATAACTCAGCACAAATAAAGATATCAGCGAGCAAACCGCAACAATAGAGATGATTATGTATGTAAACAACTGCCTTTGCTGCATAAAACGCGCAATTGTCACATTGCAATCTGCAATTGTAGCATCTCGCTCTACAATTGTAGCGTCTCGCTCGGCAATTGTAGCATCTTGTTCTGCAATTGTAGCATCTCGCTCCACAACAAGGCCATCCCATATATTCAAGAGATCCTTGACCTTTTCGAATGTTTCAGCGACTGCCAAGATCTCATCGTGGACCTTTCCATCTATTGTTGTCTGCCGCAGCAGAGAATAAAATTCCGCTACTGTCGGCGAGCATATTGCATCCTGCTTGGAAGAATGGTGTCGCAATGCAGGTTGGATGATATCATTGACGGCGTTTGCTATTTGTTGCTTACCTATGGACTGAGAAAGGTTTAGGGATTTTATCAGGGTCATGGCCTGCTGAAGTCCGGAATCAAACCAGCGATCATAATCTACAACAGCCCGCAGGCGGTTACGAGTATATGAGAGCGCATCCAGGTTAGTCTTCAGCCAAAGTGCTTGGGCTTGGGAAGAAGATAAACCGTATGGCCTGCTCAAGGATGCGGCCACTGATCCGGGGTGGCGCACTGCCAGTATATAATGAGGTTCCAGTTGCAGTTCATCGAATATTCCCTGCCACATGGGCAACAAGATTGCCGTCCGGGCGTCCTTGAATCCCCATATATTTTCTGTCCTCTTGCATTCGGAACGCACAAATCCGAGAAGGCGGCCTCTTAATTCCTGAATCTCGGGTTTCTGCCACCAATTGGCAGGAAAAGACAGCGGGGGATTGTGCCAGTTACAGTTCAATTCCTTCAGGATTTTTTCGTGAGTTTCATAAATTTTCATGGACTCCCAGTACCCTGCTGCATTCCATTCATCGGCCGGGATCAAGTCCTGCCCAAAGTCTACCCCAATGGCATGAACGAAATTGGCAAGCAGGGAAGTCCCGCTTCGGTGCATACCCAAAATTACGACTATCGGCAGTTTACTGTCCACAAGAGTTGCCTTCAATCGAGAAAAAACCGATTTCTTCCTGAATAATGCATCAACTTGACCCCCAACTGGAGCCGAACCGCATTTCCGGGTCGGATTCCATCCGAAAAAGCTCTTGGAATGCCGAATATCCATAAATCATACGACATTCCAATCAAAACGCAACTGGGAATACCTATCATATCATTTGGGACAGCTTCAGGACACACCACCATTCCTCCCGATCGTGTTGACACGGGATTTGAGCGGGCTAACCATCTGCGAGCTACTTCCTAAACACCTGAAACTCATGTCCACACTCCGAGCACTTCTTCTCATAAATCCTCACCGTCGGGACTCCGAGTAATCTCCTAAGCCATGCGGCAATGGTGGTAAAGGATAGTTAGAATTTCACATTCTGGCTCCCACATTTCGGACACTTCACTGTTTCCGGTAGATTTCGAATAACCGTAGTTTGACCTCTTTTGATAAATGATGTCGTTTCCGCCGCCGATCTGAGTTTCGAAAAGTCAGCCAAAAGTACATGATGGATTAAATTACTATCTCTGCATATTCATACATTTAGGCAGAAAGCATCATTTCAGTGCCCGTAAGATCTCTGGACTGGTGAGTCTACAGGGAAGGCTTGTATGTTTGCTGGTCGATTAGTCTATTTCTTTTTTAACTCGTCCCACTTGTAGTCGATTAGCTCAAGAAGCACGCCGTTCACCTTCTTTGGATGGATGAAGGCGAATTCGCAGTCTCTGAATGGCCTGGCTTTCTTCCCGTCTGGAGCGGGGACAAAGGGGTAATCCTTGGTCTCAAGCTCCTCAATGGTTTCTCTTGTGTTATCCACATTGAGACTGATGACCATCACCCCTTCTCCGTTTTTCGCTATCCACCTGGCTACCGGTCCATCGGGGGCGATCGATTCCATAAGCTCAAATCCTACTTCACCCACCCAATACCTTGCGACGCGGATCTTTTCCCGCTCGTCGATATAAGGATCGTCCGGTCCTGATTTGCCAAGGATAGGCTCCCATACCTGCCTCGCCTTATCCAGATCCTTCACGGCAATGCATATGTGATCGACCTTGTTCACCTTCATGGTTTTCTTCTTTCCAGAAAGAGGCTGGCTCCCTTTGAATCCACAGAGGGAGTGGACGGGGGAACTTCCCCACTCTCATGCTTGAGTTTAGCCGGAATAATACAGCAACTCGTGTGCTATGCATCCGAGCCGCATTATCAGGTCGGATTCTGCTCGAAAAAACTTCCTGCACAACCCCAAAAGCCGCAAGATCTTACAATTCTTAATCGAACATTCAAGTACGATGGCCTCATGATCCAACCATGAGGCCTGTTTGATTAGACGTTAAAACAAAAACGGGACAAACATTTTAGTGTCCTGCATATATGTCTGATATGCATTGCCGAAATGCCGCAGACACTCGGACTCGTCGCTCTTGGCTGTAAGAAGCAGAAAAAGTGAGGACAAAGATACCAAAAGTATCCCGAGCCATGAGGGGTCCTTGAGGAAAGCCCCCCACGCGAGAAACAGGAGAGAAGAATAGAGCGGATGCCGTATATATTTGTATGCCCCTGCAGTAACCAGGGAAGACGTTTTCTCGAATGCGAGCAACTCGTGATCGGAACGGTTTTGATTTGGTTTGCCGATAACCCGAAGGAGGTGCACCCCGTGAGCCACCAGGAAGATCGAAACAAGGAGAAAAATCCATGAAATGAGCTGTTGAAAAGAGAACGGGTTTTTGAACCACTGCAAAGCATTGAGCAAGACAAGAGCCAAGATGGACTCCCACGCAAAGAAACGGTAGAAGCCATGAGATTGAGGGCTGAGCAAAGATTTCCTGGAAACATAGATGAAAAAAGCAGAAAATATGGCAAAAGTAACCACTCGGATCATTTCATACTTTTCCTGCCCGACAAAGGCTTTAACCGGTTTCATGTCTCAGCGGTTCAAGTGAGGCTAAAGCTGAATATCCGGGCCGTTTTATCAGGAGATCCGCCTTTGCCCGGATCTTGGTACCCAGCGGCCCACCTCTTCACAATAGTGCATATAGCTTTCGCCGAATCGTTTCTTCAGGGATGGCTCCTCAACCAGGACAACAAAGAGATGGAAGAATAGTCCCACAACTATACCATAGAAGAATATGCCGAAAGAGGAGAACAACAGCGCCCACGAAAAGATTGTCGTCAATACACCAACGTACATCGGATTGCGAACATACCGATAGGGCCCTCTCGTCACGAGCCATTTAGGCGGATCGAACGGCGCAGGTGTTCCACGCCCATGCACCGCAAAATCCCGCAAACTCCATAAGCAAATCGCAATACCGGAAAGGAGCACTAGCGAAGCTATGAGCTTCTTAAGATCCCAGCCAGACGTGAACGGGTTCGAGCCGGCAGGAGCAATCCATAACGGGATGTACACGGCCACAGTACCCGGTATCAGTATGGTGAACGCGATGTTCTTCAAAAGGAGACGCATCGATAAACCCCGTGCAACTCTTAGTCCGTGCCGGGAAGGTTATGTTGCCTGGGCGTAGCCGGGCGTTGCCGTTACTCCTGTCGGCGCGCCCGGTACTTTGGCTGAAGTCACTTGGTTGGAGGAACCTGATCGGGGGGACCGGTCCCAATCTTGTTTACAGCCTGTACGGTGAATGTATAGGATGTCCCATTGGTCAGCCCTTTGACGGTTATCGGGCTGCGTGGCCCTGAGGCTGTTATGCCGCCGGGGCTGGAAGTCACAATGTAGGAGGTAATGGGGCTGCCGCCATCTGAAGCCGGGGCTGCGAAGCTAACCGTTGCGCTGGCGTTGCCTGCTTTTGCCGTTACTCCTGTCGGCGCACCCGGTACTTTGGCAGGCGTTACGGCTTTGGAGGGACTTGACGCCGGACCGGTCCCGACCGCGTTGGTCGCTTTAACGGTGAATGTATAGGCAGTGCCGTTGGTCAGGCCCGAGACGGTTATCGGGTTTCCAGTATCTGTGACCGTTATGCCGCCGGGATTCGAGATCACGGTGCAACTTGTTACCGGGACCGTGTCGTTTGTGGGCAGTTTAAAGCTCACGGTTGCCTGACCGTTGCCGGGCGTTGCCGTTACTCCTGTCGGAGCGCCCGGTACTGTGCCTGGAGTTACCGGGTTGGAGGGACCTGAGGCCAGAACCTCGGTCGCCATCGCCATCACCACCATGCAGGCAAGAACCGCTAACAATGAGAAGTTCGCTGCTTTTGCATTTTTCCTCATGGTTCTCCTTCCTAAAGCTCTGTAAAGTGCAATTTCCTCTAACCTGTCATTATCAGCACATAGAAAAACGTTGTGTTCCCCCCTTTGCTGAATCCGATATATCCCCGGATGCATTGAACCGAAATAATTCCGAATGCATCAACCTGACAACCAGCGAATCTCGAAGGGCATTTTGGTTTCGTCTGAGACCCTAAAAACTCCCCGGGGCGCATGCCTGGGCATGTTCCCCGAAACCTCCACGCTTTTTCACAGGCCTACTAGACCAATGTCTCCGAAGCATCCCGCATGAGCTTCGATATTGCAAGTTTCTGAGGGCAAGCCTCCTCTGCCCTTGAATAATCGATTTGCGTGAGGTTCGCCCTGGCCTGGTGCGGTAAACCGGCGAAAACCTCACGCGCGAGGTCGCGTTCGCCATAGTCGCGGTAATACATCAGGCACCTCATTATGTCGCTGACAGGTACAGCTCCTCCGACCGCCTCAAAGCAGATACGGCCGCACCCGGCGCAATAGCTTTCTCTAGTTTCAGCCGCAAATCTTTCCAGCAGCTCGAAGTCGCTTCGCGTAAGACCCGTCTGGTCCCTCGCCGCCGCTACGTTAGCCGCAAGAACCGTAAGGCTGGGCATCTGGGAGCAGATGCTCGCAATGTTTGGATTTTCCAGTACAGCTTTGACCTTGGCCTGCTTATCGGTAAACCCGCGTTCGAGAAATCGTCCCGCAAGTTGCAGTTCCGCTTCGCTGTCCGTCTGTATCTGTCCGCCTCCCTGCGTTTTCATGGCGATAAGCCCGATCCCTCTATCCGCGCATGCGGCAACGGCTTCCTTCATCTTTGGCGTGTGCATTAGCCGAAAATTATAACTGAACATTATCGCGTCGATCCAGTCTGTTTTGGCTGCGCCAAGCAGGCACTCATCCATATTTGTGTGAGTGGTGAACCCAAAGAGTTTGATTTTGCCGGCTTTTTTCGCTCCGGAAGCCCACTCCCTATATTTTTTGGGGGCGGCTATGTCGCTAAAATCATTTATGCAGTGCGCGGAAAATAAATCCACATAATCGGTGCAGAGCCTTTTAAGGCACTTGTCCAGGGCCGCTGTCAAGGCTTCGGGCTCGTAATGGTGCAGCTTGGTGGCGATAAACAGTTGCTTCCTGGCATCGGGATTTCGTGTAAGAAAACGCCCGTATCCCTCCTCACTCGAACCATTTCCATATAATTCAGCTGTGTCCCAGAAATTTACGCCCCATTCGAGGGACTGTCTGAGGAGCAACTGATTATTGATCGTGTCGAACATCCCCCCGAGGGCCAGAACCGGCACTTCTACGCCCGTTTTTCCCAGCCGGCGCCTGGGCAAAGGGCCTTTCCCGGCTCCGGGCGGTTCCGAACCAAAGGCGCCCTTGTCAACATCCAGCCCGGTTGAAGCTATCCCCGCCAATCCAATGGTTTTGATAAAGGCGCGGCGTGTGAAACCTTCGGACTTGTCTCTTTTTTCCATTTTGCAGCCTCCGAACTCGAGAGTGAAAATCTATTCGAGGATTTCAGATAACCTTTTGCGGCCAGGTTCGGCAATACCGTGCCGGCATCATTTGCCGGCGGCATTGCCGCGCTTGAGGTCGTATACCGGCTTCATCTTGAGATCGCCTGTCAGAAAATCCTCCGGTTTTTTCAAAATCAGATCGCCCCCGATTTCGATGAATCGAAGCTCGGCGTCAACTGGGAACCCGCGCCCGGCAGCCTGTTCCAAAGCGGCGTCGACGGCCCCGTATTCCTCTTGCGCCTTGCTTCTATGAAACACCCTGCGCCATTCCATCCACTGGCCTGCTTTGGGCTGAGAACGATCGACAAAACGAAATCATACGATATCCCAATCAAAACACGCAAGTGCAAAGCCGATTAGACCGGTCTGTGAGCCTTGGAGAAAATCTACGTCAACGTGCTAAATTCCCTCCATTCGGCCATCATGGTGGGTTTTGAAGTTGTTTTTGGCTCGGATGAGTCTTTCGTGAACGCTCGCCTTAGAACTGGAAAAGAGTCACGACAAAGATCGGCGGGATGATAATATTCGACGGCAAAAGCGCTCGAGTCGGCGTCTTGACATCGGCTCAGAAAGCGTTTACGCCCAGGAACAGAAGAAGCTGGAGAAATTTCAGCATCTGTTTTATAATCCGGTGCTACTTAAAGGCTCTCAGATCTGATGGAGGGGAAAGCGAAACGTTTGTCACGCTTATAATTTGATTTCTCAAGATCTTATGGGAACCTTTTGATGCCCCGCAATAAGAAAAACCGCATTAAGAGACTGCAATTATGGATCGAACTGGGAACCCTTGCGCTTCTTGTAGGGAGTTGCACTTTTTATTCCCAGCAAAATGTCTTTATCTATCCAGCCGGGCGTTTTTCGCATTCCAAAACGACATTTTTCGAGAAACCCGTTCCGAAATACGATCTGCTCATCCCAGATCATCCGGCTGTCGATACCTGGGCAATGTGGTTTTCCGAGAAATCTCATAGCCATTTTCAAGCTCAGCTTGATCATGCCCGTTTCTATGCGTTGCCTGCTCAGGAAATTTTCGTGCGCAAGGGGCTGCCAAAAGACTTGATTTATGTCGCCTTGATCGAGAGCGGTTTTTCTCCTACTGCACGTTCGCATGCCAGCGCGGCAGGAATATGGCAGATCGTTCCGAAAACGGGAAGCCGGTTTGGTCTGGAGCAAAACGAGTGGGTCGACGAGAGACTCCATCCCGTGAAAGCTGCGAAAGCTGCCGCCAATTACCTTTCATTGCTCTACAATCAGTTTGGATCGTGGTCTTTGGCGCTTGCAGCCTATAATGCGGGCGAAACCACCGTTCAAGGGGCGCTTGATAAAAGTGGGCTCAAATCTTTTTGGGATCTGATGGAAAATGGCTATCTGCCGGCCGAAACACGCGATTACGTCCCCAAAGTATATGCCGCTGTAAAGATCATACGAAACCCCGATCTCTACGGTTTTCACCTGGACTTGGAACACCTCATCGCACTGCAGGAAATCGTCTCCGTTCCGGGAGGATTGGAGCTCTCCTGGGTAGGCAAGCAGATCGGGATTCCCGAAGAGATCTTGCAAAGCAGAAATCCTGAGTTGTACCGATCTATCACGCCGCCGGGATGCTCCAAATATGAGCTTCGCCTACCCATCGGAACAGGGGATGATCTTTTGACAGCCATTGCCAGACACCCCCAGCGCGAGGAAAAACCTGTGGGCAAGGCCAATAAAGTGCCGAAATCATCGGCTCTCATTTCTTACAAAGTAAAATCCGGGGATACATTGTCCGGCATTGCCAAGAGGTACAAATGTTCCGTACCCGCTCTGGCTGCTCTAAATGGCATGAAGCCTTCGCAACCTCTCCCGACCGGTCGGCCCCTGAAGCTTCCTGCCGGGGCAGCATCCCCATCTCTATCAAAGGTCCAGACAAAAGGTGGAAAAGGGAGTACCTCTACCTCCAGTTCCTCCTTTCCAAAGAAAGACCGCCCTCTTTAATGAAAATCAAGAGTCATACTGGACAATATATTCTAAAAACCACCCCGCACAGCGCCGAGATTGCCATAGCCTCTCAAGGAGATAAGTATGAATGTTCTTCAGATTTTAAAGCGATCTGATACCGTTGTCGGCTTTGTTAGTGACTTAAGCAGGATAAGAAAGATACCAACCCGCATTAATATGCTATTTAATCGATATAGACTTATAAACAGTTATTTGAAGTCCAATAAAATAAGGAAATTACAGCTTGGCGCTGGCTCATCCCCTCTTCCTGGTTGGCTTAACACCGACATAGCTAGTGAATCAGATAATATTATATGCCTCGATGCTACTCACGTATTTCCGTTTGATGACAATACTTGTGATTATATATTATGCGAACACATGATAGAACATCTCACGTGGCATAAGGGTCTATTTATGCTTAAGGAATGTATACGCGTACTTAAACCGCGAGGCATTATTCGCATCGCAACACCTGATCTCAACGTGCTACTTGGACTATTAGTAAACAACGGCAACACCTTAAATGAAACATATATTAAGTGGATTACTGATAACTATTTGGATAATATAAACTTATACAATGCGTCTTTTGTTATCAATAATGCCTTTCACTGCTGGGGACACCAGTTTTTGTATGACAGTGTTTTACTAGAACTAACGATGAAAGAAGCTGGCTTTACAAACATACGGCGATATTCTCCGGGTGAATCCAATGATGATAATCTTGTTGGAATTGAATCTCATGGAAAAGTTGTTAATAATGATGAGATGGCTCGTTTTGAGACTATGGTTTTTGAAGGAGAATGTCCAGTGTGAAGAGTGGAATATTTAACATTAAGACGGTCTTCTCATCGGCGACACGTTTTTCGTTTCAAAGAATGAACACATGACGGTGCAACTCAGTGCACTTGGCGTCTCCGCTTTTCCATCTTCTGCAAGAATGTGCATGACTGCCACTCATTCCGGTTCTTAAATCCTCTGCTCCAAGCACTCCAGGGTTCCGCTTTTTTGTGGGATTCCGCGAGATAAACCGGGGAGACAATTTGTTGCGTTCGGGGAAATTACTTTCATTTCGCATTAATTTTATTAAAAGTTCTAACTTCATGGCATTATTCGATAAAACGCCATAATTGGCCTCTTTCGTCCAGCCTTTTGGGTAATTCTGCATTTTTTGGCAGTTGACACAGGGGCAGGTCGAAGTTATGTTGCGCCTAACAAAGTTTTAGACCCCGTACTCGGGTCGATGAGTGAACGAAAAGAATGCCTACTTGGGCTTTAAGGAGATTAAAATGAATAAAAAACTGATATCGGATTGGCCTTGGCAGTCGTGCTCCTAAGTGGTTCTGCGTTCAGCGCACGGGCAGACGTGGCAATAGACAAAGATTGCGCAGGTAATTTAATCACTCCGGATGCGATGGCTTCCGCATCTGGCGGGTGGTAGACAAAGGTCCCCGCTATGTCAGCGTGGATAAGTGTTCTTAACGATTTTCTTCAAAACCCTGTCACCGGGTATACGCAAAGCGCAAAGGCGCCGGAACGCAAGGTATCCCCACGGTAACAGGCTCTCTCAAGCAAGAAAAGTGGACCCCCTCCCTGGGTGAAAGCGCCCCAGGGGGTCTACTCCACTCAAGACGGAGTTTGCAGGTTGAGGATTTTAATGTAACCGCCCGTTTTTCTGCTGCTCCGATACCCCTCCATACACGGTCCTACGCCTTCTCTGAGGCGAAACGCCCGTCATTTTATTTTTCCTCTTAATCTGTGTTCCCCACATGCGTGAAGATGAACCGATTATTAGTAGGGGATTGATTCCATAAGTACCTTATGGGATTCTAACCCGGAGGCGCACATCAGCAGTGCCGCCCGCCTCGCGAGTGGGTGGGCTGTCGAGATCCTGGCTGACGGTCCCACCCCCTTCATCAGCTATATCGATGCAGGCTGTGGATCGCCGGATCTATCCGGAAGCGAAAAAACACTATGGGGCTATCGTGGCAAGGGCGGCACCGGCTTTAGCGACGATATTCGGCGGGAGCGGGATATATCCGACATCACCGCTAAAGCGTTGTCCTTCGTACAGGCACCACTGAAATAGTTCCCTAAGAACTTCCGCTTTCTTCGAATCGGCGTAGTTAGTGTAGAGGAGGACCCAACTGAGTGTGACGATGGGGTAGGATTCAGGGCCCTCCGGGTCCGGCAGAAAAACCCGCAGGTTGTCGGGCAATTCAGCCAATGCCATTGCCGCCATTGCGCTGTCAAACGATGGGACGATGTAGTTCCCGGCCTTGTTCTCCAAAGCTGCCGTCTCGAGGCCTAACTTTTTGGCAAAGCCAAATTCCACGTAGCCGATCGAGCCTACGGAGTGCTTGATCAGTGTGGCTACCCCCTCGTTGCCTTTGGCTCGCATCGGGCCTCCAGGCCAGTCAACGACCGTCTGTGCGCCATATCTCTGGCGCCATTCAGGGCTCACGGCGTCAAGGTGTTTCGTAAGGGCAAAAGTGGTGCCGCTCCCGTCGCTGCGCGCTACCGCTGCTATTGTCAACTTCGGGAGATGAAGGCCGGGATTGCATTCCCTGATGACTGGGTCGTTCCAGTTCTTGATTCTTCCGAGGAAGATGCCGGTGTATGCGGCGCGGCTCAGTCTGAGCCGGCCATCGAGCCCGGGCAGATTGTAAGCCAGGGCGACCCCACCGGCGGTCATGGGAATGAGCCGCACCCCGCGCTCGACTTTGGCTATTTCGGCGTCGCTCATGGCGGCATCGCTCGCCCCAAAGTCCACGCGCTTTCCCTCCTCCAGACCAACACCAATAAATCGTTCAATTCCGAGGCCGCTGCCCACCGGTTCGTAATCCACCACGACCTCCGGGTGCACCTTATGGTATTGTTGAAACCACTTTTCATAGAGCAATGATGGGAAGGTTGCCCCCGCCCCCTTTATCAGGATGGGGCCCGGAGGCGCTTTGAGGGTGGATTGCCCCTGAGCCGAAAAAGAAGCTCCGGCCAGGGCAACGACAAGGGCTGCCAGGCTCAACAGGGTTTTTCGTGCGCTCATGCGTGATTCCTCACTTGCCCCGCGGCGGGCTGGCAACGGGCTGCTAACTGAATTTGCCGCTGATATAATCCTTTGTATGTTTTTCTTTGGGGTCATCGAAGATTTGCTTGCTGTCGCCATATTCCACCAGATAACCGGTGCGCCCCCCCTGAGTGGTGTCAACGTACAGGAAGCCCGTCTTGTCGGCCACACGCTGGGCCTGCTGGAGATTGTGGGTGACGATGGCAATGGTGTAATTCTGCTTCAACTCCAACATCAACTCCTCAATCCTTCGCGTTGCGATGGGATCGAGGGCCGAACAGGGCTCGTCCATCAGCAGCACCTGGGGTTCGGTGACAATGGCGCGGGCGATGCAGAGGCGCTGCTGTTGACCTCCGGAAAGAGAAAGACCGCTGTTGTGCAGCTTGTCTTTGACTTCGTCCCACAGGGCGGCCTTGCGAAGGGCCTGCTCGACGCGCTCTTCCCGGTTTCCCTTGTAACTGTTCAGTTTCAGCCCAAAGGCTACGTTCCGGTATATGCTCATGGCAAAAGGGTTTGGCTGTTGAAATACCATGCCGATATGGCGGCGGACAGCCACGGGGTCGATTTTGGGATCGTATATATTTGTGCTCTGAAAGTGTACGTGTCCTTCAAAACGGAACCCCCGCACCAGGTCGTTCATCCGGTTCAGGCACCTCAATACCGTGCTCTTGCCGCACCCCGACGGCCCGATGAAGGCCGTGATCTTGCCTCGCTCGATCGGGATGCTGGTATCTCGTACGGCTTTGAACTTACCGTAGAACAGTTCTTTGATGTTGCAGTCGATAACTATGCCATTGCAGTTACCAGGTGACGGTGAAAGGTTCTTGGCAGATTGATTCATGACATATATCTCCTGTTCCTTTTGAGAAGACTTCTCACTTCGCCATGCTCCAGGGGACCACCCTTTGTTCAAAATGAACGCGGGCGAGTCTAAGGAAGTCCCTTATTCCATGTTCTTTCTTGACAGGCCCTGTCCGATCAAGTTCACCGTGAGAACTATTAATACCAGCACCAGGGCCGCTGCCCAGGCCAGTTCAACCTGGTTATCAAAGGGCATGGCCGAAAAGTTGTAGATTAACACCGCCAGTGAGGCCATCGGCTGCATGAAGTCAAGACGCCCGCCGGAAGTGAGCCAGTAATTGCTGAACAGAGCGGTGAACAAAAGCGGCGCGGTCTCGCCTGCCGCCCGCGCTACGGCCAGCATGACTCCGGTGAGGATCCCTGGAAAAGCCGTGGGCAGCAGCACCATCCGGACCGTCTGTGCCTGGGTGGCCCCCATGCCGACGGCGGCTTCGCGCATCTTCGAAGGCACCATGCGGATCGCTTCTTCCGCAGTCAGCATTACGGTTGGCAGCATCAGGATCGACAGAGCGATTCCACCGGCTACGGCGGAAAAGCCGCCTGTCACCAGGACCACGGCCCCGTAGGCGAACACCCCGGCGAGGATGGAGGGAAAACCGGTAAGAACTTTGGCGCACATGCGTACGACTTTGGCCAGCTGGGTCTTCGGCCCGACTTCGGCCAGGAATACCGCCCCAAGAACACCGAAGGGCACACTGATCAAAGCAGCGAGACCGACCATGACGAGCGTGCCTACGATGGCATTGCCAAACCCGCCCCCCTGTTCGAAGGCAGCGGGAGGTAATTCTGAAAAGACGCTGAGACTCAGCCGCTTGCCGCCCCTTACGAACAGCATCAGCACGACTGAAAAGAGCGGTACCAGGGCCATAACGGTCATGAGGCTCGTCAGTCCGCTCATGACAAAGTTGAAGGCCGTCCGGGGACGACGCAGTGACTTCTCCAATTTACCGAGGTCGATCCCGGCCGCAGGTGGTTCGGTCACGGGGGCAGCGGATGGCTGGATAACCGGCTCACTCATCAGCGAACTCCTTCCTGGCCAACGGAGGCCCGGTTCAAAACGAAGGCGCCCGCCATGTTGACGAGGATGGTGATGGCAAGGAGAATGAGAGCCGCGAACATGAGAACACCGACTTCCTTGGGACCCGCCTCGGCGAAGTTGTTTGCCAGCAGAGCGGCCAGAGTGTTGGCAGGTGAAAAGAGGGACCAGCTGATCACGTTGGAGTTGCCCACGAGCATGGCCAGGGCCATGGTCTCGCCGAGGGCCCGGCCGAAGGCCAGGATGATCGCCCCGAATATACCCTTTGATGCCGTCGGCAGAAGGATGGCCAGGATGCTTTCCCAGCGCGTGGCGCCGAGTCCATAGGCTGCTTCGCGCAGCTTGGGCGGCACCGCCTGCAGGGCATTGAGGCTTATCGCCGAAATGGTCGGCAGAATCATGATCGATAGCACTATGGCGGCGGGCAGCATGCCGGGGCCGCTCAGTGTCGTGCCAAAAAGTGGAATCCATCCCAGCTTTGCATGCCATGCGAGGCAAAAAGGACGAATAAGAGGGATGATGAAGAATATCCCCCACAACCCATAGACCACGCTCGGAATGGCGGCAAGGAGTTCGATGAGGTTCTTGAACAGGCGCTCGAACTGATCGGGCAGCCTACCCCAAACCGGGTGAAACTGGAGTCCGACCACCTTCAACAGGGAAAACACAAACGCGCCAAGGTAGTGCTCACTGAGAAATATTGCCACCGCCAGACCGAACAGACTGCCAATAAACAGGGCCAGCAGCGAGCTGTACATCGTGCCCCAGATCTCAGGCAGCACGCCATACTCCCTGGTGTTGGGGTCCCACGTTGAACTCGTGATGAAGCCCCAGCCATACTTGGTCATTGCCGGTAACGCCTGCTTCGTGATGGTGTACACGATGTAGAGCACCAGCAAGACTGTCAGCCAGGCGAACAGGTAGGTAGCCCACCTGAAGAAGGTGTCGCCGTACTTCTCTATTAGCCTCGGCGCGCGTGAGATGGATGTTGCCGTACCAACGTTGCTGTGGCTGACTGCAGTCCCGATCATTTGGACTTCCCCTGGAAGCTACTTGCTCTGAATGTTGTTCAATGCCTCTCTAACCTTCGCTACGACCGGTGCAGGCAGAGGGACGTAGCCGAGTTGCTCGCTGCTCTTTTGTCCTTCCGTCAGGCCGTATTCGATGACACCTTTTACTGCTTGCAGTTTGTTTGCATTGTCGTAGCACTTGTAACAAAGCACCCAGGTAAAGGTCACGATGGGATAGGAATCGTCCCCGGCGGGGTCGGGCAACCACGCCATCAGGTCCTCGGGCATTTCCACGGCGGCCAGAGACGCCTGGGCGGAGGGCGTGCATGCCTTGACGAATTTGCCCGCCTTGTTCTCCAGAGCGGCCATGGCCAGGCCCTGTCCTTTGGCATAGCCGTATTCTATGTAGCCGATAGATCCGGGTGTGGTACGGAGGCTCGCGGTTATGCCTTCGTTGCCTTTGGACCGGGTGCCTACGGCCCAGTTCGGCATCATGTTCACACCGGGACTCTTCGCGAATTCCGGGCTTATTGCGGCCAGATGTTGTGAGAAAACGTACGTGGTGCCGCTGCTGTCGGCCCGGACAACGACATTGATCGCACTGTCCGGCAGCTTGACGTCCGGATTGGCCTTGGCGATCAAGGGGTCATTCCATTTGGTGACCTTCCCGAGAAAGATCCCGGCGTAGGCTTCACGCGGGAGCTTCAGTTCCGGGACGCCCGCAAGGTTGTAGCTCAGCACTATGGCGCCCGCAGTCATCGGCAGCAACTGCACCCCGACGTCGCACTGTGCCCTCTCTTCAGGTTTCATGCCCGCATCGCTTGCGCCAAAGTCAACGGTCTTATTGATGAAGTTCTTGATGCCGCTGCCGCTGCCGACTGATTGATAGTCGACCTGAACGTTCGGGTGCAAGCCGTGGTAGTCCTTAAACCATTTGCTGTATAGTGGGGCCGGGAAGCTCGCCCCCGCTCCAATCAGTTTCACGTAGTCTTCGGCGGCATCCGCGGTCGAGCAGAACAGGCCGTATCCCAGGACCAACGATACCAGACTCAAATACAACATCTTTTTGATTATCATATGCTCTACCCCTTTCTAAGGCTCAATCGCCAAACCGAAAAGCTGTCCGTAACGGAAGCCCTTGGTCTTCATCCACAGAATCGGCTCCAAAAACACCCCAGACCTCATTCCACTGAGGCAATCGCCAAAAACATCAACCAAACTGCGCGCTAGGACACAAGCCGGCAAGCTTCCAGACGAAAATCCTTGGACAGCTCATTTGCAAATATGTCCAACTGACAGACTGATTATTTGTAGCACGCACAAGTGACAGGTTGATTTAGAGGACGTGACAATTCTATTACAATTCTATGACATTCATGGACACAGGATCAGTTCAAAGAGTCGTACTCATCAGCTAACCAGTGGCAATTGCAGGACAATTCTTGTATGCTGGGACATGGCGGCAAGAATCGCGTATCCGTTCGAGGGCCGAGCCTCTATCAGGCGAGACCGTATTGTATCGGCATTTCAGGACAAAACCCTCAACGAGTTGAGAAGGCAGAAGCCAAAGAAGATGATTGCCGCTTAGGCCCGTCGTTAAGGCGCCCTCCTTCGATCCAACTCTGCTTGTCTACTTGCATTTTCTTCGGGTCGCAGTATAATACGTAATAAATACGTATTGGAGGATGACCATGCAAAAGAAACTCACGATCACCGTGAATGAACACGTCTATGAGGGGCTGCACCGGGTGATTGGACGCAGAAATATCAGCCAATTTATAGAATCTCTCGTGCGGCCGCACGTCTTAGAAAAGGATTTGGAAGCAGCCTACCGGCACATGGCCCTGGATGAGTCCCGTGAGTTTGAAGCCCTGGAGTGGGCTGAAGCAACAATTGGAGATGTCAGTGATGAACCGAGGTGAGGTGTGGTGGGTTAACTTTAATCCATCCATCGGTGGAGAAACCCAGAAGAAAAGACCAGCGGTTATCGTCAGTAACAATGCTTCCAACAAATTCCTCAATCGGGTCCAGGTCGTACCACTTACAAGCAACACTGACCGCCTGTATCCCAGCGAGGCTTACGTGGAAGTCAATGGTAAACAAGGCAAAGCAATGGCAGATCAAATCACCACTGTTGGCAAACCCCGTTTGATCGACATGATGGGGCGGCTTTCCAGCGCGGATATGCGAAAAGTGGAGCAGGCAATCAGGGTCCAGCTTGCCTTAAATCCATAGGCCATAAACAAAGGGAGGAAAAGATATGAAAATCGTCTGCCTGCTTGGAAGCCCAAGGGAAAAGGGAAATAGTGCCACCATCGCAAGTCGGTTCTGCACCACGGCTGAAAGGCTTGGCGCGGAGGTTCAGACTTTCGCCCTGAATAAGCTCGAATACCGCGGCTGTCAGGCATGCATGGCGTGCAAGACCAAACTCGACCAATGCGCGCTGGAGGATGATTTGACCGAAGTTCTGGAGGCGGTTCGTGAAACCGATGTTTTGGTACTGGCCTCTCCAGTCTACTATGGCGATTTGTCCAGCCAAATGAAGGGCTTCATCGATCGTTCCTACTCCTATTTGGCATCGGACTACCTCACCAATCCCACGCCCAGCCGTCTATCAGAGGGCAAAAAGCTGGTTTTCATTCTCACGCAGGGCAGACCGGATCAAGAAAGTTTTGCCGATATTTTCGAAAGATACGATTACTTCTTCAAATGGTATGGATTTACTGAGAGCCATCTCATTCGAGCTTGCGGGGTTCGAGAAGCGGGGGAAGTCGCAGCCCGTGAAGGCGTGATTAAGCTGGCCGAAACAACGGCTGAGAAGATATGCAATGGTTTTTGAAATTACCGATGGGAAGAGAACCTCTAGTGATTGAGCGAAACCAAAGTCACCGAAAATGCGCTCTTTCACTCTCTGGAAACTTCCGGCCTAGAGCATCGGTGATTGCTCCAAGCAGGCCTCTAAACGCCGTAGCAGCTTGAAACAACCTGACCGATTAGCCGAACTTGCCCGTGATGTAATCCTCTGTTTGCTTCATGGCAGGCCGCGTGAAAATCAGCTCCGTTTCGGCGAATTCGATCAACTCCCCGAGATACATGTACGCCGTGAAGTCGGAAACCCGCGCCGCCTGTTGCATGTTGTGGGTTACGATTACGATCGTGTAGTCTTTCTTCAGTTCTGTGATCAGTTCTTCGATGCGCGCCGTGGAAATGGGGTCAAGAGACGAAGCCGGCTCATCGAGCAGCACCATCTCGGGTTTTACGGCTATGGCCCGCGCTATGCACAGCCGCTGTTGCTGTCCGCCGGAAAGGCTGTTGCCGCTTCGGTGGAGAATGTCCTTAACTTCGTCCCACAATGCAGCCTTGCGCAGCGCCCATTCCACTCTTTCATCCATCTCGACTCTTCTCAGGTTCTCATAGAGTTTTACGGCAAACGAAATATTGTTATAGATGGACATGGGAAAAGGCGTAGGCTGCTGGAAAACCATGCCCACTCGGGCTCGCAGCCTGTTTAAATCCCCCGAGTTCTGGAGGATGTCCACGCCGTCCAGAAAAATTTCACCCGTTGCCCTTTGATTCGGGTAGAGCTTATATATCTGGTTAAAGGTGCGAAGCAGAGTGGATTTGCCGCAGCCCGACGGGCCGATGAACGCCGTCACGCGATACTCCGGAATCTCAATACTGATATTCTTGAGCGCAGGGGTTGCCCCGTAATAAAAGTTCAGGTTGCGGACAACGACCTTTGGTTTTTCGGGTTTTGTACTCATATCCTCACGTTCCTGTCGAGAACGATTCAGTCGCCGGGCCTGTTCTGCCTGAAAAACGCTCGCGCCACAATGTTCAAACCGAGAACACCGAACGTAATCAGCAAGGCCCCGGCCCATGCGAGGCTGTGCCAGTCCTTGTAGGGACTCATCGCATAATCGAAGATCGTTACGGGAAGATTCGCCATGGGCCGGTTGAAATTGTTGCTCCAAAACTGGTTGTTGAGTGACGTAAACAACAGGGGCGCCGTCTCTCCGCTGATTCGGGCGACCGCAAGCAGAATTCCCGTTATGATTCCGGCGCGCGACGCCCTGAGTGTAATCATGGTGACTATTTTCCATTGGGGCGTACCGAGCGCGGCGGCCGCTTCGCGTAAGCGATTGGGCACGAGTTTTAGCATGTTCTCTGTCGTTCGGACAACCACAGGGATCACCAGAAGCCCCAGTGCGAAGGACCCTGCAATCCCCGAAAAATGCTTGACCTGGACGACGTAGGCTTCATAGACGAATAGCCCGATCACTATGGAAGGCGCGCTGAGCAGGATGTCGTTGATAAACCGGGTGACAGGCGATAGCCAGCCCGTTTGTCCGTACTCCGCCATGTAAGTGCCGGCAAGAATTCCGATTGGGGTCGCAATCAGCGTTGATAACATTACCATGGAAAAACTGCCGGCGATTGCATTGAGCAATCCTCCCTGGCTCCCAGGAGGAGGGGTCATCTGGGTAAAAACGCTCAGGCTCAGCCCTGGAATTCCATACTGCAACAGCGTCAACAGAATCCAGCCCAGCCAGAACAGGCCAAAGCAAACTGTGAGCATCGCGCCTATCTGGCTCAGAAAATTAATCAGATGCCGTCGGGTATGGAGCGAAACCATAGTCCATTCTCCTCCGCTCAATACAGTTTGCCCTCGAGTCTCGATAGCCGGATCAGCAGAAGCTTGGCAAGCGCGAGCACAATGAAGGTGATGACGAAAAGTAATAGCCCCAGTTCGATCAGCGAGGAAGTATAAAGCTCCCCGATCGCCTCTGTGAACTCGTTTGCCAGGGTCGAGGCAATGCTGTTTCCCGGCATGAGAAGCGAGGCGTTCAGTTCATGGGCGTTGCCGATCACGAAGGTTACGGCCATCGTCTCGCCGAGCGCCCGCCCCAGGCCGAGCATGATGCCGCCCACCACGCCGATTTTCGTATAAGGCAGAGTAATGTTCCAGACCACTTCCCAGGTAGTGGCCCCGAGCCCGTAAGCAGACTCTTTCAATAGAGGGGGGACCACTTCGAACACGTCCCGCATGACCGACGCGATGAACGGAATCACCATAATGGACAGGATCAGTCCCGCGGTCAGCATCCCTATGCCCATGGGCGGCCCGTGAAAAAGATATCCAATCAAAGGCAGAACGCCCAGGTGGGAATTTATCCAGGGTTCTGCGTAGTCACGAAACAGGGGTGCGAAGACGAACAGTCCCCACATGCCGTAAATGATGCTCGGAATGCCGGCGAGAAGTTCAATGGCTGTTCCCAGAGGTCTCTTGAGCCAAGGGGGACACATTTCCGTAAGAAACAGGGCAATGCCGAAACTTACGGGCACCGCGATCAGGAGTGCAATGGCGGATGTTACGATTGTTCCAAAGATTGGGACCAACCCGCCAAACTCTTCGGTTACGGGATTCCACGCAGGATTGGCGATGAAACCGAAGCCGAACTGCCTGATAGCAGGCAGACTCCCGATGAATAGCGAAACGGATATGCCTGTCAGAAGGAGAAGAACCAGAAATGCAAAAAACCTGGTGATATTCTTGAAGAGCAGATCCGCCAAAAGATGCACACTAAGGCGCACGTCGGAAATCTGCCTTGACATGGGCTAAGACCTCGTTTCCATTAACCATTGCTGAATGCTTCCAATGAATAGGCAAAGGAAGCTCCGCTCCCTTTGCCGGATTAGAATGTTAATTATAACCAAACAGATAGTAAATACTGTTACGAAGAAATCCCGCCCCTACTTGCCTGAGGCTAAAGCGTCAGTCCATACGGGAGCCCCGCTTGCCGTCTTTATCTGTTTCCACGAATTCTCGATCAGTTTCACGACACTTGCAGGCATCGGCACATAAACGAGGTCCTCGGCCATTTTGCCCCCATTGGCGTAAGCCCAGGCGAAAAATTTGAGGACTTCCTGCGCCTGGCTGGGATTATCCTGCACCTTGTGCATCAGGATGAAGGTGGCCCCAGTGATCGGCCAACTGTTTTGCCCGGGCTGATCGGTCAGTATCATATAGAAACCGGGGGCCTCTGGCCATTTTGCACCGGCGGCTGCCGCCTGGAAGGTCGAGTTACTGGGTTCGAGAAACCGGCCCTCTCGATTCTCCATCAGAGTGTAGGGAATTTTATTCTCCAGAGCGTAGGCATACTCGACGTAGCCTATGGAATTTTTCACCTGCTGAATATAGCTGGCAACACCTGCATTGCCTTTGCCTCCAACACCGACAGGCCAGGAGACCGAGGCCTCGTTGCCGACCTTTTCCTTCCATGTGCTGCTCACCTTGGAAAGGTAGTTCGTAAAGATGAAGGTCGTGCCTGACCCGTCAGACCTGTGGACGACTGTAATCTCTCCGTCAGGGAGCTTTAAGCCCGGATTCAATTTGGCAATAGCCGGATCGGTCCATTTTTTGATGTTGCCAAGGTAAATATCCGCCAGGACTTTGCCGTCGAGCTTCATTTCGCCGCCTTTAATTCCCTCAATGTTGATCCCGAGTACTACCCCCCCCATCACAGTGGGGAACTGTTGAAGACCGTTCTTTTCAAGTTCTTCCAATTTCAACGGCACATCTGAGCCGCCGAAATCGACGGTTTTGGCCTCTATCTGCTTGATCCCGCCGCCTGAACCAATGGGCTGATAATTGAGGCCAACTCCTGTCTTGGCCTTGTAGGCCTCGGCCCATTTGGAGTAAACGGGATACGGAAAAGTTGCCCCCGCTCCGGTAATGTCGGCTGCAAAGGCTGCGGTCACCACAAAAAGGCAAAGCAGCAGGGCCGCTGACACGAAGAAATTGCGCGCTGTACACACTTTCATTTTGGCTCTCCTGTTGTAGTTGGCTGACCCTCAAAAACTGCGGGCAGTTTTTCTGCATTTCCGATTTTGAGTCCTCAACATGCTGACAGGAGCAAAATAGACAAGCAATGTTACAATCATGTGACAGCTATGTAGCAATCCAATGACACTTACCGGGAAGCAGGAACATCGGCCGAGGAAAGGTGAAAATCCTTTTGGGTCTATTATCCGCTTTCCGGATGCTCAAGCAGGTCCAAAGCTCTAAGCAACTGGGTGTCCCCACTGGCCTTCAATTGAGCCAGGTTCATACCCTTCTCCCTGTCGGGGTAGAGCGGAATGGCAGCAACCGGCAAGCTAACTTCCACGTCGGGCGTTATGCCTTTGTGCCAGATGACGTGTCCAGCGGGAGTGATCCATTCCGCTATGGCAAGGAGCATGGCAGAACCGTCTGGGAGGCCGAATTCCTGCAGTACTGTACCGGTGCCGAAAGTCTTTTCCCCGACCAGTCTGGCCCGATGCGCATCCTGTAGGGCTCCAGCGACAATTTCCGAACTGCTGGCAGAACCGCCGTTCACAAGCACAACCAAAGGAATTCCTGGCGCCAGGCCTCCGGACTTAACCGGAATCGGTTTGACATCACCGTTACCATTTTTTTCAAGAACTACATTCCCACCACTCAGAAACTGACTGGCCGCGCCGATAGCTTCTTCCAAAACGCCTCCGGGATCATCGCGCAGATCCAGGATAAGGGCTGTATAACCCTGATTTTCAACCTCTTTTAAAGCTTTGCGGACTTGTTCCGCAACCCCTTGACTGAATCCGGCGATTCGCATATGTGCCACTTTAGAGTCGGATAGGCCCTGCCACGTGACATTTCGAATAGTAATTTTAGCCCTCACGACCGTGATTTCCCGGGATTGTCCTGACTTTGGGTTCAAAATGGTTAAAGTAACAGAGGTGCCAGGTTGGCCGGCAATCCGAGTCACAGCCTCCTCTAATGGAAGGCCGGTAATATCCTCTCCGTTCACTCTCAAGATAATGTCACCGGATTGGAGACCTGCCTGTTGAGCCGGAGAACCCTCCATCGGCGCCAGGATTACGATATGGCCTTCCTTGATTTTGATTTGTGCCCCAATGCCGCTGAAATTGCCCTCTAAGAAATGAGACTCGATACCCAGCATCTTAGGGCTCAAAAAGGTGCTGTGTCCTGTATCCCCCAAAGCGTTAACCATGCCGGAAATCGCCCCATAAGTAAGTTTTTTAGCCTGTACCGCCTGGCGATCGACATATTTTTTTGAAATAATGCTCCACGCTTCGGACATGAGTTTGAAATCAGGTTCAGCCGCCTTTTGCATATTTTGCAAAGGAACAAAGTCTGCCAAGACCAGCCGATCCAGCATAACTCCCCCAAGTATTACGCCGCTCGTGGTCACCATAACGGAGATAATCAATCCGATAAGTTTTGCGCCAGTGGCAATTGGTCTCATCCATCACCTCATAGTCTTTGAATTGTTGTAGCCCGTTCCGGAAACGAGGCTCTGTATGAAAAATAAGACCAATTGGTAAAAAGTGTTAGTATTTTAAGGGGTTTCCATGGTTCAGGGTGTCAATTTGCCCAAAGGATGATTATGCTTCTCGTAATCCGTTCTGGATGAGTGTGAGTTTGTGCGTCAAACACAAAACAGGAGAATCCGTGATGAAACGTTCAAGAGTTTTGACTACCATTTGTTTGCTGGCGGTGAGTCTTCTTGCTTTTTCTCCCGAGCTGGTGTTTTCAGCGGATGGGAAATTACCCTGGGACGCAACCGTCCAACTGACAGCCGGGTCCGTGGCGGCCGGTGTCGGCGTGAACTGGGGCAGCGGCGTTCTGATGTATAACGGAAAGGAGTACAAATTCAAAATCGATGGGCTGAGCGTGGGAAGCGTAGGCATTCAGAATGTGACAGCTCGGGGTAGGGTGTTCAATCTGAAGAATGTGGCCGACTTTGCCGGGAACTACGCAGCATTAGCCATCGGGCTGACGGTGGGCGGCGGCGCTGGATCCAAGACCATGCAAAACGACAAGGGGGTCGTGATGGATCTCATCTCAACCAACCAGGGAGTCGACTTTACACTGGGGCCCCAGGGCGTCAAAATCACGCTTGAATAAGAGCACCGCAACTACCTGGTATTATGTGGAGGCTTGCCGTTTCTAATCAATCGAAAACACTCCTGCACAATTATTCTGCAGTAGCGATTCATGCTGGCCATCAACTCCAAGTTCGGTTTGCTGGAAATAATCCCGGCAGCTGCTGATAACCTCCGGATCGTTAATCCCGGCAAAACCGAACCCTTTCCAACGGTAAGCGGCAATGCGCGTTTCTTTCGATCCGGGCTCGAGGGCTATGAAAGAATCCCCTCGGTGCTCGGCGCATAAAATCCCGCCCGCACCGGGCAGGAAGGCGGCATCGAGGAGCGGCCAGGCAAGGGCGGTCCCTCTCCATTTAGGGACAAGACTGCCCGGTCGCGCTTCATAGACGCATGGACGCAAACCTTCCTCGCCGTCCATCGGCGAAAAATGACGTTCGAGTGTAAAAAGATATTCAGCCGGTTGTGGCCCGCCCACTTTCATCGGTTCGATGGAAACTATTTTTGCTTGACCGGTCTTCCAGAGGACCTTGCCTTCACGAACGGCCTCCAGCAAAAACCCGGATGGATTGCCCCCTTTTGAGCTGTTTTCAGGTCTTAGCGTGATGCCGTTTACCATCAGTGCGGGTGAAAGCCTGAAAACGCATCCGGAGTAGACCTTTTCAGCATCGGCGTCTGCTCCGCCTATGGCCGGCAGTACAGACCCGGCGGGAGTCCGGGTTGGAAGGCCGGTGCATGAGACAGTCCCGCCGCTGATGCGGCAGTCTGCCAGCAGGCCCTCCTTTGTGGACGGATACTTTTGATCGAAAATAAGGTTCCCGAGCGAATAGAAGACGGGTTTGCCGTGAAGACATTCGGGCTTTTGGACCAGATGAGGATGATGGCCCACGATGATATCGGCACCGTTATTTATGAGCCAATCGGCGGCCTGGCGTTGTTTTCTCTCGGGCCAGTCCAGAAATTCGCTTCCCCAGTGAATATAGACGACCACCAGGTTTGACAGGCTTCTTGCCACACGAAGCTTCTGCCGCAGACCGATTCCGGGGACGTTCTACGGCGCGTTGGTCCCTGCCTGGAATCATTGAAAGGCTGATAAAACCGATAGTGAGGTCACCAGCGCGGATAAAGTGAGGAGATTCCTCATAAGTAAGGGCCTGCATATCATTTTGCGCCAGAAGCCTGCGGGTCGCTCCGATCCCTCTTTGCCCGAGGTCTGAGCTGTGGTTGTTTGCCATACCGATTGCCTTGAATCCGGCCTCGCGAAGCAAAGGGATAAAATCATCGCGAATGGCGAAGCACGGACTTTGCCCTGCTGATTCCGCGCAATCATCAGGCGAGCCGACGGCCCCTTCCAGGTTTCCGATCGCCCAGTCGGCGCCTGATAGAGTGGATTGCAGCGCCCGGCTGAGGGATTGTGGATTATGGATCAGCTCGCGCTCCACTCCACGCGACAGAAGTATGTCTCCTGCAAATAACAATCGCACCTCGTTTTGCGAATCTTCGCCTCCATGAAAAGCCCCATGAGTAAAAGCGACAAGCAAAAACGGGGCAGCGGCGGCGACCAGCAGCAGCATCAGAATGGATTTTGCGGGGGACATGCAGGCGAACTCCCGGACACGAAAGGTGAGATCCATTTGGGATGATGCGCGGACGGAAGCAAACCTAGCCACTCTTGATCGTTTATGAGCCGCTCCGAGGTGAATTCATAGTACGAATATACCGCCCCTTTAGCAATCTGCCTTCGCCCAAAATAAGGCGCAATGTGATCCCATTCCATCGGCCTGCCAACCGCCGCCATTAGAAACGGGACGTTTGACGGCCCGCCGCCCGCCACATCGGCAATTTTGGCCATAGGATCGGGATTGGACAAAGCAAGTTGCTCACTGGCCAGACTCTTAAAGATGAGAAAATGATGTTCGGCTATCCCGCCAATCAGCAGGATCTCTTCATACTCCTGGTTGGAAAGCGGTTCCCCTTTGATCTCCTTTTCGGCGATCGTCTTAAAGAGCCTGGCCTTTGCCGCTGTTTCAGACAGCCTGCGGATAACGCCTTCCTTGACGGCTTCCCGCTCCACTCCCTCGGCGGTAACCTGGATTGTATCTTTTGACGAGGGGGCCCACAGATTTCACCTGCTGCTCCATTGACTGGAAAAGCGCCCCAATCGCGTCAAACGTCCTGGGGTCGGGCTCGACATAACCTCTGGGGGGCGTCAAAAGAATAGGCTCGAACGCTGCTTCTCCACACTCCGCTCCGGTCCTTTCATTAACCAGGACCGTTGCGTGGCGCAGAGTCGCCCACGACGCCAGCCCTGTCTGCAATCTCTTGGCATGCCACAGTTCTTTATCCAGGTCTCCACCGGGCGATGCCGCATCGTCCGCCCATTGAAGGGCAAGGGCGGCAATCCAGCGGTTATAGATGTTCGCATCATTCCCGGAGCCCTTCCCGGTCTCAGACAGTCGCACCCGGAGTTCTTCGAGGACCTTGCGCAAAGAAGGATACTTTTCAATTTCTGTGGAAAGGAGCGCGGTGGCAAATCCGCTGCCAAGCGCCGAGGCCATATCCAAACCCGAAGGTATCAGCCGCGGTCCCGAAGGGCCCTTGACCTGTTCGGCCTCGGGCCAGTCCTCATGGAATACCGTCGAGAGCAGCACCTCATTGTCGACTCCCCATGAAAGTGGAAAGAGCCCCACTCGCTTCAGTGGGTGTTTTGCGTAAGGGGGCGGCTCCATCTTGTCTTCACAGAAAACCGGAGATCGTGAAGGGGCGATGAAGAAATTGTAGGATGCTGCCCAGGCGTGCGCCCTGGCTATTACTTCAGGGGGCATTTTCGCCAGATCGCTCGGGCGGCAGGGCCTTTGCCTCTGCCGCCAGCACGGTCAGGTACTTGAATGCCTTGAAATAGGTTTTCATAGCTTCACTTGAATTGTAATGACCCCTGGGTGCTAACTCGCCATAGTCCGCTTCTTCTCCTAAAACCTGGGAAAACTCCCTGCCGCCGGCTTTTTGAATGCGCAGCAGTTCAGATGCCACATTCTCATTGTCGCTGGCCGCTTTGCCCATATTTGCAAGGGTCGAGAAGACTTGTGCCCAGGGGGAAGCGGGTTTTACCTGCCGGAAATACCGCTCCGCCTCCTGGACGAATTCCCAGAAAGCAGGGATGGCCACCCGCCTCTCCTCTATGATGAACATGCCTTCGTAAGCAGCGCCGAGGAGTTCCCAGAAAACGTCCGTAGTCACAAGATAGGGCCGTGTGGGAGTTGATTGATCGTATGCCCCGCAATAGTAGGCCTCAGATTCGTACATGGAGTAGAGCTGGTCATCCGGAAGGTCCCGTAAGAGTCCTCCATTCTTGCTCAACAGTTGCTCATCTTCCTGTTCGTCAGCAAACATCCAGGCATTGGCGACGTCCGCCAGGGGAATCGGCAGGGGCAGATAGACCAGAGCAGGATCTTTGCCTTTGTTGATCAGACCTATGATCCCTCTGCCGTCGGGGACCGATGATGGAGTGGAAAGCAAGCTGTATTCGGAAGCCAGCAGGTCCCTTTTACTGCCGTGCCGGCTGATTATGGTGACACCCCCGGAGCCGGGGCGCCAATAGATCAGCGCCAGGCCGTTGGGGGTTGGTGTCAATGTCCCCCCGGAAACCTCAGGGTAGGACAGTTTTATGCTTTTTCCCCAATGGTCGCGATCATACAGGGCATACTGGAAACCGCCCTTTTCATCCTCCCACAGCAGGATATGTCCCGCCGGGTGAAATGCCACGGGGAGCGCAGAAAGGGCCTCGATGCGGCTCGGCTGCTCATCGGCGCCCTTAAAGGTTGTAAACCCTTTCCTGGGGCCAACCGCCTGATATTCGCGCTTTCCGTCTTCAGTTACCGATTTTATTGAGTAAGTCCCATCCGGGTTCTTGAGGCCGAAAAAGATCCGGTAGGTCTTTGTGATTTGAGATTCATCTCCGCTAATACCGGTTTCTATCTCAAATGGCCTGGGTGCCGGGACCAATCGTCGGATTTCGCCGGCGGTTTTGTAAATAAGCTTCGATCCCCATCCACCAATGCCTTTATCTACCCGTAAAATAAGATTTTCGCTTCCCTGTCTTCCGGTAAGGAAAAAGCTCTTTGCGGCCGGGTGCCACGCCAGAGAGCGCGGCGTGAACCCTTTGGGCACGGCCCACGCCTCAGTGATTTCCGGGATCCCCGGGTTCCAGAAAACAACTTTGCTGCCCCCGGTTTGATTCTCTATCAATATTGCGGTCTCCGGGCCGTCTTTTGCCACGTCAAAATCCAGGACCTTTTCAGTATGCTTGAGCTGGAGATATTTCTCCTGCGCCGGTGACGGCGCAACCTTGATCTCCTCGATATCGAATACGCCTGCATAGGCCACACTGGAGGCAGCCAAAATCATAAACAGGAAACACAAGATGCTTTTGGACATGAGCAGCTCCCTGGTTAAAGTGGGTTTTATGCAACTTCATCAGCCCAACCTCTTCACCCTTCACTCTTAACTCTTCACCTGAGACTATGTCACAGAAAGGCGGAGTTGCCGAGTTAATGATTGCTTACTAGTAAATTGAAAGAGCAGCCGGAACCCTTGGGGATGGTCCGGCCGAAAGCCGGCCTTCTTGCCGGCAACATCACGGCGCATTCATCCGCGTCTGCTCTGCCGCCGATCCGGCGGGCTAAATCAGCGGCTTTGGAACGCCTGAACATTCGTCTTTCCCAGAGGCGAAAGGTAAGGGGACATGCTCTTGTAGGGGACAGTGATATCCTCGATACATGCGGTATAAACATATGGCGCCGTCGGCCGAAATGTGATTCCCTCGGACGTCGGCCAGACGGATTCGCCCGACAACTCAATGGAATCGGCACATTCGTCTTCCTGTTCGTCTTCCTGATAGAGCTCCATGATGATTTTTCCGAGCGGAGAATCTTTCGGAATGTTCTTCCTGTACCGGTCAATCAGCCATTGTGATACGTCTTCGGCTTTACCGGTCTGGAGGCTGTATGTCGTCGCCCCCGAGCCGTATAAGGGGTGTATCCCACCGCAATATTGCGAAGAGCTCACACCGATGACCACGAAGGCCTTGTTCCAGGCGATCATGCTCATATCGCATTTGTACTCGTATCCGTGGTCCTGGCCTCTTCGCCATCGGCCCAATGCCATACATTCGATCGCTTCATCGAGTGTGTTCGTGAAACTTTCCATAAGAGCGCTATTGATGTCGGCCACAGCTTTGCCCTCTCCCATCAGGCGCAGTCCTGTCACGGCATCAAAACCTTGTGCCGTGAAAAGCTCATAACTTAATTTACCGATTGAGTCGCGTTTAGTTACGGTCGGTTTGAGACTATCCAGGCGCTGCTTAGAAAATGAGTCACCTGGTTGGACCTCAGCGCTGATCGGAAGTGTCTTGGATCCGTCAGGCGAAGACCAGGTGCCCGACAAGGCGTTCTCTTTACAGTTCAGCGTGAGATAGCCGGTAACCGTTCCTTTGGGATCGAGTTCCTTCCATCGACCGGGCTTTGCTTCGTCAGGCATCAGCAGGAGATCGACAAGACTTGCACGGTAGTAATAACGGCCGACCAATGCGGCGTCTTCACCTTCGAAGGTGAATTCCATCATTACGGGGACAGCACCGACCGTTCCCTTCCACACCTCTGCTAAACAATCCTGCGCATCCGCACTACGAGCGAATCCTGCAAGAGTTGTTGCGAGCAACAAAAAAGCAAACAGCCGTCTCATAACTGCCTCCCCAGTCGGACCCGATAGGGACTGACAAGAAATTGCACGGTTAACTGTTGAACCCCTGACTTTCCCAAGAGAATGGCAAAATCAGGTGAATCCGCATTGTACAAAGCAATAAATACCCCATAACGTTCTATCGTAATAGGTAATTGAATTTAACTCCAGTGGCCAGGTGGCGACGGATTTATCTTTTCGCCTCTAATCCTTCCTGCGTTCATATCACTATTCACTATTCACTCCTCACTGGGCTTATGAACTATTGCTGGAGCGCCTTCAGGATCTCCGGCCTCGTCGCGTACTTGTCGCAAAGCTTCCTGAACTCATCTCTATCCAGAATATTTTTTACGTAAATCTCGGCAAAAACAGGGTACCACAGGGAGTGTACCTGGTAGTTGTAATGTACGTCGAGTCTTGATGCATCAATCTTTTTCCCGTTACCTTCAAAGACGGTAATTTGCGGAGTCGACTTGAACCCCACTTTGGCAGATTTCCGTTCGTATCCTAAAACAACCCACACTTTTGTCATCTGTTTCTGGATATCGTAGAAGACGGGCACCATCATCCTGGTATCGCGTGAAACATCCGGATCGTCGGAAAGATGATTCATCCAAAGACGGGCAAATTCGATGTCCTGCTTCACCCCATTGCCCGATCCGTCTCTGTTTGTTACCTGCAAAGCGCAGCCGGTTTCATTTGCAACGATTAAAGCCGCCCCATAAAAGAGCGCTTCCATTTCCTTCAGTTCCAGGGAGAGGTCCTTCTCGACAGGTCCCGATGCCGTCAAGCGGTGTATCTTTGAAAGATTGTTTTCCCCCAGCACATCTTTCAGCACGCTATGGATGAAATTATAAGAACGGGCCCTTCTCAGATAGTAGGTTGCCAGCGGCTCTAAAGAGAGCTCCGGGTATATATCTATACGTATCTTGGGCTCATCCGGCTCTTTCCGGCGTGCAGCACCGGCCATCCGAGGAATTTCCAGTTGCTTGATGTGGGTTTCTCTTGTGAGGGCCAGAAGAGATTTAAACAACTCCTCCAACTCTTTCACGTAACTTTCGGTAAACTCAAGCTTTTTGCCCTCAGGTGACTTCTCCGGGAGAATAAGGCTTTCCAGGGAATATGTCTGGTAGTCATACCAGCCGGAATTTTTCCTGGGGGTTAGATTGATCCTCCCTGCCTTGATTTCCTCGATCAGTTTTTCGGCAAGATTGAAACTGTCGGGGATGGGTTTATTGCCATAGAGTTTTTTTACAAGGTCTGTTTCATAAGATCTTGAGGGTGGAAAGAACACGACCGTTTTTTTGGGTTCCCCAGTCCCACAAATAGCAAGAGGGTCCTTGATGCAAGCCCTCAAATCCGTAAAATCCGATGGGAACGGGTTGGTCATTTTTTCAATAAATCCCAGGTACTTAAAATAGAAATCTTTTGTCTGTCCGGCTTTCTTTTTTATGGCCAGCACAAGTGCGGCGCTCTTCTCAAGCTTGGTTTGCAGGAGGCGATCCTGCCGGAATATCTTGCCGAGTTCGTCATTCCATGTGTAAAAGCCTATTGGCTTAGAGCGAAGAGGGTCTTGCAGAAAATCCTTCTCTATTTTTTGGCTTAACTCTGTAACCTTTGCATCCTCGCTTAAGTCCTGCCCACCCAGCGAGGATGCCGCAGCAATAAAAGCCCTCGACCATTCTTGTTCCTGCTGGGGTATGGAGGGGTCCCCTAGGTTCTTAAGGGCGCCCAAAAGGGCCGACAGAAACATTTTCTTTCCTAAAACGCCGGGCAACCCTTCCTGCATGGCTATCTCAGCGGCCGCATAAAGCCCGTCATCAAACTGCTTGGCCTTGGCCGACAGAATCGATGCGGAAACAAAGTCAACGCTCCCCGCATCCGGAACGCCACCTTCGTTTGTCGGGTGAAGATCTCCCGGGGTTGGATAGAGTCTGTCCGCACCACCGACTCCAGGACTGACCCTTTTGGGGATATCAATGGTGAGGACCTGCCCGGACAGGTCAACTTTAATCCTGTAGTCCCCAGACTTTCTTTCACTTGCCGGAGACTGATATTCCTTTACGCCGGACGGCTTATCACGGCCTTCAACGCCCGTCTTGCAGGAAGCTGGATTAGAATATGCAAACACCATGAACAGCACCATGAATAAAGATACCAGTTTCGCCCACATAAAATCCTCCTTATCCCGGCGGGTTAATTCCGTGGCATCACCAGCTTCCACGCGGATTTCCATTCAGATGATGCGCGATATGTTTTTACATCAACCTGACCACCAACGAATCTCGATGGGCATTTGGGGTTCGTCCATCGCTCTAAAAACATCTCAAGACACCTTGCAGGCCAATAGAGCCTTCCCATATAGGAATCAAAAACGCAAGAGAAAGGACGCTGTCAAAAATCTAATCGAAGCCGACAAGGAGCCAGGATCGGATATTCATGAAGGGTTATAAGAATTCCGATTCCATCCCGATCTGTCTTAGGTTTGATACCAGGTTTATAGCTCCTCTGCTCGATGCCGGTTTGAGCTCCCGGAACCACGTTTTCAATTGATGGGCATTGGAAGGAGACCAATATGCAAGCGCAACTTGTTTCCAAAGGCATTGACCTTTCGCCCGCAAGATCTGATATTTTAAGCTTGGTAGTGATTTACACATCACCTGACGAGAGGGAAAAATGTCCACCATCTTTTCGGCCCTTCGGGCGGCAATTAACAAAGCCCCCTGCCAATCGGTACCGATCCAGCATCAGGATGTACGCGCCTTAACGCCATTTATGAAAGCCGTATCATCGGTTCGTGAATGCCTTTGCCTGGCGGTTGGAATATTTGGCAAAGCGACATCGGCATTGCTTCTCGCAACCATGGTGCTGCTGACCGCCTGTGGTGGAGATGTGAAGCTGGGAGATGTGAAGCTGGTCAATCTCTTTGAAGGCGCCGCCGCGCAGGACGCGATGACCGAGCTTTCCAAAAAAATCGGCCACCCTGCCAGGGCGCTGAATGTTGACATCACGCCGCTCTCTCTAACCGTTCGGGTGCAGGACCCGGCTCAGCCCTCCCATATAGACGAATACAGCCTCGAACATGAATATCTGTTCTATAACCATTACCATCGCGTGAACCTCTACGGCCCCAAGCCGGTGCAGCTCACTCTTATCAACGAAAACCTCGAGGAAAATCTTTTTGACCTCAGCGAAGTGAATATAGCAGGCGTCGCAGAGACATCACAGTCCGCCGTAAACCGCACCGCGCTGGAAGATGGTGCGGTCGCATCGATTCATATCCAGCGGCATCTCTTCCTTATACCATCTGCCCATTGCGGCGATGTCGAGTGGGAAATCCATGTGAAGAGCGACCGTGAATACGCTAGTGCTTACGCCGATGCCAAAGGGCACATAAACCGTCTCAATCTCGACGGCACCAACCGCGCGAAAAACCTCAACCTCTTTGCCGATATCAAGGAGGTCCAACATATCATCGGCATGATGCGCGAGGTCTTCGGCAGCACCCCGGGCATTCTGAAGCTTCACCTGAACAAGAACTTCCTGGGCTTCGATGCGCGCGATCCACAAAGGCCGAAAAGGCTGATGAGCTTTACAGCCAACCTCAACGGTGTCATGATGGGCCTCGATGCATTCGGCGGCGGACCCGGCGCGCAGCAGCTTCCCGACGACCGGTTCTTCGCTGTGGATGATGTTGACTGGTCATGCATCCCCGAGATCCTCAAACAGGCCCGGCTAAAGCTCGAGATTCCCAAAGGCCGCTTATACGATGTCACTCTGGGCAAACCGACCTTTGGGGGCAGTGCGCAGCCACTGCGTTGGACAGTCGAAATCCGGGATGACGAGGGTGAGAACGGCGAAGTGGAGTTCGATCCCAGGGGTGCCGTCATGCAAGTGAAACTGCCCAAGAGCCGGCAAGTTCACTTGAGCATGTTCGAACCTGATGGCGCCGCGAAAGCCATCCTCGGCATTAAGAAAACTTTCGGACCCCATGCGAAGCTCATCGAGTTGTGTCTCTATGAACACCGCGCCATCATTACGGCCCCCAACCCAAAACAGCCTGGCCGCCTTCGCGACTTCCTGTATGACGAGGACCACTTCGCCGACTTACCCGGTACGGACATGACGCCCTTCTACCGAGGTCTTCAAGCTGAGTCATTCTTCGATCTCGACGAAATTGAAGCCGCCCTGCCTCCGAAGCTGGCGCAGTTGGAGAAAACCACCCTTGAGCGCCTGAAAATCACAGGTGGCAAAATCGAACGCATTACCATTACTAAACAGCCGAAGATGCAGCCCATCAACCCGAATGTTACCATCGAGATTCGGGCAAACAACGCTGAGAAAAACGGATGGGTGACTTTTGACATGCAGGGCAAAGTGGTGTCCGTGATGAATCCGTAGCTGCCTGGCCGCGCCTGGAACGAAAACTTCCTCGGTTGAGCCTCAAGGTGAAGAAAGTGCAGGCTGCCTGCCGAATTCATGGCAGGGGCAGGCGCTTTGAAGTTATTTTCTATCTAGTGTCCATCCGGAAACTCCAGATACGACACTAGCAGTTTCCGATTCGGAAAGGAGGTATTTTTCGTCATGGCAAGGAAATCGAGGGATTGTGCGGAGGCGTACATGGGTACGCCGCACAAGCAAGCCCGAAGATTGACGCCGCCAGGGCGGAAAAGGGTCCTTTCCGGATGGAAACTATCTACGACTGCTCACCTTTCGATATATTCCGGCCGCAGTGACACGGAAGCCGAATCCGCAGATGCCTACTTGAGTGACAGTGAGCTTGTCCTTTGTAAATTTCATCGTAATCAGGCATTCATCCTCGGTATCTTCGGGCTTAAAGGTCGCAGTGTCACCCTCGATGAAAGCAATGCCGCTGCCTTCTCCTTCGTTTTCCGACGGACCAGCGGGCGTGTTGTATCTGAAGACACCTGAAAACGAGACCTGGAGCCGCTGCTTGCCGAGGGCCAGGATTTTGAACGTGCCGTTTTTGTTCTTCCATGTGCCATTGACCTGCGCGGCTGTCACTATGGTTTCTGTGCCGGCCGTCGCTCGATGGACCGGCAGAACAACCCCCAACACTGCACACCACATAATTAAGGCAAGTAAAGCTCTGTTCATCACTGCTTCCTCTGCTGAATTGCGAGCATTTCCAGAGGCGGGCCAAACGTCCGGATTCCGTAAGCGCGCACAATGTGGCCGCCTCGGTCAGTGTCCATCCGGAAACTCCTGAGGGAGATCTATTCGCACTTCATAATCTTTGCTGCCGCTAATCCTCTTGACAATAAAGCCATGGCTGCGGGCAAGCGCCAGCATGCCTTTGTTTTCCGGTAAGACTATGCCCCAAATGAACTCAATTCCTCGCTCTTTGGCGATATTTATTGAGTGCTCAAGCAAAGCGGCCCCGACGCCCTCTTTCTGCCAGGCATCACCAACGGCAATGCCAAATTCCGCACTGGTGACATCCGGGTCGCTCATGAGCCGGACCACTCCCAGGATCCTTTCCCCACCCGTGGTCTGTTTGATTGCCACCACGACGATGTCCCGGTCGTAATCGATCTGCGTAAACCTTGTGAGCATGCTGAGGGGAAGTTCCGGGAGCGGGGTAAAGAACCGATAGTATATGCTGGTTGGAGACAACGAATTAAAGAGCTCCACCAAGAGCGGAGCATCCTCCGGCTTGATGGGACGGAGGAAAATCTCCATTCCTCCCCTCGTGACGGTTTCCATTTCGTATTGGCGGGGATATGAGCTGATTACAAGATGCTGCGGAGCGGCAACGTCGGCCGGTTCAACCGCCACCCTGACGCTCATGGCGGCGGCGGCATGTGCATGCACGATCAACGGATTGATTTCAAGCTCAACCACCTCTGGTAAGTCGGTGACGAGTTGTGATAGACGGATGAGGGTCTCCTCGATCTGCAGCAGGAGTGCCGGCAGCTGATCTTGGTTTCCCTTAAGGAGTTGGTATGCCCGGCTCGCCTCAATAAGCTGCCGGGCGTGCACTCGGTTCAAGGGGGGTAGAGCCAGAGCGCAGTCTCTGAAGATTTTTCCCACCATGCCCCCGGCGCCGCACAGAAGAACCGGGCCAAAACCAGGGTCTTTTCTGACGCCGAGCATAAGCTCATAACCCGGAGTTCCCGTCACGCCCCCCCCGACCGGAATCCCATAAGCGGTCAGCAAAGCTTTGCAATCTTCATCACTGAGCAATCTCCCTCCGCCGTCAATGGCCCTTTGAACAATCGTCCGCGCAGCGTTCGCATTGAATTCCATGCCCCGTGGAAGTTTTTCCGGAATCTCTTGGAGCATTTTCAGATTGTGTTCATAGGAACCCATGTGCAGAAAGGCTTTGATCGCGCGTTCAGGGGTTTCAAAAGTTGGAAGGCCCGACTGGTTTAGGATCTGCCGGCCGCGCTCCGCCTCTGCTGCTCCCAGCCACACGGTGTAAACCGGAATCCTCCTGCCGCGCAAAATCTCGAGCAGCGATTCGGCAACGGCGGTGGCAACGGTGGCGGCATTGGGAACCAGAATAATCAAGAGGGCCTTGATCTCAGGTGCTGCGAGGCAGATTTCAACCGCTCTCGCGTATCTCTGCGGCGATGCGTCCGCCCCTAGGTCCACCGGATTCCTTCCGGTCCAGGAAGGGGGAAGGATGGCGCTCAGGCTCCTGATGACTTCAGAGCTGAGAGATGGCAGTTCGACTCCACGATCGGCAAGGGCATCTGCGGCCATCATGCCCGGCCCCCGTCCATTGGTTACGATCACAAGCCTGGAGGCGGAATGACGCGGCTGCTTTGCCAACAGCTCGGCACAATCGAAAAGCTCTGCGAAGGTGTTGGCACGTTCAATACCGGCACATTTGAAAGCGGCGCCATAGATATCATCCTCACCTATGATTGCAGGTTTTTGTGATGCTTCGAAGCGATCGCTGCCGCCTGCTCTTCCGGATTTCATGGCAACAATGGGCTTGATGCGCGAAACGGCGCGGGCCGCACTCATGAATTTGCGGAAATTGGTCAACTTATCGAGGTAAAAAGCGATGCTGCTGACGCGGTCATCATTACCGAAGAAATTGATGAGATCGGCGAAATCCACATCCAGCACCTCACCAGTACTGATAAAGTAACTGAAACCGATCTGTTCCTTTATCGACAGGTCCAGAATGGCATGGTAAATGGCCCTGCTCTGAGAAATAAAGGCGAGCTCGCCGGGCAATGGTAGATTCATGGCATTGATTGCAGAAATTTTCGCACCCGCGTATGAAATCCCTGAAGAACCCGGACCAATGATCCGGACCGAACCTCGATATGCTGCCTCTTTGATTTGATTGCCAAGGCCAACCCTTTCCTCGCCGGTCAATTCACTACCGTCTGCAAAGATTACCGCGCCTGCTGTGCCGACTTCGGAACAAGCCCGAATGGACGCAGGTACGCAATGAAGAGGGGATGCGATCAAAGCCAGGTCAACAGGCTCGCCGACGTCCGCTAGCCGGGGGCAAACAGGAAGGCTGCAGAATTCATCGCAAGAGACCGCCACCGGAAATATCTTGCCGGCAAAGCCCCCATTCCTGAGATTGCTGATCAGAGTGTTGACAATGGTACCGCTCCCTGAGCACCCTCCAATAACGGCGACAGCGGCAGGCTTGAACATTTTTTCAAGATTATGGACGCTCATTTTCGCTGAACCACTTCAAGAATTCTCCCCTTTTAAATTCCGGCATTATCCTGAGTTTGAAACATGTGATTGAGAATTTCAACCAGGATTCGACTTGCATACTTATGTTTCACCTCATTAATGGAAGTTGCCTTGCATCTCCTGCACGGCGAGTGATAATATAATTTCAAGGCGTCATTTACCCTGCATCTTGGAAAAAGCGCAACCACAATTCACTTGCAAAGGGGTGCACTATGCTGAATCAACTCCAAAATTTGGGAGACATTCTACCTCATGCTGCCAAAGACTACGCCGACAAGACCGCTCTGATCTTTCAAGAAAAAACCTTTACTTTCCGTCAACTTGACGACCTGACCAACCGGCTGGCCCAATCCTTGCGCAAAATGGGCATCAATCCGGGAGACCGCGTTTCCATCTACTCCAACAATTCGTGGCAATGGATTGTCTCATATTATGCCATCGCCAAGCTTGGAGGAGTGATCAATCCCATCAATGTCATGCTGAAGCCGGAGGAGGTCTGCTACGTCGTTCAAGATTGTGGGGCGAAGGCAATCATTCTTTCATCGGATAAGGCTGGACCAACTCGCGAAGCTACTTATGGCGTTCCGGGGCTGAAGTATATTATCAGTTATGAGGACGCAGGGGGCAGCATCCTCTCCTTCCAGGATGTCCTGAACAATGGTTCTTCGGAGCCGATGCGTTCAAACGCCGGCCCGGAAGATATTTCCACTATCGGTTATACATCCGGGACAACAGGACATCCCAAGGGGGCGTCCCTGAGTCATCGTGCGGTGCTCGTGAATTCTTGCATGACCGCTAACATGCATATGAAGACCAGTCAGGACCGCGTCGTTACCGCTTTGCCTTGCGCTCATGTGTATGGAAACGTCGTGATGCATGGAGAGCTTGCTCTGGGGGGAACCCTTATCCTCCTGCCCCGTTTCAGCGAACTCGATGCGCTCGAAGCCATCCAAAAATACAAGGCGACCATGTTTGAGGGCGTGCCGACCATGTATATGTACCTCCTCAGTTATCCGGACCTCGATAAATTCGATCTCAGTTCCCTCACGCGCTGCACGGTCGGCGGCCAGACTATGTCTGTGGACAAGATGGTCGAAGTGGAAAAGCGTTTCGGCTGTCCGCTCCTGGAATTGTGGGGAATGACTGAACTGGCCGGGCTGGGAACCACCCATCCCTATTATGGCAAGAACAAACTGGGCTCCATCGGCGTCCCACTCCCTTACACCGAAGGCAAGATCGTTGACAGCGAAGATGCCACGAAGACGTTGAAAGCGGGTGAGATAGGCGAATTGATGTTCCGGGGACCGATTGTCATGGAGGGTTACTGGGGCAATGAAGGGGCAACCCGGGAGGCGATCGAGGAAGGTGGCTGGCTGCACACGGGAGATGTTTGCTACATGGACGAAGATGGCTATATTTTCGTCGTGGACCGCAAGAAAGACATGATCATTACCTCAGGCTACAATATCTATCCTGCGGAAATCGAGCGCGTGGTCCTGAAGCTGGAGAAGGTCGCAATATGCGCCGTAGGCAAAGAACCTGACGAGCTAAGGGGCGAGCTGGCCAAGGCCTTCGTTGTCATGAAACCGGGGGAAACGGCAACCGAAGAGGAAATTCTGTCTTTGTGCCGCGAACATCTGGCCAACTATAAGGTCCCAAGAGGTGTCTATTTTGTGGATTCTGTGCCCACAACAAGCACGGGCAAGATTATGCGCAGAAAATTAGCTGATCTTTTGAAGCCTGCCTCACATGCAAGACTTTCTTAGGCCAACATCGATCATAGACAGCGACAACGCCGTCGTCCGTAACTATGCCCATCAGGTGGCGGGAAGCGGTCGCAATGCCGTGGAAAAAGCCGTTCAGCTTTATCTCGCGGTTCGTGATGGAATTCGTTACGATCCTTATGCTCCCTTCTATCGTCCGGAACACTACCGGGCCAGCTACGTCATGGCTCGCGGGAAAAGCTTCTGCATCCCCAAGGCCTCTTTGCTTTGCGCCCTCGGACGTGCATGCGGAATCCCTTCCAGGATTGGGTTTGCCACAGTACGAAACCATCTGGCCACCAAACAGCTCCTCGAGTACCTCGGGTCCGACCTCTTCGTTTACCATGGATTTGTTGAATTCTACCTGGAAGGGAAATGGGTCAGGGCAACACCGGCCTTTAACAAGGAACTCTGTCAAAGGCACAGGGTTCCGCCGCTCGAATTCAATGGCCTGGAAGATTCAATTTTCCATGCCTACAATCTGGACAATCAGAAATACATGGAATACTTGGAATATGTGGGAAGCTACCCCGACGTTCCCGTAGCTCTGATCCTTCAGGCGTGGAAGAAAACTTACGGTGAGGATCGCGTCAATGGGTGGATTGCTGATCTTGAGGCTAAGGCCGGGGAGCGTGGACAAGACTTCTACACCGAAGACCCTATTGCCTGATAGGCCGCTGACTGCTTGCCTGGGCGCCTTCGCACCGATCACATGGAGTCCCGAAAACCCCATGGTTCAGGGAAGGACCCGGCAGGGTAATGAAAAAGGATTGGAATTCCCACATCAGGGTGGAAAACTCTATACACGTCACCCCGGCGAAAGAGACTGTGTCACAAACGCAATATTTTTCGTATTTCCCCCCTTTACAAAAGGGGGATCGAGCCGGAATCACGAAATCATTAACAATTTTCAGGCGTTTCTCCCACCGGAGAGCCCTTTTTCATCACCCTCTTAGACTTTCCTCGGCCCAAGACATCTATCTCATATGAGCGTGGCCAGGTTTCGTTCTTGAAGGCGATCGAATCTGAGACGAACACGTGCGCCCACTTGGTTCCGTGACGTTACAGCTTCAATCAAACCTTCACCGGGATGGTCCTGAGCGACAAACCGCAATCCTTTTTGGGTTCTTCCGTAGACAATAGCGTAGGAAGGCGCGCCTTCCCTTGAATAAACAACCGTATAGGTTTCGATAACTCCTTCCCCCCAGGCCTCATCGACGATATCCACCGGCGGGTTGCCGACCATGCAGTTTGTCTCATCTTCCAGATCATGATATGAGAGGTCCGTGTCCCCGGGTTCTGCGCCGTAAATCCCTGCTGCGTGCTTGTGCATGAACCATCCAATCGCGGTGATCATGCCGTTGTCAGTCCTGCCGCTCGCAATGGCATCCGCTAAGGTCGCCACCGCGTGAAGGGAGTAATTGTTTCCGGGACCGCCAAAAAAACCCTCACCACCCGTGAGAGTCAAGGGCCTGGGATCATCATCCTTTAGTTCGAGCATTCTCCTGGCAATACTCACTGCCGAGTGGAAGCAACTGTAAAGATCGAAACAGTTTAGATCATCCAGGCGGAGATTGCTGCGCCGGATCGCCTTATCGGCCGCCGCCTTGAGAGGAACACTCGATGTGAAGTCCGACTTTTGGATAACGAAACGCTGGCGATCCTCAGCATATCCTCCGCTGAGGAAATAGACCGGCCGACTTCCCTTTCGGGCGTATCGCCGGGCCGTCTCTTCCGACATGAGAACGACGGCCGCGCCAAGGTCCGCACTAAGGAGGGGATTCATCAATTTGGTATAGGGAAATGCAATGAAGCGATTTGATGGCGACGGCACTGCGATCTCTTCAATTGTCCGGGGATTGCGGGTCCATGAGTTGGGATGGGTGGCGGCGACTTCGCTGAAGCTGGCCCACAGCGCTCCGATCCTTTTCATGTAGGCGTCCAGTTGCAGACCCGATTCCGACCATAGGGCAGTCTCAAAGAGCGGAAAACCGTGAATCGGTAGAATCATTCCGTGCCGCGTTTCCGACTCGGTGGCCCCGATGATATCGTCTTCCTCGTAATCCGTGGGAAATCCCTGAAAGAGGCAGTTGCCTTGAATCTCTCTGTTTCTGTTTCTGGGATAGTAGGCTTCGGCGCCGGCAATGAGAACGCTCTCCAGTTCCCCGCGGGCGATCATCCCTGCGGCCTTGTTGATCAGTGCCTGGGGCGAATTGCCGCCAATTTTGGATACCATCGAGAAGCGTGGATTCAAGCCCATCTTTTCGGCCAGGAAGCGGTCAACTGAGGCGTAGTAAGTGCTCATCACCTTAACCGCCATCAGTCCATCGAGGTTGCGTGATGCATCGAATGAACCTGTCATTTCAAAGGCTTGGTTAGACGCATCTGCCATGAGTCCGAGGGGATCCCGGATGCTAACGTCCTTTTGCTGCTTTGGTTGGGTAACCTGTCCCCAGCCGGTCAGCACCACACGCCTTCCCATCTCTTGCTCCCCGTCATGGTTAAATACGATGGAATCGTCAAGTGAGGTGGCTTCAGATGGTCCTCAATCTACAATTTCGTAATCAAACATGCAAGTGATAGGTCAATGAGGTCGGTTTTGGCAGTTTCGCGATTACCTGCCTACGGGCCTCAGGCCATATTTCGAACAATACTCCGAGTCCAAATATCGATTATTAAGAATATTTTGTTCAGCGTTGATACGTTCTGCATAGGCATCGTACGGAAGGAGCGACTGAAGAAACTCGATCCCTTCGAGCTTGGCAACCCATATGTTTGATGCAACTTCGTAATGCTTGATAAAGTCATCAACCGCGAGCTTTACTCCCGGCCAGCGATCAGACCCAAAATCATGGCCGCACAGAATAGTTCCGGGAGTGAGTAGATGTCGTACAGCGAATATGTCCTTTGCTACAGAGTCATATTCGTGGTCAGCATCGATGAAAATAAAATCTATGTCGTCTCGTAATGTTGTTAAAATAGAACTATCTCCTTGTAGCGCAGTAACAATATCAGCAAAGCCAGCTTTGGCTATGTTTGATAGAAATATATCTTTTGCAGTGCCTAAGGACCCTTCTCGGAAGTTTACATCTTTCTCAACAACTATCCCACCCCAGGTATCAACGCAGTAAAACTGTGAAAAATACGTCTTCTTTCCTTTCACTAAATAACAAAGTTCGTGGTATAGTAAATTGACTACTACATCTCGTGGGTACTGATCACGAATGTATTCTTCCCTGGCTTTGATAGCATAAAGCAATTCATGGGTGCTATTGAATTCTAGTGTCATCAGATCGCATATTATCGTTGCTATACTATTTGGTACACCGATTGTAAAATCGGGAGCCAGCATATTCAGGGTGCTTCTCCCAAGCCAAGGCCCAATCTCGACTCCTTTTAAGGAGCGCTGTTTTTTTGAATAGAGCGATTTTACTAAAAATCGCAAAATCCCCAAATCCTCGACAGGCATAAATGTATTCCCAAAATATAACATTAAGCTCCCCCTCAACTTGTGTTCCGGAATAATGCATCAACCTTACCACCAACGAATCTCGATAGGCATTTCTTGCTTCGCCTACTGCCCTAAAACCCTCTCAGGAGACCTTGTCGCCAATAGAACCTTCCCATATACGAATCAAAAACACAAGAGAAAGGTCACCGGGACCGGTTTGGGGCAGTTTGAGGTCTGTTTCGATAGTTCAACATCAAGGGGATACTGCAAAATATCACCTGAACACCTTTTTCATGAAATAATCAGCCAGGCAATTGGCAACCATGGCGTGCCCTATTTCGTTTAAATGTCCCTCCCCCGGTATCGTATTGTCGAAACCGTTGACCGGCTGGCAGTGGGTTAGGTAATAATCGGAAAATATAAGCCTCATATCTATAATATCCATATCATACTTACTAGCCGACGATTTCAACAAAGATTCCATGTTCGATTCAGACTTATTCACAGATATATATAAAAAAGTCATTCTTGGATAATCGTTCCTCAGAGTTTTAAACGTCCAATCAATAATATCACTATAAAAGATTGCAGGCATGCCACCTTGCTCGGTTGGTGCCATATTGTTTTTACGCTTATCCAACATCATGGGGATCGTATTCAGAACGATTTTAAAAGTGGACAGGGCCACAAAAGGCTTAATAAATTTTAAAAATGGAAACATTTGCCAGATATAGTAGTCCCTGAAGTTGGTAACCGTCACATACTCAGTGCCCTCTTTTTTTACGTAAAACTCCTTGGTTTTATCAACAATACGGGTGGGGAAATCTTCAAGGATTTCTATGATCACATAGTCCGGATCCATGGAAGAATGGTAGAAATTTGACAGATGAATGTAATCCGCAGGCGATGCCCCGCTTCTTCCGGCGTTTATGGTTTTGATTTCCCTGCCGGTATTCCGCGCAAGCTTGCTCTGCAGCAGGTGTACGAAGGTTTTATCGTCGGATACCTGAAACGCTTCGGTGATAGAATCGCCCAGCATCAGGATCCGGTATTCCGCGGCTGTTTTGGGAAGTATTTCCGCTCCACGCATGCCCAGGCTGTTGATCCTCGTCTTGCAGTACCCTTCAGTTCCCTGGAGATAAATGCCGGGTTTAAGAATTCGGCCCTGTATCGGTGAATTGACTCCACCAGGCTCCCTGATCATGCAGTTCTCCAGAATGGCCTCCCACACGAGAAGCGCCGCTACCGCTGCAGCCATGATTCTAAGAATGTATTTGAGTACACGCACGTTCGTCGCCTTGGGAATGGGAGCCTTCCCATTGTATAAGGTTGAAGCAGCCCATTCAACCCGCAATCCGTCAGTCGAGGACAGATCGAACGGTTAAGCCGGAATAATACATCAAGTTGTACCCATGCATCCAAACCGCATCCTCGGGTCGGATTCTGCCTGAAAAAACTTCTTGAACAACCCCAAAGCTCGCAAAACCTTACAATTTCCCTATCGAACATGCAAGTGACACATCTGTCAACCGGACCGGCTTTTACAGTTTCAGGACACACTCTACAACGATTCAGCCAGGCAAAGATTACCTCAGTAAACTCCAGGTTGAAGTGGAAGTTCCCATTGGGGAGACATGGGCAGAGAAGTAGAAATACTTCAGACTCCTGGAGAGGACGGCTTTAAATTGGCGATGATCTGGGCTGCTGAAAAGCTGGGGATACCTTATGCTCGGGTCGCTCACGCATAAGGAGATCATAGTTGAGGTAAAAAGGCGGCTTGGCTCGTAAAAGGACTGGGCCGCTTTGAAAAAAACCTCTGGGGAACGGACATTCTTGCCTGATGTCCCTTTCACGGTTGAATCCAGAGTAGCTGAGACATGTGGGTGACATGGGCAATGTTGTGTGGCATGGCCGCACAGTCATAGACTTTATACAGCCATTAGAGCTTCACGAACCCTTGCGTACCCGTCTTCAAGTACAGACAGGAGAGGGATGGCGTTATCAGTAGTGCCTGCTCGGCCCATTGTCTCCAATTCTATGAAGAGATCTGCGAGCGTCATGGCGCCGAGGTTTCCGCTGGTGGATTTCAGGCTATGGGTCGTTCCTTGCTTAGCTGCTGCATCACCAGGAGTTATGGAGTGGCGGATTGTTTCCATTAGCTTCGGTGGGCTCTACATAGAGATCCGGATGACCTTCTCTAGCTGACTGGGCTGGCCTTCTCTAACCATCGGCCTCAAACTTTCAATGGTTTTGTAATTCAGATGGTCCAGGTGCGAAAATCAATCTAAGAATCCTTCACCATGCAGGTTTGATCCTCCATTACCTCCATCCGGCAACCGGCAGGCTTTGATTTGGTCCTGTTCTGTTTGATCTTCCAAAGTGGTGTGCACCGGTATATCGGTCGATGACTTAGATGGCAGCCACCGTTTCAATAGGGCGAACAACCGGTCCCGATTGAAGGGTTTGCTGAGGTAATCGTCCATCCCGCTGGCTATACATTGCTCACGGTCTCCCTGCATTGCATGGGCAGTCATTGCAATGATGGGGGTGTGGCGAATTGCTTGTGCCTGGCCGGATTGATTCTTTGCTTTTTCCGTCTCTCTTTCCCTGAAGATCCGTGTGGCTGCGTAGCCATCCAGTTCAGGCATCTGGCAGTCCATGAGCACAAGGTCATACGGAGTCTTTGAAAGAGCATCGAGAGCTTCCTGCCCATTGGACGCCACTTCGACACGGCAGCCAAAGCTTTCCACCATACATCGGGCTACTTCCTGGTTTACAGGCTGGTCCTCGGCAAGGAGTACCCGTGTTCCGAGGAAGGCGTTGGCTTTGTCACCGTCACTGGACTCGGACATCAGTTGCGGGTTTTTCCCGGATAGAGATCCTAATGTAGAAGCTATACAATCATAAAGCTGGGACTGCCGCACGGGTTTGGTCAGATGAGCAGAAATGCCGTGGTTGCGCATAGTTTCTGAGTCGCACTCCTGACTTATAGAAGTGAGCAGAATGAGTTGAACAGAAGCGATAGCGGAATCCGCCTTGATCGCGCGGGCCAGTTCCAGACCGTTCATCCCGGGCATCATCATATCCAGTATCGCCAACTCATAAGGCTCTCCCATCGCAACTGCCTTTTTGAGCATTTCCAGAGCATTTTGACCGTTTTCAGCACACCCGTTGCGCATGCCCCAGGAGAGGACCTGATGATGCAGGATGTTGCGGTTGGTCGCATTGTCATCGACGATGAGAACACGTGTGCTCGTAAGATCATTAGGTCGGGCAACTGCATGCTGCAAAGGATCGGAACGGGTCTTCAAACGCACTGCGAATCGGAAGATACTGCCCTTGTTGAGCGTGCTCGCCACGCTGATTTCTCCACCCATCATCTCGCACAACTGCTTGCAGATGGTCAGACCCAGACCTGTACCGCCGTATCTTCGCGTGGTGGTGCCGTCCGCCTGCGAAAAGGCTTCAAACATATTCTCCCGGATTTCCGGGGCGATCCCAATCCCGGTGTCATGGACTTCAAAGCACAGGCGTCCATCATCTTCTTCTCTTTCTAAAGCGCTCACGTGGACGAAAACTTCTCCGTGTTCGGTGAACTTGACCGCATTGCCAACGAGGTTTGTTAAGATCTGACGCAATCGCCCTGGGTCACCCTGCAAGGCGACGGGAACATCCTCATCCAATTGGCACGCCAGTTCGAGACCCTTCTGATGAGCGCTTTCCGCGAAGAGTTCCATGACCTCTTCAACGGGCTCTCGCAGGTCAAAGTCGATGCTTTCGAGCTCAAGTTTGCCTGCTTCAATTTTTGAGTAGTCCAGGATGTCATTCAACACTCCCAGGAGAGCTTCACCGGAGTGGAGCGCGTTTTTGCCAATATTCTGCTGCTTTTCATCGAGATCCGTCCCCAGCAGCAATTCTGTCATGCCAAGCAGGCCATTCATTGGAGTGCGGATCTCGTGGCTCATATTCGCAAGAAACTGAGATTTGGCCCGGCTGGCCGCCTCCGCTGCTTCCTTGGCTACGTTTAGCTCAGTGATCGTCTGTTCGAGGTCTTTGTTGGACTGTGAGAGCTCCGCTTCACGGGCTTGCAGAGTCCTGGACTGAGCTTCTAGTTGCCGAATGAGGTCCCTCGAAAAGCGGATCGCCTCGTTCATAAGATTCCGGAGAGAGTCTGCGGTCTTTGCTGCGAAATAAAGATACAGGTTCGTAAAATAGATGAAGTAAACTATCGTCAGCTCTGCGGGCAGCGACATTGCGCGCTGCTCGAAATACCTCAGGTACACCAGCAGGAGCACATAACCGAGGGTGGAAGCATGGCCAAAAAGCAGCGTCAGTCGCTGGGTCATACTTGATGAGTCAGCCGTCCGCAGCATCATCAGGAAAAAGAACCAGCTCTTCTCGCCGCCGGTATAATAAATGGCCAGAAGGAGAAGGATATCATCGAAGAACAGAAAGAATGTTCCGAGGTGGATCCTTTGAACCTTGTTGAACCAGACCAGGAGGATGAGCCAGGACACCCCGATGTAGAGGGTGTAGAAGACCAGAACGCGCCAGAAATCCGCCCAGGCGGAAGGCGTTGGGACGAGATACAGGTTATGCAGGAGGACACACGGGGTGACCAGGAACAACCCTAATGCACGCCTGCAGGGAATCTGTAATGTGTGAAGACGGTAGGCCTTCTTGGCCTGCTCGCTCCTTGCTTCGTCAGGATCCAGATAGATACGGGGCGGAGCGTTAGGGGCAGGGGAGCGTACCGTGAATCGCTGCAGTAGATCCATGATTGGTCCTTTCCGCGGGAAAATCCCTTTGCTCTCTCACACTTCCCTTCGGTAGTGGTGAGTACTCGATCTCCAAGTTTTTTGTTTTCCGGAGCGTGGAGTTTTTGCTTGACACATTGTGAGTGGCCACGTCATCGCAGCATCCCGCGGCGTAGTGATACCTCTTTGAACTGTGTGAGACCCCATTTGAAGGCGGCTTCATTGACACAAAATATGAGTTAAATAGAGGACTCATAAGCGTCTCCGGTTATCAAGAAGAAACTGGCTCGTCGATCGAAAAAAAACTTGACCATCGAGAATCATGCGGTCGTCGCTATTCTCGACGCTGTACGCTGAACGCTGATCCCACATCGTTTCCACCCCTTAACGTTGTAAGTCCCATTAGATGTCACACCAAAGCTAATCGGCATATGAAGTAGTAGACTTAAGAGGATCTTGCTGTAAGATGCGCAAACATCATTGCTACAAACTGACCCCATCGAGTGAGGGAGCGAGGCTTCCGCCCAAGGTTAAAGCATTCCTCTTCAATGCATCTCGAATCATGCCTCGAAACAACCGGATAGTAGTGTGCCAAAATACACCAAAATATGGGAAACGAGCATGCCTTGGATTTCTCATTGGTCCATCAAGTGGAAGCGGGCAAAGCAGGTGAACCTGGTGAAGAAATTATGCTACGCTAATGCTCTGGTTTCGCAAGAATATTTTTGGACATATGAATACAAGAATCCAGTATACGATGAGGAAGACGGTATCCTGAGATTTTGATAATGCTATGATTTCCGGATTCGGCATTGGGCCAGACCGTCGGACCTCTTCGGACCAAGCTTATCAACCTCTTGCCGCAACGATATCACTGTGACTCACCAACGGCATAAAAATTGTTACAGTCTGTATAGAACGCTAACGGTATTACTTAAATAAAAGTGAAAATAATTCCTCCATTCGGGAAGTAGGAAGCAACACTGTCTCTTCCGCCATCAACCACCTGTTCTTGATAGGCACTCGCAAGTGAGCGCAGGTAAATATCGTCCGAGCGGCGGAGAATAGGGAAGCCCCGCAAGTGAGGCCCGGCAACATAATGAGCAGGGAATCGACGATGCTCCCCTGCATATTTTTGAGGAATTCCATGATACCGATTGCCGTGAAAAGTACTGCGAAAGCTCCCAGGCCGACCCCCACCTGGAGGATAATCTGCAGACCGGCTTTCACCAGGATGATTTCGCTGGGTGCAACAATCAGATCAAGGCAACCTTTACGGTAAACAGCAATCTGCTCACCATCCTTCACGAGCACGGTGCGATTCCTGCGCCGCCAAATCTCGTAACCGGCCAGACATAGACCAATTGCGCCCGAAATCCCCGAGATCTCCCGTTGCATGGGTAACGGATGCCCTTTCCAGGGAGCCATGATCAGCAAAGCTAGAAAGATAAAGAAGGAACCCCAGATCCCCCACTGCCCTCCCAAGGTCTCTATGAATTTTTGGTGTTCCGGGACATGCTCGATTCGGTCGGGAACCATTTACTTCAATTCCTTCGATACTCAAATCAAAACCCGCAAAAAAATGCCGGCCAGACCCATTTGGGCAATTTGAGATGATAGCTCTGAACACTTGCTATGGCTTTACGACATCAAACACTTGCTCAGTCAATTTCTGATCGCCGTACCACAGCTCGAAGCGCCATTTCCCGGTAACGAGTTCGAATGGGTGATCGAAACCGTATCCTGCTACCTTATTAGTGACCGTCCCCTCTGCGGAGGTTTTCAAGGTTATAATGGTTTGATAGTTTTTAGAGATGGTACCATCCGGCCAGTGCATTGCCGGGTAAGTAACAACCTTACGAAAATTAACAATGGTCATGGGGGGTAGCCCGGTCACCGTGTACCTGAAGCCAAAGTTGATGCCGAGCTTCGCTGGAATCCTATGGGACTGCATTGTAAAGTCGACTTTATCAGGAAGAATTTCTGTTACACCGGTAGGTGTGCCCGGTGCGCTCACTTTTTTACCTGGTTCACTTGTATACATTCCCGAATCAGTAATCATGCATTTCAATTCTCCTTGAGACGCTCCCATTGCTTCTGAGGTAAAAAAGGGGGTCGTCAAGACAAACAAACACAACACCAAGATAATTCGATTCATAGTGTATGCTCTCCTTTCTAATTATAGTGACTGAATGATCCTGAATAATGTGCCAATTTCACCTCCAACCGGAGCCGAACTGCATTTCCGGCTCGGATTCCATCCGAAAAAGCTTTTGGAATGCCGAATGTCCGTAAATCATACGATATCCAAATCAAAACCCGCAAGAAAAATGCCAATCAGACCAAATTGGGCAATTTGAGGACACACCACCATTCAGCAGTTGATAGCTCGCCTTCCGCTCCTCGTGGTGTTTTGAGGAGACTCAGGCGAATAAGATGCTGTAGTAACGAACCAGAAGCGCTGGAAAGCTGTGAGTGCCTGATGCGAGATCGCTTGCTCACCCATAAAGAGAGCACAGTGAGGCAAAAGGCGGCTTGGTGGATGAGATGAGCATGGGGCTGCTGGATTATTCGCGGGTTTGGGGGTCACGAGTCGTTTTTGACACCAGATCCGAGACACGGGGATTTCCTTGATCTTCATTTGGTTTTTCGCTGCTTCGCGCCTTCAGAAAAATTTCTGCGCCTGACTTCCTCCTTCTTGTGGTAGTCTTCGTGGTGGAGACTTTCCAACTAAAGAGGAGGGCACAAAAGTTTCGAGAAAAGCTTTTGTTGTGTGTGAAAAATTAGGGAATCGCAATCATGGAGCCAATAGAGATTGATCCCGCTTATCTCAGCAAGCGAAAAAGAATAGCTTTCGGTGCTGTAACCATATTATTGGGTTTGATCCTGGGCCTTATCACAACGGAATTGGCCCTCAGGCTGATCATGCCCGGAAAGATGTTCTACAGGATCAATATTTCATCTACAGACGGCAATTACGTGCTGACGGAAAATCCCCGGCTCATATATGTCCCGGTCCCCAACACCGGCGACTTCAATTCGTACGGACACAGGGGCCGGTCCTTTCCTTTTGAAAAGAACGGCAGGAAAAGAATCGTCCTGATGGGCGATTCCGTAGTAGAAGGTTTGGGGGTCGAAGTGGGGCAGAGGTTCTCGGACGTGCTGGACCGATTGCTCAACGAACAGTATGAAATGGTCAATCTGGGAGTATGCGGATACTCGTTCTTGCAGGAATTCGAATATTTTAAGCTGCTCGGTGAAAAATTTTCTCCCGATTACGTGCTCTGGTTCATTACTTATAACGACATGCGACTGGCTTCCGGTGAGGTTTATGCTTTCAACTATTACTTGAAAACCGCCCCCAACAGCGCCTTCTACGAAGCTTACTACAAGACCAGGATCGGTCTCAATAAGCTCCTCATGTCTTGTTACACCTATAACCTGCTCAGGTATGCCTATGCGACCCAGTCTGAAAAAATTTTCAATAACGACGAAGAAAAGATCAGCCTGGATGATGCCGATGATTTGCTGCGGCAGCTCAATGTCGAGGCCCTAGCGCGCCATTTCAAACTAATTTTCATTTTCCTGCCGTCAAACACGCACGTGTATGAATCCGAAATAAACGACCTTCGGAATCTGATGGCCAAAAATAACTCTCCCTGCCTGGACCTGAGAGAATCTTTAAAGACTTGTTCGGGCTCGGAGTCTGTCGAGAAGTACTTTCTTGAAGGCGATTTCTGCCACTTCAGTGTCGAAGGCAACAGGGCTTTTGCTGAAATCCTTTATCATGACCGGGCAAAGCTGGGCCTTTAAGGAAATACAGAATATGCAGTATGAATCCTCAGACTTTGAAGGAGCTAACCTGCGTTTCTTTGTCGCAAAATGGTGGGAGAAATTTGAAGGAAGGCCTGTGGGTATCTCTGAAATTTACAAGCTGATCATGGAGGCGGATATTCAAATTGAACTTGCCAAAGGAAGTGGCGGGACGCCTTTTGATTCTCCTCTGGCTCGCAGTCCGGATCGAGTCCTTTCCACTTGCGTATTTTGATTGGGATATCGTATGATTTGATGACTCTGCACGCTCCAGGAACTTTTTCCGGGTTTCTTGTTCCTCGTTTCCACTATGGGATTTCCTTCTTACCTGGCTGGCCGAGGAAAAAATGTTTGAGGAAAAAAGAAAAGTCAAAAGGTTCAAGGGCAAAGAAGGGGCATTCGCCGCTTTTATAAGACCCAATGACCTTATGAACATGGGGCAAATCCAAGATATCAGCATGGGCGGGCTGTGCGTCCAGTACGTGGCTGCAAACGAGGATAATAAGGAGTGCTCAGCTATAAAAATATTCGGCAGTAACGACCGTTTCATTCACCTGGACAGGATTCAGTGCAGAATCGTGTATGACCATAGAGTACCTGAAGGCTCCTGGCAGCAGGTCAGCACTAGGCGCTGCGGAGTAGAGTTCGAAAACCTGTCTGTCAAGCATTTGTCAATGCTCCAGGATTTCATCGATTATTTTGCTTTCGACGAAATCCAATCCTGTAATCCAAACGACTGATTACCTCGCAATCCGCATTGCGCTTTTGATCACAAAAAGTCAGCGTGCGACTTCCACCAGCCAGAACCTTTCGTAGAATTCCTCGATTACCTCTTCCAGCGGCTTGGAGGCATCCAGGACGAGAAACCTCTCCGGTTCTTTTTCGGCAAGCGCCAGGTAGCCGTTGCGGACCTTCTGATGGAATATGAGATCCTCCTGTTCGATCCGGTCCCGGTCTGTTCCGTCCCGGGCCCCAAGCCTGGACATGGCCGTATCTATATCGCAGTCGAGCAGAATGGTCCTGTCCGGCCACAGGTCTTTTGTTGTCCATTCCTGGATTATCCTCAGGCGATCGAGGTCGAAACCGCGCCCGAATCCCTGGTAGGCAAAGGTGGCGTCAACGAACCGGTCGGTCAGGACCCACGAACCTTTCTTCATGGCGGAAACGATGACCTGATCGGTCAGTTGGGCCCTGCTGGCGCTATAGAGGAGCACTTCGGCGCGGCCGCTCATCTCAAGGGAAGCGGGATCAAGCAGGATTTCGCGAATTTTTTCGCCGATTTCCGTTCCGCCCGGCTCGCGAGTCCTGACGAAGGGGATTCCCGCCCTTGTGAGCCAGTCCGCCAACTGGTCCATGAGGGTGCTTTTCCCGCACCCGTCAATCCCCTCGAAACTGATGAACTTTGCCGGGAATGAAAGCCGGTGGTGTTTGAGCTTATCCTGCCTGGATCTGGTCACGCAAATCTCTCATAAGCTTCGTAGAGTGTCCATCCGGAAACACCAGTTTACCGCAGAGGCGCTGAGAACGCAGAGAAAACCAAAATTCGACAAAATAAACAGGGGTCACAGGACTTAGAAATAGCCATTTCTGTAAATCCTGTCTTACAAAGCTTTTCTCCATGTCCTCTGCGTCTCCGCGGTGAATTGCTTTTCGCATCTTCGCGTGAAAAAATTTCCACGCTCCGCGAGGCGCGTTTACACCTGTATGGAAAGATTGTCGGCTTCGGTCTTTGTGTCCTCGTTGTAATTCCGCCGTTGCCGCTCGAAGTTGATCCTGTTTTTGGCAACGTAGATTTTTTTAAGCTCAGGAAAGCCGAGGTCAAAAACGGAGCAGGTGCAGGCAAGTGCGTTCCAAAGGTCGAGGATGGCGCTTTTTGCCCTCTCCGGTTTAAACCCGCCGCCTTTTGCCCACCATTTCCACTTGAGGCTGTTTTGAAGTTCGTCGATACCAAGAAACGCCAGGATGGCGCAGGTCTGAAACGAGGCCCCGTTTTCCGAGGCACTGAAAGACGGAATATCTTCAGGCTCGACTCCAACGATCTGGGAAAGGCTCACCAGGAAATGGAGCATATCGACAATTTCGACCTTGCCGTTCTGAGTCCCAAGTCCGTGGTCCCGCACCTCCCGGATCAACTCGGCAAGTTCGGCGGAAAGCGCCTTGCGGTAGTTTTCGATCCAGATGAGTCTCTGTTCCGGATCGTTCATGGTCGACTCGAAATCCTTGCCTGCATTTGCCAGGGTCTGGATATTGAGTTCCCATTGCAGCGAAAATATTTCCCGCATCCCTTCCTGTTCCACGCTCGCCCCTTCTTTGAGCGATCAGCTCTGTCACTGACATTTGGCATTCCGTTGAACAGCTAACGGTTAGATAGTTTCCGATTCGGAAAGGAGGTATTTTTCGTCCTGGCAAGGAAATCGAGGGGCTGCGCGGAGGCGTACATCGGTACCGCCTCGCGGAGCGTCGAGATCGGTGATCGAGCCCCCCGAAGCCTCTGCGGCCACCGCCTAAGGCAGTGGCCAAGTCGGCCGGCGGTCCCGGTTCCCAAGCCCCAGGGCGGCAAAGACCCTTTCCGGACGGAAACTAATCAGCACTCGATCCCAAGCCCTCCAAAATACTTCCTCACCTCTTTTGCCAGAAACCGAATCCTCGGGTGCGCCTGGCTGGAATCTCTAAGCAAAATGAAATGTTTCCAGCCGCTCCATCGGCCGCTGACGAAAATCTCGCTCTTCAGCAGGTTGGGCAGAATGTCCCTCGCGATCTCCGGCCTCAAGCCCCGGGCAATGTCTTCCCTGTACCAGTGGAAAAGAACTTCCGCGCGCTTTCGCCATTCTCCTGCCAGAAGGTCGTCAGGCGCAAGCTCGCCTTTGGCCGCATCGAATGAATTGTATAGCTCTTCGGGCAGAATGAGAACCATGCCTTTGTTATCGTAGTTCACGTAACGGGTGCTTTCCTGGGTGAAGGAAAACACCCGGTGGCGCACCACCTCGTGCGTTATGCCGCGGTCGCATACGAACCTGAAGACGAAAACGGGAAGATCGAAATAAGGGTCGGTTTTCAGCAGCTCCAGTTGCTCCTCTTCTCCCACGAGCGACGCTCGCGAGGGTATTGCCTCCGCCTGACCATCTGCGGGGAAGAGGGCGGGGAAAAACCTGTTCAGGCTCCGGAGCAGAAAACCATGCACATGTTCCAGCCTCTTCAGGCGATCCAGGGTATCCATCCAGGCCCGGAAATTCCCTGCCATGAGAAACCCCGATCCCGAATCAACAGGGAAAATGCGGTGAAAGCCCAGCCTGTCGGGCAACGCATCAACAATGTCGGCAAAGGTGATCGGATCCGGTCCGCCCGGAATCTGCGCAGCCGGGTCTTTTTCCACTTTAAGCACAATATTGCTGTGTTCGAGCACCGAAAGATGGCCTTGCGATTTGAGCATGAGCACAAATTTTTTAGCGGAGCCCTCGGTTATCTTTTCTTCGGACTTGTAGGCCGTTCTTCCGCATAGCTCGATAAGCCGCAATGCGCGATTCTCGTCACATGGAGCCAACCCGAAGGCGGAAACCGAGCTTTTCACGAACTGGACAGACATTGTTCTCTCCTCTCCCAAAACCCTTTTTGCACACGCCCTCAATAATACTTGCGCAAACCATCACTGCCCGTCACCCCGGCAGAAGCCGGGGTCCAGTGTCTTTTCGACAAGCCCGACAAAAACTCCGCCTGCGTGAGGCGCAAATGCAAAAGCCGTTGAATTCAGAGCGGAAATGCCGGATTATTTAGTTTCCGATCCGGAAAGGGTCCTTTTCCGCCCTGGGCGGTGGGACCGCCGGCCATATTTGCCGCTGCCTTTGGCGGCGGCACATGCAGGATCTTCGACGCTCCGTGAGGCGGTACCGATGTACGCCTCCGCGCAACCCCTCGATTTCCTTGCCAGGACTAAAAATGCCTCCTTTCCGGATCGGAAACTGCAAGTGTCTCATCCGATGTCTCCGGATGGAGGTTATTTAGGCGGAAAAAAACACACCGCGCAGGGCTTAGAGTTGCTTTTTATCTCGAATCGAGGTGAGTTTGCCAGCATTTTCTTCTTTCGGAAGGCAGGTGTAGGAGGTTTAAGAGGTGGAAGATCGGTTAAAGTCATGGTGCCCGTTTAGCGCAGAAACCCTTGTTCGCCGCAGCAGGAGCAGAGCTTTGAATCATTTGTTTTTAACCTTGCGTTTTTCTTCAATTGCTTTGCTCTGCGTCCTATTCTTGTCCGGACCATGTCCCGTTTGCGCGGTCAATAGCTTTTCGCTTCTCTGCGCGCAAGCGGACACTTTAAAGGTAATCGTCCTCACGGACGCCGCCGGTCTGGGGGACAAAGGCTTCAATGACGTCTGCTGGCAAGGAGTGCTGAGGGCTAAAAAGGATTTTGGTATCGACGCACAGTTCCTCCAGTCCAGGGAACAGGCCGACTACGCCTCCAATATAGCTTTGGCTGCCGGCAGGGCGGACGTTGTCGTCACCCTCGGGTACCTGTTTGCCGACTCGCTGAAGGAGGTGGCGCATCATTTTCCGAAAACCCGCTTCATACATATCGAAGGCGATATCCCGGCTGAAAACGTGGCGAGCTTCGATTTCAGGTCCGAGGAAGGCGGATTTCTCGCCGGGCTTATAGCGGGGCTTTTCACCAGGAAGATGATGGTGGGAGTTGTGGCGGGGATGGACATACCTCCCGTTGAGGCCTACGTCAGCGGGTTTCGGTCCGGGGTGAAAACGGCCCAAAAAGCGCGGGGGCAAAAGATCGAGGCAATTGTTGCCACTGCGGGGTCCTTTAACGATCCTGTCAAGGGAAAATCTCTGTCAAAGGCCCTGATCGACAGGGGATCTGATGTGATCTTTCGGGCCGCAGGCAATACGGGAATCGGGGTTACCGAGGCGGTGAAAGGGACCGCCGGCGTTTACATGGTCGCCGAAGACCTCGACCAGGACGCGGAAATTCCGGGCCGGGTACTTACCAGCGCTCTCAAGAGGATGGACGTCGCGGTCTATGGTGCGATCCGGGATGCGGTTGAAGGCCGTCTCCAGGGTGGACATCGCTGGCTGGGCGCCTCCGACGGCGCGATAGACATAACTGAGATGAAGTATTCGAAGCAGCTTTTCGACCCGGCTGATCTTCAACGCATAGAAAAGGCGAAAAATCTTCTCCAAAACGGCAAACTGACCGTTCCAAAGCGATATGCCGAGGTGGATTCGTTTGCCGCGCCGGAGCTGTGATATTAACAAGGCTTTCGGGATATACGCCATGAATCATCCGCTGCCCTGGGACGCATCGCCAATCTTGGCTGGCGGTTCTGGTTCCCAAGCCCCGCCGCTGGTTGAAATTCGAGATATCTACAAAAAATTCGGCAGCTTTTATGCGAACCGCAACATTTCCCTTGAAATAGCCAGGGGGGAGATCCGCGCCATTGTGGGGGAAAACGGAGCCGGGAAAAGCACCCTGATGAACGTGCTTTTCGGGAGGCTGCGGCCCGATTCAGGATCCATAATCCTGCGGGGCGTTCCGGTCTCGTTCCGCAGTCCGCGCGAAGCCATCCGGGCCGGTATCGGAATGGTCCACCAGAACATGCTGTTCTTTCCTCAGCTTTCCGTGCTCGAAAACATCATTGTCGGCTGCGAAACACAATGGCCCTCCTCTTTTGCTGGGGTCCTCAGAACCGGCCCGGCCAGGGAAGAAGTCAACCGAATCCAGGACTCCCTGGGCTTCCGTCTGGAGCTGGACCGGCAGGCAAAAGAGCTTCCCTTCGCCCGGAGGCAGCAGATAGAACTTGTAAGGATGCTCTACCGGGGGGCGGAAATTTTGATCCTCGATGAACCTACAAGCCTCCTGTCGCCGGAAGAAACGGAGAAGCTTCTCGACTTGATGAAATCCCTTCGCGCGGGCGGGCGCACCGTTCTTTTCATTAGCCACAGGCTTGTCGAGGTCTTTTCGGTCGCGGACAGAATCACCGTGCTAAGAGGAGGAAGCCTCGCGGCCACGCTGGACGCCGGCGCGAGTGACATCGAGGAAATTGCCCGGCTCATGGTGGGCGGACTTGGGAACCGGGACCGCCGGTCGGGCGGCGAGCCGCCGCAGGCCGAGGTGGCCAAGCCGATATCACCGCTGACACCGGCATACGCCGGGGCGGCTGCAACGGGATTAAGTATGGCTGCGGTGCCTCGCCGCCTGGAAATTGGAAACCTGAACGTGGCGCCGTCCGGGACCGAACCTGCGCTGCGGGATATTTCGATCTCCATCGGGAAAGGGGAAATTTTCGGGATAGGCGGAATAGTCGGAAACGGGCAAAGGTCGCTTGCTCGCGTTCTCGTCGGGAGAACTCGCCCGGTTAGTGGATGGGTCCGGTTCGAAGGCGAGGAAATTTCCCGCCTGAACATAAAGGAGCGGCTTAGAAAAAATATCTTGTGGCTCCCGGAAAACCCGGTAGAGGAAGCGCTTTTGCCGGAGCGTCCGTTATGGGAAAATTTCCTTCTCGGCCGGCAGCGGGAAAAAGAATTTGCACGGGGGGGATTTATCCGCAAGCAAAAAGTCATGCGTTTTTCGGAGGAACAAGTCTCGCTAAACAGTATCGCGGCCCACGGTCCGCTCGAACCCCTCGCCGGCCTGTCGGGCGGCAACCGGCAGAAGGTCGCGCTTGCCCGGGTCCTTGCCGGGTCCCCGATTCTGGCCATCCTTGAGCAGCCCTGCCGGGGACTCGACCTCCGCGCGGCCGCAACTGTCTATGATCGCCTGCGGGAGCTTAGCTGCAGCAGGGGAGTTTCATTTATTCTGATCTCTTACGACTTCGACGAACTGATCTCCATCTGCGACCGGATTGCAGTCATCTACCGGGGCGAAATCATGGGAAAAACCGAAAGCGCAAAGGCTTCACGCGAGCTTCTCGGCAGGTGGGCGGCGGGAGTCAGGGAAACGCGAAAGGCTACCCACCACAGAGACTCAGAGGACGCGGAGAAAAACACTTGAACAAACAGACAAAACTAAGACAGGGGACAGAGGACAGAAGACAGGAGTCCTTTCTTCGTCCTCCGACATCCGTCTTCCGTTCAAAAGCCAGGTCCCTGCTTACATCCGGTTTTTCTTGCATGCCCGTTTTCTTTCCTCGGTGCCCTCTGAGCCTCTGTCTCGAAAAGTTGTTTAGGCCGCACTTTCGAGCGGTACCAGATTTACGTCGTAGCCCATGTTTTTTAGCCGGTTTACGAGGTAGGGCACGAGTCGTTTTGAGTTTAGTTTGTCAAAATAGTCCTGACCAAGGTCTTTGTATTCAACATGGTCCCTGAGCACATAATAGATGACAGTGAGAAGAGAATGAGCGACGGCAATCACCGCTCGTTTTTTCCCTCTTCGACCAGCCAATCGGCCATATTGGGCGTGGAAGTAGGAGTTCTTCTTCCTCGATGCAGCCCAGGCTGCCTGGGCAAGAGTGGAACGGAGCCATTTGCTTCCCTTGGTCGTTTTGCCGCTCTTCCTTTTGCCGGCACTCTCATTACTGCCCGGACAGATCCCAGCCCACGAAGAGAGGTGGTCTGCCGAAGGAAATTGGTCCATATTGCTACCGATCTCTGCTATCACATTCTCAGCCGCGCGTTTTTCAAAGCCGGGCAGACGCGCCACCTCCTCAATGGCCTCCGCGAAAGGGCGGCTCACCTCCTCGATCCGTTGACTGAACCGATCAATCTGCCCGTCCAGATAATCAAGCTGATCCATCAACTCGCCCAGCATAAACCGGTGGTGGTCGGTGACATGCCCGTCGAGGGCAAGGCGAAGCTGTGGGATTTTCCCCCTGAGTTGCCTTCTGGCAAGGTCGGCCATCTCAGCGCTGTCCTTTTCGCCTTCAATAAGAGCCCGTATCATGTCTTTTCCGGATTTGCCCATGATGTCGGTTGCAACAGCCCCGAGCTTTATGTTGGCGTCTTCCAGAACCTTGTGAACCCGATTTACCACGGAGGCCCTCTGGTCAACCAACTTGGCGCGATGGCGAGTCAGGTCCCGAAGCTCCCTCTGGGTTCTATCGGGAATAAAGCTTCCTTTAAGAAGGCCACTTTGGAGAAGATGCGCAATCCACTGGCAGTCTTTAACATCAGTCTTTCTTCCAGGGACATTCTTGATATGCCTTGCGTTTACAAGCAGGATGTTGAATCTCCCTTCAAGAATGTTGTAGATGGGCTTCCAGTAGACTCCGGTAGATTCCATGGCTACGTGTGTGACCTCCTCTTGGGAAAGCCAGTCGGCAAGAGCCAGGATGTCCTGTGTCATCGTGCCGAAGGGACGAACCTCATGTTGGACTTTCCCATCTTTACCAATGCGCCGTACACATGCCTGGATGCTCTTTTTGTGCACGTCAAGACCACAACAACTCGTGTAGATCGGCTCCATGCTAAGCTCCCTTTTTGTTGTGACGCTAAACGCTGGAGGACATCGGGACAGAATCAGTCTGTCTCGCGTGCTCATCCGGTATGGGATGGCAACAGTTTCGGGTTCGAAGCGATGTCCGGGCCAAGCTGCTTCGCGAGCTCATGGCATCACAGAGAGACGGCCTGCTTCCATCATTTAGCTAAAGGGCAAAATAGCATATCTATAGAACCTTTTCATGGTTTCAGGGTGTCCCGAAGGGACGTGAAAAGCTGCTTCGAAAAGGGCCTTTTCCCGTGTCTCCGGGTGTCCCCGCGGGACATGAGATGCTGTGGTGAATAGGTACTTTCGGTATGAGAATGCGTATTAGCTTGAGACCCTTAGCCGTTCTTATCCCCGCGCCGGCGGCCGGAGCGCTCATATGTATGGGGCTGGCCTTGGCGGCCGGAGTGGGACCTCTCGATCTTCTGAGAACCGTCTGGTCGGGGTCCTGGGGCAACGCGGAGGCGGCGATAAACACCCTGGCGAAAATGACCCCCCTGCTTTTAACGGGTCTTGCGGTTGCTTTGGCATACAGGGCTGGGCTCCTCAATATTGGATGCGAAGGCCAGCTCACAATCGGGGCGCTCGTGTCCGCGTCCTTCGCCGTGTCTGCTGCCCATTTGCCCGGTTTCTTGCTCCTCCCCCTCACCCTGGCTGCAGGCGCCGTTTCGGGGGGTCTATGGGCGCTTCCGGCGGTGTTGCTCCGGCAGCGGCGAGGCGTGCACGAGGTGATTAGCGCCCTTCTGCTTAACTACATGGCTATCTACCTGTGCAGTTACCTGGTTTCGGGGCCGCTCGGCGACGGGACCGCCATGGGGAGAACGCCGCCCATCCCGGTCGGGGCCCAAATGCCCGTGATATTGCAAAGCGGCTCGCTCTTTCTCACACCGGCGCCGCTGATGGCCCTCGCCTTTTGCTTTGCCGCATATGTCTGGCTTTCAAAAACGGTCTGGGGATTTGAGACTGGCGCCGGGGGCACAAATTTCGATGCAGCGGTAAACGCCGGGATCCCTGCCTCAAAGCGGCAGGCAATGATCTTTGTAATCAGCGGTGCTCTCGCCGGTTTTGCAGGGGCGCTCGAGGTCTGTGCAGTCCACCATCGGTTCTACAGGTCCTTTTCACCGGGTTACGGGTTCGATGGGCTGACCGCTGCCTTTCTGGCAAACGGCTCCCCGGAATGGCTCTGGCTTAGCACGCTTTTTCTGGGAAGCCTCCGTTCTTCGGATAAATGGCTCCAGATCGGCCTAAATCTTTCTCCGAACTTCATACTGGTGGTCCAAGCCGTTCTTCTGCTCGCAGTCGCCGGTCAGGGCCGAATAGGGCCCAGGTCGAAAAGCTATTCACAGCGGCGCACAAGACACGTAGAAAAGCTTTCCAGTCAGGATTTACAGAAGGGCTGGTAAAGAGTTGAGACGTGGATGAGTGGCATGGCGGGATGGATAAAAACCGGCTATATCCAGGTCCTGAGACTCCTGTTTATCTTGTTCGGACTAGGTTTTCTCCGTGTCCTCTGTACCTCTGTGGTGAATGGGTTCAGCATTGCTAAGCGGGAGTTTTCGATAATATGCCTCAACTGCTCAACCTGATTGCACTGACGCTTGTCAAGGCATCTCCTTTGCTCCTGGCGGCCTTCGGCGGCCTGCTCTCCGAGCTTAGCGGTGTGATTAACTTCGCCCTGGAAGGCATGATGCTCTCGGGGGCCTTTGCGGCAGTCCTGGGGACATGGGCGACCGGATCGCACTGGATCGGCCTGTTTTGCGCTATATTCTCCGGCGCTTTCATCGGCGCTGTTCACGCCGGCGCCACTATTAAATTGCGGGCCAACCAGATCGTTAGCGCGATTGCGGTAAATCTTCTGGCGGTGGGCCTGACGGGGTTCTTATTGAACCAGGTATTCCACGTGTACGGAACTTCACCGGGGGTGGAGGCCTTGCCAAATCTCGGGTCGATTCTTCCCCAGGCCGGCGTGTCGGTCAATCTGCGCCGCCTCGCCGAAGGGGTCTCGGTCCTGGTCCCGGCTGCCCTGGTTATAGTGATCGCAGTTACGGCCTTCCTGAGGTGGACCGTCCCCGGACTGCGCCTTCGGGCGTGCGGTGAGAATCCCGAAGCGGCGAGGGCCGCCGGCCTCGTGGTCTGGCGCATTCAGTTTCTGACCGTCTGCGCCGGGGGAGCGCTGGCCGGAATGGGAGGGGCGTTTCTCTCAATCGGCGAACTGTCGCAGTTTGTCGAGAACATGACCCAGGGACGTGGATACTTGGCCGTGGCAGCGGTTATCCTGGGCAGGTGGAGGCCGGTTGGAGTGCTTCTGGCCGTCCTTTTCTTCGGCTGTGGAGAAGCAGTTTCGGAGTGGCTTGCCGTGAGATGGCCGGCCCTGCCGAACCAGCTTTTTCTGGTCATACCCTATGTGGCCTGCTTCGCCGTCCTGGCCTTCTATACGGGGCGGCGTCGGCCGCCGAGCGCCCTTGGCCGCATCGAGTAGCCACGGGAGCCGGAACGGCGATTCACCTTGCGGTACCAGAGTATATTGTGAAAATTACGGGCACCCTCGTGATGTGATGGATGAGGAAAAGGAGTTCTGAATGGAAAAGATCGATTTTAAAAAGGACTTCAAAACCTTGTACAAGGCCCCGGCAAAAGGCTTCGCTTTTGTTGATGTCCCGACATTGAAGTACCTGATGATTGACGGTATGGGGGACCCCAACACCGTCCCGGCTTTCCAGGTGTCCCTTGAAACCCTTTTTGGCGTGGCTTTTACAATGAAGTTCTCGGCAAAGAAGGCGGGGGTGGCGCCGGAGTATACCGTCCCGCCTCTTAGCGGGCTTTGGTGGTGTCAAGGAGTGGATGGATTCGACCTCGACAAAAGGAACCTGTGGCGGTGGACACTGATGATAGCGCAACCCCCGTACATTGAAAATGAAATGGTGCGGTCCGCCGTTTCGCAGTTGGTCGGGAAAGGAAAGCAGGGGCTCTGGGAGCAAATTCGGCTGGAAACGCTGCATGAGGGCCTTAGCGTTCAGACTTTGTATATCGGCCCGTACTGTGACGAGGCTCCGACAATTGCGGCAATGCACCGGTTTGTCACGGAAAAGGGCTATTCTCTGCGGGGCAGGCATCATGAAATATACCTGAGCGATCCGCGCCGCACCATTCCCGAAAAACTGGAAACTATCCTCAGGCATCCGGTATCAAAACAGTGACTTGTTGCAATTCTGACGAAAATACCGATTGATACGGGCTAGAGGCCCTGGTTATGCTCTTCGTGGCCTGCTTCGCGGTCCTAGCCTTCTATACGGGGCGGCGCCGGCCGCTGAGCGCCCTTGGCCGCTCCGACTCCGTCCGAGGCACGCCGGGACGAAATTATGATGGTGGAATATGATCACAAAAACGATTGGCGATCATGTTATTATGATCGTGATTACGTTTCCCAGGCGTTCGCGACGGATCCGGAAGGATGATACAAAATCGACAGCTAAGGGAGGAGAGATGAGTTACATCGAAGAAAACCTGATGAATGGCGAAAACATACTTTACCGGGCCAGGTTGCACTGGGTAATCTTTCTTTGGCCTGTAATCTGGTTCATTGTCGCAATCATGTTTCTTGGCCGTGGCGGTCATGCTGCTCTCGCCGCTGGTTACTTATTCATCCTTATCGCTATAGCCAAAGCGATTTCGTCATTCATTAACCTTGCGGCCTCCGAATTTGCGGTAACAAACCAACGAGTCATAGCCAAAGTAGGCTTCATCCGCAGGACCTCCCTTGAAGTGCTGCTCGGTAAGATTGAAGCCATTCAAGTGAATCAGGATATTTTAGGCAGAATTCTTGGATATGGATCGATTACGGTAAGTGGCACCGGCGGCACAAGGGACCCGTTCCACAATATATCCGACCCTCTTGAGCTTAGGCGGAAGATACAGGAACAAATTGCAATCCTGCAGAAACCGTAGGGGCGAAAAGCTATTTACCGCCGAGGCACAGAGGACGGGGCATCGTCCGGTCAAGGAGAGAAAAGAAAACGGGCATGCGGGAAAAACCGGAAGCAAACAGGGATCTGCCTTTTAGTTTTGTCTGGTTCGTTCAATTGCCTTCCTCTGTGCCCTCTCCTTGGCTGGACTATGCCCCGTCTCTGTCTCGAAAAGTTGTTTAGGCCGCACTTTCGAGCGGTACCAGATTTACGTCGTAGCCCATGTTTTTTAGCCGGTTTACGAGGTAGGGCACGAGTCGTTTTGAGTTTAGTTTGTCAAAATAGTCCTGACCAAGGTCTTTGTATTCAACATGGTCCCTGAGCACATAATAGATGACAGTGAGAAGAGAATGAGCGACGGCAATCACCGCTCGTTTTTTCCCTCTTCGACCAGCCAATCGGCCATATTGGGCGTGGAAGTAGGAGTTCTTCTTCCTCGATGCAGCCCAGGCTGCCTGGGCAAGAGTGGAACGGAGCCATTTGCTTCCCTTGGTCGTTTTGCCGCTCTTCCTTTTGCCGGCACTCTCATTACTGCCCGGACAGATCCCAGCCCACGAAGAGAGGTGGTCTGCCGAAGGAAATTGGTCCATATTGCTACCGATCTCTGCTATCACATTCTCAGCCGCGCGTTTTTCAAAGCCGGGCAGACGCGCCACCTCCTCAATGGCCTCCGCGAAAGGGCGGCTCACCTCCTCGATCCGTTGACTGAACCGATCAATCTGCCCGTCCAGATAATCAAGCTGATCCATCAACTCGCCCAGCATAAACCGGTGGTGGTCGGTGACATGCCCGTCGAGGGCAAGGCGAAGCTGTGGGATTTTCCCCCTGAGTTGCCTTCTGGCAAGGTCGGCCATCTCAGCGCTGTCCTTTTCGCCTTCAATAAGAGCCCGTATCATGTCTTTTCCGGATTTGCCCATGATGTCGGTTGCAACAGCCCCGAGCTTTATGTTGGCGTCTTCCAGAACCTTGTGAACCCGATTTACCACGGAGGCCCTCTGGTCAACCAACTTGGCGCGATGGCGAGTCAGGTCCCGAAGCTCCCTCTGGGTTCTATCGGGAATAAAGCTTCCTTTAAGAAGGCCACTTTGGAGAAGATGCGCAATCCACTGGCAGTCTTTAACATCAGTCTTTCTTCCAGGGACATTCTTGATATGCCTTGCGTTTACAAGCAGGATGTTGAATCTCCCTTCAAGAATGTTGTAGATGGGCTTCCAGTAGACTCCGGTAGATTCCATGGCTACGTGTGTGACCTCCTCTTGGGAAAGCCAGTCGGCAAGAGCCAGGATGTCCTGTGTCATCGTGCCGAAGGGACGAACCTCATGTTGGACTTTCCCATCTTTACCAATGCGCCGTACACATGCCTGGATGCTCTTTTTGTGCACGTCAAGACCACAACAACTCGTGTAGATCGGCTCCATGCTAAGCTCCCTTTTTGTTGTGACGCTAAACGCTGGAGGACATCGGGACAGAATCAGTCTGTCTCGCGTGCTCATCCGGTATGGGATGGCAACAGTTTCGGGTTCGAAGCGATGTCCGGGCCAAGCTGCTTCGCGAGCTCATGGCATCACAGAGAGACGGCCTGCTTCCATCATTTAGCTAAAGGGCAAAATAGCATATCTATAGAACCTTTTCATGGTTTCAGGGTGTCCCGAAGGGACGTGAAAAGCTGCTTCGAAAAGGGCCTTTTCCCGTGTCTCCGGGTGTCCCCGCGGGACATGAGATGCTGTGGTGAAGGCTTTTTCTGTTCTTTGCCACTGCGGTCTCTGCGCCTCTGCGGTGCATCGCTTTTACCCGGTCGAGAAGTTCCGAGGCAAGACGGCTGATTTTGTGGCAAGCGAAAGATCCATCCTGAAATATGCGAATTTCGGATTGGTCTTCGAGTAAAGGCACAAGAAGGGGCGTCAGCCTCGTTGTCGGCAAGATCTCTACAGCCCGCTCGCCCGTCCGCGAGGCGCCCGCCGCCAGGAAGAGCAGCGTTCGGAGCGCAAGGCCTCTTTTCACCGGGTCGGGGGATTTCAACTGCGCCACGACCGGACCGGTCCATTCGCGCAAGAGCTCAGGCCTTTTCTGTGAAAGCCTGTCAATCCCCCACATGACTCCCCGTTCAAGCTCGTCGTTTTCCAGCAGGTTCCCATTCTCATCTATATATGAGACAAGAATTCGATAATATTCGCGGGCGAGGGCTTCGTTTTCGGCCATTATCTCCCCCATCGCCTCGGGGGCGCCCCAGCCGATGCCTCCCGATTCGTCGTTAAGGCTCCAGATAAGCCGCCGCATGATTGTGCGGCCCGGTTCCAGGGCCTTTTCAGCGATTGCCGATACGGTGATCCCGACCCCCCGGACCGCCCTCCACCTGATCACTTCGCTGGTCTCGAACAGAAAACAGAGCAGCGCGTTTATCATTTTTTTCGGGGCGATATCGACTTTCTTGAGCTCGTCCTCAAAATCGGGCGACTCGAGAACCGAGCGGACGAGTTTCCTCAGCTCAATCCCGCTGGCACGAGCGCAATATTCGCCCCTTTTGTCTGAACCCTTTTGCATTTTGCTCATTTGCCCTCAATCGAACGCGAGAAACCCCCTCTCCCGCTCCCTTACATTTTGCCGCTTCCGGCGATGTTTTGCAGGACCAGTTGCCTCTATGATATCCTATTGTCGGATTAAAAACGAATTGCAGGCACTAATGTGATAAACCTCTGCCGTCATTTCTGTCATCCCGACAAAAGTCCGGGCGAAAACCGGAACCACTGCGGCGGCAAACCGATTGGAGCAACACTCAAAGGAGAATACCAAACATGAGTCCATCAGATCGTAGACCTGAAGAAACAATCGCCACCCAATACGAGGAAGCCGTACAGTGGCGGCGCCAATTGCACCGCAATCCGCAGCCGGCATGGCTGGAGTTTTACGCTACAGGTTTTGTGGCGGAAAAACTCGCCGCGTGGGGCTACGATCTATTGCTTGGCAAAGATATTATCGAAGCCGATAAGCGTGTGGTCGTGCCGGATCGGCAAACCCTGGAGGCTGAATACGGACGCGCGGTCCGGTCCGGAATAAAGGAAAAGTTCATTGCGGCCGCCAGGGGTGGCTACACCGGGGTAGTCGGCGTTCTAAAGGGCGCCCTGCCGGGGCCTGTAGTTGGTTTCCGCTTCGACATCGACAGTCTTGAAATCCTTGAGTCGAGCGATCCCTCTCATCGGCCCGCAGCGCAAGGATTTGTCTCGCAGAACCCGGGTTATGCACACATGTGCGGCCACGATGTTCATACGGCCATGGGATTGCTGTTGGCCAGGCATTTTGCCGAAAACCGCGAAACTCTGAGAGGCACGGTTAAATTTGTGTTTCAGCCCAATGAGGAGAACCTTGGCGGGGCCGTGGCGATGGTTGAAAAAAAGGTCGTCGATGACCTGGATTTTCTGTTCGGCGGCCATGTTGGCATAAATATGAAGCGAGTCGGGCAGATTGCCATGAACGTTAAAGGTTTTATGGCGCTGTCCAGATTTGAGGTCACCTATAGCGGACGTGCTGCACACGCAGCGCTGCGTCCAAATGAGGGCAAAAATGCCTTGCTGGGTGCATGTGCGGCCGTAACCAATCTTTACGCCATCGCCAGGCATGCGGACGGGGCTTCACGGGTCAACGTGGGGGTAATGCAGGCGGGGTCGGCCTGGAACATCATTCCCGACAGGGCCTACTTCCGCATGGAAACGCGCGGCATGACCAATGAGATAAATGAATTCATGGCCTGGAAAGCCAGGGAGGTTCTGGAAGGCGCCGCGAAGATGTACGGCCTGGCTCTCGAGATCAAACCTGCGGCCACGGCGCTCAGCGCCGAGAGTTCCCCCGAACTGATAGAACTGGGGACCTCAATCGCGGAGAAACTCCCCTCGACCGCCCGGGTAATACAGGAGGTCGCCTTTAATGCCTCCGAAGACGTGACCGTGATGATGGAGCGTGTTCAGAGCAGGGGTGGTAAGGCGTTGTTCGTTCTGTTTGGCGCCCCTGTAGGAGGCGGCCATCACAGCACGACCTTCGATGTCGATGAACGGGTTATACGGAACGGGGCTGAATTCCTCGCCGCGATGCAGCGGGAAGTGGCGCAAAAGGCATAGAATGATCGGAAGTCACAGTTCACTGAACGAAGACTGCTCCTTTGCTGGCGCTCAAATCCACCACAGAGACACATGGCCAAAACATCCTCACCGCCAGGCGCAGAGAAAACAATGACTGTGGATAAATGCCAGATCGAAATGCGTTCACCGCAGTGCACCTTCTTCACCTCGCTCAAACCTAAGTACATACTTGGAACAACCTACTCCTTGAGCCTTGCTTTCTTTGAGTCTATGATGTGGCATCGCATAGAAAAGGGAGAACTTTACCACTGCCTGATATTGTGTGATCAACTTGGGTTTCGCAGAGCAATCTCGGAGGCAGGGGCTTTACAACCCGCTGCAAATTCATACATGGTCGTGACCGCCCCGGCAGGTTATTCCTTCTATACGAAAGTTTAGCTCATGGCTCGCGAGGACAGGGTCGTTTTGCTTTGTGGCAGCGGGAACCGACACAGTCAGGTTTTATGGACAACCTAGTACCATGTAACATTGCTTTTTTCGTAGAATTCGATATAATCATGGCAAATTCTAGGGGGAGGGATTTGCCATGGCACCACGATACCGAGTGACATTGACGGAACAAGAACGCCAGGAGCTTGAGGCGCTGACGAAAACGGGAAAGACCAATGCGAAAAGATTTCTCTTCGCGCGCGCTTTGCTCCTGTGCGATGCAGGTTCTCTGGGGCCTGCGTGGACTGTTGCGGATACGGCTGAGGCCCTGGGTGTAACGCCTCGCACCATCGAGCACCTTAAGAAGCGCTTCGTAGAAGATGGATTAGCTGCTGCGTTGGAGCGCAGGCAATTGGAACAGTCATCGCGCGAGGTCATTTTTGATGGGGCTTTCCAGGCGCGAGTGATCGCCTTGGCATGCTCAGAATCACCGGAGGGGCGACGGCGCTGGACTGTACGGCTTCTGGCTGAAAAAGCGGTTGAACTGCATCTGGCCCAAAGCGTTTCACACATGACGATACAGCGAATACTTAAAAAAACGAACTTAAGCCTCACCTCAGGAAGTATTGGAAAATTCCGCCGGAGGGCAGTGCCGCGTTCGTAGCCAATATGGAAGATGTCATCGCTGTCTATCATTTGCCCTACGACCCCGATTATCCGCAGGTCTGTATGGACGAAAGCTGTAAGCAACTCATTGGGGAAGTGCGCGAGGCGATAGCTTGCGCGCCCGGCAGACCGAAACGGATGGACGCCGAATACGTCCGCAATGGTGTTGCCCAGATTTTCCTTGAAGTGGAACCATTGACAGGCAAGCGCCACGTGCAGGCAACCCAGCATAGAACCAGAAAAGACTGGGCGTTGTGGATCAAGGGCATGCTCGACAAACGATACCCAAAGGCGGTGAGAGTGCGTTTGGTACTGGACAATCTGAACACACACTGTCTTGCCTCTCTTTACGAGACGTTTAAACCTCAAGAGGCTCGTCGCTTGGCAGAACGCCTGGAAATCCATTACACACCCAAGCACGGCAGTTGGCTCAACATGGCGGAGATAGAGCTAAGCGCGTTAAACGGACAGAGCCTGGATCGGCGAATTCCCGATCTGGCAACACTGCGAGGCCAAATCGCCGCATGGGAAAACGACCGAAACAACCGGCAAGCCAAAATTCAATGGCAGTTCACGAATGCCAAGGCGCGTATAAAGCTGAAGAGCCTTTATCCGCAACTTTAAGTGTTACATGGTACTAGAGCTGTTCGATGTTGTCCGGTTATCGAAAGAAGAAGGCAGCGATGAGCGCAGCGCTGTGGACAGGGGACAATGATGAAACGACTTCTCAGCAAATACCGCAACCTCATCCCGGCAATTTTTGGCCTGGCTCTCATCGCCGCTAATTCAAACGCTACTACCCAATGCTTTTTGCCGGGTGTTGACCTCCAGGTATACGGGACTCTTTCCGCCGCCGTAACTGCTATTGGCTCGACGCCGACCCGGTTGCAGATTTCGACAGCCGTAACTCTTGGGGCCGGCGTTACAGTCCCTTCGACCTTGCAAGTTGATATTGTCGAGGGCGGGTCAATCGCCTTGGGCGGCTACACTCTCACGATCAACAGCCCCTTTGCACCTGTTAGCTTTCAGGTTTTCTCGGGGACAGGGACGGTTGTGTTCGGCGGTCCCGGAACGAAAATCCGGCCTCAGATGTGGGGATTTGTCCCAAACGCCGGCGATTCCACGACGCAGACGGCCAACGCTGCTGCATTGCAGGCGTGCATCAATGCATCAAGGGTAAGTCCAGGGTCTGAGGTAGAATTACCGAGCGGCACCTATTACTACAATACCGGCATCTCCGTGTCCGGCGGTACTCCTTTCCGAATAAGGGGCACAATCGGTCTTTATTCATTAGTCGGTGGACGGGGAGCCAACGGGACCAACCTTATTTATACAGGCTCTGGAGCGGCTTGGACATTTTCATCCTCTCGTGATGTTACGCTCGAAGATTTTCAGCTCATAGGTCCGGGTCAAAGCGTCTCCGGTTCTGTCGGACTTGCCTGGACTCTGAGTGCAGGGTCTTTCCGCAACCATATAAGCATCTCAGGCTTTCAAACTGCCGACTATCTTGGATATGCAGGCAATGGAAACGGGTCTGAGAATAGGTGGGATTATTGCAGCTATGCCAATGTCTATGACGGCATTTATCTCCGTCAGACCCAGAATTATACAAATCTGATAATCAACTGCCAAATTGTAGCCCAACGTGCCTGCGTCCGTGCCAATGCTAGTTGTGACTACCACATTATCGGGGGCGGCTTTGCCACTTATGGAACCTATCTGAACAATGGCTTATACGCAGCTACGGTTGTGCGCGTCAATGCCGGAGCAGGGACCATAACCCTTAACACCACGGCTAATATGACTTCCGGTATGCAGGTGGTGGCCGAGTACAACTGTTATCAGCTAGGCAACTATGGACCTAAATACAATTCAGTCCTGGCTCAAGTGACAAACGTAAACAGAGGTACAAATACAATAACAGCTTCATATGTATCAGGAGGCATTCAGACCGGGGCAAACGTCATAGTCGGCAATTTTCCGTATTTATTCTCCGGCTGCAATTTCACGGTGCGTGGCTGTCATCTTGAACAAGGTACCGAGACTGACGGTCATTTTTATGTGCCAATGCTGATTTACGCTAATAGCTACGGCGGCGGGTCCGTCAAGGTAGAGAACTGCCAGATTAATTATTCGGGGGCAGATGCAACCGAATGGAACAAGCTGGCCCCGCTCGTTTATGTTAATGGGCCAACAGCAAGCCAAAATCTTAATTTAGATTTCGGAGAGAATAAAGTTCATTTCCCGTATCCTAAATTCGATGTTGGCTGCTACACGGGAGCGCGTGTCCATGATACTACTTTTACCAATGAGCCAATAGGCATCAGCCATGGAGTTGGCTATTATTCCACTTCACTAATATGGGAGCGTGTGGTTTTTCAGGCCCCTTGGGGCGATACTTCAGGCGATATTTTCAACTATCGCACGCTGTACTATCCTACGACCTGTCCATCGGCTCTTGATGCTCTCACGTCCTTGTACCCGGCGTCCTCGTATAGCCTTCCCAGCGATGGAGCGATGGACGATCTTGTATTTTCTCGCGGATCGGGGAGCAATGCCTTCCTGGGCTGGAAACAAACAAATGAAGCGCAGGGAGTCGGATACTACCGCTCTGCATCCATTACTTCCACTGCAACCGTTTCGGCCAACAGCCAGGCCGTAGCTGTCACAAAACCCTATGAATTTTGGACTTACGAGTTCATCACAATCGCCGGGGCTGGATCGTCGGGTAATCCGCTTACTGTTAGGATTGAGGGCATCGACGGAGATGCAAAGGTTCTTTATGTCAGGGCTCCCGCCTCAACCACTGTCAGTGGGGCTGTAATTAGCAGGGTCACACCCGCATACAAGAAAATGGGTCGGCAAGGGGATTTAGGGACTGATGCGCCAAGTTCCGGAACATGGGCTAAGGGTGATATTGTATGGAACACCAGCCCCTCGGCTGGAGCTTACATCGGCTGGACATGCACGGCAGGGGGGACGCCTGGAACCTGGAAGGGATTCGGAGCGATAGCAAATTAAACGGTTCAGTCTGCAATGATCGAAGAGCAAGTTCCATAAATCGCGGGCGAGGCGCAGCACGTCACAAAGCTGCAGAAGAGTCGGAAGACCCGCGACGAAAGAAAGGGTCACACACGGCCCCATACACTTGTACGCGTTTTTTCGTAGATAGTGACTTTAAAGCCAGTCCTGGCGCGTATTATGCTGGGAACCCCAGGCACGATAACGGCTTATCCGTCCGGGAACAGTTCGACGAACCGGGTGACCGGAATGCGAACACGAACCTGAAATGCACCCACATGCTTCCTCTGGTGCTTATACGGAAAGGGACGAGTCTGAGCAAATCTTGTGGCCTACTCTTTATCAATAGAGACTACGCCGCCACCTCGGACACCTTAGGAAGTTTCCCTAAAGGCTTTAACATCCGCTTCGTATGCACGTCTGAGAGCCTCGCACTTATCGGGATTGTCTGGATTGGCCGCAAGAGGCTTTAATTGGGTTAAATACTACATAGACGGCAAGCCCTTACGCGAGAGCACGAAGACCACCGATTATGAGGAAGCGCTAGCTTTTCTCGCCGCCCGCGTTGCCGATGTAACCAAAGGCAAAACCGCCAACATTCAGCTAAACCGAGTCAGGTTTGACGATCTCTCCGAAGACTTCCTGAGTGACTACCGGATCAACATCTGGACAGGCTGTTGGCCGCGGCTATGGCATTTCTCAAGATAGCACCGAACTGGCGGAAATTCCTTAGTATGTATAATCGAGCTATTCCCAAGCCTGGAACCACTATGCTGATTCCTTTTCAGGAAAAGGAAGATCAGGTTATCGACGTTTAGCCATTGAAGCCATTACTTAGCATAGATGCCAAGAGGTTGTGGCAATAGGACTAACTTCCCAATTGGGATACTGCGTGGCAATATTTCGAGGCCCATATGACCTATATCTTTTTCCTTTAGTATAAAGTTAAATGTCGTCTGGCCTTTCCCTCCTTGAAAGCTGTAATCTATACATCCGCCGAGGGATAGAATTACACGACCTCGATTACTGTCATCTCCGGCCTGCTCGGCTGAGAGCATTTCGGCGCGAGAGACTTTTATACTAATGTGCGTTCAAGTTGATATTAATTATCCAAGGAAAGCCGGTCATGTTTGCCACTGATGCGGGGTCCTTTTCCAATGTCGCCAGGCACCGGGTCAATTGATCTTCTACCGCTTCAATACTGTTGAAAACCTCATTTCTAAAACCATCTTCCCGGATTCTATCCCAGATGTGCTCCACCGGGTTGAGCTCAGGGCTATAAGGAGGAAGGAAGATCAGCGCCATGTTTTCGGGTATTTTTAACGACTTGGCCTTATGCCATCCCGCGCCGTCCATGGCCATCAGAATGAACTCATCGGGGTGCCGCTCGCTCACTTCTCGCAAGAATATAGACATGGCCTGTTCACTAACCTCAGGTAAAATCAAGGAATCCATAGTCCCGTCATGAGGGGATACCGCCACGTACGCATATGTGTACTCGCGCACGATCTGATTGGGTACGCAGGGCCGAATTCCGCGAGGAGCCCAGCAGCGCCGAAGAGTGCTGATTCTTCCAAAACGCCCTTCGTCTTGAAGCATAAATCGCAATCTAACGCCCACAGTAGCAAGTTCCCTGGCGCATCTAACCACTGTTTTCGGGAGTTTTTTTAAAGCCCTCTTGGGCTTCGGGGCTACTTTTGGGATGACGGGGTCTCGGTATTATCGTTCGCCAATCATGCCGATCCAGCATCCGGTAGATGGTGGTATGGGCAACCTTGTGTCCTACCATGGCTTCAAAGGCGCGCTGTATCTGGCTCACGATCAAAATACCTCCGCTTGAGGCCTGATCAATGAACTGCGAAAGGAATTGGCGTTCTTGTTCGATGGTCATGTAGCCGTAACGGCGGCCACCCCAGTTTCGCTCTTGAGGTCCCCTTCCAGCGCACAATTGGCGAAACTTCTTCCGCAAACGGACTACCGTTGCACGGGAACGGCCAATGATCTGCGCTGTTGCGCGGTCGGACACCTCAAGAACAGTCGGAACTATCACTGTCTGCGCCATTCGAAGCAAATCCGGCTCCTTGGCTTCCTGAGCCGTCTCCAGGGCCAATTCAACAACCGCCTTTGACAAATTAGCTTTCTTTGGCATGAGTCCCTCCTCCCTTTAGCAGAGGGCCTCATCTTACATTAGTTTTATCTTGAACGCAAGATGGTATTACTCCGTGATGTTTAGCCAAAATCTTTGTTGGAGCGAGAATATCACCCCGGAGTATCTTGATTTTTTCCATATTCTTGGAAATATCTAATGCTTTCGATACTGCACTTGTAAGATCAAGACCATCTTTAATAGCCACACTAGTAAGTTGGGGGATAATCATAATATTTGTTGCTGGCACTGTTCCATAATTCTTGACGATGACGACCAAATGAAGATAGGTGTCATCGTCAGCGATAGTTAAAGGCCCTTCAATCATTATGTTTTCAAGTGTTATCCAAGCTCTTTGGGTTTCTGCTGGTAGTTTTCTTGCAATTTCAGAAGCTATTTCTTCTGCTGTAGGTTGTTTTGGCTGTTGGACAACACTTCCGGCACTCACAGGTTGTTTTGGCTGGGGCGTTTTGTTGATTAAGTGATAAGTTATCCCTCCCAATATGAACAAAATCCCGCAGATTATCATTAACAAAGGGACCATCTTGATACCTCTGATGAGGTGGGGCCTTATAAGATAATCATTGATGAAAAACAATATTGAACCCACAATGATGGCTACACCGAGCCAAAAGAGGGTTCTCAAAACCCATAATGGCACATCAGGATAAGCCAAGGGGAGGAGCTTTGCCGTCATTGTAATGGCTCCTCCCAGAAGGCTACCCCGCCATGCAAGCTTATTCGATGTTTGCATAGACTGAATCTATACTATAAGGTGGGAAATCGGAAGGCTTTTTTGCTGTTTGGCTACTGCGAGATTCTATAATGTCTCTACCGTAAACTGGGACATTCCGATTAATATCAACTTGAGTCCACATTAGTATAAAAACTCTTCTGCCTTCCCGTTGCCCGCTACTCGCTCCTCGCTACTCGCTTCACGCTCACCGCTTCACTCTTCACGATTCTCGCTGCACAGTATACCATCCACCATCACCCTACCGCTCAATTTCTCATCGAATACCGTATTTGCCTCACCTCAAAAAAAAGTTGCAGCCTGATTAATTTGTTTCTAAAGCAAATACCCCTTTCGTCCGATTAATGGACCAAAGGGGCATTTTTTGTGAGAGTGATATTTTAGCTGCGTCCATGTGACGCATGGAGGGGATAAATGGAGTGGACAGGCTATCTATTGAGCTTCATGGCAGGATTTGCAGTCCTGGGAATCTTTGCGCTGCAGGTGCTTCACGCCGTGGCCGAGTATCATGAACGGGCCGTTGCATTCAATGCAGTGCCGAACAAACGGCTAATCGATCCGGTCCCGTGTCAGGCCGTCGACTTGAGAATTCACTGCGCTCAGTGAAATATAAGAAATCACCGAAACATTAACTCTTCTCTGCTAACCGGTCACCGTACTATGCCGTCATTCCTGTCAACCCGCTGAAAGTCGGGCCCCTGCTGTAAATGCGTTCGGTTTTGGTTGTCCAAAGATTGACTATCCGTAATAAAAACTCTTCCCGCTTCCCCCTACTACGCTAAAGTCTTTTGTACGGTCAATTCTTTAGCTACTTCGGGCCCCGGCGATCTTTGCGGCACCGGGTCGCCAATCTTCCCCCTCCCATAAAAACATGTTAATTTCCGCACGATACTTCGCCTGAGATGCTCCACCCGCCTTAGAGTGTAATGGCTGATTGGATCGAGTATGACATCCTTTGCCAGGTATAAAGTACCATAACTCTTGTGCTCGTCCGCGAGCGGCAGACTAATGGATAACAAGCTATTCTCCCAGCTTGATCCGAGCACATAGGTCGTTGAGCATCCCTGCCAACAATAAGAATTTTTTTCCCCGGCAGCGCAGCAGATTCCATCGAACCTGATCTCAGCCCTGTCAATTTTCAAGAGCTCCAGCGCATCAACGATCCTGTCCCACAGTTGTTCAATATCCGCAGCCTCCCCTATCGCCATCTGTCGATCAAGAAAGGTCCTGCGGTCCTTGCTCAAGCCCATCACATCCGTTACATCCTGGACATAACCCACCATTGTATCGACAGCCAGGCCCTCCAGGTAGCCAAGCTTCCGCATGCCAACAATCACGCATACAGCAAGCACCAGTAGAATCAGGGCGACGCTTTGATCCTGCGCGTTAACCAGCAGTATTGCAAAAAGCCCAAGAAGAATAGTGGCCCCGTAAAGCATCAATACGGCGCCCCGATGGGAAAACCCCAGCCTGAGGAGTTTGTGATGAATGTGACTCTTGTCAGCCTGGAAAAGTTGCTTACCCGTCACGAAACGCCGGACTGGAGCAATAACTGTGTCAATCAGGGGCAGGCCAAGAGCGATAATTGGTATCAGGATGGCCACGGTCGCCTGGCTTTTTATCGAACCGAGAATGCTAAGTGAGGCCAGCATAAACCCCAGAAAATAGCTGCCGCCGTCTCCCATGAATATCGATGCGGGGTTGAAGTTATACCGCAAAAAGCCGAGACAGGCCCCCACAAGGGCTGCAAGCCCGGTGGCCACAAGGTACCTTCCTGCCATAACGCTCAAGATCAAAAGAATAAGAGACGCAAACAAGCAAACGCCGGCCGCCAGGCCGTCAAGTCCATCAATTAAATTGAAGGCATTGGTGATCAGCAAAAACCAGAATATGGTAACCGGCAAGCTGAACCACCCCAAATCCAGGACCGCAGCCCAGGGAAGCTGCAAGTTGGAAATGCAGATTCCGCCATGGTAAGCCAGGCATGCAGCCACAGTCTGCACCATAAATTTGACCAGGGGGTGCAGACGAAAAATATCGTCAGCAAATCCCACAAGAAACACGAGGGTCGCACCGCAGGACAGCCACAATACGGCCGGTTCTGAAAGAATCTGGACGATCAACCCATTAGAAAAGAAAAGGGCGCCCAGGAATGGACCGAAAAAAGCAAGGTAGATCGCCACTCCCCCTATGCGCGGAATGGGTTTGATATGCACCTTCCTGCCGGACGGCAGGTCCACCATACCGTAACGTTTGCCTACTATTGCCGCTAAAGGCGTTAATACAATGGCTAGACACAGGCTTGTAATAAGAACTGCGAAAATGGTTCTCATTCTTTTACTCCATGATTGCAGGCACAGCCAATCAAAGGCAGAATGAACAGCATTTGCTAACTCAAACCGAGTAGAACATCCACAATTCGTTCGGCAGCTTTGCCATCCCATTTTTCAGGGATTCCGCCCGGCTGAGCGTTGCCGTCCAGTACCTTCCGGGCGGCAGCCAGTATGTCTTCTTTCTTATTCCCGACGATCACATTGGTTCCTTCTTCGCATGTAATCGGCCGTTCGGTATTTTCCCTTAACGTTATGCACGGGACCCCCAGGACTGTGGTCTCCTCCTGGATTCCTCCGCTGTCGGTAAACACCATCATGGCATTCATGTTCAAATGCAGGAAGTCCAAATAGCCCAGCGGCTCGGTGCAGCGGATGCCGCCGGCCCTTGACCCGTTTTCAAAATAGTGCTCGAGCCCGAAGCTCTTCACCATCTTACTTGTACGCGGATGAATGGGAAAAATTATAGGAATCTCTTCACTGATGCGGGCCAGCGCATCAAGGATTTCCTGGAAGGTCGATTTTTCATCCACGTTCGAAGGGCGGTGCAGCGTCACCGTGGCGTAACCTTTTGGCGCCAACCCCAAATCATTCACAAGGCCTAGATCCTTCGCCATCGCACGATGCTTCAGCAATGTATCGATCATCACATTTCCGACAAAGAATATCTTCTCCCGGGGGACCCCTTCCGCCCGCAGATTCTCGCCGGCAAAACGATCCGTGGTGAACAGATAATCACAAAGCACGTCGGTGCAGAGCCGGTTTATTTCCTCAGGCATGGCCATGTCACGGCTCCTTAATCCGGCCTCGACATGTCCCACTCTTATGCCGAGCTTTTTGGCAGTGATGGTGCATGCCATGGTGGAATTGACATCGCCTACTACGATCACCAAATCCGGCATTTCCTTCAGGCAGACTTTTTCAAATTCAACCATTATCCGCGCGGTCTGCTCCGCGTGGCTCCCGGACCCCACCTCAAGATCGATATCGGGCCTGGGCATTCCGAGAATCTCGAAAAAAGCCTTGCTCATCAATTCATCATAGTGCTGCCCGGTATGGACCAGCAGCTTTTGGATCTTTTCCGGATGCCGATTCATAGCCTCAATAATTGGGGCCATCTTCATGAAATTGGGCCGAGCTCCGACTACGTTTATAACTTTCAAGACTTAATCTCCGGCGCCAGCGCCCCTTGTTTCATTTCTACACCGGGAAGTTTCGTCGAGTCGTGCAACTCTTCAAGAATCGCGAGCATCCGGGATGCCAAATCGGAGCGGTCATAGTTCTTAGCAGCCTTGATGCAGTTAGCCCTTAACGAGTCATATAAAGGCTTATTGCTTCTCAGCTCTATCAGGCTTCGACAGAGTTCATCGGCATTTTCCGGCTCGAACACCAGACCTATGTTTTCCTTCCGGACGATCTCGGCAGATTCTCCCGCCACACCGTGCAGAATGGGAATTCCGGTTGCCATACACTCGAAGAGTTTGGATGGTATAACCGATGTGAACAGCTCTGTTTTCCTGAGATGAATGATTGACGCATCCAACAACGACCAATACCGGACCACCTGGTCTTTGGGCACGGAATCGATGAAGATCAGGTTATCCAGAGACATCGTACGGGCCAGGTCAATAAGATCCTGCTTCTTTGCCCCGTTTCCCAGAAGAATGAAACGAAAGGCATCCGAATCATCGAAGGTCTTAATCTGTCCGGCCGCCTGGAGTATCGCTTCCAATGCATGCGCCATTCCATGTGTACCTACATAGCCGGCGACGAACTTTCCTTCCAGTCCGTATTTTCTTTCAAGCTCGCGGTCCTTCGGCCCTGGTCGAAAACGGGACATGTCCACGCCATTTGTAATTACACCGATCTTCCCTCCGTCTATTCCTCTCTGGACCAGCTTTTCCTTGAAGGACCGGGTCACACAAATGATGCGGGATGCCTTCCTGTAAAGAAAAAGCTCAAGCTTCTCCAGCATGCCGATTAGAATTGATTGTCTCATGGCCCCAACGGCCTTTATCGATTCAGGCCATAAGTCTCTCAGTTCGAAGACAAAAGGAATGCGCCTGGCCCTGCCGGCAACATATGCGGCACATACAGTAAAAAATTGTGGTGAAGTACCTATCACCAGGTCGGGCTTATTCACGAGACAGGAAGCCGCTATCGCCGAAAACATGAAGCTTGCATAATCAAGGATTCGTTTCAAAAATCCTTTGTTGGCGGCAATATAGCTCCATACCCGGATGACCCTGATTCCATCCATGGTTTCGATCTTGCAGAGTTGGTTCCGATATCCCTTGAAGACCTTGCCGTCAGGGAAATTAGGAAAACAGGTGATTACGGTCACTCGATGCCCGGCCCTCACCCATTCCCGGCAGTGTTCGAAGGTTCGCCCGGCCGGAGCGTTAACCTCAGGTGGAAAATTATCGGTCAAAAACAGGATGTGCATTTATGCCCAGTGAAAGGTGGTAAAAAGTTCCGGGGAAGTGAATTCGATTTCGATGCACTGATTGGAAATACACTTTCCGAATTCAGGATGGTATGTTGAGGGCTTCACGGCGCCTCTACCGCCTGTCAATTGCAGGTCCAGCTTTTGGCCGGAAGGTAATTCGACGATTCCCGCATCCAAACCGACCATGTACACCTTTACCTCGGGATGGAAATTAAAACGTCCGGTTGCCGAAGCGAATTTGCCGGCAACCGTGTCCCTTATCGACAGCGCTTTTTCTCGAAACACCCACTGTCTTTGGTGGTCCGGCCGATTGGGTAAACACCGGTATCCGTCATGCGAGCAGGAAACCATGATTTCCTCACCTGTCTCGCGGACCTCCAGACCGCATGGCCGCGCACGCCTGGCCACGCGGAACCCTCCCCATACCTCGGAGGAATCCCGGCCGTCGATCGTTACCGTATTATGAGCGCCGGTCGAGCGCTGCCTTGTTCTTTCGAGACTGTCGCCGTAACATGACGTTCCGCAATCGACAATAACGCGCTGTCCCTTGTACGAGAGTTCAAAACCAAGAGTATCGGCGTGAGCGTGACCAGGGAGATAGTCGGGCCCGCAGGGTCCAGCATCAATAAAGGCATCGACAGGCCCCTTGCGGACCCGTATGTATCCCGTATCCGGCAGGTGGGTAACCTCTTTTGCCGTCCCTGAAAACGCATTCAGACAAAGCTGGTTTGCATATGACTTGAGCTGTGCAGGTGACGCTGCTATCCCGAAAGCCGCATCGTTGAATAATACAATTTCTCCGTCCGGATGGCTCATCGTCTCCAGCCAGCAAAGCATGCTTTCGGCTGTGCGCCGCAGCTTCGGCAATACCGGGCCCCATTTCTTGAATACCATGCCGGTATAGACATTCCCGAGATTAATAAGGTCCAGCACGTCTTCGAGAATGATACAGTGGTACATTGGACTGCGTTCAAAGTGGCCGCCGTCATCCAGAATCTGCTCCGGAATTTGCCTTTCAAGAATCTGCACGCCCTTTTCGAGCCACTCATCAGCCTCCCGGCCTGAAAAAAAAGCACCGGCGAATACAAGCGCCTTCGCATTGGCAAAAAGATGATTGCCCAACAGATGGTATTCCAGGCGGTTCCTGAGAAAGCGTACCTGGATGGCAAGGCTTTGGAGCATCTCGTTATCGGCAATCCCACCTCGAAGGGCCCACTTGATCCAGTTTACCACTCGAAGGGAAATCGGGTACGGCTCCCAGCCGTTTCCCTCGCCGGGCGCGTTCTCCAAAATCCAGCGCCGCATAATTTCCATCTGCATGTCCAGCCGGCTTTCGGCGGCCTCGGCATTCAAATCGTCGAAGTAATGAAGGTTGTACAACCAGAGCTTGTCCCATTCGGGATTATTCCAGTCAGATGGGCTGAGCAGCTCATGCTCTTCATTCAAAAACCGGAAATGGGCAGGCCCGAACATGCTTTGCCTCTTCTCTGGACCTTCTGTCCATGCCTCGGTCCTTTCGCGCAAAGGAGGGGCAAGCCGCAAATCAGGCCTGGGCTTGTGGATTCCAAACCACAGGCGGCCGTAAACCTGCACGGGCTTGAGATATCGTACCGTATGCCAGTATCGAGGAAGGGCAGTGAAGAGTGAAGAGTGAAGAGTGAAGAGTGATCGCGACATGCTAATCCACCGCAGAAACGCAGAGAAGAGAATTTAGGAATTTAGGAATTAATCCGTGAATTACTCAATTGCTGCCACAAAGACCTGACAAAGTTTTTCTCTGTACTACTAACGTGCAGTTTCTTGAAATATTGGCAAGCATGTGAGGCTAACCCGTTGTTTTCTCCGCGTCTCCGCGTCTCCGCGTGATATGTGGTTTTCGTCTTTTGGTTGCGGCCTTGGCCGCGCTGTGCCCTCTGTGTCTCTGTGGTGTATGTTGTTTTCAGGCCGTCGATGCCAGTTCAATGGTTATCCTGCTGACCTCGATGAGTTGTTCAAATGGAATCGGGCTTGGTTTGCCTTCGCGAACGGCTTGCAGAAAAGCGGCCGCGCAGGCCCCCTGCCCCTTGTCCTGCCGCCAGAGGTTCATTTTCCTGAAACCCGGCCAGCCGTAACCTTTGAGTTTCCGAAAATTGTCCAACCGCAGCGCTCGCCCCCCGCAGAATACCTCCAGTCTTTCCTTTGGGCAGTGACCTGTGCCCGTTTGCAAGGTAATGAATCGAACCGATAGAGCCGTCCAGAAAAGCGAGGGTGAAAATCGCATTGTCTCTTGGGCCATCTTGCTGAAGATAAGCGGCTCGATGCTCGACTATTGGCCCCCCGGCTAAAAACCGGAGCAGGTCGACGAAATGACAGGCTTCACCAATGATCCTGCCGCCTCCCAAACCGGGGTCCTGCGTCCAGTGGTCTGAAGGAATCGGGCCTGCATTAACGGTCATAATGAATGATTTTGGCTGTTTGGTTCCGGCCAGGAGTTGCTTTATCTTTTGAACCTGGGGAGCAAAACGCCGGTTGAAACCAACCATTACCAAGGGTGACCGGCCCCGGGTTGCCATTTTCGAGTAGAGTTCTTCGATTTCTTTCAGCTCATCCAGGTTGAGGCAGATGGGTTTTTCAACAAAGACGTTTTTCCCAGCCTCGATGGAACGCAGGACAAAACCGGCGTGAGAATCATGCCTGGTCGCCACGACTATCGTATTGACCCGTTCGCTCGCGAACAGGTTGCTCACATCCGTGGTCGTCTCCGAAAACCCGAACTTCCTCCCGAAGTGAGCGCCGCTCACCCCGCCGGCGCTGGCAAGGCAATGAAGGTCAGCCCCGGCCTTTTTGAATGCCGGGATCAATACTCTTCCGGCATAATTGCCCGCACCGATAAATCCAACAACAGGAGAACCAGGCTCCCCATGGGCCGGGTGAAGAGCTTTGCCCAGCACCACCGTGCTCTCAAGCAGCCCACTTTCGGCATTCTCACTTTTCTTGTATGTGAGAAGAATACCTAAATACGGTTCTTTTCCTGCGAGCAATTCATAAGCCTGCGTGGCTTGCTCAATCGGGAACCTGTGCGAAATGAGCGGCTTTAGATCCAGCGCACCCGAGGCCATTAAATCAAGCACGGCATCAAAGTTGCGCTGCTCGGTCCAGCGGACGTAAGCAAGGGGATAGTCACGGCCTTTCTGTTCGTATTCCGGGTCATATCTGCCGGGGCCATACGAGCAGGATACCTGGAAAGAGAGACTCCTTTTTGTAGAAATCATCCCGCGAAAGCTCTAGACCCGTTACCCCCACGAGGACTATTCTTCCCCGTTTCCGGCACATGAGCGCAGCCTGGTGCACCGGCTCGCTGCTCTTAGTTGCAGCGGTAATAAGCACTCCATCTACACCCTTTCCTCGAGAAAATACCTGGCCGGCTGAAATGGGGTCTTCCCCCCTGGAAAGGTTTACCGTTTCCGCACCAAACCGGCGCGCCAATTCAAGCCTGGAATCATCATAGTCGATGCCCAGGACCCGGCAGCCGTTTGCTCTAAGCAACTGAACGGCTATAAGCCCGATCAGCCCAAGGCCCGTTACTGCAAACGATTCACCAAGTGTTGGATTTGCAAGGCGGATACCCTGGAGTGCAATCGCTCCCGGGACGGCGAAAGCCGCTTCCTCATCACTCACATTGTCCGGGATCTTTGCGCAAAGTTTTTTGGGTACGCACACCACCTCCGCATGCGGCCCATTGCTAACGACTCTGTCGCCTTCCCTGAAACCCATCACCTCTGACCCATCAGCCTTAGTGGAGGTTATGGGTACATAGCGCCATTCTAGAGGTTCTTATAGGTAACCCCTCACCCCGCTTCCCGCTTACTCTCTTCCTGCACCTCCGGCTGCTCCCCTCACCCATTACCTTCACTACAGTGCCCACATTGCAGTATCCAAGCGGCAGGGGTTGATCGAGCTTGCTTTGCACGGCATCAATGGTTGCCGCCAATCCGTCGGTCCGGATCTTGTCGAGCACCATGCGCACCTTTTCAGGCTGTTGCCGGGCCTTATTGATTACATTGGCCCTGCCGAATTCCACCAGCATGCGCTCTGTGCCGGCGGATATAAGTGATAATCGAGTCCTAATGAGTACGTAACCCGGCCCTGGTCTCGGGCAGGGCACCTCAGACAATTCAGTATGGCCGGTTTTCAGGTTTTGGAGAATCTGTTTCATGGATTACATCATGTTGGGCTTAATATTTTCAATAGCATCTCGTTCCAGGCGACTAATTTTAGTCTATTGTTCCTGCTTCACCAAACTATTGATTTTCCATATAGTTTCAGGCATCCTTCCGAAAACTTTTATAACTCGCCGCATCTCTTTTACTGTGCCGATAGTTAACCGAATCATGCCTTCGAGACCTTCAATATGACTTCGGTCGCGAACATAGATACCTTCTTTTCTGAGGAGAATGATAGCTTCTTGCGGGTCTGCGACGTTCAGCAGCACGAAATTACCCTGGCTGGGCAGAGCTATTCCACCCATTGCGTTGTACGCGCCGAGAAACCACTCTCGCGCCCGAATAACCTCGGCGATGTGATCTTCTATCAACTCAGGATGGGATAGCAGCGTCTCGGCAGCAATCTGTCCCATCATGGGAATATTTTTGCCGTTTTGCACCTTGTTTACATGTACGATATTGTTCCCGTTAGTAACCAAGTAGCCGATCCTCAGCCCGGCAAGGCACCAGGCCTTTGAAAAGGTCCTGACAACAAAAAGGTTATCGAATTCGTGGATGAGGGAAACCGACGAAGAACCTCCAGAAAAGTCGATATATGCTTCATCAACGATTACCACCGTATCCAGAAGGGCCTTTAACAGTTTGACTATATCATCAATGTGAATCAGGTAGCCAATGGGGTTGTTGGGATTAATCAAATATGCGATTTTTGGAGTCTTAGTGGCGGAAAGTGATGTATCCAAAAAGCTGGATGCAAAAGAATCCGAAGATACATGAACCGACTTTAGCACGGTAGCGCCGCATGATTCTGCATAGATGCGGAAGTTATCATATCCAGGATATACCACTTGTACTATATCACCAGGGACAAGATAAGTTCGCGCAATCGCGTCGAGTGCAGTGTCGGACCCACAGAACACAAGAATTTGCATGGGAGAGACTCCCAAGCGGGAGGCAATTTTATTCGTCAGCCTCAATGCCGTCACGTCCGGATACCAATTGATAGCGCCAGGTTTCTGCAAAAAGGATACTAACGCATCTCTGACTATATTGGGCGTCGATGTCGATTCGTTCCAATCCAATTTCATCAGCCCATCGGATTTCGACGTGTGCCACACTTCTTGAGGAGTTACTTTATACTCCTTCATCTTTGCAATGAATGGGGCTGGAGCTAAAGGCATCTATTCCAATCTCTGAATTTTTATTGCTTCTTGTGGTCCAATATCTATACACATTTGTTGATATTGGTCATATTTGTATTTATAGATTATCAGCTTAATGGTCTTCTTTATATATGCAGGGATAAGGCCGACAATATATGCATAGTGCGGTCCCAGCTTGAAATCGTCAATCCTGCGCCGCATTCGACCGGTGTCGGCTTGTGGCTGGGCAGTTGCATACATCTCGATTTCACCGGTAAGCAGCTGCGACCTTATAGGGCTGTCAGGGCCAGGTGAGTTGAAAGTAGTGACTAAGCGTCCCACTTCCCAGGATTTATGAGCATCGCTGGCAGCAATGAGCCGGAGCCCGAATCTGCTTGCCAAGTCTCTGATTTTTTGCCGCTCCGACGGCAACTTATAGTTCCCATTATATAGTTCGATAAATGACGCACGCTCCAGTACATACTCTATGCAGGAAGGATTTTCCTGGTATTGCCGAAGAAACCCCGTAGAATCCTTGAACGGGTGAGGAATGACTATCAATCCATTTTGGGCGATAATGTGGTCGGCAATCGATCCGGCATCTCGACTCTCCGGAAGGCTTCGGATAAAAAGTCCTATGATATGAGCCCCTCTGTCGGTGCTGATCTCACAACCAACGATACATGCGATGCCGCCTTTCTCAATCTGAGCTTCTTCTTCCCCAGAGATCCCTATGCAATCATGATCGGTAATCGCAATACAGTTGATCCCCTTACGCCCACAATCCCTGATCAAGGATTCCACTGTAAGGAAACTGTCATGTGAATATATGGAATGACAGTGCAAATCACATATCAGCGCTGGATTATTAAAAGAGGGCATTCTTGACCTTCGAGACGATCACTGGAGTCTTCCCTTCGCCCACCTGCACAAAATCAACTTCTTGAATTATGTCAATTTTCACCGAAGTGCCGAACCGATCCACAAGATCCGCTCTTAGCCTGTCGAGGTCTCTTTCATGAAACTGGTTTGTTTTCAGGCGAAGTTCAAGCCGGTCCACACTCTCCTGAATGAACTGAAATGCAATGATCTTATCGACGTAGTGATACATCAAGGTATACAGATTGACACTCGGGATAACCCGGCCATCAGGAGTGAACAATAAGTCATCAGACCGCCCGCGAATCGCCTTGACCTTCGGCAATGTTCTCCCGCATGCGCAGGGGCCTTCATCGTCAATGACGGCAATATCTCCAGTATCGTACCTAATCAACGGCATGGCGTAATTCTGAAGACAAGTGGCCACTATCCTTCTTTCATTCTCCCGGAGAAGCGGGTCCCCGTTCAATTCACACAGTCCATATTCGATATTGATGTGCAACCCATTGTGGACCCCGCATTCGTTCATTGTTATTGACGTCTCGGCTTGACCGTACCAATCGAACACTTTCCCCCCGAACACTTCTTCGATGGTCTCACGGTAATGAGGGAGCAGTGTTTCCGATGCAGTTAGAATGCCTTTCACCCTGGGAACGGATAGACGAAGATCTTTTGCCATTCTTGCGAAGATGTAAATGAGGATGGGTAGCCGCGAAGAAATTGCGGACGCCATTGGGTGAGCCTGGCGACATAAGAGGGAATGTTTTCCGGTCTCAGGTGATAAGCCGAGAAGTAGAGAAAATTACGGATATTATCAAGCTTCCACAACGGCTCACCGGGTTTTGGAACATAGGAGCGGATAATTGCCATGCGATCCCGAAACCGATAGCCCATCCACGACCAGTGACGCCACGTGACACCCTGCTCCACGATCCAGTGCTTTTTCGATACGTACACTTTGAAAGGCTGCCCGGTTGTCCCGCTCGTTCTCAATTCGAGGGATTTGCGCAACTCATGACCGTTCACCATGTCGGATTTATTCTGGAGTACGGTCTCCTTGTTCAGTATCGGGATCTTCTTGAGATCATCCAGGCTTTTCAGGTTGGTGTATGGGTCAAAATCGGCAAGATGGAAAAGTCTGTGGTAGTACTGGGTATTTTCATATGCCGATATCAGGAGTTTTCTACACTGTTCCAGCTGGTATGCCTCTTGCCTGTCCGCTTCCCAATACTGGGACCTAGATAGAAATATATTGTGCAGCAACATGCCCCGAGCAGTCAAAGACATATCTTCAATATGGTACAGGCCAGGCATTATGCGTCACCTCGGCTCTCAACATTGGTACGCCCTGTTACAAGTTTCTGCAGGGGTGAGGTCAAAACCCGCGGATCATATTCGTTTTTGGGGTTGGCAGGGATAGGGGGGATCCTGCCGGAGATGCGAATCTCGTTTGCCTTGAGTTCCACCGTCCTCATAAGCTCAACACGAAGGTGAACCCAGGCGCGGCCTACCGATCCATCACGGATGGCGCCGCGAACAAAAGCTTCATACAGCCATTGCAGTCTATACCTGAACGGGATGAGAAAAAAAATCTTCTTCAGGTACATTCGACGTTCGAGAGGAGAGCCGAATAATCTTGGCTGCACCGCAAGCTTGTCCCCCCTTACACGCATTATCGCCTCCATGGTCGTATAGCTATTTTGTTTTTCCAACCAATGATGGAGGTCCCGGCTGTCGTAATGTTCGAGAATTCCTTTAATTTTACCAACTTTTCCGTCGATGAGGGGGTGTTCGTTGACTATTACATCCGAAAAACGGCACTTTCCTGTTCGCCATAATCGGAGAACTTCACTTGATACGTGCAATGCCCGGCCCATGAACCATAATCGCCTATCCATCGAATAGCCGCAGCACTCCGGTGACCCCTCGACTAATTTGCATATTTCTTCTTTGAGTTCCGGTGACAGCCGTTCATCCGGATCGAGTTTTAAAGTCCAGGGAGTCTTGACAGGTAATTTTTCCAGCGCGAAATTCCATTGATCTCCAAAGTTCGTGAAAGGCCGTTGAACAACCTTCACGCCTCGCGCCAGCGCGATATCCACCGTGCTGTCCGTGCTGCAGGCTATCCACGATGAATATCTCCTCTGCCCAATCCTTCACATTTTCGATGGCGCCTGGGAGATGATACTCCTCATTCAGAGTGAGCATAATGACAGTAATGGGAAAGTTTTTCGTGGCAAACACTCTTTTGAGCAGTGGGCTGTTTTGATGGTTGAGGATTGCAATGCCGGAAACATTCCCAAGGTAAATACTTTGGTGCCGGCATTCATAGGGGCTTTCAGAATGGTAACGGAAGCATCGGCAGACATGGAATTCCGGTTAAGCAATCCTGGACGCCTGGAAATATTTTTACGCCGTGCTTTCCGGACTGTTAAGAATTTCTTCAAAGATTTTCAGGTAATTGACCGCAATTTTTTCATAGCTGAATTGTGCTGCAACCTGGGCCGCCTGAACGCCTACCTTGCATGCGGAAACCGGATCGACAAAGATGCGCTTCAGAGTTGAGGCGAGTTCTGCAACAGGATCATCACCACGATGGTTAAAAACGAAACCTGTGATACCGTCTTTTACGTAATCTCTAAAACAAGCTAAATCTGAGACTATTGGTGGCAAGCCAGTCGCTGCCGCCTCTAGAGGAGCTACAGGCAGCGCTTCCCCCATTTCAGCCACAGATGGATAACAATAAGCATGTGAAGACTGCAAGAGTTTTGCCAACTCCCCGACATCTTGAATTGCAGGGTGGAACTCAATAGACGCTCCCTGAGCCAGTGAGCATAATTTTTTGAAGAATCTCTCACCGCCTCCACCTGCTGCGCTTTGCCATGGTCCGACTATGAGCAGCTTCCAGTCGGGAAATTCCGATTGAACCTGACGAAATGCATCTATCAATATGGGCAAACCTTTCTCAGGGTGAATTCGTCCAGTATATACAAGTCTTTTCGGCCCAGATTCTGACCGTGGTCTCTCCGGCAGCGAAAAAACATCTGTATAAATTGGGTTCAGAACTACACGAATACGGGCACTTGTTGGACCTGATGGAAAGAGATGTATCAAACCATCCCTCACTGCAGATGATACCGGAACCAAGAGATCTGCTTTCGAAAAAAGGAACTTGGCTTTTGATTTTGGCACTCTTTGCACATTCAGAACAATTTTCCCTATATTCTTCCTAAACAATGGAGCAAGCATCGCGGTACACGTATCATTGACGACTACGATATCCGCACTTGGCAAACGTGAAATAACTTGCACTGCATAGAAAAAATCCTTAATAAGATTAACATATAACCATCTTGTTTGACTAAAGCTGGTACACCTGATGTGGCTGACTCCGTTGTTGAGTTCATTTTTTTTGTAAAGAGGGTGAGAGCAAGAGAAAAACCTAGTAATATGGCCTAATGCCGCAAATTGGCATGCAAGCCCATCCCAAACTCTCTCGACTGCACCATAACCAATTGGTGGAAGTGGGATGAATGCACCTGTAACTATAGAGATACGCACCTTTTCAAATCACCTCTGTCTTTCCAAAAAGAAAAATCTTCAACGGGCTATTTGGGTACATCTTAGTAAAACAATAATTAATAACACTAACTCTCAATATTTCTTGTTCAGTCCAAAAACACCCACCGGGGTACGGTACCACCATGCAAAAGCCAATTGTAGGTCATCAGCATTCTATCGCCCACCATTGTCCAGGAGTAATCCCGTTCCATCCATTTGCGCCCATTTGCTCCCCGCTTAGACAGGGATTCCCGCGTTTGGCAAAGTTCATGTTTTAGACATTCAATAAGGGGCTCTACGCCAATATCAATCCACCAGCCACAGTCATTCGTCTCGATCCCTTCCCAAGGCGCGCCCCTGGTGACAATTGCCGGTACGCCGTGGGCCAGCGTCTCCGCGACGGCCATGCCAAAGTTCTCCGAACAACTGGGGAGGACGAAAAGATCGGCCTCCAGAAAAGCGCGTGTTTTGTCTTTGCCGTAAACCGGACCGGTAAATGTTACTCGCTCCACCCCCAGTTGCTTTGCCAGCATTTTCATCTGGGATTCATGTCCGCGATCGTCCACCCCGGTTATGTGCAGTTCCCAATCGGGATGCTGTTCCTGGATTGCAAGCCACGCCCTGAGAAGATTATCTATCTTCTTTATGGGGGTGATCCGGCTCAGGAAAAGCAGCCTCCGCATTCCGTCCTTTCTCTGAGCGCGTCCCGGAGCGATAGCGGGGATGTCTACCCCATTGGGGATCAGGACAACAGGAGCACGCAGCCCCATTTGCCGAATCGCTTCATATTCCGCCTGGCTCGTGGCGTGGAAACAAGCGGCATGGTTCAGCACCCTGCGCTGCCACAGATGATAGCTGATTGCCTTTTTCCAGCGTGAAAAATTCATAGCCTCGTGATTCAAAGTTCCGCGAGGACTTATGATGAGCCGGCAAGCCGTCCCGCGCACCGCCCAGCCTGAATAGATGTTGGCCATGTTCCACAATCCGTGGCTGTGGAGAATGTCGGCTCCTCGGGCCGCTTCCCTGGCGGCCCGGCGCATCCTGGGAGACCAGTCGAGCCTTGGAGGCCAGTTCCAGCAACCGTGAGCGTAAAATTTGTAGGATGCTCCTCCCGGTTTGTGCCCGTTGTTCACATGCAGTTCCAGGTCTATGTCTTTATTGGCGAGCGCCTGACAAAGAGCGGGTATCGAATGCGAAGTGCCGCTTGCTTCTTCAAATATCCCCGGCACTATCTGAACGACCTTCACCCACGTCCCCCCTATCTGCCGGTCTTGTCCCATTTATCATACCAGGCGCCCAAAACGATAAGCAGCCATGCACGGGACCAGGCCGGACCTTCGGGTTCGGACAGAAAATCACTCCAGACTTTCTTTACTTCGGAGGGATCAATTTCTGCGCAGTCACGAACTCTTTGGAGCAGATGTTCGCAATACGGCCTTAAATGACCTGTCATCCAATGTTGGATGGGGAGCGAGAAACCGCGCTTTCCCAATGCCAAAATCTCCGGGCGAAACCCAACACCAAGTGCGTCCACAAGAAGCGGCTTGTTAACACCTTTGCGCCTAACTCGCCATTTTCCCGGCAGTGAGTACACATAGTCGACCAAGACCCGGTCCAGCAAAGGTACCCGAATCTCAAGACCGTGAGCCATGCCGCACACATCCGCATCCCGCAACAGCGTGTTGCCCATGTAGAAACGGCTCTCCAGAACACTAATGAGCGCTTCAGGATCAGAATATTCAGATTTTTCCGAAGACAATATTTCCCGCGGTAAGAACTCTTCATTCAGGTCGAGCCCATCAGGCTCGAAACCCAGGCTTCGCATCGATTTGTCCGAGAAAAGCCGCCTGAGCCGGAAATAGATACTCTCCAGCGCGGGCGCGGTTTGTGCAAGTTCGCGGGCTTTTTCCCTCTGTGATTTGTACTTCCACGTAAATATTAAACTGGCTAATGCACTGCGGGCAAAAGGCGGCAATTTATAACCAATTCTACCCCAGTACATGATTTTTGGTATAATGCTAAAGCCGCCGTAACCACCAAAAATTTCGTCGCCTCCCAGTCCGGACAGGGCGACTTTAATTCCTTGGTCCCTCACGGCGCCCGATATTATAAAGGTATTCAGTCCATCGACACTCGGCTGGTCCATACTGTTGAGCCAGGAATACGTCAACCGGCGCACAACGGAGTCCTCAAGGGTTATGCCGTGGTGCCTGGTACCGATTATTCGAGCAGTGTTTTCTGCAATTGGGTTTTCGTCAATTGCCGGATAGTCAGCCAGGCTGACGGTGAAAGTATGGATGGAACCTGGTTCCATCCTGGAGCACAAGGTCGCCACGGAGGTGCTGTCGAGACCGCTGGAGAGAAAAACGCCTACCGGAACATCGCTCAAGAGGTGTTTGCGGGCAGCCATTTCAAGCCTGGTCCGCGTTTCAATGACTGCTTCCCTTCGATCTAAAACCGCTCTGGGGGCCGGGAAATCCCAAAAACGAGCGGTGCTTAACGATCTATTCCTGCCCGGCTCGAATGGAAGATCAATGCTTACCCATACCCCGGGTTCGAGCAGCCTGACACCCTTGAACATTGTCAACGGAGCCGACACGGATCCGTAAGCCAGCAATCCGGCCACTGCTCTGCGATCTATATTGCATTCCACAAATCCGGAGGCCTCGATTGCGCGCAGCTCCGATGAGAATATAAGCCCCTTTTGAGTTATGGCGTAATACAAAGGTTTTATTCCGAGTGGGTCGCGGGCCAGGACAATACGTTGCCTTCTGCAATCGTAAAGGGCGATGGCAAACATTCCTTCCAGCAGATCGAAGCATTTCGCACCCCATCGCTCGTAGCAGTAAAGGATAGCCTCGGTGTCGCACCGGCTGCGAAATGAGGTTCCCTCGCTTTCCATTTCGGAACGCAGAGTGGGGTAGTTATAGACCTCTCCATTATAGACAAGCCAGTCGCCGGTATGCGGGTTCTTCATCGGCTGATGGCCGGCCGAAGAGAGATCCAGAATGGAGAGCCTCTGATGCCCAAGCACAAGGCACCCCCCGGGAACGTTCAACACCTCAAGCCCCGTATCATCCGGACCCCTGTGGGCCTGACGCCGGTTCATGGCGCGCACCGCCTGTTCGGCCATCAGACTATCTCCCGAAAGTATGCCGGCTATTCCGCACATTTCTGATCAAACCCATCTTGAGGACATTAAATAGTACCTGTTTCTTTGATTCGCTCATATTCACTTAACGCCAACTCAACTATTTGGTCCATGTTCAGATAACTGTAGGTAGCAAGTCTTCCTATAAATGATATGTCGCGTTCAGAATCTGCCCTTTGTTTGTACCTATTGTACAGAGAGAGGGATGTAGGATTTGGGATGGGATAATACGGTTCTCTCCCAATCCCACAGTCAGCCGGATATTCCTTGGAGATAGTAGTATTTGCACAGCTTTGTCCCGTTGCATGTTTGATTTCAACAATGCGAGTATATTCATAATCATTAGGATAATTAACCTGCACAACCGGTTGCCAAAAACCCTTTTTCCTCGAATGTTCTTCTCTATTGCCAAGAATATTCTCATCAAATGATTGATATTCGAACGTAAGGGAGCGATATGGCAAATGCCCATAGCAATAGTCATAATATTCATCAATCTTACCAGTGTAAATAATGTGACTGAATTGTACACTTTGAGTTACTTCTGTTAAATCAGTATTAAGTAGTATACGTAGCTTATTCCCACACGACAAAATCATTCGCTCGAACAATGAATGATACCCCATTGATGGCATTGCCTGAAATCTATCATTAAAGTATAGATCATTTTTCGTGATCCTGATCGGGATTCGTCCGCATATGGAAGCATCCAATTCCATAGGGTGCCGCTTCCACTGCTTGGTAGTATATCCCTTATAAAACAGTTCGTACAGATCCCAACCAATTTGGGATATAATTAGTTCTTCAGAGTTCGATGGATTTGATATCGGTACGCGCCGCTCATCAAGCCAGCCTTGGAATTCCAATGGAGTTGACTGTCTTCCTATTAGTTGCTCGAATGTATGAAGATTGATTGGAAAACTCCAATATTGCCCCCGTGTAAACGATAAAACCCTGTAAAATGCGGGAGTCCAATCCGTAAACAATGATAAATAATCGATTACCTTCTGTGAGTTAGTCCTGAAATAATGGGGGCCATATTTGTGGATGAGAACCCCAAAAGAATCGTATTCATCAAAACAGTTGCCTCCGATATGACCACGCCTGTCCACAATCAGGCATGTTTTACCACATTGAGTGGTCAAACGTTCGGCAATGACAAGACCAGACAGGCCCGCGCCGACAATCAGGTAATCGAACCGAGAGGCCATGGAAGCTTCCTGAGAAAAGTCTTGACGATGGGAAAGTCAGAAAGGGAGTGTTCTCCAGTCCAGAGTTTCCCATTAATAAAAAATGTTGCGCCGCTTCAAGTAGACCGTCTAATTTCAGGGTGAGGTTCGCGACGTGTGCATTTCAGCAATTTTTCCAAAGCTGATGAGGCGAAAGCCATTCCGGTGCTCTTCCGGCTTCAGGGATCCAAATGATTCGAGCACGTCGAGCATTGACGCACAGGATTGAACCGGGCTTCGACCTTTGCCGTTCATCCCTCTTACGCCGGCCCGGTGCGGGTATACGGCTTCATGACATTGAGACGCCGGCCATGAGTTGGCGCGCTCTTCGCGGGAACCGCCCCCAGGATTCCGGAAAAGCGGAGCATCAAGTATATTACCAGGGCGCTGGAAGGAATACGATAGATATACATGGAAAAAATGCCATACAACATCCATTGCATAGAACTGCAGACACAATAATGCAAAATAAAAAGACACTATAATACCAAAACTCCCCCAGGACTTCTTTAGCTTCAGGGCCAGCGCGGTTGAAGCCAGCCCCAAAAAAAAGTATAGGCAAACCACCCCCAATATGCCTGACCTTCTGAATATGTCCCCTAACAAGGAAGGCGGAATATTCCCTTCGCCAAATCCATACTCCACCATTATCTCTCTTCCTGTTCCATCCCCCTTTTCCGGAAAGTACTTCTTGGGCATCCATGCCAGAACAATTTGTTTCAGGTCGTTGAAAGTAAATCCATAACGTTCATATTCACCACTTTCCGCACGACCAAACAGTTCCAGGCTATTCACTTCGTTTGCCCTGCTCACTAATGAGCCTAAATTTGCCGTTATCAAATTCGAAGATGTCCAAAAGGTTGTACTGGCTTCCGTAAGCGCCTCTTCTTTTGCATATCTGCTTGTATCATCCGAACTTTGAAAAAGCTCACGGTACTCGGTCATAAATCCAAAAAAGATCAAAAGCATAAGTGCACTTGACATAACCAGCAGCTTCGATTTGGTTGTAATCTTTATACGATACCATAATTGCAGACTTAGCCAGACCGATGCGCAGGCAACAAATACTATGATAAACTTGCTTCGTCCATAACCCATCGAAATACCCCGGACCGACATCATGAGCCCACTGCAGAGTAAGATTGCAACGACCCACCAGCTTCGCCCTCCGCGCACCAAATAGATGGCCGCAAGAATCATGGGCAGTGTTTCGATGGACTGTATTGCGCCAATAACCAAATTCCCATATAAATCCTCATAAGTAAAACCATAAAGATATCGCGGACAACCACTGAAAGTATGAAGAATGCACTAAGTATCAAAACTCCTTTATGCTTAATCTGGATATCTTTTATTATGTCCCTCCACGACATATCTACTTTCACTAATGAAGGGGCGACCCACATCCCGATAATGTAGCAAACAAGCCCAAGCCCGATATACAGTAAAGCACCGTCGAGATAGCGCATCCCATAGTCATTCCATGAATCATAAATAAGACCTTGTCCCAATACCGCCAACTACATAGGACCCGAAATTGCCAAACCAGAACACGCATCCGGGCGAAGCGGGCGCCAGCAAGGCCAGCCTGCGCTCAATCCTGTATATAATAACGCCCAGAACCAGGATCATTGCGGCGCGCAGATATAGAGAAGGGATAAGCAACACCGACGCAGCGAGCAGCAGGGGAATTATTTCTCGTTCAGTATTGGCCTTCATAAGGCTTTCCTCATTCTACAAAATTTACAGTTCTTGAACTTGATCGAGCATCTCCCGCATTCGGTTCTTGTTGCTGTAACCCGATCTTAAGCAGCGGTTCAGCCCGGCGGCCGCAATTTGTTTCCGTTCATCGGGATGAGCAAGGTAATACTTGACTTTTTCAAGCAGCTCATCATCCGTACTGAAGAACTCGGCTTCTTTTCCTTCCTCAAATAGCGACAAATGCTCATCCGTACGTTCCGCAAGCATGAAACCTCCACAGGCAGGGATCTCCACGCTCCGGGTGGTCTGAAGGTCTCTATTGCACTTGCGCAAAAACCCGAGATTAATGTCAAAAGCGCAAATACTCAAGCCGTACTCATCGTCATAAATGGCTTTGCCTTCGATTCGCAGATTCTTATTTTCAAATCGGAACTTGTTCCAGTCATTCCCCCAAATGCGAACATCGATACCGCTTTTGGCAAGCTTTAACATAGAGCGAGCCCGCTCCTGCTCGAATGTCCCTACGAATCCAACGGCGCCGCCGTAGTGTTCCCTTGCTTCGCCGGAGACGGGCATGGGACGGTGCGTGTGAGGGTCGAAACCGTTGCCGATGAATTTAACTCTGCGGCATCCCAAGGCTTTCAGCTCGAAAACATTATAGCTTTTGGTGGTAAAGTATATATTATAGAAAGGCAGATGACTTAAAAACTCCCTGGTCTGATTATGCCGCACATACATATCATCGGGAGAATAGCCGACTATTTTGCATTCAGGCCGAATCTTGCCGGCCGATAGCAGGGTGTCCTTTGTAACTGTAAGCGCCTTGTCAAGCCAAAGGACATCATAAGCGGCGCGTTCGAGATTCTCAACTATCCGCATGTTGACGCAGGCAAAGTCGCCAGGCCCCAGGATTTTCCGCAAAATCCTGTTCCACGGCCTGCCTTCACGGGATGCTGAAGCAGTGGTAATCGTGCTGATACCGCTAACATGACATCCCAGGTCTTCCATTGCCCTTAGCCGATGCGAGCCGGTCTGGCCGATTCTCAAATCACCGACAAACAGCACGCGCAGAGACACAAAATTATGCTTATTCGTCATATCCGATGGCGGCAAGCAGCCCCTTGGCGCTCGCCTCTGTTGAATAACGGGAAATGAGTTTTCTTGCCTTGATTCCCATCGATCGTGCTTTGAACGGGTCAGACATCAGCCTGTTCAACGTCTCCGCCAGTGCAACGACATCCCCCCGGCGAAAGGTAAAACCTGTCTCACCCTCGACGATCAGGTCCCTTCTGCAACCAACTCCGGAACTGACAACAACAGGTAAACCGAATTGCATCGCCTCGTTAACGACCAACCCCCAGGTTTCTCCACTTGAAGGCAAAATGAAGGCGTCAGCGGCTTTAAAATACCTACCCAGTTTAGATTGATTCACAAATCCCTGAAACAGGAACCGTGATCCCAAAACATCATTACCCCGTCTCACCACTTTGTCCCTGAGAGGGCCGTCGCCTAACATAACGACGGCAACTTCATCAAGATTGGGCAATTGACTTACCGCATCCAAGAAAAGAAGAGGTTCTTTGCGCGAAATCAGCTTGCCTGAAAAGAGAAAAGCGAACGTGCTCTCACCTAAACCCAAGATTGATCTGCTTTGGACTCGATCATAGACCATCCTTCTGAGTTTCGAACAGCAGGGTATCAACTGAATAAGGCGAAAAATGAAGGCGGTTGTCGGGAATGCCAAACGAGGCAAGATGAAATCGGGCTTCCTCCCCGATAAAGCAAAATGAATCCACATGAGAGTAAAACCATTTCAGATAGGCACGGCGTAAAAAGGATTTAAAGAGGTTGCCCTGTTTGACGTTCTGAAAACTCACCACGAATTATGACCTTGATCCCTAATCTTTTTGCCGCTCTTGCAACCTGTCTTTCGAAACAGTGCGTATATCCTTGCAGCAGAACCCAATCGAATCTCCCCTCGCCTAATATGCTATACGGCTGAGGAATCTTGACCGAACTCGGCCTTGCCAGGTTCGCATCGCGCTTAATGAAGACATGCTCATATCCATCAAGGAGTTTCACATCCCACTTGACCGGTATTCCGAAGCCTGGGTCCATACCTCCCCGGACGCTTTGGTCGCTGAAGTAGTAAACGACGACATCCAGTCCGGGAGTCCTGGCAAGCTCCCGCCAGAGAGGAGCCTGATACTGAATCGGATGTGTTGCGAATATCGCAAGGCGCAAGGCTAATCCTCGTAAGACAGACTTATACACAACACTTAGCAAAAAAATGGCATTTCGATTGCCAGCGCTCCTCAGCGATTTGTCTCGCGGAGCGCCGAAGGCGCCCGCTCATTCTCGACGCTCCGCGAGACGGGGCGTTCGCGTGGCGCCTTCTCCGCTTTAATGAGAAAAACGCGAGTAAATATCCCACTGCCAGAGGAGCCGGTCTCCACGAGATTCCAAAATTCGATTCCCACTCGAAGGAGTCTCCAGATGAGCCAGCGCACGGAGCTGAGGGCGCTGTATCCGCGCGGAGGAGGTCCAACCTCGCGCATTTCAATCTTTTTAAACCCGAATACTTTCAGTGTGGAACCCAGAGATCTTGGGCTGAAGCAGACCTCGTGGGTAAAATCGCCGTATCGCACACTGCATGAAAATGGGCTGTCGGCGTTCGGCGTCTGAAGAATCAGCCGTCCGCCAGGTTTCAAGGCGGCAAGACATCTTTCGATAAAAAGGCAGACCTCATCTTTTGAGAGGTGCTCGATGATGTCCAGCCCGGTAATCAAATTAAAGCTGTCCGGATGCTCTTCGAGAAAGTCTATGGCGTTGCACTGTTTCACTTCCGGCATGACCTGGCGTGACAACATCACCTGTTCCGGACTGATGTCCACCCCGCTCAAATTTGTGAAGCCACGTTTTCTAAAAAAATAGAGCAACTTGCCGTCACCGCAGGCCAGGTCCAAAATAGCCCCGTCTTTATCTTCCGGCATCCATCCGCGAAAGTAATACTCATATGCGGAGCCCCATCGTTTGGCGGCGATGGCGTCGAACTCGGCCCCCGAATTTTGGAAAATCGATGCGTAATGTGAATATAAACTGGTTCTATAATCAGCCACGAACTACCACCATTCAACCGCGCAGAATACTTGCCCTTTTTCTTGACTTAAACGACAAATGGATATGCGGCGCTGTAGCATGATCTACATAGAGAAAATCATTTAGACCGATTCCGCAACCTCTCGTATAGTTCTGCATATTGGGAGGCAATGACCTCTGGTTGGAATCGTTCGACATTCGCATATCCTTTATTAACCAGGCTCTCTCTATATGAATCGTCCCTAATAACACGAAGAATTCCTTCCCGGATCGATCTGACGTCAAATGGGTTGACCATGCAGGCGGCATCTCCCGCTACCTCGGGCATCGACATTATATTGCTTGTTACGACAGGCCGCCCCACCGCATTAGCTTCGATTATCGGCAAACCGAAGCCCTCATAGGTTGAAACGAAGGCCAACAGGTCACACTCGGCATACGCTTTTACCATCTCCTCATCGGACAGCCCGAATGCATTTGAGTACTCGATACCGAAACTATTGAGCATTTCAAAATGCTCATCAAGAAAGGCGCCCGATTATTCGCAAGTGACAAGGAATGCCTTGCAGTGATTCGGCGAGTCGAATCAGGTTCTTGTTAACGCCGGTTCCGACATGGAGGATTGTAGGTTTTTCACTATTGAAATTTCGTGGAGCGGGTTTAAATATTGGAGAAACGCAACAGTAGATAACTTCTATTTTCATGTGGGTCGCATGCTAAATAGGTCAAAAGGTCCTTTTTTGTATGATCGGAAATTACGGTTATTACAGATGACCTCTTTTCGGGTAACCAATACCACAAGAGAAATACAACAGCTTTCCTGATGCCTTTTAGCCGTTCCAGAGAAGAACAGTCACAAATCGTGAGAATGGTCTTATTCTTCCTGAGAAACATGGTGAGATAATGCACATCTCCCGTAATATGATTTATCTGTCCCTGATTGAAGGCGGCGCAAACAGCGTCAATGAGCCGCGGGAAAAACCCAATGCTATTAAAATAATTAATTCGAACACGGCAATCAATATGTGGCGGCAGCTTTCGTCGAATGTCGGCAAAAAGCCTTTCTAAACTAAACCCAGTCTCACTACGTCTTTGAAAGTGTACAACTCTAATCATTATATTTACAACTCGCTCGTGGTCCGTGTTAGTTTATGATCGACACAGTACGTATTCAGCTACCTCTTTTCCAGCTTAGATACTAAAACGCTATTGTAGTTTATATCATAATATTGGTGGACTTACCATATTTTATGGATAGCATTTTTAAAGGCCTATCCAAATGTGCCATTAAATGACGTGAGTCAATGACACGAAATAATTTGATGAGCGCCCTATGGAGGCGATTATCAACTTTCTGCCCCTGCGCAGGTGTCCAAGGGCATTCACGACCAGTCCGAAAGCTTCAACTATGCCGAAGACACTTGCAAAAATGCGCACCCGATTATCATCTGATTGCATCAAAAATGAAATTGTATTCACGACCCTATCGGTGTGTAGCTCATTGCACTGTGTCGCCGTATCTTGAGCATTATGATTTCGCTGGACTATATTACCGCTAGGCAAGAGAGCCACGGCTCCTTTCGAGGCAGCAACTGTTCCCATTACGACATCGCACCACATATCATTTCTCCATGCCGCATCAGATAAGTCTAATGCATCTCGTCTAATCAGCATATAGGACGGCCCCCCCAATTCCCAGCCGATTAATGACAGCCTTTTTAGATATTCATCTGAGGTAAAATAGCGTGGCTCATTCAGTGTAAAACGCTTCCAGGTGTTCTTCGATCTAACATCAAACATAACTGGATTAGACCATACGACAGTCGTTTCTGCTGAGATATTGTTTACCATGCGTGATATTGAGCCTTTTAGCAGAAGATCGTCTGAGTGCAGAAATTTAATCCATGGCCGAGTGGCGCATTTTATAGCTGCCAAGTGATTGGCATAAACCCCTATATTGGTTTGCTGCCTCATAATTGTAAATCGCGGATCGTTATAAGTTGATAATAGCTCCATTGTTGAATCAGCGCTCGCATCATCAGAGACAATCACTTCGCCTGCATTAGTTTGAAGAGCGGATTCGATCGCATCTCTTATGAAGTGTGCACGATTATATGTTGGGATTAGGATCGACACATCACTTTCGTGTACAGTCATAATATTTGTCTCCGATCACTAATTATAATGAGTACATATAGCATTGTTAGGTCCAGATACCGAATCTGTTGAGCATTTCACACTAGAAATCCCTTTTTTTATGATCGCACATGACGATTATTACAGATGAGATCTTTTCGGGTAACCAGCACCATATCAAAAATACGATGCCTTTCCTAATGCCTATTAATCGTTGTTAGCTTATGATTGACGCAGTATGTATTCAGCTACCTCTTTTCCAGCTTAGATACTAAAAATGAACCCATTTTACATCTATTTGTGAAGAAACGACTTAGACTGTCTGGAATAGCATCAAGGAGTACGTCCTTGAGTCTGCCTCCCGGTATTGGCAAGACTTCAGGCTTGGCGCCGTATACCTGTATGTCCTGAACGTTGAACATTTCGCAGGTCATGGCTCTCCATTCAGATGGGGTATAAAACCTCGCAAAAGCACCATCCACGTGCAATTGAACGATTTCATTCAAAGACAAACCTCTGAAAAAATAGCCCTTAAGTATGCCGAGGCATATACTCGGGACCAGGTAATAATTCCAGATGCTCCGGTTATAAACCATGATGATTGCGATGCCATGTGGTTTCAATACCCGATGGATCTCTTTTAGGATTTGTGCAGTATTGGACGAATGGTGGATGACGCCCCAACTCCATACGAAGTCAAAAGTGCCACTGTCAAATTGTAATCGTTCTGCATCCATCTTCAGTATAGAGCCGTCAAGATCGAAAAGTTGAAATCTCTTCGAAGTACTTGTAACTGCGTAATCAGTAATATCAATACCGGTAAAAGAACCTGAATATTGGGATAAAAGGGCGGCATGCATGCCGTTGCCGATCCCAATCTCGAGCACTTTTTTCTCCCTAAGGGAGTGAAAATCTATAAGGGGGTCGAAAGGGATCTCCTTCCAGGGCATGTACTCCCTGACTTTTTCCAGAAAGCGCCGATCCATTTCATAATAGAATTCCCTGGTGAATTCTGCATATGAGATTCTCTTCTTCCAATCATAGCGCATGGGATGGTTTTCCCACCACGATTGATTGAGTTCTTGCCATTTGCGGGATTCTTCATCATTCGGCAAAGCTGTGGGATGGTCGAACCCTTCAGGGATACCTTTTTTGAGCAGCATTGAAACCCTTCCCGAATCAAATGAACGGATCAACTTCGATGTTGCGGAATTAGCGCTTGGCGGTCTGAGAACCTTTTTCACGGGGTCTTGAGAAAGTCTCTGCGGTTTCTCTTCTCAGGGCCGTTTGTTCATATCAAGGCGACTACACCAGGCAAACTGTCCAGATATGACCTGGTTTGCAGTCAGGCGGCTTTAAACAAGGTTCTCCAGCAACCCCATCATGCCAAACGCCTTTTCAAAGCGCCGGAACCATGTATGTTCCGACAAACAACGCCGGCGAGCAGCCTCTCTTATACGGGCCGATTCATCACCATGGTCGAGCAAATAACGGATCTTGGCCAGGCAATCCGGTTTCCCGCTGTAGGTGACCACTTCCTCTCCGACCTTGTACACACGATGCAAATCGCGGTGTTCGCTGGTAAGATATAATGCCCCGCTCATGGGAACTTCGAAATCCCGCCCTTTCAGGCACATCTCTTTCATCGAGTAGCCTATTCCGCAGAAGCCCAGGTTGATGCGCGAGGAGTTGTAGATTTCAACCATTTGATCCTCCGATAAGGACCCGTTGGGCCAACCGGGGCCAAACGCCTCGACCCCGACCCCATGCTTTTTTAAATAACCGATGTACACTGGCCGTTGACCGTAACACGCGCCGATAAAGGTCACGTCGTATCTCAACGGAAGATTCAAGGGCCTGAAGTGTTCGGGATTGGCGCCCTCGGGCCAGAACATGGCCAGGCCGCCCTCTGCCAGGTATTTCATGATCGAATCGGAAGAATTCGTCAAATTTAAATCGTAGGCCGAAGCCAGAGGTTCTGAACCTGTGAATCGTCCTCCCCGCAGAGATCCTCTAAACGACAAACGATCATCCCACCAGTAAGCACAAGTGGCTATGCCCATCCGGTTAACGGTCATAATCGTCTCCGGGGAGATATGCCAGCCGCTGAGATAGCTCACCAGTACGTCAACTTTGGGAGAAGTTTCGCTTAGGAATTGAATCAGTTCGCGGTCCAAATTGCGCCGGTTCCGCAGCCAGTCCGGGGACTCCGAATCAAACCCCCTTTCCTTCAGGTAAAATGGAGTGAAAACGCCGAACTGCTTCAGCGCCGGCGGGATATTGTGCCTTTCCCAGTTACCTAACGGCGTGGCATAGGCAACGTGCAGCGCGCCTTGTTTTTTGGCCGAGATGCCTCTGGACGCCATTCGCTCCCGGAGGCGCTCTCGAAGAGTGCTCTCGTCCAATTCAAATGGAATTCCCCGTTTCGAACACAAATTCCGGTAATAGCTCAATTCCTCGACGGATGCGCTTTTCCTGTTTCCGGCCTCGTACAAACGCCCAAAGCCGGATTAGAAAAGGATTTCTCTTGAGAAATTCGTGTCTGCCGAGCTGTTGCCTAGTGCTCACTTATGGCAATCCAATTGGAGAACTTGAAGTTTTCCATCCGCGGACGGAATTTCTTTATTCTTACTTTGCCAAATGGCAGTAGTCTGAATAACTTATACCCATGCCGCGTAAGCAGACCGTGCATTTCCTCCAGTCTCGCGCCCGAATCCAAAAAACAGCCTCCATACTCGAACTGAATAACTCTGATTTTGCCGTTTTTCAGTGCTGCTCCAGCGCCCTCGATAACTTTCAATTCATGGCCTTCCACGTCTATTTTGAGTAAGTCTATGAAATCAATTTGCTTCTTATCCAGGTAAGAATCAAGAGTGATTAACTTTACTTGTTCCTCAGAATATTTGCTCAGCTCCGGATGCGTTTCTCCAGCCGAGGCTCTCTCATAGATGGAGTTAACACCGGCGGTGTCTCCAAATATTTTGATTCTGACTTCTTCATCCTTATCGCTTAATCCACAATTATTCAGAATGATATTATTGTTATCGTTAAAACGTTGCCGGAGTTTTGAAAACGTGCTTCGGACAGGTTCGAAACAATGTATCTGTATATCGGATCCGGCCGCATTCATAATAAAATGACTATAATCACCGATATTTGCGCCAACATCGAGCACGACCATGCCTTTCCTGACGTAAGAGCGAACGAAATGGTACTCACCGCTTCGCTCCGGGTCCCCGAATTCATAGCCTCGAATCCAGTTGAAAAATATTCGCATTTTGCCAGTTATCGACATGCTGGATTATAACCAAGCTGTGAGTAGTGGCGGAGGTCCGCTCAATATGGTCTAGGTAGTTGAGGAGCGATAACTTTCTTATGTACGGGCCTATTACATATGCTCATCTACTTAAGATCACACCTACATTTGGCGCTGTCCACCGTGGAATGTACTGGATTCTCTATAAAACGGTACACCGCCCGGGTGTCGCAATACCCCCTAATCAGTCCCTTTTTGAGTTGATCTGAACTGTTAAATACCGATACTAACCTTTTGGCGCATTAATTAATTTAGCCCGCCCGAAAGTTTTCTCTAATCAATCTAGCCTCAAGCTTCACTCTTGACAAAAGGGCGCGGGCAGCGCTTCGATTCCTGCTGTAAGCATGAAAGGAGCAGAAATCATATCTTTTCGAAAGCAACTTGATAAGCCTGGAGCTCGGAAGAAAACCAATGTTGCACCATCTCAGTGGTCTCAAGTTGAGCTCCCTGAGGGTGAAACTTTTTTATGTAGTGTCCATAAGTTTCCTGTTCATTGAATTTCAATTTCCCAACGAAAGCTGGGGAATCCAATTGCTTTTCAACAAAATAAGTGATATTGCGATACCAGGGAGAGAGGTTGGAAAACCGCTCTAGCATTTCCAGTACAATATCTCGTTTGTAAATCATATGGTGACAGGTAAAGGAGTACTCTCTTTCCGCTTTGAAGCCCAACAGCTTTTCGAAAGTATCGAAATACCACTGAAGATACTCAGTACCAATTGCATACAGAGGCTTGCCATTCTCGTTGAAAAAATCGATGTCATTCAAAAAAATCGTATCCGAATCGACTACGAGATAGTAATCGGTTGCTACCAGATTTGCCGCTGCCAATTTCAATATCTGTTGAAAATACCAGCCCCACAAGTCCGACGGGTAAGATCGCGATCCAAGCCCAGAAACAATAGCATCTTCGTCAAAGAAAAGTGCCCCGGTTCTTTCAGCTTCGTCACGAATTTCGTTGTTGCAAAGGACGATTATTCTCTCGCAATTAACGTGTTGCCTGATAGCGTCAACACACAACCTAAAACATGGCAAATCCTTTTTGTGCAATGGAATAACTACGTCTATCATGCTCGCGTCCCCTTTTTCACAGCATTTGGCACTACACTGGAATAACTACATCTATCATAATAATGTACCTTAACGGCTTAAGTTATAAAAGATGTTCAAACTTCAGTGTTTCTAAAGAAGAACCGCTCTGCTGTATTGATACGAACTGCCTTCAACCATTCTTCGCAATACGCGAGATACCTGGCAAACTCAGCATCCAACAATCTATCTGTGAGGTCCACTCTTACTCGCCCAAGCATCCTTCTCAATATAGACTCTATTTTGTTATTGGCAGCAATTAGTTTCACGGCATGATCGTACATATTCCGAAATAGCCCGGGATAAGCTTCGGCAATGAACTTCTCAGCATTAAATGCCGGAATTACAACCAAGACCTCTACACCCTGCGCCTGTTTTCCAACGTTCATTTTTTTCCAATATTATGAGGAGGCTGGAGCCGCTTAACGCACTTCGGAAACGTTCGTCGCCGAACCTGCGATTTAAACTCCCAACAGTTTGGTTGACCCGCGCGCGGTATCGCGGGAAAAGGTCAAAATGCACTTGCATACGGCATGTTTTGGGTTTTCGCAGGTTGCAAATGTAACTGGGATTCGGTTTGTTACGAGCGATTACAGTCAAGAGTGGTATCATTATGTTAACCCCACCGCCGACTCGTGCAGGTAATTCATCATAAATCATTACCCGTGGATACATTTAAACCGCCTTTGATTATTGATGTAAATCAGTTGATTTCACTAAGAGGTCGTGCGATGAAGAACTTGTTTGGCATCTCGCTAAACGCAATTTCTCAGGGACAAGCCAGATGGTTGCCAACACTTTACATGCTAAAAAAAGCAAATCACTCAACTTCTTCTGTGAGGCGCGCATCGGAGACAAAAGAGCGAATCTTTTCAAAACATTTTCGCCGAATTCTTTTCGGAGTCTTGATATGTGACAGCGGATAACAAGTGAGCGGAGGTTTTGCTCCCAACGGACTACGTGCTCTTCAGGAAAGTATGAATTAAATTGAGTAGAGCGCATCAAGTCTGTCGCCCTTGCAATTATCTCAAACATTAGTCCCACGTCCGCTAGGGTTGAGGATGCAAAACTGTTGGGATTCGGGCGGTAACAGGTACAAGCTTGCGGAATATAACAGGCCCCATGCCTTAAGGCGATTGCTCGAATCGCGAAAATATCGCACCAGCTTACCAGTTCCGGGCGGAAGCCGCCTACTTCTTCTAAACTGGTGCGTTTGTAAATCGTTGCGCTGGATAAGCAATGATTTGGGACTTCTTTTTCGAGATAGTCCTCCAAGAACTGGCGAGGTGAGACAAAACGGGGAGTGGTCCAGCGAGGGATTCCTCCCACACCAAGCTTATTGTCATTGGCATCGATTACTGTTTGTTGACCACATATAATACCAGCTTGGGGATACTGCTCAGCCATCGCCATCCCTGTTTCAAAGAACCCTGGCAGCACATAGTCGTCAGCAGCGGCTGCATAAAGATACTCCCCTGTCGCCATATTGGTGAGACGCCGAGAGGTCGTTATTGACCCCAGGTTGCGTTCATTCCTTTCCAAGCGAATATAAGAGTAGCGACTTGCATAACTGCTGATGATTTCAAAGCTATTATCGGTTGAGGCATCATCTATTATAATAAATTCATCTGGGGGTCTGGATTGAGTAACTATTGCCTCAATGGCCTGCGCAACATATTGTGCATGATTATAGTTGGGTAACATGACGGATAAGGAACTCATGCTTGGGACCCCTTCCTTTGTCAAAGCTTTGTTCAGGGGATGTGTCAAAGCCCATGGTTGATTCATAGTTGCAGCCTGCCACCTCATGTTGAGAGGAAGCCGTTGCCCTCATCTACCCTACTGCTGCTGGGTTAATCTCCAAAATCGGCCGACCGCCTGAACTGCGCTCCAGGTCATTGAGCGCTCGATTTACCTGGTCCAGGGTATACCTGCGGGTGATGAGCTTTTCCAAAGGCAATTCGCCCTGGCGGTAAAGTTCGGCAAGACGTGGAATGTCCTTGTCCGGCCGGGATTCCCCACCCCAACTGCCGCGAATTTGCTTACCGGAAATTAGGTCGTGCGGATCAAGACAGATTTTATCCCCTGCCGGAGGATGACTTGCGAATACGCACAGACCGCCTCCCTTGTGAACAGCCTGGAAAGCCAGCTCTATGGTGGCTGCTCGCCCAGCCGCTTCGACGGCAAAATCAGCTCCGCCCGGTCCCACAATTTCTCGGATCCGCGCCGGAGCCTCCACTGAGCACGCGTTTATAGAGTGTGTAGCGCCGAACTCTTTTGCAAGTTCTAAACTGAAGTCCTGGGCATCCACTGCAATAATCGCCGCGCATTCGCAAATGCGAGCCGCCATCACAGCACTTAATCCGATGCCGCCAACTCCCCAGATCACTATGGTGTTTTCGCGGGTGGGCTTCATCGTATTGAGGACGATTCCCGCGCCTGTCAGAACGGCACAGCCAAGCAGTGCCCCGACATCCAGCGGAACACCTTCGGGCAATTTGACGCACCGGTTCTCCGAGACAACCGCGTATTCGTTGAAAGTCGTTATGGCGCCGGCATTTATGTACCAGTCGCACTTGCGGTACCGAGTTCCGCCGCAGTCGGCCCCAAGGCCTTTTATCCAGGTCAGGACCACCCGGTCGCCTTTTTGCACTTTTCCGACCCCTTCGCCCACTTCGATTACCAGGCCGGAACCTTCATGACCAAGCAGGTGAGGGAGGAAGGGATCCGGACCACGCCTGCCGAGCGCTTCCATGAGTTGGCTTTGGCAAACGCCGCTATAGGCTATCTGGACCAGCACCTGGCCCGACCGCAATTCCGGAGTTTCGAGTTCCTCGATGCGCAATGGCCGGCCTGGCTCGTATAGAACGGCGGCACGGGTTTTCATCTGTGAGTCTCTGTTGATTTCATGACTTGATATGCCAGGAGCGCCGCTATCGACATACTGTCCGAAATCTGCCGTGAAAAAATCATCTCGATGCAATTCGCCAGAGGGACCCAGATTCGGTGGTCAGAGAGTTCGTTCGAGAATTCTCGGCATTCCTCTGAGTAGAAAATACGGGTGTAGTTTTTCCATATATCAAGACTGGGATGATATGCGATAAGGGGCTTAAGATTTGCGCACCGGATGCCGGTTTCCTCCAGGCATTCGCGGATTGCGGCGTCCTCCGGCGATTCCCCGTCATCTACGCGCCCACCCGGGATTTCGCAGGAAAGCCCGTTTATCAGCAGCCGGTACTGCCGCGTGAGCAGCACTTCCCCGCCTCGGATACCCACGAGCGCTGCCCGTTCGCCGTGGTCGGACACGAAGTATTCTTTATCGAACCTATCGAAGTGGGCAACCACGCGCTGGATGGTCTGATTGCGGTCGCGGTAGACGATCTTGAGCGGCTCAACCTTGGCGGGAAGGAGAAGCGTTTCGTTCATTTATTCGGCAATGAACCAGTAGTAATCGCCAGTGTAGCCGATCTCCGAGAAAAGTTTCTTCCATCCGTCCACGTGCATGTAGGTCAGCGCGGTCAGGTTCCACTTGAGAAGCCGCTCGCGCTCGTAGTCGTTTCGCCAGGCATCCATGGTGACAAACGCCTTTTTTCTGCTTACGCGCTCTATCTCGCGCAGGGCCTGCCTGCACTCCTCCAGCGGCAGATTGTGAACAGTATTGATGCTTAGGACCAAATCGAAGGAATTATCCGCAAAGGGAAGCTCCTTTGCATTACAGACCCGGATATAGGGCTCCATGTCCTCGATTCCGTGATCCAGGGCATACTGAGATACATCGATCCCCGCTATGGTCATCTCCGGCATAAGGAGCTTGAAATCATGCATCATGAACCCTTTACCGCAACCGACGTCCAATACGCTCGCATCCTCCGGCAGTTTATAGTGGTCCCTGAGACGGCGCACCGTATCAGTCCAGAAGCGCGGATGGTAGTTATAGCCGCCGTATCCATACAACCGCTCGCCATCGAAGTACTGTTGCCCGAACTGACGCGCGATGCCGCGGTGTTCTTCGGTGACCTGCCTGCCGCGTTCGTCTATGGGGCGTTTGGATTTTGGATAGAGGTCCAGAAGGTTTATTTCGTGGCCCATTTTCATTCCATCATTTCAATGTGTTTAATTAAGAGCAACATTTGCCAGGGCTACGGGAGCGAACTTTTCGACAATCTGCGATGTGACAGCCTCGGAATTGAGTCCGATGGAATCACAGAGATCCCCATGTGAGCCGTATCCGGTTACGAACCTGTCGGGGATCGCCACGGAAAGGAAATCAACCGCGGGTATGGGATGAACCGTGCGCAATACATCGTCTCCAAGTCCGCCGCTACGCATGTGCTCCTCAATTACCGCCGCTTTCCTCGTCTTTGCAACACTATCGATAACGAGATCTTCATCCAAAGGGCGAATAGTGTGGAGATAGATCACTTCGGCATCCATGCCCTTCCCGGCCAGCTTGCCGCGTACTTCCAGCGCCGTGCGGAGTTGTGGCCCGGTGGCGATAAGGCTTATATCCCGCCCTTCACACACTCGAATGCCTTTTCCAAGGCGAATGTCTTCTGCTTCGAAACTCACCCCGTGCTGATTGCCGGCCACGCGGTATACCGTCAGTTTATCGTTGGCGTAGGCATCCCGGAAAAGACGGTCAAACTCGACTGCCGAAGCCGGATAAGTAATCTGTACTCCGGGAAGCGTCTTCAGCAGGGCGAAATCGCCATAGCAATGATGAGTGCAACCAAGGTTGGAATAATCGAAAGCAGATCCAACTGTGATGATATTACCGGGTAATTTATGATAAACGAAGTCCAGCTTGATCTGCTCAAATGAGCGCTCGATCAGAAATGGAGCGATAGTATGCACGACTACTCGCAGTCCCACCTTGGACATGCCGGCGGCAAGACTCATCATCGTCGGTTCAAGTATCCCGATGTTATAAAACCGCCCGGGGCAAGCTTTTGCAAAGGGTTGCAGAATGCCGTGGCTGATATCGCCTACCACCACAACTAATCTTGGATCTTCCTGTCCAACAGCCAGAATTGTATCGGCAAACTGTTGTCGAACTGAAATAGCGGCCATTTACCTGAAAGCCTCCATTATTATTTTATATTCCTCTTCATTGGGAATCCGATGATGCCAAGGCCCATGGCCCTCAAGCATCGGAACGCCCTTTCCCTTTGTCGTATGAGCGATGATTACCGTAGGGGTACCGCTCTGCGCAAAAGCGACCTTTGCATAAGCAGCCTCTAGCTGTGCCTCGTCGTGCCCGTCTATAACGATGGTATTCCATCCGAAAGCCCGCCACTTGGCGGGTAAATCATCATGCGGAAGCAACTGCATGCCCGACTGGTTCCAGTCCACTATAACGCACATATTGCCCAACATGTGATTTCGGGCTACATGGGCGGCCTCCCAAACCGTTCCCTCATGGGATTCACCATCTCCTATCAGTACAAAGATGCGATTGTTCTTCCGTCTGATTCTGAGCCCCATGGCAATTCCCACTGCAAAACTGAACCCATGGCCGAGAGATCCGGTCGATGCCTCAACTCCCGGCACCTTTGTCATGTCGGGATGCTCGCCGAGGATCCCGCCTTTCTTACAAAACAGCCTGATGTCCTCATCTGTGAGGAAGCCATGACGATGCAGATTTACATAAAGCGCAAGGCAGCCATGTCCTTTGCTGAGGATGAAATAGTCGCGATCCTCCCAGTCAGGATCTGATGACCTGACCCTAAGGACGGAAGAATAGAGATAGGTGATTATATCAAGGATGGAAAAGGCACTGGGTATATGCCCATCTTTCCCGGCCACAACCATGCCGACGATTTGCCGGCGCAGGTCATTGTTCAAACATCCTGAGATTTGATTTTTTTGCGTGTAATCGAGCTTCATTGGCCAAAATATCCTCTTCCTTGTCCCCCATCCACAGGCACTATGCTGCCGGTATTAAACGAGGCGTTTTCAGAGCAAAGGAAGGCAACGAAGTTACCAATTTCCTCAGGCCGGCCGAAACGCCCTATGCGCTGCCGTTCCGTAAGATACTTGTGTACGTGGTCCGGCCGTTCACGTGACGCAATATCCCAGTACCCCCGTTCTGTAAAGACAGCCCCCGGCAAGACCGCTGAAATCACCACACCATCCGGGGCGACCACGCCTCCAATGCTACGGGTATATGCTGTCAGGGCAGCCTTCATTGAACAGTAAGTGACCGGCCCATGGTTTTCCATTGCTGAAATCGAAGATATGTGGACCACTCGGCCCCACTTTCGCTGCTGCATTCCCGGCAGGATCATCGAGTTCAGCTCTACCGCGACTTCGAAGTTGAAACGATATACCTTCCGCCAGTCTTGGACGGAGCAAAAAGGATCGGTTATTTCAAGGGTACCGCCCAAGTTGTGGACTACAATATCCAAAGGGCCGAAATCTTCGAGCCGCCTCATTAATTCGGCCGGCGCACCGTCGGGCAGGAGATCAATGGGAATTGCGCGATGCTCGTCCGGAGTCCCGCCAATTGAGTCCAAAAGCTCCGATAAATCCGCGGAAGTGCGGGACACAGCGGCAACTCTTGCCCCCTCCCTGGCAAGGCATCTGGCAATCGCCTGCCCGATCCCTCTACCCGCCCCCGTGACTAATGCGCATCGGCCCGAAATACCCATTTCCACTACCGGTCCCCCGATTTAAATTTATTATAAGACCATGTGGCGCGGATCATTGCGCCAGAGGTGACTGCCCCCGGCTTAGATTACGTTAAGCGGATACAAAATGTGCCGTGGACGGCGAGTAAGCAGTTTCGCCATGATTGGCTGCACATTATCGATGGCGGTAATCAGAACCGTTGCATCCGCGATATTTTCGATGCTGCTTGCCAACTTGATACGCACCGGCAGGTTCCAGTAACCCATCCCGTCCTTGTTCGGATCGTCGTCAAGAACGAAATTCAGCTCACTGAAATCGGTACCCATATGATAGCCAAGAACGGGCAACATTTGTGCCGCACCGTAGCCATATATCAAATCGCCTGCATACGCGGCGAGTGCGGCCCCGGCGTTAATCATCTGGGATTTGAACATCTCATAGCGTTTTTGAATGTCAACAAAACTCGGTTTGGGCACCGTCCCGGATGATGCGACTCCTGCCCCCCGTCGCTCGAAAGCTACGATTAAGGCACCCCAATTATGGTAATTTAACTGGCTCAGCAGAAGCTGTCCGCCTGTGTAATCCAGCATGTTCAGGAAGGAGTGCAGGGAAAAATATTGAGCATGTTGGTGGAATACCTGATCGAAGCGCAATCGTTTGACAAGTACCTCCAAGCTCGGTACTTCAAATAAGAAGATTGCTCCATCCGCGGCAATCTCGAAGATGGTTTCGATCATCTTTCTCGGCTCGTGGATGTGTTCAAGCGTGTGACGGCACAGGATCAGATCAGGTTTGGCAGGAAGGTCGGCAGCCGTAACATCTTCGAAATTCCTGCCCACGACCAGAATGGATTTCCCCTCGCATTGATCTTCACTGCCTTTCCAGACCGGATCAACGCCAACCCTGTGCACGGCCCGATCAGACAGGAGGCGAAGCAAATGGAGATCATTGCATCCGATGTCAAGAGCGCACTGAAAACGGCGGCCCGGTGCGGCTTCATCGAGGACCGAAAGAAACAGATCGGTCCCGCTTCGGGCTGTGGCACTTGCCGAAGTTCTGAAGCAATAATTACTCCCGTAAAGCACCGATGGTGAAATGAGATTCCCGAGCTGAGCATGGCCGCAGTTTTCACAATAAAGCAGACTCTGATCAATGCCGCTTATAGGGTTCGCAACCGGCTCGCGGCAGTAAGAATCGGTAATGGGCAGCCGGGGCAGGGATATCAGCTCGCTCACGGACCCGTTGCAAATGGAACAGCGATCCGGACGGGCAACGATCATGTTTTCAAACGACATGGAATAGCAGCCTGTGGATTTATGGAAATCTTTTAGAACGGCCCCTTAAAACTAGCATCGGGAACGTCCAGACGCTGGCCGGCGGCCATGGCAAGAAGGTCCGTGACAGGATCGAGACCTAACGCCCTCTTAGCGGCCAGGTGGATATGGCCGGCCCGCGGGTAAAAATGCTCATTGAGGGCAGGGCTTGTGGGACTTGGGCAATCGGGCAGGGCAACGCGCTCGGGGGCGGCCTTCAGGGCGCTGAATGCTTTTTCCGTAACGGTTGAAACTACCTCAGCGGCCACCCCGAATGATTTCCAACTGCTGTCCGCTACCACGAGGCGGCCCGTTTTTTTGACACTTTCGAGCACCATCTCTTCATCCCAGGGCCGGATGGTTCGCAAATCGATCACCTCGGCGGATATACCCTCTTTTTCCATGCGCTCGGCGGCGCGAAGCGCCTCAAGGCTCATGTAGGATGCTCCCACCATTGTAACATCAGTGCCCTCGCGCATCATTCGGGCCTCTCCCAGCGGAACCGAGTAGTATTCTTCAGGCACCCTGTCGCTGATATTGTAGAGCCAGCGATGCTCTATAAAAATTACGGGATTATTGTCCTCGATACCGGCGATCAGCAGCCCTTTGGCGTCATAGGCGAGGGTAGGCATCACTACTTTCAGGCCGGGTATGTGCGCAAACCAGGTCTGGAGGCTTTGGGAATGGTGCGGACCCTGCCCCCACCCACGCCCGACGATCATCCGTATCACCATGGGTACGGAGAGTTTTCCGCCGAACATATAGTGCCACTTGGCCGCCTGGTTCACAATCTGCTCCATGGCGAGCAGCGCAAAGTCCACGCGCTGGTGTGTCATAACGGGCCGCATCCCCACCAGGGCCGACCCGATAGCCACTCCGGTCATGCCGTTTTCCGAACAGGGCATATCCATCACACGAGTGGCCCCATATTTTTGCTGAAGGCCCAGAGTGCTGCCAAAGATACCTTTGGGGTCCGGTACTCCCAGTCCCATGATATAGACGGAAGGGTCCCTGGCCATACACTGGTCGACGGCTTCGTTCAGGGCTTGGAAAAACTTGAGTTCTCTTTCAACCACCTGATTTCTGCTGCTTTCGACCTTAGGCATAAACGTCCTGAAGCATCATGGGCTCTTGCGGGAACGGACTTTTCTTAGCGAAGGCAACAGCCTCCTCGATTTCAGCGCTCAGGTCGCGAATCACGGCGTCTATGTCCCGGTCAAACAACCCATCCCCATGCGTGCTTTTCAATATCTCGATGGGATCACGTTTCTTCCAGTCCAGAAATTCGCTCTCGCAGCGGTAGCCAAGGTCGTTGTCATAGTTGGGACCACAGTGCTCCCGCCAGCGGTAGGTCTTAAACTCCAGAAAAGTCGGACCGCCTCCTGCCCGTGCCTTTTCAACCGCTTTCGTAGCCATTTCAAACACCTGCACGACGTCGTTTCCGTCGCCCTGGTGGCTTTCAATGCCATGTCCCCTTGCCAGGTCGGATATTTCCCGGCACTTGGGCTGCCTTACGCAGAGCGGGGAATAGACGGAATAAAAATTGTTCTCGCAGACGAATATAACAGGCAGGTTTTTCAGGAGAGCAAAACTCAGGGACTCGTGAAAAACGCCTTCCTCGACCGCCCCGTCCCCCATGAAGGCAACCGATACGCGCGGCTCTCCCCGCATGGCGCTGGCCAGAGCGGTGCCGACCGACATCGGTATGGTGCTCCCCACGACAGGGGTGGCCCCCAGAAAGCCGACCGAAAGGTCGATCAGGTGCATCGAGCCGCCTTTTCCATAGCAGCAACCCGTGGTTTTTCCGTATATCTCGGCCATCATCGCATTGAGGTCGCCCCCCTTGGCCAGGTAATGAGCGTGCGAGCGATGATTGCTGAGCACATAATCATCAGCGGTCAACGCGGCGCACACGCCCACTGCAACGGCCTCCTGCCCTATGGACAGATGCACAGGGCAGCGCATTTCCTGCTCAGGGTAGAGATCGGCGATTTTTTCCTCTATCGTGCGGATGCGCAGCATATCGCGGTACATCCGCCTCAAAGTCTCAGGACCATGGGAATTACGTTGGGCATTATCTGTTTTCATCTCATATCTTCATTCCCTGTTGGCTTATACGAACTACTTCATAATCGAATCGATGCCCTTTAGCAGTTGCACGCGGTCGATCGACGAGCGGTTCCCAATAATGGTTACAGCCGCCGCGCCGACCATGTTGCCGATAAAGCCGATCACATCGGGGGGCAGGTGCTGCGCCGCGCAAAGCGAGGTCAGGGCCAGGACCGCATCGCCCGCGCCCACGCGGTCAATGACCTTTACAGAGAGCGCCGGGCATTCGAAAAAACCCTCGCCCGGTCGGTACAGAAGAGTGCCGTGCTTTCCCTGCGTTACCATTACCGAATCACTGCGCAGGCGCTCGGTCAGCTTTTCCACAAGGCTTCTCAGCTCGCCTCTCCGGTTGCGCAAATCGAGGCGGATTTCTCCTTCGTGCACACAGGCGTAATTTGTGCGCGGATACCTGGAAAGGGTATGAAACCCGATATTGGCCGCGTTTATCTGTGTATTTAGCGCAAGGAAAGGCGCCTTTTCGCACAACAGATCGATCGTTTTGCCAGCAATAAGCCCATGGCCGTAATCGGCAGCTATGACGAGATCGCATCGCGGCAGTTGCTCCTCCAGGATCGCATTTAGCGTTTCCTCCTCCCGGCTGCTCAGCAACTCGTCGTTCATTTCGTAGATTTCAAGCAGCTTGGTCACCAGGTAATTTTCCACGAAGCGCCGCTTAACGATAGTGGGAGAGTTGGACTTATAGACGAAGTGAGGGTGCACGTTTTCCTTCAGATTTTCGCGGACAAACTCTTCGTGGGTCTGTTTTTCTCCCAGGTAGGTCACCAGTTCGACGCTTTCGCAGAAGTCAGCCAGGTGATTGGCAATTGCAAGGCTTCCTCCCACGTGCTTCTCCTGCCAGATATAGCGCATGGCAAGGATCGGCTCCTTGGCGGATTTTCCGATTGCGTCGCCGTAGACGTACTCATCTAGGATAGCCTCCCCGATTACCATTACTTTCAGTGATTTGAACCCTTCGATGGAGTTGATGATCTCGCGGGCGCTGTGGCGTTTTCGAAAATCCTGCAAATAGGCGTCCACGTGGGGCGGGAAAACGGATAGGTAAGTATTGAGCAGCTTTGATGAGGAAAAGGTGATGTCATTGGTGAAGTGGATTCGCCCCCCCACTGCCAGAACGGCAGCCTCCTCATCGTTTATCTTGCCCGTTATGTCCTCTTTCCGGTCGGCGTAGTCGTTGCCTTTGACGTATACGTCAGGCTTGAGCAGGTTTATAGTCTCAACAGCGGTCGGCCACTTGTTGACGGCTACGAAATCGACCTGTTGGAGCGAGGCAAGGGTTTCGGTCCGCAGCTCTTCGGTAAATACAGGCCTTCCGGGGCCTTTGTTTACGAGATGGTCGGGCGTGATGGTTACCACCAAAACGTCGCCCTCGCACTTGGCGGCAGCCAGGTGCCTGATGTGACCAGGGTGCAGGAGGTCAAATACGCCATGACAGTGAACGATACATTTGCCCTGTGCCTTCAGCTCTGAAATAGTGAGAGCAAGATCATGAAGTGGCCGGATTTTGTCTTGCGCACCAGCCTCTCGCCTTGCGTTCATCGAAGTCACCTCAGTTTGGGAGGAGATTACTTTTTGTGAATATAGCCAAACGGCTGCTCTTTGAGTTCGCCTAGATTGCCGTCAACCCAGGAGATCGTCTCATCGATCCCTGCATTCAGGTCTACGGTGTCTTTCCAGCCGAGAGTCTCTCGGGCTTTGGTGCTGTCCAAAATATATGCCGCATCCTTACCCAGCCGCTCCCCGACAATTTCCACGCAGTCCGCAAAGGCCACTTTGAGACGGGCGCAGATTAGTTCCACGAGTTCGCGAATGGAGATGAGACGCGTGGTAGAAAGGTGATAGACCTCCCCCGGCACCCCATTTCGCGCTACCCGCAGGGTCCCGTCCGCAACATCGCGGATGTGGACAAAAGATCTACGCGACGAGCCTCCGCCATGCAGGGGAACCTTTTGCCCAAGGCGGATAAACAGGATGGTTCGCGGGATTATGCGGTAGAGCTGCTGCCCGGGTCCGTAGACGTTCGCCGTTCGTGTAAATATGACCGGAAACCCGTATGCTCTGAAAAAGCTCTTGAGGCTCATATCGCAGGCGGCGCGTGAAACGGCATAGGGTGTGCTCGGATTGAACGGAGCATCCTCGATCACCGATCCTTCGCAGCTACCGTAAACCTCCGGAGTGGATATATGGACGTATTTTTCCACAAAACGGCAATGACGCAGGCGATCATGCAGCTTCACGTTTGCCACCGTGTTTGTCTGGAACCAGTCCTCGGGAGATTGCCAACTCTCGGCAACCATGCCCTGCGCCGCGAAATTGACCACGAAATGGGGCTGAAAGTCCTGGACCACGTTCATTATTTCATCCAGGTCATGGTTGAGATCGAGCTGATGAAAGGTAAACCCTGAATGTTCATCCCACTTGTAGGGCAGCATGGGGGGGATCGGTTCAGGCGACCGGCTGATGCCCACCACTTCGGCGCCCAAGCCCAGCAGGTGCCTGACGAAGCTCGCGCCCGAGAAGGAATTGCTCCCCAAAACCAGAATTCTTTCCGCCATTATTAACCTCTACTGGTCTTGTTGCTGCGCAGCCATTGCATCATCATGTGTCCCACGACCAGTTGCAGGTCTTCGCATAGCTGCATGTCATCCACTGGGAAATGGATTGGACAGTCGGCCAGCTCAAGGCACTTGCCGCCCGAGTAGCCGAGAACGGCAAAGGTTTGCATCCCGACTTGCCTGGCTTCCTGTAGCGCTTTGACAACATTCAGGGAGTTGCCGCTTCCTGAGAAGACGATAAGTAAGTCGCCCTTTTCGCCCTGCACCCTGATTTGCCTTGCGAAAATTTCGTCATAGCCGACATCATTTGCAAGGCAGGTCACGATGGAACTATTTGATGGAAGCGCGCTTACTTTTATACCCATGCCTTCCTTCGAAATACCGTAAAGCAGATCGTTTGCAATATGCATGGCATTTGCTGCACTTCCGCCGTTTCCGCACAGGAATACCCGGCGGCCGTTGTTCCACGCGCCGAGCAGCGCTTCGGCAAGCACCCTCACTTTGGACCAGTCATAAGCCCGGAGGATTTCCCCCAGCCGACCGGCGTATACTTCAAAAGAAGCTGGGCTCATCGGATTTTTTCTTTCTGCCATTGTAATTTCAGGCTCACGAGAGCATGCGCTTCATCCAGCGAAGGTTGTAGAAATGATCTTCGTCTTTGAGATTTCCGCGCTTATACTCCGCATTAATTTCCAGAATGGCGTCACCCACCGTCTTTCCGGGCTTGAAACCCGTGGCGAGCAGCTTGTCTGAATTTACACGGTAGGACCGCGGGTCGTTCGCCTCCGTAACCTGTATTTCGGCCGGGATGACCTGCGTGATCTTCTTTGCGATCTCCATGATCGCGAGGTTTTCGAAACCGGCGTTATAGACCCCCTGAACCTTGCTGCCGCTGTCGATGCAGAAAAGGTAGAGGTCCGTTATGTCCTGGATATGGATATTTGGCCTGATCTGCGAACCGCCGAATACTGTAATTACCCCTCTGGTCAAAGCCTGCATCGTCAGCATGTTTACCGACACATCGAGGCGCATGCGCGGTGAATAACCGCAAACCGTAGCCGGGCGAATGATCTGAACGAGCATCCTGTCCTGATAGCTCAGCAGCACTCGCTCTGCCACCATCTTCGTTTTGTTGTACTCGGAGATGGGCTTGAGCGTCAGGTCCTCGGTTACCTTCTCCTCATCCTTTATTCCATAGACGCTGCCGGAGGAGGCGTAGATAAACTGCCTGACCCCCTTGCGCGCCGCCATGTCGGCGAGCTGCATGGTAGCCAGCGCGCTTATCTCCCATGTTAGCTTGGGGTCGAGATCGCCGCATGGATCGTTAGCAACGGATGCCAAATGAATGATAACATCGGTACTGTCTAAAGGGACTTCATCTGCATTCCGCACATCCATATTCATGACACGTAATTTTGGATGAGGTTCAAGAAAATTGCCGAACCACATAGTATCCAAAACCGTGACTTCATATCCATGGCTCAGCAATTTGGGTACGAGCACGGTCCCCTTATATCCGCATCCGCCGGTGACAAGAACCTTCATTGTTCATTCTCTCAATATGTTAAGGGACTGGAGATGCATGTTTCCGGCCGGTTCCGTACTCTCCCCCAGGTATTCCGTATTCCAGGCCAGGCGTGGGCGTACTGCGCCGACCCAACGGCCGGAATATTCCTTGCGCATCTCTCCTGTATCAATGACATTGAAGGACATAAGGTGATCCTCCAGAATTTGTGTCTCACTTATCCCCTTGCCAATGATAGCAGTGACACTGTACATTCCCTCATTAAGGAAGTTACCAGGGATACAGCAGGTAGACTGGAATAGCCCTTTGGGATGGGAGCAACCCCACCAGGGATCCTTGGTGAGGGAAATCGACCTGGCATTCGATGATGAAAGTAATGGGGCTCCGATTTGATCTCTCAGCCAAATTGCCGGATAAATATGAAGGCCTTCCTTCAACACCCAATAAGTGATTTGAATGTGTACGTCTTTGGAGATATCCACGTGTGCGGTGGGGCCGTCATAGCCGTGTTGCAGTATCCGCACCGCATGAAGACGGACCAGGTCATTTCCTGGAGCATCGGACGGATCCGCCCAGACAATCTCTCCTCCGAAGCTGATGGTGTTGGCCAGGTACTTTTGGACGACTTCCGCTGCCTTACCATCAATCACGGTCTTCCCTGCATCCAATAGTATTGCCCGTTGGCATAGACTCACAATGCTGCCCATATTGTGAGACACAAAGAGCACCGTTCTCCCCCCCTTGCTGACTTCCCCCATCCTCCCCAAACATTTCTTTTGAAACTCCATGTCCCCCACAGCAAGCACCTCGTCGACAAGAAGTATCTCGGGCTCGAGGTGCGCAGCCACGGCAAATGCCAGGCGAACGTACATACCGCTTGAGTAGCGCTTCACCGGAGTGTCCAGAAATTTTTCCACTTCAGCGAAGCAAACTATCTCATCTAACTTGCGCTTTATTTCCTGGCGGGACATGCCAAGGATTGCTCCGTTCAGAAAAATATTCTCGCGGCCGGATAACTCCGGATTAAAACCAGTACCCACCTCTAAAAGGCTTGCAACCCGGCCTTTAATGCTCACTCGCCCGGCCGAAGGCTCAGTTATGCGGCTGAGGACTTTCAGTAGAGTGCTCTTGCCCGCACCATTGCGCCCAATTATACCCACTGCCTCCCCGCGGTTTATTTCAAAGCTCACGTCCTTTAGCGCCCAGACCTCTTCGAAAACGTCGCCAAAAATAATGGGCCTTCCTCTTATGAGGTCCTTAGTTTTATGCCATACGCCTCGTGCATTTTTCATAAGCACATCCCGCAGGGCCAGGTATCGGCCGTTTTCGGACTGGTGACCTATGGTATATTTTTTGCCGAGAGCTTCGGCATGGATGGCTATATCGCTCATTTTATCGATCCGCTATATGAGGTCCGCAAAAGACTTTTCCATCTTTCTGAATGTTGAGATGCCCAGCCAAAGGAAAAACAAAATCACGGCAAAACTGGCAGCGAAGCCCGGCAAGTATAGATGGGAATCTCCGCCCAGGATGCTCCAGCGAAAACCATCAATTACCCCTACCATAGGATTTAAACTATAGAAAAATCGCCATTTCTCGGGGATTATACTGCTACTGAAGCCTACCGGGGAAATATAAAGGCCAAACTGCACCACAAAAGGAATTACATATCGGAAATCGCGGTACTTCACATTAAGCGCGGTGATCCACAGCCCGGGACCCAGGCTGGCCAGCAAGGCCAAAAGCGTGAACACAGGCAAAAACAATATATTCCAACCCGGAGTGAATCGATAATAGGCCATCAGGCCCAAAAGTATGATGAAACTAATGAGAAAATCGATGAAAGCTGTCACCACCGTGGCGCTGGGAATGATCAAGCGAGGGAAATAAACTTTACTGATGAGCTTTTCGTTTCCGATCAGGCTGTTAGAGGCTTCCCCGAGTGCGCCTGAGAATAAGGACCAGGGAAGCATGGCCGCAAATACCAAAATAGCATAGGGTGCATTGCCGTCGCTAGGCAACTTTGCTATACGCCCAAAAATTACAGTGAAGACAACCATGGTCAGAAAAGGCCTGAGAATCGCCCAGGCCACACCGATGATGGTCTGCTTGTAACGAACGGAGATATCGCGCCAGGCTAGAATCAGAAATAGCTCTCTATAACGCCAGAGGTCAGCCCAGTAGTTTTTCTCAGTTCTGCCGGCCTCAATAATTAGCACCTTGGTCGAATCCATACTCTTAATCCTTAACTCCATGAACTTGGTTGGACTTACACTTGTGCAAAGGTCTCATCCTGGGAAAGCAGCATTTCAGCGGTCGGAAGATTGCTGGTCCAGTAAGTCTCCAAGAAGGGATAAAGAACTGACAGTTTGTGTTGGCGTCAGCCTATTCGGCAGGATCGGATGAGCGTAGTAGTCGCCCTGCCATCAGAATTGCTGCCCAGGCCAACGAAATTCCCATCAAGTCCCAAAAGAGGACATCGGTGAGCCTGGCTGACCTACCGGGAATGAATGCCTGATGGAATTCATCTGATGCGGCGAAGAGAACTCCGAGTAAGAATACTCTTGTAGAGAATGCCGGAAGTCCCTTCTCCCAGAGGGCCGGGAGCAGCGCAAGAGAGATGAAAGCACCCAGCACAACGTATTCGATGGGGTGGAAAACTTTGGTGCTGAAAATGGGTTGTGCGTCCGGGTAGGCACGGTTTGAGAGCGAGAAGATGAACAGGGCGTAGATCAGGACAGGGACCCACCATTGCCAGTTACCAAATCTACTTGACGCGCATACCGCCCGGAAAATGGCGCTCACGATTGCCCCGGCGGAAAGAATCATGACGGGAATGACTATTGCCCGCAAATCCATATGGAATAATTTTGCGATCCCCAATGAACCGATTGCCTGTACAGCAAACAAAAGGCATATCCAGCCCCAGGATGTGTTTCCCCTGATTTCCATACCTCACAAATCCGTTGAAGATTGGATACTAAGAGAGGTTTCATCTTCGTGAATTCAGTTACAGCTATTCACCGCAGAGACGCAGAGAAATGCCTTTCCAGATGCACTGCAGTGAATGTTTATGCGCCCTTTCTTTGACCGTACTATGCCCCGCTCTGGCAGTGAGCTTTTCGAGACTTATCCTTAAGCATCACCCCCTCTGCGCCTCTGCGGTGAGAGTTTACGCAAGACCCAGGAAGGAGAAAATTTTTCGTGAAATTTTCGGCGAAAAAGAAGCGGCAGCCGGGCCGTTGACGAAGGGAATCGGGGCGCCAGGAATTAAAGGAACAGTGAAAAGTGAAGAGTGAAATTTTCACAGCTCACTGTTTTCCTTTCGGCATAGTTGGGCCTTCCAACTCTGCTGTGTTCTTTAAACGCTTTCGCCAGTAGAAAGGCCGGCGCTTCTGGTGAGCGAATGCCACAATTCGTATTCGTTCCGGATAAACCGCGTATATCAGATTGTAAGGGAACCGCCATAAGGACTTCCGCCGCACTCGCCTTCCGATTCTCTGGGAAGCCTCCGGGTTCGTCAGAATCTGAGCAAGAGATCGTTCCACCTCTCCGAGCAAATCCAAACCCAGTCCTGGCTCACGCGATTCGTAGTACCGCGCCGCCTCGTTGACTTCCGCCTCTGCATCCGGATGCAATCCTGTCAGCTTCACGAGATGGCAGCCCGCGCTCGGCGAAGGGCCTCTTCAGCAGGTATCTCGGGCATCAACCCCTGCTCCAACTCATCCAGGCGGAGCTCAGCCTCTTCAACCCACAACGCCTCAACCTCTGCTTCGGATAACTCGTCAAGGCTCTCGACCACCCACTTTGCCAATCCAGCGCGCTCTTTCAAATCCAGCTTCTTGATCTCAGCCTCGATTTCTTTGAGACTCATATGATCCTCCCTCGCTGTTCATGGGTAAGCGTTCACCGCGGAGACGCAGAGAACGCAAAGAAGAATCAATCATCCACGGATGGCACAGATTGCACGGATGAAACCTCTAATCCCTGAGATCCGTGGATTGCTGTCGATTGCATTTCTTTCCTCCGTGTCCTCTCCTTGACCGGACCATGCCCCGTCTCTGCGGTGAATGTTTGGGCGTGTATTGACAAAGGGTATCGGAGCGGGAGGAATCACCCTTTCGCCGGCGACGATGCGTCTCGGCGTTTCCATTACCATTGAATCGGCGGCTTCCCGTCCCAAAATCCCTTCGACCTCTTCCATGGCCCCAGAGAGCACCGGAGTGCGCATCCGCGGGTCGTGGGCATCGGTCCCCAGCACGTGCGCCAGGCCGTGCTCCATGAGAATAAGGGAGAACCTCCGTATCTCTGAGCCAAAGCGTCCCGTAACGCTCGCGGCAGTCATCTGAACGAGCGATCCCATCTCAACCCATCTGAAGAGAGGCATGGGGTCCCTGAGCAGACTGTGATTTCTTTCCGGGTGGCAGATAACGGGGGTAATCCCTTGAGACAGCATATTCCCGAAGAAAACCTCCAAGCTTCGCAGCAGGAACACATCGGGAAGTTCGATCAGGGCAAAGCGTCCGGTATCGTTCAGGGTAAGGATCTCGCCCGAGCCGATTTTTCGAATCAGATCGGGGTCCAGGCGCAGTTCCGCCCCGGGGTGCAACGTCAATGGGATCCCGTTGTCGCACAGTTTCTCTTGAAACTCCTTCAAAGCTCTCAAGACGGGGAGGCGGGTGTTTTCAAAGGCGCGGGGCACCCAGTGGGGCGTACACACAACGTCCTTGATTCCATCCGCCACCGCGATGCGCGCCATGGCAAGGCTCTGCTCGCAGTCGGGCGAGCCGTCATCCAACCCCGGCAACATGTGATTGTGAATATCGATCATCACTTATTTAAAATCCAAAAGTCGAAAGTCATCTCACGCGGAGGCGCAGAGAACGCAGAGAAAACAACAGATTACAAAGATCTCTCGTTCTAGAGAATTCATCTGTGACATCTGTGCAATCTGCGGATGATTGATTTTTCTCTGCGGTTTCCGCGTCTCCGCGTGAACACTTACCGAAAATGCGACACCGACAGCCCTCCGCCCCGGCCGGAAGTGCCCGAGACCTCCATGTCCACATACTGGCAAAGCATTTCCGCTATTTTGGGCGGAGGCTGGATTGCGAAGTAGTGGTCCAGGATGCAATGGCCCATCTCATGCGCAAGCATTCCAACCGTCAGGCTCACCGGTTGTGTGTGAATGGTGTTTGTCCTTTTCCAGTAAAAAGATGGAGCATTGCTCGATGCTCCCGTAATCTGCCTGAATGCCTGGGCAACTTCCCTCTCGTCCCTGTGGATTTGAATTTCCACGCGCAGCTTCGGCATGGGCATATCCAGTATGATCTGAACGCGCTTAAAAAGGGCGTCGACAGTTTCCCCCAGGTCGGATTGACCGGAAGACCTGCCCCCACCCGCGAACAACTGGTTCAAAGTGCGGTTGACCGCGCCGCCCCGTACTTTGCCTGCAAAACTCTCCAGTTGTGAAGCCTCACTGTAATGGATGGTGCAGCACTGTGACTGAAAAACATAATCCTGCGCCCGGCACTGGCCGGCCGCCATGAACTGCAACACAACCATAAAGACAGGGAGCAGGGAGCAGGGAGCAGGGAGCAGGGAACGGATAAAGGCAGTGACCAGTGAGCAGTGGGGATAAGTTCTATGCGCCATTCGCTAAATACCCGTTCACCGCAGAGACGCAGAGACCACGGAGGTAAACCAAAAGCACACCACGGATCGGCTCAGTGTGGCGCTGCGGCGGCGCCCCGCGCAATGCGGGGCAATCGCCGCAAGCGCCGAGCTCTCGGCCTTGCGCGACTGCGCGCATGGCCGAAAACTGCGAAAGCATAGCTTCTCTCAGCGTACTCTGCGCCTCTGCGGTGACATCCTCATCACTGGGTTTTGAAAACCCGGAAAACCGTCTCATAGAGCCGTTCTACATCCTTGCTGAGTTCAGCTCCATCACAACCGGGCGCTTGTGTCTTCGCTCTAAGCCGGGCCACCTGGTCCTGCACTTCCTTTGCCTTCCCATTCAGGCTTTGCGTCATCTCATTGATTTGATCCGCAAACTCTTTGAGCTGATCGTTCTCGCGCAGGCGTATCCTCACCTGCAAGTCGCCTTCCCCGATCGACTTGAGGCTTTTCCCGAAATGCCACAGCGGCCCTCCAACCTTATGTGATACATAGATAGTCATAAAAATTGTCGCAAGCGCGAAACAGAGCAGAACGACCGCATTGGTGATGAGCAGGGGCCGCAGTATGGCTTCTGCCGTTGTCCGAAGTGCAAGGTGATGATACTGGTACGTCGCCGTTATAGTTTCCCGCGAAAGAAAATAGAGCAGGCCCCCGGCTATTGCCATCGCTGCCAGGGCCACAAGGCAAAACTTCAGGATGAAACTGCGCTGGTATTCCCTGTGAATATAGACGATGCGACGTTGATAAGATCTCACACTCTCTTCCGCCATAAGACCAGCCTTTCTCGTAATCGTTCACCGCGACCCGCTCAAATCCACCACAGAGGCACAGAGGGCACAGAGGAAAACCACTTGGACAGGATTAACAGGATTAACAGAAATCGCTATGGATTTGGCAATTTAGCAAGGTAATAAAAAAGGATTGGAATTCTCACATCAGGATGAAAAACCGTATAAACGTCACCCCGGCGAAGGCCGGGGCCCAGTTAGAACGTCCTTCCCGCGAAAGTCGGGAAAGGAGCACCAGGAGTTTTGGGGGTTGATCATTCGGTTTTGAGTTACTTGCTTCCCGCTTCCCGCTTCACTCTTCACTCTTCACTGCTCCATCCTCACTTAAGAGAACTGAGGTTTTCTTCGTTCACGTTGATCTTCGCTTTTTTCCAAAGATCTTCTGTCCACTCATCCAGGGCCTTTGTCTGCTTCTCGTCGCGTATTTCATTTTCCAGTTTTTGCTTCACATCTGCAAGCGGAGGCAGTTCGGTTCCCGGTTGCGCCATCTGTTTATAGCGGTTTTCGATCTCGTCTTCGGTTACGATGATGCGCGATTGGATTGACGCCGATTGCCGCCTGACCAGCGATGCTATCAGGGTTTGCTCCCAGTAGCGCTCGATCGTCTGCCGGAATTCAGGCTCTTTGTCGAGCCCTAGTTTTATGGCTTCCTGAATGAGCAGTTCTTTGCGGATCTCCTCATCGAGGATGCGCTTCTTATCCGCAAGGCTTAATCCCACGATATCATTGAAGTAAGCGGACCTTGCCAGTACCTGCCGAAAATCATCCGAAGCGATGACATAATCATTTACCTTGGCTACAGGTTTAGCTTTGTTCGTACCCTGGTCGGCGCACGAACACAATAAAGCCATAATTGCTGATACCATTAAGATATCAATTCGTCGGATCATTAGGTGGATCCCCCTAAAGCACTTCACCGCAGTACACGTTCACCACGGCGCAGAGAAAAGGAATTCATCCACAGATGACACAGATTTTCGCAGATTATTTTCATTTATCTTTCTATCTGTGCTTATATCCTTGACCTGTCGATGACCAGTCATCTGTGGATCGTTCCTTGTTCCGAATTCTTTCCTTGACCGGACTATGCCCCGCTCTGCAGTGAGCTTTTCGGCACTTATCCTTAACCATCGCACCCTCTGTGCCCTCTGTGCCTCTGTAGTGAATGCCTTTTCTTCTTTGCTTAACGAAAATCACTGACAATAAAAAGCGGAATCCCGGCCGGAAGCGGGTCTTCAACGCCTGCTCCCCGCGGAAGGTGATCGCGGTTCCAGTAGAGTATGAGTTCAGGAGTGAGGTTTTTCCCGATACACCGTGTTTCGGAATCATCCGCACCAGAGGACTCAAAGGCGTCGGTGACGGTTTCGGCGATTTCCCGCAGGGTTTGGTCCTTGGCTGTGTAGAAGCGGTAGCCGGCCCCGGGGGAGGATTGTGCCGATGACACAAGCGTTGTCGTGGGGGCCAGCCGCGGGATCACGACGATGTCGCCGGGCCTGGGATTGCGCGGATACCGCTCCTTCCAGCGCCGGTTTACAGGGTCGTCCAGGATTGTAAGCAGGTCCACGCCGAACGTCCGTGCCAGTTCGGGCAGAGAGTTCCCCTTTTGAAAGGTATAAATGATTTTGCAGTAAGCATCGTCTTGCCCTGCCGTGCCGCTTGCCCCGGGCTTATCAGCGGTTTTTCCCAAAGCTTCCTCGTTCGTTGTGCATGAGACCGGAGACAGGTTAATGTCTGCGTCCGAGGACTTGCTTTCGCCCTGGTTCTTTTCCGCCGGATTTTCCAACCTTGCCGGCTTGATGTCGCAGCTTGTCGAATCGGTAATGAGAGCGTAGCCGCCTGTGCTGGCGTAGCAATAGATGCGATCCGCGTGGGTCAAGTCCTGGTTATGGGCCACAAGCTCTTTATACCGAAGGGACAGTTTAGCAACGGGCAAAGCCTCCTTGATGTTCTCGTAACGGACCCCAGTTTCGGGTAATTTATCGAGATGGGCCTGGTTCATGTAACGATACAGGTAGGCCGCAGCCAGACACTGGGGGATGTATTCCCGCGAATAGGGTTCAAGCTCGCCGTGGTTGAAAATGGGACTGAAAGACCTCGTTTTGGATCTTTCCGCCACTGCCAGAAGCACCTGCACGACCTTCATCGACCCATGATGGTAGGCCCCAAGCGCGAGCACGCTGGAGCCGAATACATTTCGGCTTTTCACCAGGTACCGGGCCGCCGCAGGGGCTTCTTTCTCCCAGTCCAGGCGGTCGTCCCTGCCCTTCGCATCGATCTGCATTCCGTATTCCGTGGCGGTGTGCGGCATAAACTGAAACATTCCCAGGGCGCCGGCAGTCGAGCAGGCTGCAGTCGTGAAGCGCGACTCAACAAAAGGAACGGCAAAAGCGATATCTTCATGCAGGTTTTGCCTGGCGAAAACGTCCCGGATATAGGGCATGTATTTCCTGCTGCGTTCCACGGCGCGGTTTGTCTTTTCCGTATCGCAAAGCGCATAGAACTTGACGAAATAAGTGACATGCCGCACCAAAGTATCATCGACGGCAAAAGCCGTTTCGCCCCATTCCGAAAGCATGGCTTCAAGGACATTCTTCACTGAATCCGGGCTGAGCGAGCCATTGAGGTCACCGGCCGCACCGCTTCCCAGATTCGCCCAGGCGCATTCAGCGGAGCGCGTTTGAGCTACCATTTTAGCCAAAGCCGCCGCGCTGTAAGTCTTGGCATAAGCCGGCGCATCTTTCAGGCGGTCCGCCAGGAACTGGTAGATGGTTTCATCCGATACCTTGAACTTGGATGAGCGGCCCAGGAACCGGACAGTGTTCTCCCTGACCTTGTCCATCCCGGCCAGGAAACTCTCCCTGTCTCCCTGTTCAAGAGCTTTCAGGGCAGATTCCAGTCCGTCTTTGATCTGTTTGTAATCCGCTGCGTTTGCCTGCATCACTACTACCCGGTAAGGCTGCACGGCGGACGACGATCCCGTCGTTCCACAGCCGGGTGCGGCAATGATGGCCAGGCAACACGCGGCGGCGGCGATCTTCAAAGTTACTGTTCGAATCTTGCATACAAAATTCATGATTGCACCTGCATCGTTTTATACCTTGCCCACGAAAAAGCTTCACCACAGTCTTTCATGTCCCTGTGGGACACCCGAAACCATGAAAAGACCATCCGGTATTTTCGTAGTAGAGACACAGAGGACACAGAGAAAAGAAAATGGGCATGGAGGAAAAACCGGAAGCAAACAGGGATCTGCCTTTTAGTTTTGTCTGTTCGTTCAATTGCTTTCCTCTGTGCCCTCAGTGCCCTCTGTGCCTCTGTGGTGAACGCAGTTCGATTTGGCATTTATCCCCAACCATTGTTTACTCTGTGCTCTCTCCATGACCGGACCATGCCCCGGCTCTGTGGTGGATGTGAGCGCCTCTGCGTTGAACGGGTAGTGCCCACGAATACCGGCCCATGGCCAGTCCCGCAAGACAGGCGAATACGATCCCGTTGGAGGTGATCTGAATGTTGAAATCGCTCACGCTATGCACAAGGATCGCCACAATACCTCCAAGGGCGCCCAGGACTGCTCCGGCGCAAAGCCGGCTGGAAGTCGTTCGAAAAGACAGCAGGCCTGTTCTAAATAGTGCGGTCAATCCCCAAAGGAGCGGCAGCAATACCGGCAGACCCAGCTCGGTAACGATCTGCAGCCAGTCGTTATGTGCTTCCCGCCACCGGCCGATGACCCCTGCGGGTCTCACTTCCGTAAACGACCAGGGGAAACTTCCCAACCCTGCGCCCAAGAGGGGAAACTTTTTGATCAGGTCCGCACATCCCCCCCAGACCTCTATCCGGCCGGTAACCTCGGTGTTCACCGGATTCTTCAGCGTCTGAATTCGGTCAATCACAGGGTTGGAACCGAGTATGGTAATGCCGGCAGCAAGCAGAAGACCAAAAGCAAGAATGCCGATCTTGAACCTGCTCATCTTTTTTCTCACCAGGCTCAACATCAGCGCAAATTCCACGGCAACGAAAGCCCCGATCCACGCACCCCGCGACAGGCTCAAACAAAGCGCAACCAGCATTAGCAAAAGCGCGCCGGTCCAGATCGGTACACTTTCCGTGGTTCGATGGAGGACCACGGAAAGCCCCAGGGTGAGTATCATTGCCAGGTATCCTCCGAGGTGGTTGCTGTTCCCAAAGGTCGAGCTAAGACGTGTGGGATCGCCCATTTTCCAGAAAGCGGGAAAGGGCGCTCCACTATACTGCACGAGCCCGAGGAAAGAGACGATCAACCCCATGCCAACCATGGTCTGGATCAAGTGTCGGGTTTGCCTCCTTGATTCGGTCATTTCCAGGCTCAGATAAAAAGCTGCCACGTAAAGAAACAGGCGCAACAAGGCCCAGAACGTAGCATCCCTGTAAATCGAACTCAGCCAGGAGGCCGCCGCAAGAACGAGCAGGACTGCAATCGGAAGATCGAGCGCAGATCTTGGAAGCAGGGACTCGCCCTGCCATAGACGCCGCGCCAGCATGGCGGTAAACGCTACAAGCGCCAGCCACAAGGCTATGCAAAAAGCCCATTGATAGGTGGCCCCGCGCGCAAGTGGAGTGAAAACGAGCAGGAGGGTGAACGCGGTTTGTTGAATGTGGAAAAGTAGGGGCAGAGGTGACGGGTGCACCTCAGGTGCGGGGTCAGCGGTTAGGGGTGAGGGGTCACCCATAACCTCTAACCCATTACCTATAATCCCGAACCTGGCGTTAGCCCTACCCATAACCTCTAACCCTTCACCCGGCGCTAGCCCTACCCATTACCCCGACGATCCTGTCGTGCATTGATTAGACTGCCGAGCATCTTTCCAAGAATCCGACACTTTTCATCCAGGTTCTGAAGAACCGCTGAATCCAGGTACCCTATTTCATGGGCAATCTGGAGCTGAGTCTCCAGTTCCGCGAGGGACCCCTTTGCGATATACAGAAATCTCACGGCTTCCCTATTAGTTCCTCGCTCGTCACCCTCGGCAACATTGCTGGGGACGCTCACGGCTGCTCTTCGAATCTGGTCCTCAGACCTAAGTCATGGCTAAAGGGGCCCTGTTGAGTAATTCTGTAGATTTCGACGGCCAGTTCTTTTGCTCCCTGCCAGACCTTTAAGTCTTGAAAACCAAGCATGTGCACCTCCGGTGCGGGTTATGGGTGATAAGTGATAGGTGATGGGTTATGGGTAAGGGGTTATTGGTTAGGAGCGCCAGCCCCACCTATTACCTCTAACCCCGAACCTGGCACCAGCCCGACCCACTTACCCATTACCTAGGACCCCTTACCCCTTACCCATAACCTCTTACCTGCGCTCTCTATTCCGACGTAACGTAAGGTTCTCCACCCTCGGTGGAATTGCGTTCATGAGCCGTGAACAAGTACACGCAAATACACAGCAACAATGCCGTTATTGCGATCAAAACAAGTTGGAGCCGCTTCAGATTGTCGATTGGCTTCAAATGCCATGTAATACTTTTTGAAACCTTGAGAAACTTGGCTCTGCATGTCCTACAGAAGTAGTGCTTGCTGCCTGGTATCAGAAACATCCACGGACTGCGCTTTTTACGCCGCACAGACTCGTTTTCACAAATTGGGCAGAAACCGCCGTGATGTATCGCCGCCAAGAGATCGCTGGACTTTGGCAAAAGGGCCGTGAGCTGTGAGCTGCGAGCAGTGGGCTGCAAAACGCCATGTTCGCCTGCCACCGATCTGCCCACCGCATTTGTTCTTTTCCGTTCCCTCTTCACTCTTCACCCCTCACCTCTCACCTCTCCCCCTCACTCGTTCACTTGCCCCCCTGCGCCATCAGAGTCCTGACGGCTTGGAGTTCCTCGATCATCTGGCCGTTGCCCGGTGCGACCCTCAGTGCAGCCAGGTAGTAACGCTCGGCTGAGGCATAATCCTTTAGCATTTTGTAAGCCTGGGCGATCTCGCGCATGTACCCAACAGTCTGCGGAGAAAGCTGCCTTGCACATTCATATGCCTGAATTGCGGCCGGATAGTCTTTAATGGACCAGAAAAGCCGGCCCTGCATGGCGTAATAGGATTCATTGGGCCGCTGAGCATATTGGATGGCCAGACCTATCGCCTCCAGGGCAGCCATGTATCTCTTTTGTTCCTCGAGCGAACTGGCAAACAGGTAATGAAGGTAACTATCCCGCGGATCGAGCATGGAAGCGCGATGGCTTTCCAGTTCCGCCTTATCCCAGTCTTTGCGTTTCATCGCGATTTCTGCCAGGTAACGGTGAGGCGCGGCGGTTTCCCGGGTTTGGAGAGCTTGCTGGAAATAGCCTTCAGCGGTTTCGAGATCGCCGGTAATGAAGAGCGCGGCCTTGCCGCGAATCAACGGCAGGGACGACCGCACGCCGGCATCGAAAGAGGCAGTGTCCCCGGCCAGCTCCAGATAAAGGTCGAGCGCCTTGCTCTCTCCAAAGCGCGGCAAGAGGTTATTCAAGGTTTCATAGCAATTCTCCGAATGCCTGAGTCCCAGAAGGAATGCACTCTTCGCTTCTGCCGGATGTTCTGATTTCAAAAGATAGCACCCGAGATCCAGATAATATCGATATTCAATTGGGCCGCGCCCTCCGGCTTGCCGAATGAGTTGCTCAGTCCAGGTCGCCGCCTGGTCCCAGTCCTTAGCTTCGGCGGCTATATCGGTCAGAATCGCAAGTGCTGAGGAATCCGTCATACGATTGGCAGCGGCAATTTTCAATCCTTCAATGAAACGCTCCTGCACGGCGCCCGACCAGGCGGGGTGACTTCGCAAATCTCTCCAGGCGTAAGGGAAGACGCAAGCCAACCTGGTGACATAATTTGTGCTTTGATCGGGTTTTGACATGGAAAGATAGTAATCGACAACGGCATATAGGAATTCGCCGTTGTTGGGGTCGGTTGCCAAAGCTCTCTGGAAAAAAGACTCAACCTCTTTACCCTTGTTTTCTTGCCCGCTGAACTTGCTCATCCACCAGTAAGTCTGCGCCAGGCCGAGCCAGGCGTTTCCTTCATGGGGATTCAGTTGGGTCGCCTTCTCATAGGCTTGCATGGTTCTTTGCAGGAGAGTCAGCGCGGCCTCCACATTTGAGGTCCGGCCGGCCAGGGCATATAACGATTCCGCATAATGCATTTGACGGTCGGGGTCACTGCCGGCCAGGCGGACACTCCTCGAGAAATACGATTCCGCTGATTCGTACTCCTTTGATTCCAGCTTTCGTAGCCCGATGGAGTCGTAGATATCGGCAGCAGCGATCACGAAGAGTTGGGCGGTCGCCCAAAGAATGAAAACGGCAAGTCCTGTGGTTATCGAGATATGCTTGAGGCGTTTTTTATTCATTTGCTATAGAGCAGCATGCACGGATCGGACTCAGGTGCCCGTTCACCGCAGAGGCACAGAGAGACGAATTTCACCACAGTAACTCATGTCCCGTTGAGATACCCTAAACGATGAAAAAGAACCGTAGGTGGGGTGCCGGGCGTAAACGGAGTGCAGCCCACCACTCTTTTTCGAGATAGAGGCACAGAGAAAAGGAATTCATCCGCAGATGACACAGATTTTCGCAGATTATTTTCATTTATGTTTCTATCTGTGCCTATCTGCGTCATCTGCGGATCGTTCCTTGTTCCGAATTCCCTCCTTGACCGGGCTATGCCCCGCCTCTGTGGTGGATTTGACCGCCTCTGCGGTTAAGGTCTATCCTTTGGCCGTGTTCTCCGTCTTCGTGTAGTAACTGTCGTAGCGTTTGTAATAATATCGCCCGTAATAGTAAGGATCTTTCTTGAAATCGAGCATATTGAGCACCAGTCCAACAGTCGGCGCCTGGACAGCGTCAAGTTTTTGCTTGGCGCGTTTAACTTCGGTAAGGTCCGTACTGCCCGCCTTCACGAGTAAAATCAATCCGTCGCAAAGGGACGAAAGGACGGCGGCATCGTTTACAGTCGCAACCGGAGGCGAATCTATGATGATCATGTCGTAGTGCCGGCGGAGCAATTCGATGAGCACGCGCATCCGGTTGCTTGCCAGCAGCTCCGGAGGATTGGGGGGAGTCTTGCCGCTGGTCAGCACCCACATATTCTGTTCGGGGACCTTGAACAGGCATTCTTGAATTTGATTGAGAAGAAACGGCGTAGCATGGGAAAGGTCGTTTTCAATCCGGCCCATTGCCTCTACCAGTGCGGCTTCCTTCGCATCCCGGAAAGTGGAATTGGTTAAAGGCCTTTCGTCGAATTTAAACTCTGCATGCTCGCAATGAAAGAGTTCATCGATATTTTCTTGAATGTGTAATCTTAGGGGGCCGGCAAGTTCTTCGACACTGAGGAAACCGAGGTGAAGCAGGATTTGCCCGAGTCTCTCCGTTGTGGCCTGCTGACTGGCAAGTGCAATCTTCAACTGCTTTTCGGTTATCTTGCCGGTCTGGACCAGCAGCGCCCCCAGCTTTTTCTCCGGTGGGCGGCTGGACCAGTCTACGTCAACAAGCTGCCCTTTGACAAAAGATACCGCGAAGCTCTTCAATCCGTTTTGATAATGGAGGGTGCCGGTTCTTTCCTGCATTTCGATAAGCTTATGAATATCGCCCATGGTCAGCTCACCAAGGGTCCCGCCGGTGGTCTTCGTGCTGAAGGAATCCGCCAGTATCTCGGTAAGTCCGCGCCGTTCGGTCTGTTTCAAAATCTTCTTCATACTGGGTATGCGAAGATCTGCCTCCACGATCAGCGTTTTCATGCCGATCTGCGCCATGGTCAATCCCAGGTTGAACACGAGCGTGGACTTGCCTTCCTTTGGGTTGCTGCTCGTTACCAGGTATACTCCCCTGGTGCGGTTCAATTCCGAAAACCGCAGATTTGTCGCAAGTTGTCTGAAGGATTCTGAAAAATGGCTGGTAAAGGGCACTTCGAGCACGCTCGGAATAGAGTACCTCTTACGCTGGCCTTCGCCTGTGGTTTCTACAGCTTCCAGCTCCAGCGGTATTTCCGACAGCACTGGCACATCGAGCGCCTCGGCTACCACCTCGTTGCTGTACACGGTTTGATCCATATATTCGAAGAAAAAGGCCAGGCCGATGCCGAAAGCAAGGCCGAAAATAGCACTGAGTGTAAGGTAGAGCACCTTTTGGGGCCTTACTGGGCCCATCGGAAGCGCTGCCGGCTCCGCCACACGCAGATTCGATTTCATGATCTCGTCGGTTATGTTGGCCTGCTTGATCTTAGCCAGCAATGTATTATAAAGTTCCTTGTTCGTACCGACATCGCGTTCCAGGATTGCATACTGGAGTTCTTTTCTGTTCGTATCGATGGCGTCCTTTTCGATGTCTTTGGTGGCCTGCTGGAAAGAATTCTCCCTGGCCAGAAGCACGGAGCGCGTTGCTTCGGCATTCGTCAGTATTTTTTGCAGTTGCTGGTGAATTTTGGTCTTGAGTTCACTTATCTGGGAAGTCACTTTGACAATTTCCGGATGTTTTGGCCGATAAACACCGGAAAGCCTCTGGTATTCTATTTCGGCATTCAACAATTCAGAGTTGAGGTTTGCAAGAAGCGTGTCATTGAGAAAAGTGGGGACGGTCTTGACATTGCCGCTATTGCTGGCGTCGATGAACTTTTTGAGTTCATTTATATTGGCCTCGACCTCCATCCGTTGGCTTTTTGCCTTTATGTAGTCGGCATTCATTTCCTCTATTTTCTGCACATTGAACTTCTGGCTTCCCTCGATCGTGATCACATTCTCCCGTTCTTTGAATGCCTGGAATGCTTTTTCGGCTTCTTCAACCTTTTTCTTCATTTCGTAGAGCTGCTTCGACAGCCAGTCAAAGATCTTGCGCGAACTTTCAAGCCGCGTTTCGGAATCGTACAGTATATAGTTTTCCGCAACGGCGTTCGCTATGGTTCGCGCGGTTTGGGGGTTAGTATCCTCGACGTGGACCAGCAATAAGCGTGTGTCCCTTACTCCCTCGATTTTAATCTTCCCTCTGAGTCCGCCAATCCCTTTCTGCAACAATGTCTCTTCGTTCTGAGCGGCTACCGGCCCCCGAAAGGGGAAGAACACCCAGGAGAGGCCGCTTCTCAAATTTGACCACACAGTGCTGAAAAATCTAGTGACAACCCCATCCTGCCGTTCAGGCTTAGCGGCGGGGCCAAGTTGCTGTAAGACTTTCTCTAAAACGGGGCGGGATCTAATTAAATTGAAGTGGGTGCGAAAGGTGAGCTGTTGGCCTATAAAGCTTTCAGTCTCCAACTGTTGACCCGTCAAAGGGGAATGAGTTGTTTCCTTATCGATGATAAGGGTCGCAGTGGCGCGATAGACGGGTTTCATCGAGAAGGTAAATAGCGCCGCAAAGAGGACCGTCAGGGCAAGCGCGGACAAAACAAGCCACGCTCTCCGTCGTACCAGGTAATAGTAATCGGTCAAATGAGGACTAATGCCTAAAATTTCCATCGTCTCGTCTCGTCTCGTCTAACAGGGTGATGAAAAAGGGTTCTCTGGTGGGAGAAACGCCTGAGAATTGCTAATGATTTCGTCATTCCGGCGGAAGCCGGAATCCAGGCTTTTTATCAACTAATTGATTTTAAAGCAAAAGACACTGGACCCCGGTGCCTGCCCCGGACTCGATCCGGGGTTCCGTCATGCCGGCGGAGGCCGGTACGGGGTAACGTCTATAGGGCTTTTCACGCTGATGTGGGAATTCCAATCCTTTTTCATCACTCTGCTGATGCAGTGGATTTTTTGTTTGATACCAACCCCCTCTTTCTAAAGGGGGCGAACCCTACCGGCGCGCCCAAACTACACCCCCCTTTTCTAAAGGGGGGCAGGGGGGATTTTGAGGCATGAAGCACCATCTTGAATGCAACTTATATGAGTCTCAAAGCCAGGATTCAGGCACGTAGATGCGGTCGCCCGGCTTTAAAATAATGTCCTTTTCCTTTCCCTTGCGAACCTTGTCCAGATTGATGGTGATGCGTTGCTCGGCGGAATCCCGGCGAGTGATCACCGTTCGGTTGGGAGCGGCATATTTGGAAAATCCCCCAGCCATGGTACAGGCGTCCAGGGCAGTGAGGCCCTCCTGAAAATCATAGACACCCGGCTTTTCAACCTTGCCGAGAACGGAAATTTTATACGATGTTACGTCTGAATATGTGGCGGGCTGAACGTACACCACGTCGTTTGCTTCGACCCTGATGTTTTTCTCCGTCATTCCCTGATCCAGCAGTTCGCGCAGATTCACCTGGATGGCTTGCTTCTGCTGGACCAACTGTTCAACGTCTTTGTCATTCTTTATCTCACCCATGGAGCCTCTCAGAACAAATGCGACATTCGCACGCTCCCTGGTCACCCCGCCCGCTTTCCCAAACAACTCGAGCAGGGTTGTGGGTCCCTCCAACGCGTAAACCCCCGGTCTGTCCACTGCTCCTGTAATATATACCTTCTGGCTCTTGTAATCTTTTACGGCAATGATCACCTGCGGATTGACAAAATAGTCCTGGGCCAGGGGCCGTGTGGTTGCGTCCGTAAGTTCGGGAACAGTCAGGCCCGCAGCTTTGACCTCACCCAAAAAAGGCAGATTGATGGTCCCCTTGGACGAAACGGTGACCTCGATGTTTCCCTGAGAGACGCCGCCGGCAAAAATGTTCACCGAAAGGATATCTCCCACTCCTACGGTGTAAGGTTTTTCCTGGCCGCAGCATGGATGTGCCCACACAAGCGGCGCCAACAAAATCAAACACAAAACAGACAGTCTCAATTGTTGCACTAACATCACCCTCTGGATCTATTTCTTGGGAAAATCCCACTTACTGGTTAAGCGCATATATATCACATTGTCGTTGTAGCCAAAGCCTGGCAGATTGGAAAGACGCTGCGTGTAGTTATACTCGACACTCAGTTCCATCCTCTTTTGCCAGAACGAATATCCTACACCGCCGCGTAGGCTATACTCATTAGTCTGTAGAGTTGATGTTGTATAATCGCTGAGCTGGTAGTAACCCCCCCCAAAAACCCGAATGACGCCATCACAAAACAGGCGCTGCACGAATGCATTTACGCGATAAGCCGTAAAATAGGAGTCTGCCACGGTGTAATCGACCATGTTGTGTTCGAAGGACAAATCAACCTTTGTGTGACCGTTGTCCCCGGTCAAACCAACCAGATAAGTAGGCGTGGCCATGTTCGGCGCTAATCCGGAAGTCTGATCAAAATAACGCCACTGGTAACCGGCGCCCACTCTGCTTTGGAGCCATGAACTCAAGTCGTGCCGGTAAATCAATTGGATTTGGTAAGAATTATATGCACTCATTGGGCTGGCTGGATTAAATGGATACTCCCGGCGCCAAAATTCATTATCGAGGTCCAGGTGATTCGTGGAATTGAAATTATAGGTCATGGTCATTATCCCGCGATTCTCTAACGAATCATTCCTGGTACCCGGGGTCCCGTCAAGGAAATTCAACATTTCGTTGCGGTAGGCCAGCTTAATTTCACCTTTCTCCCCGATATCACAACTGACAAACGGGCTAACCCGATTTATCCAATACATGTTACGCGTGACGATCTGGCTCAGCACGTCGGAAAATCCGGGTTCACGGGTAAGTTGAAACGTTTCATTGATCCCCGTTGTCAAGCGATTGGAAACCCGGGTCATGGCCAAAAGGGAAAGATCCTGGCCGAGGTAATCCTGTGAGGATAGATCCTGGGCGCCGGATCCAGGCGTGGCGCCTCGAGTGCCGAAATACATGAAGTAGGGCGCTTTATAATTAAAATCCAACTTGCTGCGGTCGGTAACGGCTTGTACCTCCACTGCAGGGGTGATCGTCATACCCCAAACACTGGTCGGGTTCTGCGCGCTCTTGAAATAATTGCTGTCATACATACCCTCGACAGTCACCGAAGGGGATATCCGCCATTCCGCAGCCGCCATGCACGAACAGGGCTTCAATACCCAACAAAGCCCAAAGATCCCAATTATGATGGCGGCTACTAAAAGACAATCCCCCATGATTGATCCAGCATGCCCCTTTTTCATCTTTCCCCCCCTTAGTATCCTTACTCGATACTAAAATTACATCATCACAACTCCATTCGGTTTCAACATAGATTGACTAGCCCCAAATAATACTCAACATAATTAAAGCATTGGAATAATAGCTAAGGAACACATCACCCCGGCGAAAGAGGCTGTGTCGTAATTCAGTAATGCCCGGGCAAAATCCCACGGAACCAGGTTTTGCTTCCCCCTTTTGTAAAGGGGGATCGAGGGGGATTTCAAGTAAGTAGTGGGTTAAGTGGAGCGCAGCCCACCAAATCTTTTCCGACAATCCCCCCCTGCCTCCTTTAGAAAAGGGGGGAAATGCGAAAAATATAATCTTTGCGGCACAGTCTCGCAAGCCGGGGTTCAGTTAGACGTCACCCCGGCGAAAGCCTGAATTTGGGTCATGTGGCGGAAGCCGTTACGGAATAACGGCCTATGTGTACAGGACTTATGTAGCGAATTTCTAACTCAGCGCGCTAAGCGATCGTCTCTATGGCGCCGGCTCACATTCCAGCATCCGCGTGCAAGCACCGAAAAAACTCGAGATCTGTCCTCCTGCAGGACAGACGATCAGGCAACCGAGAAAACGGCCTGACAGGGTTGCCATTTCGTTGCGCTTACGGTGCGCTTACCGTTGGGTTAAACGCACCCGCGACGTTGGATCCAAGAGAACCAGGAGCCCCAGGCGGTTTACCCGGTGGAGGTGGAGGCGTATAAGTCTCACCATATTTTTGCTTGTAGGCCGCATCAACCACCGCAACCAGTTGCGCGCCCAGGTCGGCCGAAGAAGCCCCTGCGAACAGACTCGCATTAATCGCTTGATTAACCGCATACGCATTCAAACCATTACTGTCAGAGGCTGACTGGATACCCGCCACCATTTGCGAAATTGTCCTCAACGTAGTTGTATTATCCGCTCCGATGGCAGTTAACGCGGAGAGCATCGCAGATGCAATCTGCCCGGCAAACGCGACCCCATCAGCCCCACCGTTTATACCTGCCTGCATGAGCGCCTCGGCCAATGCCTGAGCCAGGCTACCGAAATCAACCCCGGAAGCGGTAGCCGAATTCAGAGCATTGGTTATGACAGCCTGCAGGGATTGGCCGGCAGCATAATCTGCTAAGGCCTGCGTCACAATGGCCGCCTGAGCATCCGCCTGAGCATCCGCATGTGCAGCAGTTGCGAGAAGAGAGCAAGAGAGGATGACAGCAAAAAACAACGCCAGAATTGTGACGCCTTGCCCCACGCCACGAATACCTATACGTTTGATGCTCGAAATCTTGTCCATTTGTAGCCTCCTCAGTAAACCGTGCAGGTTCTGTCCACCACCGAAACGTCCCTCACGCTTTGACGAAAAATTCTTTCTGTACCCTACTCTTGCTTTCTATCGAAGTGCACAACTTGTAAACTCATATAATATCCGCTCCGCTCATGTGTCAAGAAATTCGCGGATGCGGGCGTTCGGCTCGCGGGCATTCGCAATCTACTTCACAATCTAAATAATTTTTAAAAAATAGATCCCAAACACACTCGCCAGGCATGCAAATGTGATGCCGCTCCACACGCCATCGGCCGGGCAAACCTCAGTCCTGCTGAGCACGTAAAGGGAGACTTTTCCTAAAGCTCCGCCAACTCGATTACATCAAAAAGCCGCGAGAGTGATTGAATCATCCACAACACGCTCCGGCGAGAAATGAAGAAAAACTAGGGGCCTTCGTGCGAACGTGCGCCTGACAAGCGGGAAGTGCTTATATAGAAACTTCTGACTGCTGAGGCCGATTTATGCTATAGGAGCATGAAAAAGTCAAGGGGTAAAGAGGGGGGTAGAAATAGGGATCAAATTTACCTCCTTCCCGTCGAGGTCATATGAAAGGGAAAAAGAAAAGTTGTAAGCTGTGATGGACGAGACCCGTGAGCTGACAATGGCGGCCCTTCGGGAAGAATTGCCGGTATCGTTTCTCACATGGCCGAGCTGCCCTTATTGATCGAGAATGAGGCGTATTCGGCTTCGAGCTCGATATAGCGTTCTATGATGTCATCATTGCAAGTCTCTATGGATAACAGCTTGATACGCTGTTCCGCCCCATCTATTGCGGCCCGCAGAACGTTGGAGCACTTGAATGTTACTACCTTCCCCGGCGGCAGAGTAATTGGCTCTCCCGCCTGTGGATTCCTGCCTCTACATCCATGCTTTTCTTTCACTGAAAATTTTCCGAATCCGCTGATAGGAATATCTTCACCGTTTTGCAGGGCCTATTTGATCAGCTCAAAAAGGGTGTCGATTATCCGGGCCGAATGAGTATTTATGAAAATGTTTTTAGCGAAGAGTGCTTCCACGATATGGGCTTGGGTGAGAGTCAGCGGTTGCTCCAACACTTGAACGCGGGCAAATGGGGGATGAGGGATGATACCTCACCGGCTGTCAGGGGGTAAGGATGGAGCGAGCCGGCAGTTAACTTGAGGTTGAAAGGAGTGAGCGAAATCAATCGATGATGCAGTTCCAGGCTCCCGCGGGCGCCTCGCCCAATAATGGCGCTACCTGAATGTATCCGGAATCCGTCCTTGCCTATGGCGAAGCAGGAAAAAGACTTGGGGTGTCACTCTGGAGCCGTTTTTCCGTGCAGGCAGTTTGGTCCGTTATGCTATGCAGAGTGCTGTTTTCCCTGTGTGAGAATCTGCGTCTGGTATTGCACAAGTTGTGCAGTCGCCTGTAGATCCTCCCTTGTCTATGTCGATGAAAGTTCGATGCTCTTGCTCGCTAGAAATTAAAAAGGGATACCGCAACGATCCGATAACCCAGTTTTTTGAAAATGACGGATGAAGTAACGTATGGCGAGCGGAATGTTCCCTCAAACTCAGTAGTCCCAACGGGGTTCGAACCCGTGTCTTCGGCGTGAGAGGCCGATATCCTAGGCCACTAGACGATGGGACCGTGTGAAAAAAAATGGCTGGGGGACTAGGATTCGAACCTAGGTAGGCAGATCCAGAGTCTGCAGTCCTGCCGCTGGACGATCCCCCAGCGGACCACCAAAATACCCAACCACTGCTCCAAAGTCAAGGTGAAAGCTAGCTGGAGACGCGTGTCAATTACAGATCGGATATAAAACTCGGAGACCCGAAAAGACAGCGGCATCGGCTATACGCGATCCGACTTTCTCAGCTTTTTTTCGAGCGCCTGCGCAAGGTGGGAGAGCGGGTAGGTCAGGAGCAGGTACATTAAGGCAAGCGGCAGATAGGCTTCAAAAGTTTTGTAAGTAGTTGCGTTTACGACTTCGGATGCTTTGGTCAGCTCACGGACAGAGATTACCGAAAGAAGGGATGAGTCTTTGATCAGGGAGACAAACTGCCCGGTTACCGGCGGAATGATCCGCCTGAAGGCCTGTGGAAAGACAACATATCTAAGGGTCTGCCATCCAGTCAGACCGGTTGACAACGCAGCCTCAGACTGACCCCGATCAATAGACTCTATTCCGGCTCTAACTATCTCCGCTATGTATGCCCCCGAAAACGCCGCCAAGGCGACAACGCCTATTACGACGGGATTGTCGTAGCCAATGGCGGGCGCAAGGCAAAAATAGAATATATATATCTGGATCAGGAGCGGGGATCCGCGAAAGAATATTACATAGAGCCTGGCGGCTTCCTTTGCGAAAGCGTTTCCTGAGATTCGTGCAACTCCACCCGCGAGGCCCAGTACGCAACCCAGGCAGATGGCGCCGGTGGAAATGGCCAGAGTATAATAGAGCCCATAGAGATAGAGCCTGCGGTATTCCCAGACGATGCGCCAGTTCCAGGAGTATTCCATCCGGCTGAGGAGCAGGCATAAACTCACGATGAAACCCGCCAGCAAGGCAGCGCAGGCGAAGACGTTCACCCTCTCCCGACCGCTACTGAAGATCGTTGAAATACTTCTTTCGGAGTTCCTGATACCTTCCATCTGCTTTTATTGTCTCCAGGAAAATGTTCAACCAGTTCAGAAAATCGAAATCGCCGCCTCTTATTGCGATCGCATAAGGTTCGTAGGTGAATGCTCTGAGAATTGCGTGAGTCGTTTCCGGGTTTTGGGCGTGGTGCCTGCTGATCGACAACTTGTCGTAGATAAAGGCATCAGCTCGGCCCGAAACGACCTCCAGTACGCACGCGGTCTCTTCCTTGAACCGTTTCACCTCTACTTTGGGGAACAGCCTCGCCATAACGAGATCGCCGGTGGTGCCCAGTTTTACGGCCAAGATTCGGCCCTCAGCGTTCAACTGACCGATTTCGGAAACCTCCTGGGCCCGTTTGTTGCTGATGAGAGCACACAGGCCGGCCTCAAAATATGGCTGCGTGAACGAGACAGTTTTTGCGCGCTCCGGCGTCCGGGTCATTCCGGAAATTATCATGTCTATCTTGCCTCCCTGGAGGGCGGGAATGAGGCCGCTGAATTCCATGTCCTTTATCTCAATCCGCACGCCGAGTTCCCGGGCGGCAATCTTTGCCAGGTCAACATCGAAACCGATGGGCTGCCCGTCGGTGTCCGCATATTCGAACGGGAAAAATCCAACTTCCATTCCCACTATCAGCCTGTTGTGCTTTATAACCTGATTGAGAGCGCTCGCTTCGTATATTTCGAACGTGGTCACCGCCAAACAGGACAGGGCCTGCAGCAAGACGCAAATACACACAGCGATCAGACATATCTTAAACCGGCCTGTCATATCTTTTTCCTTTTGACTGGAAGCGCTCACCGCAGTAATTCCTGTCCCCCAGGGGGCGCCCTGAAGCGGGCATGTCCCCGATTTACCGTCAGCATTCCGCCAAGTTAAGGTTGTCAGGCGTCTATTCTCGGACGCCGGCAACGGTATTAAGCCCATCATACTTCAAACGCGTAAATCAAGTTATATAGGCAGCAAGCTGAACACAAGGGAGCAATTTCGGGGATTTTCGGGGAAAAAGCCGGGTATTTAGCTTACCCTGCCAATAGAGTTCTATGGGGGAAAGCATTCTTGCCTTGTGTGATTTAATAGTGCGACCATAACCGATAATCTGGTATAATTAGTTGAACAAGACCTGGAATAAACCTTCTACCGGAGGTTAGATTTATGACCACTGTAATGCCTGAAGGCGAAGCGTTGCGCAGGGCTGTAAAATGGATTTCAGCCGAGATCAACTACAACCCGGACAAATCTGTGCAAAAACTCCTGAATGAAGCCGTCACCCGATTTGACCTCTCGCCGAAGGACACTGAGTTTCTTATGTCTTTTTACAAAAAAGGGGGAAGTTCCTCGGAGGCAAATTGATTTGCTGCGCAAAGGAGCACTCTGAACGTTTTGATTCTTTCTACAGGCCCGCTTGCACCAAGTCGTGCAACCTTATGATTCCGGCCACCTTATCGTCGCCATTCAGGACCGGAAGCACTGATATCTGTGAGGGGCGGTTTTCCATCAGGTTCAGGGCTTCGGCCGCCATTCGGCTGTCATGAATAACGACCGGATTTCTGGTCATCAATTTATCGATTTCGATATTCAGCAGGTCTTCATGCTGTTGTACCGCCCTACGCAGGTCCCCATCTGTAAAAATCCCCAGAAGACCGCCCACCGGAGAGACAACCAAGACCGCTCCCATTGCTTTGCCGGTCAACGTTATAAGTGCATCCCGCATGAGCGTTCCGCCCATTACTACGGGCAGATTGTCTCCCGAATGCATAATGTCCTTAACGCGGAAGAGCAACCGCCTGCCTAAAGCGCCGGAGGGATGTAGCCTGCTGAAATCTTCAGTGGAAAACCCTTTGAGCGTCAGAAGACACCCCGTCAGTGCGTCTCCCAGGACCATCGCAACAGTGGTGCTGCTAGTGGGGGCAAGATTGAGGGGGCATGCTTCGGACTCTACAGTTGCATCCAGAAATATATCACAATCCCTGGCAAGAGTTGAACTCGCTCTTCCGACAATTGCTATCGTTTTGAGGCCCAGCCGTTTGAACATTTGAAGGAACTGAAGCACCTCGGCGGTTTCACCGCTGTTGCTGAGAAACAGACCGAGGTCTCCACGCTGTATTATCCCCAGATCTCCGTGCATTGCTTCGACCGGGTGAATGAAAATCGATGGCGTGCCAGTGCTGGAAAGGGTCGCCGAAATCTTGCCGGCGATAATTCCCGACTTCCCCAACCCGGTTGCAATCACTTTCCCCCGCATCTCGTTGAGGCATAAGACCGCCCGTTCAAATTCGGGACCGATTCGGGCATGAAGGGATTCAAGGGCGATTATTTCCTTGCGGATCAAATCTTTTGCAAGGTTGAGACACGAAATCATATCTTCTTCTCGGCTGTCATACGGATTTTTCCCGGATTATTAGTTTCCCTGCCAGACGGTGCTTCCCATGGCGGTTTCAATCTTCGCCAGGTCTACGGCTGGTAATGCTACGCACCCATCGCCTCCGCGCTAAAATCCCCCCCAGTTCCCCTTTTTAAGACAGGGGGATGGAGAGACACGGCGACGCGGTGAAGGTCTTGTCTCAGTGTCCTCGCCTTTCCACAGCAATTAAGCCCGGGGGGAACACCTCGGTTTCCTTGCCGGGACGAAAACGTTCCGGCTAAACGCCTCGGTCATAGACAGGCCAAGGAGAGCGTGGAGAACAGGTTATCCTTCATTTCCGAATCGGATGCTACCAGTGTCTATTCAGGCGTTTTCTAATAACACCGCTTTCACAGAAAGGCAAGCAGGCTGAGCATATCGGGTGCAGTCAGAAGGCCCCACGCGAACGCCCAACACGATTGACTTCCGCCTAAAGGCGGTAAAAGGAATGACCAGATTATCGTTGAGGGGTGCCCGCAATCGTTATGGCATTTTCTTGCACAGTGTTGTTCATAAGTCTGTCTTACGAGTGATTGGGGATCAGGCCGCCTTTTTTCTTTCGGATGCCCAGTAACTGACCCAACCACCGTTTGTCCCGCGTTCTCTCCATGCAAACATGGATTGAGCGTTATTCCCTTGCCGGAACGAAAAATCCCCTTTTCCTGGGGCAAGAAATCCGAACAGCAACCTCGCGTGAGCGTGGAGTTCTCATCCGGTGTTTCCGGATGGGCACCACATTATCTTACGCGGTCTTAATCCCTGAATCCCTTGCCGAATCGCCAAACTCGTCTTAACTCCTAAATTCTTCCAACCGGCATCAGGAGTAGCGGGCTTTCATCGGGCTGAAGACCCAGGGCCTTTTTAACCTCATCGTCACGAAAAGCGCCGATCACGACGGTCCCCAGGTTGAGCGACACGGCCTGGAGGTGAATGTTTTGAGCAGCATGGCCCGCCTCCATGAAAATGTAGCGGATTCCCCGCTCGCCATATTTCCGGGTGGTCCGTTCGAAAATGCCGCAAATCGCGATGGTGGCAGGCGCCCGGGAGATCATCGATTGCCCAAGAGCTGCCACGGCAAGGTCGTGTCTTATATCCTTTTCGCTCTTATGCAGGATTCTGTGATTTGCGCAATCGTAACTGTAGGAACCGCAAAGCAGTCCGTCCACCCTGCCTGCTACGAGTTGAATTTCCAAAGGATAGAGCGCCCCGGCAGAAGGACAGGTCCGATAACCGCCCGGCCTGATTATCCCCTGCGCAGCCCAGAGGAGCTGAGAAATTTCTTTGAGGTCCAACGGGTCTTCCTTATAATTCCTTATCGACCTCCTCCTCAGAAATGCAGCCTCGACGGAAAGCTTTCCATCATGAGCAGGCCCAGGCAGCTCTATGATCTTACCCGAAAGATTCATGATCCCCTCCAACCATATGTTGTTTTCTCTTACCTCGTGGGACAAGAATAGGGATGCAAACTTGAAAAAGAGTATTACAAAGGCCCTTCGCTATCAATGCCGGTTATTTGACAGACAGTTGCCTATAAAAGTTGTGTGCGTCAAGTTCTGAAAATTCGAGCGGGAATTGTTTAAGATTTTTCGGGAACTTTCCTCATTTCGGGAACACAGCAAGGTATTCAACCCATAGATTTTATTTCAGATCATGTTTAAACCGACGCATAAACCCATCGATAAGACCGCTGAGGATTTGCGAGGTCTCATCATAGCTCAGTTGAGATACGCTTTTAGCGACGGCCTTTGTTCAGGACGGTTTGCATTTATCGGTTGAATATGTTAGTAAAGCTTTTGTGAGTGCCGAAAGAACCTCTTGGCCGTGCTAGACGGGGAGCTAGCGGTGCCCTGTAGCCCGAGATCCGCTTCAGCGGGGTTGAATCCCCTTTCGAAGGGCCCGGTGCTGAGCAGGCCGTATCTAATTCCGGCGCTGGTTGGACACCACGCAACAGACGAGTACGAACCCCGTCAGGTCCGGAAGGAAGCAGCGGTAAGTACCCCCGGCTGTGTCGCGGTCTAATCTGACCTCGTTGCCCGAAGGTGTGCGGTCTGTTTTGGCCAGTCCGACGGAGGGTGCACGGCCAAGTCCTTTTTCAGAGCGCAACCAGACAGCAACACGTAGCAGGTCTCGACAGTTCTCGAGAGATTAACCGCAGGGTCGTAAAACGCAGAGAAAACAACAGCTTAGCCTCGTATGCCCGCCTAAAAGAGTCCTTTTCCTCTCCGGCTCTGTGAAAAAGACGTCACTCCGATCGGAAAATGGATAGCCGGCGGCAACAACCCGCAATGAGCATCCCGCCCCACTTCGCAAGGCCCCAGTGGCGCGTCAATTTCCACGCTCCGCGCGGTGGAGCGGAATGGCCACAACTTTTAAAGCGACTGCCTAACCACGAAACTTCGTGGTGAACGCTTACCGGAAAAGAGGACAAAATGAGATTGCACTACATTCAGCACGTACCGTTCGAAGGGCCGGCCAATATCCAGGATTGGGCCGAAAACCAAGGCTGGCAAATATCGGGAACCCACCTCTACAGGCTGGAAAAGCTTCCCAGTCCGGATGAACTGGACTGGCTGCTAATAATGGGAGGCCCGATGAACATATATGAAGAAAAGGAATACCCTTGGCTTGCCGCTGAAAAAAAGTTCATCGGGACCGCCATAGAAAAGGGCAAAATTGTGCTCGGTATTTGTCTTGGCGCACAGTTGATCGCCGGCGTCCTGGGAGGACGGGTCGTGCGCAACAGGTACAAGGAAATCGGCTGGTTTCCGGTCAGCCTAAGGCGCGAGGGGCTCGAATCGGCGCCTTTCCGGGGCTTCCCGAACGATTTCCCGGCCTTTCACTGGCACGGCGACACCTTCTCTCTGCCCCCAGGGGCGGCCATGCTTGCCGAGAGCGAAGCCTGCCCTGCCCAGGCGTTCTCATACAATGGCGGTCGGGTACTCGCCCTTCAGTTTCACCTGGAATCGTCGACCGACAGCATACGTGCGCTGATTCAAAATTGTTCCGATGAACTTGTCGATGGCGAATACATTCAGAGCGCCGACGCCATTTTGCGGAACACTGAAAATTTCTCCAAAATCTATAATACGATGCTCCTGCTGCTCGAAAACATGAAGAAAGCCTTTTAGACGTTCAGTCCACCGGGACCGGCGGCAAGAGATGAGGTGAAACTCACATTCAACGTTTAGTCCCATTCATGTAAGGCAGCAGAGCCTGGCCGGTAAGCGATTTTTTGCCGGCGGCAATTATTTCCTCCGGCGTTCCCTGCGCGACAATTTCGCCGCCTTCGTCCCCGCTGCCGGGACCGAGATCGATCACGTAATCACCAGCCCAAATAAAATCCGTGTTATGCTCGATAACCAGGACCGTATGGCCGTGACCGGTAAGCTCCGCGAGCACATCCACCAGGCGCTTTATATCGGCCCGGTGCAATCCCGTTGTAGGCTCGTCGAGAATGTATAGTGTGTGGCTCCTGCTGTTGCCGAGTTCTCCGGCGAGCTTGATTCGCTGTGCCTCGCCTCCTGACAGCGTCGGACTGGGCTGGCCAAGCTTGAGATACCCCAGTCCAAGATCGCACAGGATTTTCAACTGCCGCGAGATGCGCGGGATCGCGGAAAAAAGCTGGGCTGCTTCGTCAACCGTCATTGCCAGAACATCTGCAATGCTTTGGCCCCTGTATGTGATATCGAGGGTTTCATTGTTGAAGCGCCTGCCTGCGCACATTTCGCAGGGAACGAAGACGTCGGGCAGAAAATTCATTTCCACCTTGCTCCGCCCCTGCCCTCCGCACGCCTCGCAACGGCCCCCTTTCACGTTGAAAGAGAACCTTCCGGCCCCGAACCCGCGTGCCCGCGCTTCGGGCAACAGTGCAAAAATTTTTCGAATTTCGTCCCAGACGCCGATGTATGTGGCCGGAATGGACCTCGGGGTCCGCCCGATCGGGTTATGGTCAACCTCGAGGACCCGGTGAACTTTCTCGATTCCTTCCGTCGAGTCGTAACCGCGGCTGCCCCCTTCCCCGTAGCGCCGCCCCAGGGCTTCGACAATCCCTCGATAGACTATATCATTGACCAGCGTGCTCTTTCCCGCGCCCGAGACTCCAGTGACAGTGACCAGGAGCCCCAGCGGAATCCTCACGTCAATTCCCTTGAGGTTTCTTGCCCTGGCGCCCCTGAACTCGATCCAGCCCAGATCTCCAGGTTTTTTCCTGGCAGGAACAGGCCAGGGTTCGCCAATGCCCTTTCCGAACCATTGGCCCGTAAGTGTTCCGGATTTTTTGGCCAGTTGGTTGAAACTGCCCATGGCCACCAACTTTCCTCCGCTGCTTCCTGCTCCAGGGCCAAGTTCGACGAGTATGTCGGCTTTTTTCATGGTTTCCGGATCGTGCTCGACGATAACAACCGAGTTCCCCTTGTCCCGCAGTTTTTGCAGACTCTCCAGGAGTTTTCGGTTATCGGCAGGATGGAGGCCGATGGTGGGTTCATCCAGAATGTAGCAGACGCCGCGAAGATTTGAGCCAAGCTGGGCAGCAAGCCTAATTCTCTGGGTTTCGCCGCCCGAGAGGGTATCACCCGACCTGTCCAGGGACAGATATCCCAGCCCCACTTTTCGAAGGAACGCAAGCCTTTCAGTGATTTCCCTGGCAATAGGCCCCGCAATAGGGGCCTCCTCCCTAGTGAAGCGAAACTTTTTCCATATTCCGGCAAGCTCGGATACTCTCAATGCGCTCATGCCGCCGATGTTGAGATCCCGGAAGTAGACCGATCTCGCCTGCGGGTTCAACCTGGCGCCGCCGCATTCCGGACAGGGCAGATCATCGTGCATGGGCTGAAGCCATTTCCATGCTTCATCTTCTTCGGAAACAGCATCCAGGATTTGAAGAACCCCGGGGAACCTTCCGCTCTTGCCGTGTAATATCGATTCCCAGGCCGAATCATCCAAACTGGAGGCCGGCTTTTCCGGATTGACTCCCAATTCGCTTACCCACAACCGTTCGAATCTTTGGGCTTCCCGTTTCGAACCGCGCCATATTGACGAGCGAAGAAAATTGAGCAGCCCATCCTTAAGCGAAATATCGGGGGCGCCGCGAAGCCGTTGCGAACTGATCCGCTTTATCCTGCCTATTCCCATGCAGGCCTGGCAAAACCCCTGCCTGCTGTTGAAGGAAAAAAGCCTCGGGTCAAGCGGGGCAAGTCCCCGGTCGCATACCGGGCAGTAAAGATGACGGCTGAAGACCTTTGTGTCTCCCCGGCCCGAATCGAGGTAAAGGATGCCGCCTCCCATCGCAAGCCCGCGGCGAACCGAATCCAGCAGTTGATCGAGAGTTATCCCGCTGCGATCGAGCCCAGGCATGAGCACTTCGATATCGTGCTCGCGGCGCCGTGCAAGTTCGGGAACAGGATCGAGAGGAACAAACTCTCCGTCGACCCTTGCCTGCTCGAATCCCATCCGGCTGAGGCGGGCGAAAAGGTCACGGTATATCCCTTTGCGCCCATGAACCAGGGGCGCCAGAAGTCTCACGGGAGCGGCGGTGGGACCGCTGCCGGCACTCAAACCTCCGGCGGCGCCTGTTTCCCGGCGAACTCGCGTTAAAATGTCATCGACAGTGAGGGTTTCCAGATTCCTGCCACACCCCGGGCATCGCTGCTTCCCCAGTTTGGCGTACAGCAACCGGAGCAAGTGATAGGTCTCGGTAATCGTGCCGACCGTGGACCTTCTGCCGAACCGGCTCGTCCTTTGCTCGATTGCAATGGTTGGGGGCAGCCCGACGATCTGGTCCACGTCGGGCTTCTCCATTATCTTAAAATACTGCCGGACGTAGGAGGAAAGGCACTCCAGATATCTGCGCTGACCTTCGGCAAAAATCACGTCAAAGGCCAGAGTGGATTTCCCAGAGCCGCTCAGACCCGTCAAAACACTCATTTTCCGGCGTGGGAGCCGGATTTCCTCGATCGCGAGATTGTGCTCGCGCGCTCCGCGTATAACGATCTCGTGAGACTGAGCGCGTGCGGAAGGACCCTTCGAATCCCCGGCGATGACCGCCTCCCGGTCCTGGACACCTCGCAGAGAGTGGAGATCGGGCAGTGCTGAGGCGCTGGCGCCGGAAAATCCAACCTGAGGTTCCGCCGCCTCAGAAAGTTCTCCCTCATCCCCGTAAATCCGCTTCGCCTCCGCCAGGCGCTTCCCGAGGTAGTGGCCCGTTATGCTGTGCGCGCACCCGGACACCGTTTCAGGCGTACCCTCGCAGACAATCCTTCCACCTTCTTCTCCACCTTCAGGACCCAGGTCGATAATCCAGTCGCACGCCGCCAAAAGATCCAGATTGTGCTCCACTACCAGGACAGTGTTTCCCTTTTCGACCAGTTTGCCCAAAACGCGAACCAATTTTGAGATATCATCGGGGTGAAGACCGGTCGTGGGCTCATCCAGGATGAACAGCTTTGCACCGCCCGATTGCCCACCGGAGAGATGGCGGATGAGCTTAAGTCTTTGCGCCTCTCCACCGGAGAGCGTACTTAATGGCTGGCCCATGCAGATGTAGTCGAGACCCATCGTTATTACGGGTTCCAGCGCGCCGGCAAGCAGCCGGTTTTCAGGAAAACGATCGAGTATCTCCCGCGCGCTCATTTCCAGCATATCGCCAATTGAGATTCCCCGCAGTTTGATATCGAGCACCTCTTCCTTGAACCTTTTGCCTCCGCACTGGGCACAGCGCACAAAGACATCGGCCAGAAACTGCATCTCGACGCGCTCGAACCCCTCGCCGTTACAGGTCTCGCACCTTCCTCCCGGCACGTTGAATGAAAAGTGCCTGGTCGAAAAACCTTTCGCAATCGCTTCAGGCGTGGCAGCAAACATTTTGCGCAGCGGATCCAGAGCATGGGTGTATGTCAACAGGTTTGCCCTCGGAGTGCGGCCGACCGGCTGCTGGTCAACCAGCACAATCTCACTAACGCTTTCGACCCCCGTGATTTCGTCGTGAAGACCCGGAGTTTCAGCCGCCCTGCCCTTCTTTCTGAGCCAGCCGTTGTGTAGCGTTTTTTCGACAAGGGTGCTCTTTCCGGAACCCGAAACGCCGCTTACCCCGACCAGGAGACCTAACGGAATTGTCGCGTCGATTCCCTTGAGGTTGTTCTCGCGAGCGCCCATGACAGTTAATCTTTTCCATGGGTGAGGCGAACGGCGGGCCATCGAATTCGGCAAGACCGATTTTCGCCCTGAGAGATACGCCCCCGTAAGGCTCTTCACAGATCGCCCGAGTTCGCCGGGCGGTCCCTGGAACATGACTTCGCCCCCCTTTTCGCCTCCACCCGGCCCCATGTCTATCACCTGGTCGCAAAACCGGATCATTCCCTGATCGTGCTCGACCATCACAACGCTGTTTCCCATAGTCACGAGCCGGTTCAACTGGTCCATGAGTCTTTTCTGGTCGCGTGCGTGAAGCCCGACGCTGGGTTCGTCGAGCACGTAGAGCACATTTACCAGCGCCGACCCCAGAGCGCGGGTGAGATGCACCCGCTGCACTTCCCCACCGGAGAGCGTTCTCGACTGGCGGTCCAAAGTTAGGTAATGCAACCCTACGGCCATGAGGAACTGAACCCTGCTTCGGATTTCAGAGATCAGCACCGATGCCGCCGGATCCTGCGAGATCTCGGGCCATTGTCCGCCAAAGAACCGGCTCAGCTTCGCAATACTGAAAGAGGCAATTTGTGCTATATTTGCCCCCCGCAGCCGGTACACAAGAGCCGACGGCTGGAAGCGCGACCCTGCGCAGGCGTCACATGCAACGTAGGCCCGGTATCGCGACAGGTAAACCCGCACGTGCATTTTGTATGTCTTTGTTTCCAGCCACTCAAAAAATCCTTTTATTCCGTAGTAGCTTCTTGTGCCGTTTATAATCTTTTGACGTGCGGACTCATCGAGATCGCCAAAAGGAAGGTCTACCGGGATTTTTTCTTTTTTGCAGAAATCAAGAAGTTCAAAATATTCGTCCCTGTCCGTCCCGAAAGGTTTCACGGCGCCCTTTCTTAAGCTGAGGCGCCGGTCGGGAATGACCAAGTCGATATCCACTCCTATCGTCCTGCCAAAACCACGGCATTTAGGGCACGCCCCGATAGGGCTGTTAAAGGAGAACAGGTTCGGGTTGGGAGGAGGAATTGGAGAGGCGTCCGTGCAATCGGCACATGAAAGCTCGGAGCTGAACCTTCTGATCCGGTCCGGCATCACGACCACCGCCAGCCGCCCCCTTCCCATCGTATAAGCGGTGGTGATGGAATCAAATATCCGGTTCCGCGCGGCTTTCCCCCAGAGCAGCCGGTCCACAATGACCAACAGCTCAAGGCCGCCGAGCCCTGCCGATTCAACCCTGCTGACATCGTCGATATCCAGAACGGCCCCATCGGCAAAAATCCGCAGGAAACCCTGCGAGACAAGCTGAGTCTTCCACTGACCTTCCCGATCCGTAAGGAATGGAAAGCACACGAGCACCCTGTCTTCTGCGGTGAGATCGCTGAGTTTACCGTAAATCGTCTCCGGGGAATCGCGGGTTACCGGATTTTGGCAGGAGGGGCAATGCGGGACCGCCAGCCTGGCGAAGAGCAGCTTCAGGTAGTCGTTTATTTCGGTTATGGTCCCGACCGTAGAGCGGGAGCTTCGAACGGCGGTCCCCGATTCTATGGCAATGCTCGGCGGAATGCCTTCGATCAGGGCGGCTTCCGGAGGATCCATACGCTCCAGGAACTGGCGCGCATAAGGCGAGAATGTCTCGACATACCTGCGCTGCCCTTCAGCATAGAGCGTATGAAGGGCAAGGCTGGACTTTCCGGAGCCGCTGACGCCGGTAAGCGCGATCAGCTTGTTTAAGGGAATATCCAGGTCCAGGTTTTTCAGATTATGCTGGCGGACGCCCCGAAGGCGGATAACTTCATGGTCCAATAGCAAAACTCCATTTTCACCAGTTCGGGCAACTTAATGTCTTGATATTGAGGCTGCAATTAATTAACAATTCAAGATTCATCAATAGCATAATGTATTATAACCCGGATAGCATGGCGCCGGTATTTCTTTCAGCATAATCGGAAGGCGGGATCACCCCATCAGATGAACGATCTTACCCCCATGATGCAGCAGTACCTCGAGATAAAATCGAAGTACCCGGAATCGCTTCTGTTCTATCGGATGGGGGACTTCTACGAAATGTTCATGGAAGATGCTCTTACCGCTTCCAAGGTGCTTGACATTGCGCTGACATCCAGGGACAGACAGGCGCAAAATCCCGTTCCGATGTGCGGAGTTCCCTATCACGCGGCGGAAAGCTATATAGCGAAGCTGGTTTCGGCAGGTTACAAGATCGCCATCTGCGACCAGGTCGAAGACCCCAAAAAGGCGAAAGGTCTTGTGCGCCGTGAAGTTACGAGGGTCCTCACCCCGGGGCTTACCGTTGAAAATCAGAACCTCACCTCCAACCAGCCAAACTACCTGGCAGCCGTCTGGGACCCCGGCCCCGGAAAACCCATCGGGCTTGCCTGTTTAGACATCTCGACGGCGGAATTCAGGATCACGGAGCTGGATTCACACGAAACCCTGCTTGAAGAGCTGTTTAGAATCAACCCCAAAGAGATCCTGCTCCCGGAGGAGTTCAGTCCCGAGTGGACAAAATCGGTGCTAAACCGAATCGATGCGACCTTCACGCATATAGAGGAGGTTCATTTCGACAAACGCCGATCGCAGGAGCGGCTTACTTCCCATTTCCGGGTACATTCGCTCGAGGGTTTCGGGATCAGCGGAATGGATTCGGCAGTTCAGGCTGCAGGAGCAGTATTAGCCTATGTTCACGAAAACCTTTTCGGTTCCTGCGAGCACATTAAAACCGTTATACCCTACAGCCGCTCCGAGTTCATGGCCCTGGATGAGGCTACGGTCAGAAACCTTGAAATATTTTACTCCGCCAGCTTTCAGGGGAGAAAAGGATCTCTGATCGATGTGGCAGATCACACGCGAACGGCGATGGGAGGCCGCAAGTTCCGGCAGTGGCTGCGTTATCCGCTGCTGAACCTCGAGGAGATCAATCAGAGGCAGGAGGCAATCGCCGAGCTGGTGTCTCAAAGCCACCTCAGAGCGGCCGTGCTGGATTCGCTGGAAGGAATAAACGATATCGAGAGGCTCAATGCAAGAAACAGCACCGGTGTTTCTTCTCCCAGAGATCTCATAGGCCTCAAGAACTCATTGCAGGCGCTGCCGCGCCTCGGACAAACGATTGCAAGCTGTCAGAGCACGCTTTTGGCAGGCTTTGGTTCCAGGTGGGACAGCCTCGAGGACCTTGCCGCCCATCTCCAAGCCGCTCTGTGCGACCCCCCTCCAGCAACCCTTTCCAACGGCGGCGCGATAAATCCGGGTTTTCATCCCGAATTGGACCGCTACATCCGGCTCAGCCAAGACGCAAAAGGGTGGATGGCCGAATATGAGGCCATCCAGCGCCGGGAAACAGGCATATCTTCGCTCAAGGTCCGCTTCAACAAGGTTTTCGGCTATTACATCGAGATATCGCGATCCAATCTTAGCTCGGCGCCTGAACATTATTTCCGCAAACAGACCCTGGTAAACGCCGAACGTTTCATTACCGAGGAACTTAAAGAATTTGAAGTCCAGGTCCTCGAGGCCGACGAAAAACGGCTCGAACTCGAAGAGCGGCTTTTCTTCGAGCTGCGGGAGGCCGTTTCCCGCGAGAGCGGACGAATACAGGAGATGGCCGAAATACTTGCCAACCTCGACTGCCTCAGTTCGCTTGCGGAGGTTGCCGCTAAATACGATTACTGCAGACCCGAGGTTGATTTGAGCGATTCCATCCACATTCGGGATGGAAGGCATCCTGTTATAGAGCGGTTTATGGCCGAAGGGGGTTTTGTCCCAAACGACCTGGATCTCAACCAGGAAAGCCAACAGGTGCTCATCGTAACCGGCCCGAACATGGCCGGCAAATCCACCATTCTCAGGCAGGCCGCTCTGATCGTTTTGCTCGCCCAGATCGGCTCCTTCGTTCCGGCTTCCGAAGCCCGCATCGGCATAGTCGACCGCATTTTCACCCGGGTCGGGGCCTCGGACGATCTCGCACGCGGCCGCTCCACTTTCATGGTCGAAATGCAGGAGACCGCAAATATTCTGCACCATGCCACCCCTCAAAGCCTTATCATACTGGACGAAATCGGACGAGGCACCAGCACCTTCGACGGCATGAGCATAGCCTGGGCGGTTGCAGAATTTTTGCACGATTTCGGGGGCAAGGGTGTGAAAACCCTTTTTGCCACTCACTATCACGAACTGACTGAACTTGCCCGGAACCGGCCAAGAGTAAAAAACTTCAATGTGGCAATCAGGGAATGGAAGCAGGAGATACTTTTTTTTCATAAATTTACTCCCGGCAGTTCGAGCAAGAGCTACGGGATCCAGGTAGCCAGGCTTGCCGGCCTGCCCGGCGAGATCACGGAACGGGCCCGCGAAATCCTGGGGCAGCTTGAAACCGGCACATCCACGGGGCCATCAGGCGGACCGGGTCTGAAGGCGAAGGGCTTCAGCTCCTCAAAAGAAGAGGTTGAGCCAGGCATACAGCTTTCGATTTTCCAGAAGGCCCCGGATTGGGTGCAGAGCAGAGTTCTGGAACTCGATCCGGATAGCATGACTCCCCTTTCGGCCCTCCAGGCGCTGCACTCGCTAAAGGAGGAAATCCTTCGCGAAGTGAACGGCACGAGGTCTCAGGCGAAGAGAAAAAGGCGCGAAGAGAAAAAGATTTAAAATAAATATGAACTCATGCTCAACGCTCCGCGAGGGTCTTGAGTGATTAATTAGTTCCCGAATTAAGGGTAGGGTGGGCAAAAGCAGAGCGTTGCCCACCACTGATTGGTGGGCACATAAAACGTGCCCACCCTACGACATTTATGCAATGAACTTGTGACTCAGGACATTAGGTAAGCTTAAGCCACTGTTATAAAATATTTCGCATCCTGGCGCCTTTGCATCAGGCAGTGTGTAGAAACGGGATATTATGGAGAATTTTTCATGAGCCGGAATGAGCGCCTCGAAATTGCGCCCGGCGCCGTGTTCGAATTTTATGAATCAAAGGAAATCCTTTGCGGGGTCGTTCTCGTTGCAAAGGACGGCCGATTCAATGCGCTCTCCGAGCATAACCGCGAAGTAAGTCTTACCCTCTCAAGAGTCGTTTACCACGGAAATAGATCCCTTAACCTTAAGCTGAGCCGTGACGAACTGCTGCAAGAACTGCGATCCATCTCCGAGAATCGGAAGGGCATCATGGAGCGGATCGATCTCGAGGAAATCTGGTCCCTGTTACAATCCGAAGAGGCCGGCTATGAAGCCGAAGAAATCGCCGAGTTCATTTTCGATACCCCGATTTCCGATGACCAGGCGGCCGCAGTCAAGCGGTTGCTGCTTTCGGACAGGCTTTATTTCCTGGCCAGGGACTCTAAATTCTACCCTCGGTCCGCTCAAAGCGTCGAGGAGCGCCGCATCGAGCTGAAAAACGAAGCTGAAAGGGAGCGCAGACTCGTCGAAGGGGCTAGGTGGGCCGCGACTATACACACCCGGCGGCAAAGTGTTCCCCAGATCGAATTCCGTGAAGAACTGACAGAGCAATTAAAGAACTTTGCTATTTTCGGACAGGAGGCAAAAGAAAGTGGTTTCGTCAAAGAACTTCTCAAGCTGGCCGGCATTCCTTCGACTCCCCAGTCAGCTTTCCGCCTCCTGGTGCGGTTGGGCATATGGCGCGAAGACGAAAACCTCATGCTGCATGAGCACGGCATTTCGGCCGAGTTCCCACCCAATGCCATGGAACAGGCCGAGCAGATATTAAAATCGAGCCTCACCGAAGTAGCCAAAAATGAACGAGAGGACCTCACGGGCCTGGATGTTTTTACGGTCGACAGCTCTTTGACCCGTGACTACGACGATGGGCTCAGCGTGCGCGAGCTTGGGGGCGGGCTTTTCGAGATTGGCATTCACATCGCCGACGTTGCCGAACTTATCGGGCATGGCACGCCTCTGGATCGCGAAGCCGAGGCAAGGGCAAGTTCGATCTACCTGCCGGACGAGCGTGTGTCTATGCTGCCCCCTTCCCTTTCAGAGGGGACATTGAGTCTCAAGTCGGGCGAGGACCGCCTTGCACTCAGTTTTCTCATTACGATGGATTCAGGGGCCAATGTTTGCGAAACGAGGATTTGTCCAAGTGTAGTCAGGGTTCGCAGGCAGCTGACCTACCGGGATGTGAACGAAAGGATTCATGAAGAGAGCAAACTGAAAGTACTCTATGAGATTGCTTCGAGACTCAGGCAGAAGCGACTCGATCTGGGCGCGATCATTCTTCCGCTCCCGGAAATCCAGGTTTACGTGAACAGCGCCGGGATGATTCAGATTGCTTACTATGACAAGGAAACCCCAAGCCAGATACTCGTGTCGGAATGGATGATCCAGGCAAACGCTGCGGCGGCCGGCTATCTTTCCCAAAGAGACATACCCGCCCTCTATCGGAATCAGGCGGAATGCAGGCCGGAAACCGAATTCGTCCATAGCGAGCACGAACTCTTTCGAATTTATCGCCAGAGGCGCCTGTTTTCGCGGGCGGAACTGTCCACCGAGGCAAAACCGCACTGCAGCCTCGCAATCTCTCATTACACGACTGTAACCTCACCCATCCGCCGCTACTCGGACCTCGTAGTACAACGTCAATTGAAACATGCCCTGGCCACTGGGACCGGACTCTATACCAAACAGCAACTCGATGAAATGGCAGGGCAGCTTTCGCCCGCCCAGGCCAGGGTTTTCACAATCCAGCGCAAATGGAGCAGGTACTGGATTCTCAAGTACATGGAACAGGAAGACATAGAAAACCTGAACGCGCTGGTTCTGGACAAGAATGCCCGCTACGCGCACCTTCTGGTCCCGGATTTCCTGCTCGAAGCCAACGCCCCAGTGCCCGAGAACGCTAAATTCAATCAGGGCGACATGGTAAAGATTCACATAGAAAAGGCGATTCCGCGCGAGGATGTACTGAAGATACAGATCCTGGAAAGGTAGCAGGAAGCAGGAAGCAGGAAGCAGGAAGCGGGGAGCGAGGAGCAGGACTGAGGACTGAGGACGGAGGACTGAGGACGGAAGACGGAGGGCGGAGGACGGAGAATGGGGAGCGGGGAGCGGGGAGCAGGACGGAGGGCGGAGTAAAAGTGGCGTCCCGCGAGACGCGGGACGCCACCCTGGGCTGACTTATCAAGCCTAAACTGCGGGGCACTTGAGCCAACCGGCCCGCAATTTAAACACCACTATGATCGCAAACTGGTATCAGGCTTCAAAAGTGTAGCCTACTTCACCATGCTGACTCAAATCGAGACCTGTCGATTCATCCTCTTCGCTCACCCTCAGGCCCATAGTTGCATCGAGTATCTTAAGAATGATGAAGGTGACCACGAAAGAGTAAACCCAAGCAGATACTACCGACAACGCCTGGATGCCTACCTGCCCTGCGTTTCCGAAAAAGAGTCCGTCACCGCCTGCGGCATTGATAAGCTTTGAGGCAAAAAACCCGGTAAACAATGCGCCCAGAGTCCCGCCAATCCCGTGAACGCCGACCACATCCAGCGAGTCATCATAGCCGAACCTCGGTTTCAGACTGCACGCTCCGTAGCAGATTGCACCGGCAAAAATCCCGAGAAGCAGCGCCGGGAGAGGCCCGATAAATCCGGACGCCGGAGTAATGGCGACAAGTCCGGCGACCGCACCGGATGCAGCGCCAAGAGCGGTAGGTTTGCCTCTATGGATCCATTCGACGAACATCCACGACATGGCTGCGGTACCGGTTGCAATGTGGGTAACCACAAAGGCCGAAGTCGCAAGCGCACCCGAGGCCACCGCGCTGCCCGCGTTGAACCCGAACCATCCAAACCACAGCAGACAGGCCCCCAGTATCGTCAGTGTAAGGTTATGCGGCGCCATAATTTCGACCTGGTATCCTTTTCTTTTTCCCAGGACCAGTGCGCAGGCGAGCGCAGCAACACCGGAACTTATATGAACCACAAGACCTCCGGCGAAATCAAGGGCCCCCATCTCTTTTAGCCAGCCGCCGGTTCCCCATACCCAGTGGGCGAGCGGATCGTATACAAGGGTTGCCCAAAGAACCAGGAACACGACGTAGGTGCTGAACTTGAACCTTTCGGCAATGGCCCCTGAAATAAGAGCGGGAGTTATTATGGCGAACATCATCTGAAATATCATATATGCCTGGTGAGGGACGGTGGGCCCATAGTCGGCGTTTGCCTCGAACCCGACGCTTTTTAGACCTACCCAGTCAAGATTGCCGATAAAGTGTCCGATGTCGGGCCCAAACGACAGAGAGTAGCCGAAAAGCACCCATTGAATCGTTATTATGCCCATGGCAACAAAACTGTGCATAATGGTTCCAAGGACGTTTTTACGCCGGACCATTCCTCCGTAGAACAGGGCAAGACCGGGGGTCATCAGCAAAACGAGGGCCGAAGAAGCAAGGAGCCAGGCCGTGTCACCGGTGTCGATTTTCGCCGGGGTCTCCGCCGGAGCCGGCGCCGTCTGGGCCGTCTGCGCCAACTGTACCGGCGCGCCGGCTTGTTGAGCAAAAGCAGTGCCTGCCAGTAATGCCAGGAAAACAAGAATCAAAGCCACCAACAATTTATTCATATCATTTCCTCCGGATCTCTAAACAAGTTGCGAAAGAGTCGCTCCTCCAATGAATCACTAAAACCCCTAAAGGGCTTCCGGACCTGCTTCTTTGGTCCTTATGCGCATGACATCACTTACGGGCGATAAAAAGATCTTCCCATCCCCGATCTTTCCGGTGTAGGCCGCCTTTTGGATTGCCTCCATGGCCTTTCCCGCCAGTTCGTCCGGAACCACGGTCAAGATCAGCAGCTTCGGCACGAAATTAACCTTGTATTCCGCTCCCCTGTAAAGTTCCACATGCCCCTTCTGCCGCCCGAATCCCTTCACTTCGCTGACCGTCATTCCCTGGATACCGAGCGCTATTAGCGCTTCCTGCACTTCGGTAAGCCGGAAAGGTTTTATGATTGCTTCAATTTTGGTCATCTCCCTACCTCCGCCTTTGTTTTGGATTTGGATTTATGCTTATTCCACCGATCACTCTCAGCCTTCCAGCATCTGAGGGCTATTGCACAGACCGAACTAGTTTCCATCCGGAAAGGGTCCTTTTCCGTCCTGGCGGCGTCAATCTTCGGGCTTGCTTGTGCGGCGTACCCAAGTACGCCTCCGCGCAATCCCTCGATTTCCTGGCCAGTACGAAAAATGCCTCCTTTTCGAATCGGAAACTGCCAGCGTTCCATCCGGAGTTTCCGGATGGACGCGAACTCGTGAGGACAGTCCAAAGCATGTGCCAAGCCTGCGTACTACATCAAAAGCCGATGCTAACCAGGCGGATTTACAGGATTAAAATCTCCAGGGCAAGGCTTGAACGGACCAATTCCGGGCCAAAAAGCGGTACACAATTGTATCGCAATCGGCAGGAGGCACAATTTTGAAACGTTTTTGTAAAATCCCTGGAAAGACTTGAGAAAAAGGTGTGCTAAAAATGTGTCTGAGGTCTCTTAGAGCAAATTAGAATACTTGATTGCCATAATAATGGCTGCGCCCAGAACAATTCTGTAGAAAACGAACAGAAAGATTGAGGAATTGAGGGCAGGAAGGCAGTGAAGAGTGAAGAGTGAAGAGTGAACAGAAAAAGCAAAAGAAAACAATTCCTTCTGGTTCTATCGCTTCGCGAGGAAAAGTGAGCAGCCAAACGTAATTATCCACCGCAGAGACGCAGAGTACGCTGAGAGAAGCTATGCTTTCGCAGTTTTCGGCATTGCGCGGCGGGGCCGCCGCCGCAGCGCCACATAGATCTCGAGGCTCCGCCAGGCGGAGGGGGTGTGGGGGGCGCAGTTCCCACGCTTTTGATAAAGATCACTTGATCACAGGGCCTCGCTCCCCGTTTCTTTCGTACGAATCCGTACGGCCTCGTCAATTTTTGAAATGAATATCTTCCCGTCTCCGATTTTGCCGGTGTACGCCGCCTTTTGAATCGCATCCACGGCTTTTTGCGCCTGATCGTCCGGAACAACGGTCATGATATACAGCTTGGGCACGAAATTTACAGTGTATTCCGCTCCCCTGTAGAGTTCCACATGACCCTTCTGCCGCCCGAATCCCTTGACTTCGTTCACCGTCATTCCCTGGATACCGAGCGCCGTCAGTGCTTCCTGCACTTCGGTAAGACGGAAAGGTTTTATGATCGCTTCTATTTTTGTCATCTCGCTCCCTCCGACACTGCCTGATTTAGGGCTTGTCCGTAAACAAAACCTTTGCGCCAGCATCCGGCTTTTGGCCTGCTTTGGCCGCTCCTCAATCGTAAAATCCTCAATGTAGCCCTGCTACACCTGCGGTTTTGCTCAATCTTCGCGACCAAATCAGTCTCAAAATCCGGCGCAATCCCTAAAGGCTTATTTACGGACAATCCCTAGATTTACCCCTCTTCTCCCCATCACCGCCGGTCTTTAACCGTTACACAATTGTACCGGGAGCACATTTTCGTGCTTTTTTACAAAGTTCAAACTTGTACCTCCCGATGAGAGAAGAATACCACAAAAATACTGGTTCCTGCCACTGTTGTCTTCTGCATGAGCTGATTCGATACAAAAATGACGTTATTCCCAGCTGGATTCCCACATACGGCAAGTATTGGAGCGCAGAGCGAGACAAAAGTGTTTGACAATAACGACAACTTTTGCCACAAGAGACAGTCTTGTTACGATATATTCGAAACGCTTAGGCACCTGAAATAAATATGTCTTCTTATTTTTAACAATTTCAATCAACCAGGAAGGGCATGTGCGTTATGGCTTTCAAGTTCCGGAAGACTGCAGGTTTGCTGACATGGATGATTACAATAACATTTTTGTCGCTATGGGTATGGACGCGTCCTGCTTTGGCGGCCGAGGCAGCCGTGATGAATCCGGCAGACACCGCCTGGGTGCTCATATCGGCGGCCCTCGTCATGGTGATGCTGCCCGGCCTTGCCCTTTTTTACGGCGGCATGGTGCAGCGCAAGAATGTGCTGAGCTCTCTCATGCACTCTTTCGTTGCACTCGGCGTTCTGGGACTACTGTGGATTATCATAGGGTACTCGCTTTCGTTTACCTCCGGGAACTGGTTCGTCGGGAACCTCAGCCAGTTCATGCTCATGGGAACGACAATCGATTCGCTAAGGGACACAATCCCAACATACGCGTTCGTCATGTTTCAGGGAATGTTCGCCATCATTACTCCGGCATTGATCAGCGGCGCCATAGCCGAGCGAATGACTTTCAGGTCATACGTGGCTTTCCTTGTTCTCTGGTCGCTTATTGTCTACTATCCTTTGGCTCACTGGGTATGGGGAGGCGGCTGGTTCCAATCGATGGGCGGCCTGGATTTTGCGGGCGGTCTGGTCGTGCATCTCTCGGCCGGCATTTCTGCGCTTTCAATTGCCATAGTAATCGGAAAACGCAGGGGATATCCCGGCGAAATGTTCGTCCCTCATAATCTTACATTGACACTACTTGGCGTTGGGCTCCTCTGGTTCGGCTGGTTTGGCTTCAACGCCGGCAGCGCTCTGGCGGCAAACGCCACGGCAGCCCTCGCTTTTACAGCCACGATGACGGCAGCAGCAGCCGGGGCGTGCTCTTGGATGGCCATGGAATGGCTGATCGTAAAAAAACCGAGCGCCCTTGGATTTGCCTCGGGAATCGTCGCCGGGCTGGGTGCGGTGACCCCGGCTTCCGGGTTTGTAAGCCCGGGATGGGCGATGGTCATCGGACTTGTCTCCGGGGCGATCTGCTTCTACGGGGTCCGGATCAAATTCAAACTCGATTACGATGACTCTCTGGACGTGGTTGGGGTCCACGGGGTCGGCGGCGCGTGGGGAACGCTGGCAACCGGTCTTTTCGCAACCGCAGGAGCGAGCGGACTGACAGCGGGCAATCCGAAGCAGTTGGGAATACAGGCCATAGGAGTTATTGCAGTGGCCCTTTATTGCCTGACGGTCACCTACCTGATCGCCTATTTCCTCGAAAAAACAATCGGTTTAAGAGTGGGCGCCGATGAAGAAGCCTCGGGCCTCGACAAAGAAACTCACGGGGAGGTTGGGTACAGCTTCTAGGAGGACGGGGAGCGGGAAGCAAGGAGCAGGTAGCAGGAAGGAGAACCACGAAGCGGGGAGCAGGACGGAGGACGGAGAACTGACGAATCAGGACTGAGGACTGAGGACTGAGTAAAAGATGCGTCCCGCGGGGCGCAGGGCGGCGGACGGAGGACGGAAGACTGAAGGCTGAAGGCTGAAGGCTAGTGAGAAAACTTCCCCCTACCGGGCGGAGCCTCGAGTTATCAGGCGCTCTATGAATGCAACTTAGGACTTGTCCGTAAATAAGCCTCTTAGGGATTGCGCCGGATTTTGTGACTGATTTGGTCGCGAAGATTGAGCAAAACCGCAGGCGTAGTTGTGCTACGTCGAGGATTTTGCGATTGAGGAGCGGCCAAAGCCGGCCAAAAGCCGGATGCGAGCGCAAAGGTTTTATTTACGGACAAGCCCTTAGTATAAGATCTTGATTTCGTTTCTATAACAATGGATTCGGGTAGCCGGCATCCCCCTTTCCTACACCCGGAAATAACCCTTGTGATTCTAATTTAGATTGTGGTATTAGCAAATCACCAGGTAGCATTGTCGTAAATCCTGGCACTAAGGCGCCGCTGGAAACAGCGGCGCCTTTTTTCTTCACGGATACAGCCTGTGCTATCAGGGCTGAGTGCTGAGGACGGAGTGCTGAGGACGGAGGACGGTTATATACGTCTATCATACGAGGTTCACAACCTAAGCAGTTTCTTCCGCTGTATTTTCGACAGCTCTTCTTGCCCTCGTGTTCCTTGAGGACTCAAAAGTTAAGCACATCCGGATCTCAAGATGCCTGGAGTTCAGGATATTGGCAAGCTGCCCTGAAACTCATTCCCAGAAATTGACCATATATAGGGTTCATCCTCCAGGAGTCAGGACGACGGCACCCATGGTCTGTCGGTTTTCGATTCGACTATGGGCTTTAGAAGCTTGACTTAGCGGGAACGCTTCGATGGCGGGGATGATGGTGCGGCTTTGAATTTTTGCGAACAATTGATGGACAAGGCGGAGAAAGTTGGAACGATCGTCGAAGTAGTCAAAACACACCGGGGCCGACACGGTCAGGGACCGCTGCTTTAACACGCTAACGTCCAAAGGCATAACCTGTCCGTTGCGGTCGCCGATGACGGCGCAGTGGCCGAAGCGGGACAGGCAGGCGAGAGCGGCATCGAGCCCCCGCGCGCCGCTGCTGTGGACCCAATAGTCGACCCCGAGACCATTGGTGATGCGCATCACTTCGGATGTTGCTGAGGTGTCGTCTGCGACCACGATGGGGTAGTCGCAGCCGCGGTCTCGGCTGAACTTGGCCTTATTGGCAGTAGATACCGTGCCAATGACCGTGAGGTCCATGGATTTGGCCCATTGGCTGAGCAAGTGACCCAGGCCGCCGGCTACCGCCTGGATCAGGATCGTCGCGCCCGGGGCGGCCCTGAACACCCGGCTAAGCAGTAACCCAGCCGTAACGCCCTTGAGCAAGGTGGAAGCGTCAATATCAGATACGCCAGCGGGCACGGGTATGCAGGCGTCGGCATTGACACAACGGATTTCGGCATAGGATCCGGGTTTTGGGCTCATATAGGCGACGCGGTCGCCCGGGAATAATCCGTTGACCTGGTCTCCCACGTCGATGATCTCACCCACACCTTCCACACCCGGGGTCCCCGGCAAATCAAAACCTGCCGAGATTCCTCGGCGATGCTGGATGTCTATGTAATTGACTGCAATCGCCGTCTGGCGGATACGCACCTGCCGGGGGCCTGGTGCAGGAACCGTCACATCCCCAAGGGTCATGACCTCCGGACCTCCGGCGGACGCCACCACCAGTGCCTTGGACGGCAGGTACTCGTCGCGAGCGGTCGCAAGAGCTGCGGTCGCCTCCCTATGGCCGGGAGGCTGCGGGCGCCCCTCTTTCTCGGCCAGAAACCTCCGCAGCCCCGAAAATCCGTCCTCATAGATTTTCTGGCCAACCATCTTTTCCAGCTCCGCGGCGCGATGGTCCGGGGCACGAAACTGCGAGCGCCAGTCCCAGAAGGTCCGGCCGCCGTCGGTCACCGGCTTGAGTCGAACCGTGGCCACGTAGTCAAAAAGCGGCAGGGGTGAGTCGAGGATACAGTAACTAAATGTGTGCTCGCGGTCGCTGAGGCGCAGCAGTTGCTCACGAAACTCGGCGCCGTCGGTGAGGCTGAATCGTCGCACACCTCCGACGACGTCGCCGTCGAGATCGTTTTCCATCCGGCTGCGGGCCACGGCTGGATGCCACCGGTCGTGACTGTTGAAATCACGCAGCACCGCCCATACCTCATCGATTTGGGCGTCAATTACTGCCGATCGAATGACGGAGACTTTCATCTTTTTCCATAAGTTTTCTTCAATGCGTCGAGCCCGGTCTGAAACAGACCGTTGCCGACGGTCTCAGATAGCTCAGCCACCTTTTCCAGCGGGCAATCGAATTCCGCAGACCACTCGATGAAGCAGCGGTTGTCCTCGGTGACGGGAAACAGCCGTAAGGAAGAAATATAATCGCTCAGTTCCAGAGGACTGTCCAGGATGGCAGAGGTGCAGGTGTAGTCGTAATCCGATAGGGCCAGCAGTTTTTCCCTGACCCGGGCACCGTCCTTGAGCTGGAAGTTTCGCACGCATCCGACCTTGTCACCCGGCTGGCCATTTTCGATACGGCTCGATACGATCGACGGGTGCCAGTTGGCCATCCCATTGAAATCTCGAAGGTCCCGCCACACCCTATCTGCCGGGGTGTCCAAGACCGTGGACCGATACACCTTGATCATGGATTACTTCTCCTTGGCCCCCTCGGGGCGGTCCTTCTGCAGTTTGTCCAGCAGTTGCGCGAGCTTGCTTGGGTCGCTGATATTGATACCAATTTCACTCAGCAAGTGATCCACGATAGGCGCCTGTGCGCGGAAGCGCAAGGCGCTGCTGACGAGCCGATCGGTGAGACCACCTTCGCCTTCTGGTGATCCGCCGCCGGCCGGCACGGTCAGGCCGTCGAGGTGGACCACCTTTATCCCCTCGATCTTCTCCATGGGTTTGACGCTCTCGCGGATGATCGCGTCGAGTTTTTCCACCAGGCGCAACCGCAGAGCTGAAGCCCGGGCTTCCGGACTGGCGATGTTGTTAGCCTCGGCCATGAGCCTGACACCCTCGGATTCGACCTGATGCCGAATCCGATAGGCCTTGGAGCGGGTCTCCTCGGCCAAGGCAAAGGCATCGGCATCGATGCGCGCGATTTCCGCCCGACCGGCGGCCACCGCTTCTTCAGTAGCGATCCGGGTTTTTTGCCGAAGTTGATCTTTTTCCACCTCCAGGGCCGTCATGATCAGCTCCACCTCCTTTTTTCGATCCGCCTGGGCCCTTTCCCGTGCGGTAAAGATGGCCTCCTCCGCAGAAATGGCGGCCGCACGCTTCTCATCGGCCTTGGCACGCGCCGCTGTTTCGGCCTCGGAGGATTCGGCCACGGCAACAGTCCGGGCGTGCTCGGCCAGTTCAATCAATTTGCGCCGCTCGATCTCCATGGCCTCGATGTCGCGCTGTTGTTCGATGCGGTCCTGCTTCAGCTGGCGTTCGGAAGCAATTCGGGCCTTCTCGATCTGCTCGCTGGAAATAATGTCAGCCACCTGTGCGTCGCGCTTGCGCTCGGCACGCTCGCGGGCCACCTCAGCCTGTTGCCAAGCCCGGCGGAACTCCAGATCCTTTTCCTGGGACAGGCGGGCGTATTCGCTCTCGCGTTCGATATCCAGGCTCAGTTTATCGGTTTCCAGGTTCTTGGAACGGATCTGGATCAGGGTGTCCTGTTCTATGTCGTTGCGCGTTTTCTTGCGTCTTTCGATCTCGTCCGTCAAACGGGTCAACCCCTCGGCATCAAAAGCATTGGAAGGGTTGAAGTACTCCATGTCGGTCTGGTCCAGGTCGGTCAAGCTGGCGGATTCAAGTTCGAACCCATTCTTAATCAAAGACTCGGCCACCGCCTGTCCCACGGCCTTAATGAACTGGCTGCGTTGCTCGTGGAGCATTTCCAAGGTCATGCCGGAGGCCATCGCCCTGAGGGCATCGACGAATTTGCCCTTCATCATCTCGCGCAGTTCGTCGGGCTTTCCCGTTTTGCGCCCGAGGGTCTGAGCGGCGATGGTGACGGAATCGACCTCTTTTCGGACACGAATGTAAAAATCCACGGCCACGTCCACGCGCATGCGGTCCTTGGAAATCAACGCTTGCTCCTTGTCGCATGTCACCGACAGGCGCAGGGTGCTGAGATAGACTTCTGTGACATCGTGAAGAATCGGAATAACGAAGGCGGCGCCATCGATGATGACCTTCTGCCCCCCCAGTCCGGTGCGAACAAAAGCGATCTCCTTGGACGATCGACGATAAAAGGACCGGACAAACCAGATCCCCACCGCGATAAGGATTATGGCGATGATGACCGCCAAAATAACCCACGCGTAGATAGTCATGGCATTCCTCCTATTGGCTACACTCTTACTCTCGCCGGCTAATCCTACGACTCTGCATCAGCGCTATTTCTATCGAACGCTCTCTCCGGGCGACCCTCAGCGGCGCTTGATGTTGAGAAATTCCCTTGTTTGTGCGATGAGGGCCTTCTCGGTGGGCAGCCGTTCCATCGAGGAGGCGCCGTAGAACCCGTCGCACTCCGGACAGCGCTTCAGAACGTACTCGGCATCCTCGGGCATGGAGATCGGCCCACCGTGGCACAGGGTGATAATGTCTCGGCGCTTTTTCAGCGCCGCTTCGCTCCACGCATTGATTAGATCCACACAATCGTCCAAGGTCTTGGCCGTTCCGGCTCCGATGTTGCCGCCGGTGGTCAGCCCCATATGGCAGACGATAACATCGGCACCAGCCTCCGTCATGGCGATGGCATCATCTTCAGAGAACACATACGGAGTGGTCAACATGTCTTTTGCGTGTGCCATCCGGATCATGTCCACCTCAAGCCCGAAGCCCATCCCGGTCTCCTCCAGGTTTTGCCGGAAGATGCCGTCGATGAGACCCACCGTGGGAAAATTCTGCACTCCGGCGAACCCAACGGCCTTGAGCTGGTCAAGAAAGGAGTCGAAGATGCAAAAGGGGTCGGTTCCGTTCACGCCCGCCAGTACCGGGGTGTTACGGGTGACCGGCAGCACTTCGCGGGCCATCTCCATCACGATGTCGTTGGCGTTGCCATACGCCATGAGCCCGGCAAGCGACCCCCGGCCGGCCATGCGGTAGCGGCCTGAATTGTAGATCACGATCAGGTCGATGCCGCCGGCCTCCTCGCATTTGGCAGAAAGCCCGGTGCCGGCGCCGCCGCCGACGATGGGCTGTCCGCTACGGATTTTGGCGTTGAGTCGATCCAGGATCTGTTGTCGAGTAAAGCGGGCCATGGAAATCTCCTTAAAATCAGTGTCCGGAAGAACCGGAAGAAACAATTTCCAAAAAGTGATCGACCAGGGCCTTAGCGAAGGCCGGATCGTTGATGTTCATGTCGAGTTTGATCAACCGGCGATTGGGCCCCGGCCGAAATTCGCTTTCCAGGGTGTCGAACAGCATGCGGTCGGCCGCCGGGTCGTGGAAGGGTTTGCCGGGAGCATCGATTAACGAGACTCCCTTCAAGGGCAGCAGGAACCGCACGGGCCCCTCCATCTGGTTGAGCTTGGCGGCGATGAAGCGCCCAATTGCCTGGTTTTCCTCCGCAGTCGTGCGCATTAGGGTGACTTGGGGATTGTGTTGATAAAGGTTACGGTTCTTATATTTCTGCGGCACGGTGTCGATGGCTTCGAAATTGACCATGTCCAGCGCCCCGCAGGAACCGACGTAAGGGATCTGACTGCGGATGATGGCCCCCATACGATCCTCACCGGCACTCATGACACCGCCCATTAGGAAATCAGCCACTTCGGTGGTGGTCACGTCGATGACGCCTGCCAGCATGCCGGATTCGACCAGTTTCTCCATGGATTGGCCACCCGTGCCGGTGGCATGGAAGACCAGGCAGTCGAAGCGCATTTTCAGCGCTTGGGTGACCGCCTGGACGCAAGGGGTGGTGACTCCGAACATGGTCAGTCCGATAGCCGGCAGCCGGGAGCTCTCCACATCTTGCCGAAACCCGATCATGCCAGCCAGAGCGTGGGCCGCGTTGGACAACACACTGGCTGAAATGCGGTTGATGCCGGCCACGTCGGTGACCGAATACATCATACAAATGTCCGAAGGGCCCACATATTGTCGGACATTGCCGGAAGCGACCGTGGAAACCATCACCTTGGGTACGCCCACCGGCAGGCTTCTCATCGCCGGGGTCACCAGAGCAGTGCCGCCGCTGCCCCCCGCCGAGATGATGCCGCCCACGTCGCGGCGCCCCGCCATGAAGCGGGTGAAGGCATGGGCCATTCCAGCCACTGCCGTGCCACGGTCGCCGGTAAACACGGCCCCGGTGCCTTCCGGATGGTGTCGGGCCACTTCTGTGGGACCGATGGCCGCAGGCGATGGTTTCCGCGAAGTGGACAAATCCACCGTGATGGTTCGCACGCGCAACCGATCCAGGCAGGATTTAATGAACAGAAGGTCCTGGGACTTGGTGTCGAAGGTCCCGACGATGTAGGCGGCCCTGTCGATCGTGTCGGCCACTGACACCTGCAACAACTTCGATCGCGTTTTGCTCACGGGCGGTGCGGACGAACTCCTTTGCAGCGCCTGAACGTCCGGAAGTCTGGCACCGCTCCAAAGCGTCGGGGCCGAGGCCCCGACAACGGTTTCGGGGATCTCTTCCGCTGCGGGCTTCTCCGGTTTTGCTTCTGCTTCCGGTTCCACGGGCTGCTCCGCGGGGAGTTCGCCACTGCCAGCGGTCACCCCCAGCACTTGCTGCAGCAGGTGCTGGTCGGCCGCCAGGATGCCGGCCGGCAATTCCCGGGCGATTCGGCCGTTGACGAAAATGTAGGCGCGGTGCGCCAACGATTGAGCCATCTCCAGATTCTGCTCTACCAGCAAGATGGCCATGCCGCTGGAACTTAGTTGGCGGCAAACCTCCTCCACCCGTTGGATGACCAACGCGGACAGGCCTTCGGAAGGTTCGTCCATGAGGAGCAGCAGCGGATTGGTGACCAGCGCGCGGCCGATGGTCAGCATCTGCTGTTCGCCGCCGCTGAGGAGGGTGCCGGAGATATGGGTTCTCTCTTTTAATTCCGGGAACAGATCGTAGACCGTCTCGGGCGACCACGAAGGGTCCGCCCCGCTTTGGCGCCAAGAGAAAAGCAGGTGCTCATCCACTGTCAAAGAGGGAAAAAGTATCCGCCCTTGAGGAACATATCCAATGCCCAGGTTGGTAATTTCATGGGTGGGCATATGGACTGTTTCCTGGTTTTCGAAAAGGATCGATCCGGTTCTGGATACCGGCGGCAGCCCCAGGATCGATTTCAGCAGAGTGGTTTTGCCCATGCCGTTGCGTCCGACGACGACGACCAGCTCACCTGGATTGACGTATAGATCGACTCCCTGAAGGATATGGCTTTTGCCATAGTAGGCATCGAGGTGTTCTATTTTCAACAGGGGCTCAGGCATACTTGGAATCTTCATGAATGCCGGCTCAGGGTGTAAATCTCCTGAACCTTGGGATTGACTTCGATCTGCTCAGGGGTGCCCTCGGCAATGATGGCGCCATGGTGGAGCACCGAGACCCGGTCGGCAATGCTGAATGCCACATCGATGTCGTGCTCGATGATCACCACCGTAATCTCTGATTTCAGGCTCATGATCAAATCGGTCATAAACCTCCGTTCAGCTACGGAAAGCCCCGCCATGGGTTCATCCAGCAGCAGTATCCTGGGTTCATGAGCCAGGGTGATGCCCAACTCCAGCTGGCGTTGCTCACCGTGGGAAAGCTCATCGACTACGATATCGAGCTTGTTCTCCAATCCAACCCGATGGGCAATCTCGGCGATGTGTCGGCGTTGGTTCCGAAATTTTTGCCAGGCTCGAAACAGCGTGGCGGCGATAGAGGCCTTTTTTTCCCACGTGTGCCAGGAAGCCAGAAAAAGATTCTCCTGGACGGTCAACTGCCGAAAAAGGTTAGAGGTCTGATAGGTTCTGCCCAGTTGGGAGTCAATTCGTTTCTGGACGGGCGCATGGGTGATGTCTTTGCCGAAGAGCAAAATCCGGCCCTCGTCCAGAGAGAGCTCACCGGTGACCAAATTAAAAAGGGTCGACTTGCCGGCCCCATTGGGCCCGATCAATGCGCGGCTTTCCCCCGTCGTGACGGTGAGGTCGACCTTATCGACCGCAACGATCCCGCCGAAGGACTTGGATATCCTCTTCAGCACGAGAGCCTGCATGTGATCGAGCCCTACGGAGAGTTCTTCTTTTTGGTCGCGGTCGAGATCAGTCCGGCCAGCCTTTGTTCTTCTCCAGTTTGTCGACGTAGTCCTTCCCGAAGTATTTTTCGATCTCCTTAAAGTAGGAGGCCTTGTCTCCGGGCGGGTAGTCGCGGGTCGTCGCAGGAGCCGCCATGTATTTCTCCGGCATGTCCGCATAAGGCCCGAACTGTGAAACATCCTTGTAGGTTTTCACCGCGATGTTCATAAGCCGCCCGTCCTGCTTGACGACTTTCTTGATGTAAACGTTCTGCACCGGGTTCCCGAATTTGTCGAAGTAGAAGGGGCCTCGGGGGGACTCATCCGCGGTCATTTTTACGTTTCGGATAGCTGCGATAAAGGCCTTGGGGTCATCGACCTTGCCGCCGATCGCCTCCATCGCCTTGAAGGCCACATTCACGGCATCGTATCCCTGGAGGGACATGACGCTGGGATAATGCCCGTAGGCTTTGTTGTAGCTCTCTCTGAACTTCACATTCGCCTGCGAGGGGTTGCCATCGTAGTAATGGAGGGAAGAGTAGACCCCGAGCAGCATGTCGCCCATTTCCGCCAACATGGGGGTGATGGGAACGTTGGCCTGCCCCAGGATCTGCGGATAAAGCTTGTCCAGGCCGAATTGATGCCACTGCTTGAAAAAGGCCACCACCTGAGCCCCGCCGGAATTGCAGAGCACGGCATCATATTCCTTGGCCATTCCCGCAAGTTTGGCCATGATGGAGCTCAAGTCCACGGCCTCAACCGGATGCCAGATCCGTTCAACCTTTTCGCCGCCGTTCTCCAGAAATCCTCTGATGAAACCTGCGGCCTGATCCCACGGATAAGCATAATCCTGCCCCACCATGATGATTTTCTTATACCCTAGATCCTTCGCGCAGAACTTCCCGAAGTTAAAGATGACCTGCGCTCCGGTCCAGCCCGGGCGAACGAGGCTGTAGGTGGCTTTCCGCATGGTCATGTCCTCGGGCGCGGAGTACCCCACCAGGATGGGCACCTCTGGATTGCGGGCCGCCCAATCCACAGCGGCCATTCCCTCGTGGCCGAGGCTGGGTCCGATGATCAGATGCACCTTGTCCCGGTTCTTCAAGGAATCCATCTTGGTCCTCATCACTTCAACGTCAGCCTTCGTGTCCTCAGTGAAAATCTTGATTGGCGTCCCCTTGAATTTGTAATCCTTCTGGGAAAGCGCCAGTTTGACCCCATCGAGAACGTCTTGGCCGAATATGGTCGCCCATCCCGTGGTGGGGCCGATCACCCCGATGCGGATTTCGCTGACTCCATGCGCCGTGCCGAATGCCCAAGCGACTACGAAGAAAGCCACCATCAGTTGAATAATCCTTTTTCTAGCCATCGCGCTCCTCCTTTGGTGATTAGGGGTTTCTAACGACGTCGGGCTTCTTTGAGAAGCCTCCGGGCCTCCGCTCCGGATCCCGGTTTCGGAATGGGAAAAGCCGGTTATTCCAGTACTTCATCAGGGTTCCCACGATACCCTGCCGGGCGAACATGATCACAAGCAAAAACAAGACGCCCATGATCAGCATGTAGCGCTCGGTTATTCCGCTGAGCACCACATCCAGGGTCTTCAGAATGGCGGTGCCAACGACTGCCCCGAGCAGGCTGTTGATGCCCCCCAGAATTCCTGCCAGAAGAGCCTCCACGTTCGCGGGCAGGGAAACCGAGTTGGGGTTGATCAGTCCGGTGAAATACGTGAAAAACACACCTCCAAGGGCAGCCACGAACGACGCGAAAACGAAGGCTGCGTACCGCAACAGGTCCACGCGAAATCCCAACATCGCCATTCGAGACTCACTGTCTCGCACACCCCGCAGCATGAGACCAAAGGGCGACCGCTTCAGCGCCGCCAGAAAAGACGCAGCCCCGCAAAAGAAAATGAGCTGGAAAAAGTAGAAGGCCGTCTTTGACTTTTCAGTCGATATTCCAAAAACGGTCGGTGCGTAAATGTTCGTGATTCCGGTGTCCCCCTTGGTGATCGAGGACCACTGGCAGGCCAGCGACCAGACCAGCTGGCCGAGGACCAGAGTGAGCATCAGGAAATAGATCCCGCGCACCCTGGCGACCAGCAACCCGAAAAGCCCCGCTGCAAGGACTGCAATGACAAGCCCTGCCAAAGGGGGAATGGGAAACGGGAATCCATAGTGGGACTGCAAAAGAGCAACCGAATACCCTGAAATCCCAAAAAATGAGGCCTGCATGAGAGAAACCGCTCCCAGCTCACCAGCCAGGTAGGTCAGACTCATCGTGAGCATCCCAAAAAACATCACCCGTACGGACATCATCACGAAGTACTCGGAGCTGATCCAGGGAATGGCGATGATGATTCCGCCAACAAGGGTACTGAGGAGCGCCCTCCTGAAACGATAGCCGCGTTCTTTTGTCATCTTTCCTTGCCGAAAAGCCCCCGGGGCCTTATGGACAGAATGATGGCCACTGGGAGAAAAAGTACAAAAAGAGAGAACTGCGGGATGAAGGCTGTCGAGAAGCTGTGAATCAACCCGGTGATCAGGGATCCGACAATGGTGCCGCCCAGGCTTCCCATGCCGCCGATGATGATGACAATGAGGGTCAGCGTGAGGATTCTCCAATCTTCTCCCACGACCAGCATGAGGAAGGTCCCCCCCACCACCCCGGACACGCCCGCCAGGAAACCGGAAAGCGTGAAGACAAAAGAAAAAAGGCGTCTGACATTAATGCCAAGTGCCGACACCATTTCAAAGTTGTCTACACCGGCGCGGATGGTGACGCCCAGTCGGGTCTTCTTGAGGAAAACCCACAAGGCCCCGATAATGACCAGGGCCAGGCCCACCGTGAAGATGCGGTATACCGGATAAATCGTGTCGATCAGAGGAATTGAAACAGCGCCGTTCAGGGCTTCAGGAATGCTGATCGTTCTGGGGTAGCCCCCCCAGATGACGAGAACCAGATCCCCCACGATGATAGCGACCGCCAGCGAAATCAACGTCTCGATGAGGTCGTTGCCTCTCGCCCAACGCAGCAGGAACCGCTCTTCAATGAAAGCCAGCGCCGACATCACCACCCCGCCTGCAAGCACTGCCAGCAACCAGCTTCCGCTGAACTTCAGAACGGATAGGCCGATGAATCCGCCCGCCATGTAAAAGGCCCCATGGGTCAGATTGACCACCCTCATGAGACTGAACGAAAGGGTCAGGCCGCTGGCCGTTATAAACAACAGTGCTCCGAGAGTCAGACCGTTGAGTAGTGACATGAGGATGAGGGAAGACATGCAACCTCTTTATATGTACCCGGAATTATGCGGCGGTCTTGCCATTTTGACTGTCTTGGGACCCTTGAGCGGCAGAGAGGTCGTCCCGCTGACCCCAAGAAGGTCTCCGTGGGGAGTCCCACGCGACCTGACAGAGGCAAAACCGTCGTCATGTTGATGGAAATGCCCCTTTTTCCCTCTCTTTGAGTGTACCACGCCCTCCGCTGCTGCGTCAACCATTTCTTCCATTGCGCTCGTCACCCGAACACAGCGCGGCAGTACTTAGTTTCCATCCGGAAAGGGTCCTTTTCCGCCCTGGCGGCGTCAATCTTCGGGCTTTCTTGTGCGGCGTACCCATGTACGCCTCCGCGCAAGCCCTCGATTTCCTTGCCAGGACGAAAAATGCCTTCTTTCCGAATCGGAAACTGCGAGTGTCTCATCCGGTGTTTCCGGATGGACACTACTTAGCCAAGGGAAAGGCCGACGCAACGTGCAAGTACTCCACGCTCCGCGAGGTATGGTGAACGACTCTGGCTCCAACCTTGATAAGCCGCCCGATGATCGAGTCTATGGATTGGTCCGAGGATTACCGAAGCTTTAAACAGCTCTCCTTGCATTGATTTACTTTTGAAAAATTCCGTGATGAGGAGCGCGCGCTCGGAACAGAGGTGGACAGGCTCCGACCGGAGCGCCTTGTTGATGTGTCCGAACCGCTCGGGGGGCTGGAGATCTTTCCTTGCCGTGCGTTCAATGTCCATGGAAATTCTTTCTTTTCGGGACCTTGCCGGTGAAGGTTTCAAAAACTCGTTACCGGCTTCATGCCTTCCTGCGGATAAATGCGGCCCTGCTTCGGAGGCATGGAGTTGTACACCCAGTCGATATCCGCACAGCCGAGCGTTATGCCCCTGAATTTGTCGTACCCGGTGAAGACGCCTCTCACCAGCACGTCCTCCATGTCGAGGGTGAGCCCGAATATGGCGATATGCATTCCTTTCTCCAAGGCCTTCAGCTCAGAAGAATAGGCAACGGGGGAAAAGGCGAGCCTCCTGCTGTCCGAAGCCTGGCACGGGATGAGCGGGATGAGCGCGGGGAAGCCGTCCGATCCGACATAGGAGAGGAACTTGACGGTGTCGAGCCTGTTGAACAGCTTCTCCGTCCAGGGGTTTAAAATCCTCTCCGGCCGTCCGGTCAACGAAACGGATTTTGAGATCCTCGTCAGGATCGATGCGCACGTTATCCTGACAAGAGGGAGATTCTCTCTTCCGCAGGTCTCCACGAGATCCATGTAGTGCACGGTATAGATGCCGGTATAGGCGTTGTAGCGGAACATGGGCTTCAGATTGAGCATATCATAGTCTTCGCCGTGCTGCGTTTCATGGGTCCACCGGGCCTTTCCGCGCCACAGGCTCCGGTCCATGGTCATGATGAGGAAGCCGGTCTTGGGGTTGGTCTTCACGTGCTGCTTGCTGAGCCCTTCGCAGAACTGGCCCCAGATGAGCCGGTCCACCGATTTCGCCTGCAGCGACGTGATCAGGGTGATGTGCGGAAGTCCTTCCGGATTCACCGTGGCGATGATCCCCACCTTGGCCTCGGGCTCGAATTCCTTCAAGTCGTTTTCCTCAAAGTGTGTGAAGACCCTTTTCATCATACCCTCCCATGCCCTCGTCAGCATATCCCGCCCTTGATCACCTTCAGCCGGTGTTTCTCTTCCAGGCCGCGGTCTTCGGCCTTCCGTACCGCCCCGCTCGTCCGGACGATCTTCGCGTCTCCTGCCGCCTCTTGCGCGACCTGTCCGAGGTAGCCCAATTCCCCTTCCGTCATCAGCTTCAGGTCCCGGCACGCCCATTCCAGCCCCAGCCCCTCGTATTTATCGGTGCACAGGTTATTGAACGAGCAGAGCTCCCATCTGTCCACGACACCCCTGAGCTTTTCCCTGAGAAAAGACCCGATGGCGCGGATGTTTTCTTCATCGGCCGTATATCCCGGGATGAGCGGTGTCCGAATCCAGAGCGACCTGGGTGTTCCCCGCTGCTCCATGCGGCCGGCCAGGGCCGTAAGGTTCTCCAGGATGCGGCCGTTGTCGCAACCCGTATATTCCTTGTGTGCAGACCGGTACATGAGCTTGATGTCGTAGAGCACGAGATCGGTGAAGGGCAGGAACGAATCCAGGGTCTCCCAGGTGCACTGTCCGCAGGTATCGAGCGCCGTGTGGACGCCTTGTTCCTTGAACTCCTTCAGGAGCATCCCGCCGAAGCTGGCCTGCATGGCGGGCTCGCCTCCCGAGAGCGTCACCCCGCCCCCGGACTTCTCGAAGTAGATCCTGTCCTTGAGCACCTCGCTCGCCAGCCTCTCCGTGTCATACTCCTCGCCGTAGGCCTCCATGGCCGTGGAGGGGCAGGCCCTGGCGCAGGCAAGGCAATCCGTGCACTTTCGCCGGTCGATGACGATTCCGTTCTTCCCTCCGGCCAGCGCCTTTTCCGGGCATGCGCCGATGCAGGTCTCGCATCCGATGCAGCGCGCGCCCGTCCAATGCACCTGGGGCTTCATGAGGATGCCCTCGGGGTTGTGGCACCAGACGCAGCGAAGGGGGCAGCCCTTGAAGAAGACCGTACTCCTGATGCCCGGCCCGTCCTCGGTGGACATGCGCTGGATCCTGAGAATCGTCCCTTTCATTGTCACCCCTACAGCGCCTCGTGGCTGATGCGCGCGATCAGCTCGTCCTGCAGCTCCCTGCCCACGCTTGTAAAGTAGGCGTTGTAACCGGTGATCCTCACCAGGAGCGAGCGGTAGTCCTCGGGGCTCCTTTGGGCTTCTTTCAGCGTCTCCGCGTCGATCATGTTGATCTGCAGGCAGGTGCCTCCATTCTCCGCATATCCCTTCAGGAAGGCCTTGAATTTCTCTTTGTGCTCAGGGTCCCTGAGCATGGACGGGTTGATGGACATGGTATGGCTCGCGCCGTTCGGCAGCAGGTTGCGATAGCCCTGGTACCCGCCCTTGCCGTCCGCAGCCTTTCCTCCGAGGACCTTGCCCACGGAGTTGGCATTGGCGGTCGGCCCGTTTATGTCCGCGCCGTTCGACGGACAGATGGCATTGGACAGGAACTTTCCTTTGGGCCTTCCGTCCGGGCTCGCAGGCAGGATGAACCCGTCGCTCACCCAGTAGTTCCAGCTCAGCATGCCCGGCCGGAACTGCCTGTTCGTGGACTTTGTCTTGTACTTCCAGGCCTCTTCGCACCACAGCTCCATCACCCTGGCCGCCACGGCGTCCGCGTCGTCGTCGTCCCTCCCGTACTTTGGGGCCTTGTAGCGGGCCTTGGCCTGGAGGACCTCGAAGCCCTTCCAGTCGGCCCTGAGAGCCCTGACAAGCTCGTCCATGGTGCACTCCTTCGTGTCGTACACCAGGTGCTTGACGGCCAGCAGGCTGTCCACGGTGGTGGCGAATGTGACGGCCTCCAGCGTCGTGAAACTCAGCTCGGCCCCTCCTTCGGTGATATCGACGCCCTTCTCCGCGCAGCCCTTGACCAGGCATGAGAGGTAGGGCGTGGGACAGAATCCGGCGCGGATGGCCTCCGACTTCTCGTAGAGCTCCGTGCACTTCTTCACGATGTACTTTGTCTGCTCTGCATAGGCCTTCCAGAATTCGTCCCAGGAGCAGAAAGTCCTTGGGTCGCCCGTCTTCGGCCCTGCCTGCTTCACCTTTTCCTTCCTGGCCGTTATGGGGTCCACGAAGTCGAAGAAATCCCTGCCGTCGTTCATGGCCAGTTCTAAAGCCTTGAGCAGGTTCAGGTTGTTGTCCACCGTGCCGGACCGGTCGTTGCCCACCATGGTGTTCTCGAGGCAGCCCACGGACGCGTACTCGTGCACGTTGGCCTCGCTGATCGGGTGAGTCATCCCCGCCTTCCCCGCCTCCAGAAGCATGCCGGCCATGGATCGTTCGTCGAAATTGATGAGGAAGGGCGCGCCCTGGCTCACCGATACCATGTCCACGATCCTGTCCAGAAGCGCATCCGGGCTGTTCCGGTGGAGGCGCACGTTGGGCTTGGGCTCCAGGATGGGTGTCATCTCGTCGATGACCTCCAGTATCGCGTAGGTCAGGTCATTGGTCATGTCTATCCCGCCCGCACCCATGCCGGAAAGCGTAATGAGCTGGCCGTAGCCCGCAGTGATGCCGTTGTTGCCGACGAGGATCATGGCGTCGTAGGCAGTGTTCGCATGCACCCAGAAGCACTTGAGGATCTCCTTGCCGAACTCCCGGTCCATGCCCTCGGCCAGCGACAGCTCCCAGTAGGGCAGGAGGTACTGGTCGATCCTGCCGAAGGACACGCCGGGCCCCGGGTAGTTCTCGTCGCTCATGACCAGCATGTGCGTGAGCCACAGGGACTGTACCGCCTCCCAGAAGGTCCGGGCCGGTTCCCAGGGGACCCTCTTCAGGTTCCTCGCCATCTGCCTGAGCTCTTCTGCGCGTTCGGGCCCGGCCACCGATTGGGCGAGCTGTGCGCACAGGTCCGCATACCGCACCGCCAGTTGGACGGGCATGGTGGCCGCCGTCATCATGGCCCTGAGCTGTGCTCCTTTCCTCCCCTTTCCGTCTCTCGCTCCCAAGGCCCCGTATGTATCCTCGAGCTCCTTGTAGATTCCTTTCCACCCGGCCTTGAGCACCCGCTCATACCCTGGGATTAGATGACCGGACGTGGCTCCGGAGTTGCCGTAGCCGTGGTCGTGGAACCACTTCATGGAGGATCGCGCCCCTTTCTTCCCGTACACCAGCCCGTTCCGTTCCTTCGCCTCCTTCTTCGTCCAGCACTTGGATGTCTGCAGATTGAAGCGGCTCCCTGCGATGAGGTCGCCCGGCAGGATCTCCTGGGGAACGTAGTTCACCATCACCTCTTTCACGAACCACGCCTTGCGTTCCGGCAGGCTCCACGTCCAAAATTCGGGGTGAAGCGTCACGGGCCTTGCAGCCTGCTTGAAGGAAGACCCGAAGGTCTGGAGGAACGTGTATGTCTCGGGCACGATGTAGTAGGTTATCTCATCGAACACGACGTCCCATTCCGCACCGGTGGTCCAGGCCGTGAACTCGTTGTTCCATGCACGCTTCGCGCCCTGAAAGTAGTAGTCCCGCAGCCAGGCGATCCTCGGGGAGAGGTTCTTCGGCTCTTTGATCTTTTGCCTGACCTGCAATGCTTCCGCCATGCTCATGGCCTACCTCCTCTGTGCTTCGGCGAGGATCGTCCGCAGGTGACGCTCGCCGTGTGCAAGCGTTTCCTGCATGATGGACGTCGCCTTGTCCGCATCCCTGTCTTCGATAGCCTTCACCAGCCTCCTGTGGAATTTCACGATTTCGGGCGCCATCTTCGGGTCCGAGAAGAAGAGGGAGGTGAAGTTCATGTATACTGGCTTGAACGAATTGATGAGCATCGGGTAGATAAGGTTTCCCGACGCAATGCCCATCAGATGGTGAAATGCGAAGTCGAGCCCGGTTACCGTCTTCAGGTCCCTGGGGTTCGCCTTTTCTTCGGCATCCACAATCAGGTGGAATTCTTTCATATGCTCGTCCGTCCGATGCGATGCGGCAAGCCTGGTGGTTTCGGTCTCCACCAGCAGCCTCGTCTGCAGCAGGCTCTCCATCAGCTTCTCGTCGAGCCCGCCCTGCCGGTAGTTAATGATGGAGTTCAGGATGGCCAGCGACCCTTCCTTGCGAAAATCGTTCACCACCGTTCCAACCCTGGGCTTCAAGGTCACCAGGCCCTTGGCAGCCAGGTCCACCAGGCCTTCGTGCACCACCGGCCTGCTCACCCCGAGCTGCAGCGCCAGCTCCCGCTCCGAGGGGAGCCTCCGGCCGACGGCGAGCTTGCCGGTAAGGATCAGGTCTTCGAACCTCGAGATGAATACCTCCACCAGGCTCTCCGCTTTGAGAGGCTTCAGGATCTCCTGCATGAACCCTCCACTGTGATGGCTGGTGGTATTGCCAGCTTACAATCTATATATGCCTGGTTCCAGGAGAAAGGCAAGGGGTAATGCTGAGATCTAAATCGGTATTTCCCCTGAGGGGGGAGAAGATGCATTCATTGAGGCTCATATCCTCGCCGGTCGGAAGAGAGGCATTCCGGATGAAATCCGCCGCGACATCAAAGCCATGGCGAGTCACCGCGGTAACAGCCAGGAGAAGAATGGCCGCCAAATCGTCGGGAATCTGAAATGCCCGCCAGGTTATCTCTCCTTTAAGGTAACAAATCTCTCCGAGCCGACAACTCGGTATCTCCGAATCATATGTCCCGCAAGAGAGGTCCCCGGACGGGCTTAATATTCGGGCAAGATATAGAGGGTTTCAAGTGGTAATCACCCACTATGATTTCGCGCCGATGTCAGGTATTTTACCAAAGGACCGTAGTCAATAACGACGGCCGGCAACGAAAAGGCCGACATCCCGCAGGGAACGACGGCCGGTATCTTGAAGCGGGCCGTCAGCGATGACAACTATGATTTGATCGTTAAAGGCTGGTTGATCCTTTGTACCAGGAATTGGGGCAGATACTGTGAAAAAGCAACTTACAGCGATTATCGAGCGTGAGGGAGACGGGTATGTGTCGCTCTGCCCGGAGCTGGATATTGCCAGTCAGGGCGATACGATCGAGAAGGCTCGAAATAATCTTCAGGAAGCGGTTGAACTGTTTTTCGAAACTGCCTCTCCGAATGAAATCCAGACACGCCTGCACGAGGAAGTGTACGTGACCCGAGTGGAGGTATCTGTTGGGTAAGCTCGAGTCATGAGAGGCTCCCCCGGCACATGAGCGCCGGGAAGAAGCGGGTGCACCAGACGGCCGTCGTTAAAAGGGCCTTTTCCAGGTAAAAAACAATATTTTAAGACTATAAAATCGTTGATTATGACCACTCTCTCCTTGGCCGGCAAGCTTTTAGCGTGGTCCGACCCCAAATCGCAAATCCCGAGTCGAAGCATCGGCAACCGGGACAATCCGGCGATAATCCGATTTTTCAGGCAGTTTCCGCCGTCCAAATTACATTTTGACACCAGATGAATCTGCGGCTATTCTTTAGACCGCCTGATCCTTTCCAGCCGGCTTTCGTGCTCCGGTGGGAGGCGCATAACCGGATGCCTAAACGGACCCTTCTCTCACCATATCGAATTCTGTCGAGACTCTCCCTGTTCGAACTGCCTGCTCACACGGCACATAACCTGTGACAACCGATCCTTGGGCGGATACTTGCCGGATGAGCAACGGTTGCCGAAAAGCCGAATTCGAACAACTTACTTATCATGGAGGCCGCGATGAGCTATCGAATCATTGACGGATGTCCGTCCACAACGGGAGACGACTACCAGCTGAATACCATTTCCATACTGAGAAGCGCCGCCATCACCTATCCCGACGTTGAGGTTGTTTCCAGGAAAATGGACGGCGGCATTTTTCGCTACAACTATCAACAGGTGTTCGAAAGAGTTCAGAAGCTTGCCAACGCGCTCGAAAGACTCGGAGTAAAGCCGGGTGACCGTGTCGGCGTGATGGAATGGAACACTCACAGGCACTTCGAACTCTATTTCGCCATTTCGGGCATAGGCGCCGTTTTACTGCAAATGAACCTGCGGCTCCCTCCCGACGATCTTTCCTATGTCGTCAATCACAGCGAGGCCAGGTTCATTTTCGTATGCGAGTCACTGATTCCAATGGTAGAGGCCATTTTCGATAAGGTTAAGACGGTTGAGGGTTATGTGGTCATCACCGACAAAAGAGCGGATGAAATAAAGACCCGTCTGAACCCTCTGTATATGTACGAAGAGTTGCTGGAGAAAGAAGAGGCCCATTATGCCTGGCCGATGGTCAGAGAGAGTTCGGCCTACAGCGCATGCTACACATCCGGGACAACCGGGAAACCAAAGGGCGTATACTATTCACATCGGTGTATCTATTTGCACACAATGACGATGGCGATGACAATGAGCTTAAGTTTAAGGGACGTCATCATACAAGCCGTCCCCATGTTCCACGCGCAGGGATGGGGAGTTTGGCTTGCCGCCCCCTTGGTTGGCGCCAAACTTGTCCTTCCCGGAAGATTCACCATGCAAACCACCAACATACTGGTGGATCTCATGGTGTCCGAGAAAGTAACCTTCGGCTGCGGCGCCCCTTCCATAATGATGCCGATGCTCGAATACATCCGGACACTGTCCGAGAAGCCCGATTTTACAGGCCTTCGAATGGTCTCCGGGGCCACCGAGCCTCCACTGTCGATGATGAGAGGCTACTGGGAGCTGGGCAAAGCGGAGGTCGTGCACGCTTACGGCGCTACGGAAACAACACCCCTGGTGACGGTAAACCTCTTCAAGCCGACCCTGCGGGGATGGTCCAAGGAACAGGAATGGGAAAACCAGAAAAGGCAGGGACTGCCCGTGGCCGGGATCGAGTTTAAAATCGTGGACACCGACGGCAGGGAAGTACCCCCGGACGGACAGACGGTGGGCGAGCTGCTGGTTAGAGGCCCCTGGATTGCATCGTCTTACTACAACGATTCGCGCACTGAAGAGTGCTTTGTGGATGGTTACTGGGCAAGCGGCGACGTTGGCAATATCGACAAAAACGGGTACATCAAGATTACCGACCGGATGAAAGACGTAATTAAAAGTGGTGGAGAGTGGATATCATCGATCGACATGGAAAACTCCATCATGGGACATGCGGACGTTGTCGAGGCCGTGGTGGTCGGCGTGCCGCACCCCAAATGGGAGGAAAGGCCGCTGGCGCTGGTGGTTTTGAGAGAGGACGCCGAGGGCAAAATCGGCAAGGATGATCTGCTAGGTTTCATGAGTGAGAGGTTTGCCAAGTGGCAGTTGCCCGAAATCGTCTTTGTAAGCGAAATCGCCAAAACCAGCGTCGGGAAATTTGACAAGAAGACTATTCGTAAACGATACAAAGATTTTTTCGTAACGCAGTAGCCGTTGAGGTTTTAAGAAGAGCGGAACGCAAATTTGCAGAATGCGTTCATTAACAAGCTGAACACCGCACTCGCGAATATCGACGCCGGCAATTATGCCTATGCCCTTGATCAGCTACAGAACGGCATTCTGCTCAAGACCGACGGCTGCGCAACCACGGGCGCACTTGACAAGAATGTGAGGGAAAAGATGAAAATTCCGGCCGATTGCAAAAGGGGTCAGACCTAATGCCATTAACTTAACTCGTGTACACAATTCGAAGCGCCCTGGCCATCGCCTGACCCTCTTCTCACTTCCTAATTTACTCTCACTACCTCGTGTTCTCCTTGAGTGTCACCGATATGTCAAGAGTGTAGGTATGACCTCTCTCTTTGATCCACCGTGCTGGGAGGAGTTAGGTGTCTCCTCAAAGATCCGTTTCGGATTCACAGACCCTTTAGAGAAAAGAGAAAAGAAATGAATGCGATAGCCAAGACCCTCTTTGCTTTGCTTGCCGCTTTGGCACTAATGGCCGGGCCGGTTGCGGCACAGCAGGATTCGGTCGCAGAAAAGGCCCCCAAAAAGGGTGCAGCGCCGCCGCCGGCGCAGGCTAAGGCCCTGGAAGACTGGTCGTATTCCTTGGCGCTCCAGGCCGCCACTTGGGGCAGCCCCGCCGTAATCATGTACGCCCTACGCGATCACGATGCCACAGGACCTAAATCCAAGGCGCCGCCGAACGGCCTCTGGCGGATGGAAAACACCTCAACCCCGGAACTCGCTGAGAAATCGGGTTACGTGCTGCCGAACCTGAGCGTGATCTACGGCTTCGGGTTTCTCGACCTGCGCCAGGAACCGGTGATCCTAACGCTGCCGGATTCAGGGGGGCTTTACTACATGGTGGAAACTGTTGACATGTGGACCAACGCCTTCGCGTACCCCGCGGGCGCGGAAGCGGGGTACAAGGGAGGAAAAGTCGCCTACGTCGCTCATGGCTGGAAAGGTTAGTTGCCGCCGGGGGTCAAGCGCATCGACACGCCGACGCCTTGGGTCCTGATCCAGCCTCGGGTGCATCTGCCGCAACAAACTGGTCTGGAAGCCGCCCGGAAAGTCCTGGAAGAAATCAAGCCGCAAACATTATCGGAATACTTCGGCAAGCCGGCACTTCCCGCCCTCAAGAACGACTATTCAGTGCCGAACTTCGTGAATCCGAAACTGCCCGTGAGCACCCTGGATTTCAGGGACCCGTTGCAGTTCTGGGAGATCATGTCCGCGGTCATAAACGAAAACCCGCCCCCAAAGGATGAGATTGACGCTGTCCTACCAATGTTTGCACCTCTTGGCATCGAACTGGGTAAGCCATGGGACCGTACCAAGGTCAACCCGATTGTCCTCAAGGCTATGGCAAGAGCAGCCCAAGATCTTCCGAAGATCCTGGCCACGCTGCCAATGCGCAAACCGCTCAACGGCTGGTACATCCCGCATACCACGATGGGCACCTATGGCAAGGATTACAGCCTTCGCGCCTATGTCGCGCGTAACGGCTTGACGGCCAACACGCCTAAGGAAGCGGTCTACTTGCAAGCAGTCTTGGATGGCGGAGACCAACCGCTCACCGGTGCCAAAAAGTACACCATGACGTTCAAACAGCCGCCCCCATTCAGCGAACCCGCTTTCTGGGCGCTGCGGATGTTCGACGCCACGAACTACTACCCCGTCCCGAATCCGATCAATCGTTACGTCCTGGGGAGTGACTACCCGGACATGAAGAAGAACCCGGATGGGACAGTGACCATTTACATGCAGCGCACGAGCCCGGGAAAGGACAAGGAAGCTAACTGGCTGCCGACACCCGCCGGACCCTTTATGCTGATCCTTGGCACTTACGCCCCAGGTAAGGCACTCATTGACGGTACATATGTTCCACCGCCTGCCGTGGTGGTCAAATAGAAATCAGCACGAATCATGAGCTGCGCCTCGTAACCAGCAGATTGCAAAAGGGGTAGGACCGCGATAACTGACTAAAATTACGTGACAGTGATCCAATATCATGGCTTATATTAGGCTTAGAAGCGTATTTTTAGGGTCTTGACCGGCTAATCCGTACCACTTTGTTGTTTGAGGAAAGTGGCCAGTGACCCGCGGAGCCGAACAAGGCTTCTCATCAAACACTGAAGTTTTCGACCCGCACTTTGATCGCTGAACTGACGGCGGTACATTTCGAGTTGATGTCTGATTGCGTCCAGATTGTTGCAGATACCGGCGATTGTACCGGTGCCTTCTGTACGGGCAGCGCCTGGAAGTTGAGGTACCGCGTGGATTGTTTGCATTTTCTGACGCGCCAGGAGATATTCGCGTTGTAGATCGGTTTGGGTGACCTGGACATAGCGCATTGTCATCTGTATGTCGCGGTGTCCGAGAATCTCCTTTAAAGCTGGAAGGCTGATACCGGAACGGAGCATCATCGTCGCATAAGTATGCCTAAGCTGGTGAGGACGAACGGGTTGGCAGTGGACCCGTTTGGCCGCATTTTTGAGCGCCTTTCGCACCCGCTCGGAAGATAATTTGCTGCCGTTCAGCGTAAAAAGGGGGAGGCGGGATCAGTAGAAGCGGAAGATCCAACCATGCCGAGAATGCGATCCAATACTTTGCGAGCCTCAGCGTCAACTGGGACCAACCGTTCGTTGTGGAGCTTTCCGAGTGGGACATGGAGCGCCCAGTCATTACCGCCCAGGTGATGCAGGCAGTCTTTTTTCAAGTTAAGGCATTCGCCGACCCGCATGCCCGTAGCACGAATCAAAAGAAGGATATTGGAGAGCAGGTCATCAGTTTTTCCTAACTCGCGGTTCAAAAGGTCGTCCACTTCGGGGGAAACAGGTTTTGGCAGGTATAGATCCTGAGGCGGAAAGTCCTGCGGTAAAATCAGATTCCCGGCAACGGGGTATCCATTATCGGCCAGATCATTTAGCAAGCGCCGGACACAGAAGATTATCTGCAGGCGTGAGCCGTTGGCCAAGGGTGGATTTCTTTCCGCAAGACCTCGGAGCCAGGCGAGGATATGCGGGTTGCGTTGAAGCTGAGCGGGCCCCTCAACTTCGGAATAGTTACGGTGCAGGTAGCGCACAAACTCATTCGCATGGACTCGATAGTAGGCAAGGGTGTTCGGTCTCAGTGTTGCGGACAAAGTATGCAGTTGCTGCTTGAGAAGACGAGCGAGAAGGTTGTCCACTTCCGGGCAAACAGGTTTTGCCGGGTAAAGATCATGACGCTGAGTGTCCAGCGGCAAAATCAGATTTTGGGCAATGGGATGTCCGTTGTCGGCCAGGTTTTTGAGCAAATGCCGGACACCGGTGACGATTTGCAGGCGTGTGCCGATGGTAAAAGGCGGGCTTCTTTCCCAAAGGCTTTGGAGCCAGCCGAGAATGTGCGGATTTCGTTGAAGCTCTGCGAATGTTCGAAGTTGGGGATAGTTCCTGTGGATGTAGCGCACAAACCAATTAGCACAGTATCGATAGTGCTCAATCGTAGCCGGTCTGAGGGTGGCGGGCAAAGTATGGACGATTTGGTCGAAGAGCTCACCGAGTGGGCACTGCGGTATTGTGGTCATCGCGTCTCCGGAAGCGGTGGACGGCGGCAGCTCTGAATAGCGCGATGGAACTCGCGCCATACATCCCGGGGACAGAGTTGGACGTAGAGCATGGTGGTATGGATGTGAGAATGGCCCATGAGTTTCATGAGGGCCGGAAGGCTGACTCCGGCGCGGACCATATCCGCTCCGAAAGTGTGCCGGAAGCGATGTGGATTGGCTTTCGAAACGGTGCTACGGTGGCGGTGATGACGAAACACGGTCCGAAGCCCGGCCGGCGTCAACGGTTTGCCCCGGTTTGCACCCTTGAGCACGACGAACACAAAACAGGAGTTCGTTTTTGGCCTTTCCACGTTAAGATAGCTCTCGAGCAACTTGATTGTTTGCGAATCAAGGGGCAGCAATCTTTCCCGGTTTCCTTTTCCCTGGACGAGTATCTGGCTTTGAGCGAATCGAAGGTCTTCGAGCCTGAGGTTGAGGATCTCACAGGAGCGCAGCCCGTTGAACAGCATCAGGGCTACAATGCTCAAGTCGCGAAAGGTGCGAAAACCGCTCCAGAATTTATCGACCTCCGTGGCCGTTAGCGGAACCACAATGCGGCGGGGCACTTTCACTCCGAGTCTGCGCAGAACCCTGCGGCGTCGTGCGTAGCCGAAGGGTGGGGATAAGGTGAATGCACAGCTGTGACTGCGGCCTTGCGCAGGGATCTCACGCCCATAATGGAAGCGGTACAGGCATATAGTCACGGTAAGTCGGTGATTGATGGTTCGAGGTGCGGGTTGGGGCTTATGCTCCAACTGGTAATGGATATAGTCAGTGAGCTTGTCCTCGGTGAGATCGGATGGCACGATGGAGGCAACTGCAAGCCAGCGTGCCAGATTTACCAGGTCGAAGGCATAGGCTCGAAGCGAGCGCAAACAAAGCCCTCGCAGGCGTTGAGCATCCAAAAATTCGTTAGCCCAATCCACCTCGTGGCCTTCATCGTGCAACAGCCGATAAGGACTTTTGCTCGGGGGCACGGACGGATCAAAGGAAGCGCGCACTCTCATGGCTTCCCCCTGCGGCGGTTAGCCCGGGTGGTTTTGGCTCCGAAGGCCTGGCGGCAAATGTGGCCGATGGTGGCGGGATCTTTTCTTTCCATATCCGCCGGGGTTTTCAGGATGGGTGAGGGGGGCCATGCGGGCCGCGCTGGAATCGAAAGTACCTGAAAGATAGTTCCGTCAAAGGCGATAAGGTCCTTTTGGATCAGTCCATCCCTGGCTTGCAGGTAGTCATCGAGGTCGAGTGCAAGAAGGGAGCAGAGCTTGTCGTAGCCGTAGAAAGAAAGTCCCTGCCGGTCGGAGACCAGTACAAGCAGGAAGTAGAGCAGAAGCTCATGATGGGAAAGAGCGCCGAAAAATCCATCCCTTAAAAACCGATGCTCGATATAGGCGAAGCTTCCCTGGATGGAACGCAGTCGCTGCGGGATAAGAGGCTTTTTGTGGATCATGGCCTGCTCCTTTGGCACGGGAGACTAGCGCACACTATTGCCCAAGGCTATCGAGTCCTCTTTTGCAATCACTCCTTCTGATCGTAACTATTGGAATCAGCAAAACTTTTTGGGGTGACGCGTCCATTTTTGCAATCAGGGGGAGGAGGTAGAAAGCCCCTGGTTTGTTTACTGGAGCGGGTTTTGACTCGTCCATTTTTGCAATCACCCGTGTCTTCGCGTTCCGGCAACATTGGAGGAGGTTGTTACGTTCGCGACAACTGGGGTGATCCCGGCGATATTTTCTGTAGTAGCCTGGATGTCGACTGTGCCAGTCGATCTGACATGCTCGCTGGTTGGCCTTGTAGTCAGGATCGGTTGCAAGCTTTTCCTTTTGCCACTTCCGCTTGCGGGCGCGCTGGCAGTCTTTGTCACCGCAATATCGCTGATTTTTTACACGAGGATCAGGAGCAAACAGACGCCCACAATGTGTGCATGGAATCACAGAGTTCATGGCTTCCTCCCTGGCGGAGAAAAACCATAAACCTATCCGGAAGAAGAATGGAAAAAGCAAAATCAGGAAGGATAAAAACCAGATACAGGGAAGCAAAAGGATTTTGCATGCGCAAAATGGAAGAAAAACCAACGGCATGTTAGCCGGTCAATGTGATCTTGACCGGCTAATCCAATTGACCAGCGATAAGTTGGCGGAATATTTAAGATTAGCCGGTCGAACGACCCCTTGATTGTGCTAATGTTGGGCACGCGCATTAACCAATTGATACCACAGAGATTACGGCTAAAGCGTGCCAATCATTAGCCAGTCAAGGGGTCAAAAACGAGCTTTTAAGCGCTGATAAGCCATGTATTTTTAACATTTACCCATAGAAACCGGGTTATTACCTTGGCCCAACGCAATGCCGCTAACTTAAGCAAGTTGCTGAATTATAAGGGCTCTTAATATCGCTCCGTTGACCTAACCTGTTGACCGGAGCAACATAGCCCAGATAACTGAGCCAGAAGGAGCCCAAACTCGGACACGTAAGTATGCGAAAGAAGGGCTGTTTGTCTTAAGTTAATGGCATTAGGCCCAACGCCAAACTCAATATGTCAAGAGTGTAATCGCGGTAGGAATGCCGGTCGCCCGGCACCCCCCGCACAGATCCGTACGTGAAGAATTATTTCATACGGCTCCTACCTTGGGTTACTGACGCAAAGTCGCTCGTTTGGATAAAGATGCCTTACTTTCGCCGTGGGTAGCCAGGTCACCATCAGTCGCTTGCACCGATCCCATGTCAGGCTGCGAGCCTTCTGGCTCCGGCGTCTAAGCGCCCGAAACCAGCTCCGCATGACCTGGGTCCTGAAGGCATCAATCGACTTTTTATTTCCGGGCACTGCATAATAGTTGAGATGACCATTGAGCACGGAGCGTAGCCACTTCCCCTGTTCAGGGACTGGATCATGCATCCGCTTCACTATCTCATCTCTCACTTCCTTCACCTTTGCCCGAATACGTTTGGCGATTGTTTTGCGCCGGATGGTAAATCCTTTTGTCTTACGGGTCGTCGCGCATATGTGCGTGAAACCCAGAAAGTCAAACGTTTCCGGCTTCCCTTCCCCTCGTTTCGTCCGGTTTGCCATAGCAAACCTTCCAAATTCGATGAGGCGGGTCTTCTCGTGGTGCATCTCCAACCCAAACTTTGCAAGCCTTTCCCCCAGTTGCTCCAGGAAAAGTTCCGCTTCTTTCTGGTATTGGAACCCCATGATCCAGTCGTCAGCATACCTCACGATGACCACGTCACCACGTACCCGCTTTCGCCAACTGTCTACCCATAGATCCAGTACGTAATGCAGGTAGATATTGGCCAAAAGGGGCGAGATTACCGACCCCTGAGGCGTACCTACCTTGGTCCCGGACCACTGCCCTTCTTCCGACACCCCCGCTCTGAGCCATTTGCGAATAAGCCGAAGGATACCGGGATCTGCAATACGGTGCTCCAGAAATCTCATTAACCATTTATGGTCTATGTTATCGAAAAATCCCCGGATATCCGCATCAAGTACCCAGCTAATCTTCCGCTGCACGATCCCGACCCATACCGCATCCAAGGCTCGATGCTGGTGCCGGTTTGGTCGAAATCCGTAACTGAAACCGAGAAAGGCCTCTTCGTAGATCTGGTTTAGTACCACTACAACCGCCTGTTGGACTATCTTGTCCTCCAGAACCGCTATACCGATCGGACGTTGCCGCCCGTCAGGTTTTGGTATCCAGATCCGCTTCGACGGCATCGCCCGGAACCTGCCGCTCTGGACGCGCTCGTGTAGGTCGGGCAGCCGTTCCTCCAGTTGCTCACCATATTGGCGCCAAGTTACATCATCCATACCTGCTACAGCGTTCCGATTCAGTTCCAGAAAACTGTCCCTGAGTAACTCTATCGTAATATGATGCATCAAACTGGTGAAACGAAGGCTCTTATCCTTCCGTGCTGCTTCACGTATCCTGTCAAGTCCGCTCAATGCTTACTCCTGCCACTGCGTGCAAGTCGCAGTCGGTCTTTTCAGAATTTCCCTCGGTCACCGGCCTTCCCTCCAGAGCCTCCGCCGTTGCCACCTGCAACATTGTTCGGCTCCTTCTTCGGTACTACGCCGATGTCTGACTTCTCCATGGCGTTCATGCCGGGCTAGTGGCCACAGGCCTTCCCCGACCGCTCTGACAATCGACTCTCAGAGGCCATGGAGATCTCCCGGTTCTCGAACATAGAGTTTCCACGCGTGCACAGGGTCTCTGACTCCGCGGAACCTGCGAAAGACTCGCTGTCTGACGCCTTCTCGCAGTGTTGCCTTCCCCTTCACACCACAAAGTCGGCATCCCGGATGGGTGATTTCGGAGCTCAATGGCTGGCCTGCGTTTTCCCCTGTCAACTACTTCACGTATAGCCTCGCGGTTATCCGCACATGACTCGGGGCCATAATGGAGCAGCTCCTCCTTTTATGTGGGGCTCTTTCATCCCCTACTCTATGCCGGTTTATCCCGGCGTTTTCGGCGTGACCCCTTTCTTACTCTATTTTCCTTTATGCCAGCGAAAACATTTTCAGGATGGAAAACAACGCTTCGCCAATTTCCTCAGCGCGCGCAAAGGCCTCGTAATGTGCCATGTTGCCGAATTCTTGATCGCTTTGATTGCTTCCTCGGCCTCATATATGGAATTGATATCGGGTTTTCTCTCGGGCGGAAGCCGGCGGCAGCGCCTGATAAAATTACGAATTGGCCTGAACGAGCGCCAGGACCACGAATTCCACAGTGTTTCAAACCGGCGGCTGAACTGATCTTTCTCTGCGGCATTATAATACCCTTGCAGGAGGTGGACAATGCCGCGCAAATCAGGTGACAGAGCTTCCAAATAGGGGCGGGCGCTGCGAAAAACATCGGCGGCCGGGTTAGTTGTTTGACTTATACTTCCTTGTTGGCGCCTGTACCAGAAGAGATCTTCGGGCACCACCTCAAGACGGGCGCCTTTTAGAACAGCGTGCGCAAAGAACTCGTGGTCGTCGGCCCCTACACCATAATCTTCGGTGAATCCGCCCAGCTCTTCGAAAGTTGATCGCCGTACCAGCGCATTAGTATCTCCGAAGCAGTTTCTTAGCGTTCCAACGTCTGCCGCTGCGCCCAACGGCAAAAAAACGTTATCCGGAACCTGAGAATAGGACGACGGCGCAGAGCTGCCGCTGAAAAGCTTCGCAATGCAGGTCAGGATGTCGGTCCCGCAATATGCGGCGACTCTCACGAACGTGGAAATCTCATGTGGTTCGGCATAGTTATCATCATCCATGAACAGCAGGTACTCGCCATGCGCATGCCTTGCCCCGGTATTGTAGGCTGCTCCGGCATAGCTGTTTTCCTGCCGAATGATGCGCCACCCTCTAGCCTTAAATTCCGGTTCAAGCCGGTCCAGAAAAGCCAGAGCCTCAGGTTGATCGCTTCCGTCATCTACACAAGCAGCACTTCAAAATTAGGGTAGTCCTGACTACGTAAAGACTCTAAGGCCTGAGCCAGAAGGTGGGGCCGGTTAAATGTGGTGAGGCACACGCTGACCAGAGGATGACTTAAAGGCCGATCGCATGTCACGTTTGCCTTGCCGCCGGGTAAGGACTGGTTTTTTTCGGGTGGTTCATACCAATCTGTCCATACCTTTCGGTTCGATTTGAAATCAACCGCCGACCGTGTCCGGGGGACCCCTTCTTCCAGTGCCCGAACAAGCCGCCTGGCCAGGTTTCCCGGTCGGGGAACGAAACAGATCCTCTCGCGGTCCTCAGGGTTGATTTGTTCCCGAATACCGCCCACTGCGCTGGCCAGGAAGGGAATTCCAATTCCGCAGCATTCCTGCACCGCATTGCCAAAGCTCTCAGCAAGCGCGGCGATGATTGCAAGCCTTGCGCCTTGCTTCAGGTAAGCCAAAGCCCCGTCACGGTCAAGATCGCTTATGATGCGGACTGCAAAAGGCCATTGACGTGCGCGTTCCAAGATGTATTCCTTGCTGGTAATCCCCTCCAGTGTCGCTTGCTTACCCAAAAATGTCACCGGTACGGGTGCGACCTTGCCATTTTTGGCAATGATGTCCAGGGCATCGCAAAACAGAACAAGGCCCTTTAGTTTTTGCAGTCTGCCAAAAAAAACCAGCTCTTTGATTTTGACCGTTTCCGGGCCGGCCTCTTCAATGAATTCATCTGGCAGTATATGGGGTTGCACATATGATCGCGCGGGCAGTTCCCATCCCTGATCGGCCGCCCAGCAGATCATATACTGACTTGGGCTTAAGAGCACATCGGCATAGGCGACGCTCTTGCGCTCCATGAAGTCACGCACCAGACAATCGACGTTACCACAGAAGTCCAGGTTCACTGTTGTAACGAAGATGGAGGGACAATGAAGATCAACAACTATCGTGCAGTCCAAAAAAGCCAATCCCTGATGTTTGGCAAGAGCGCTGTAATACCCCAGCCCCATCCATTCGGGGAAATGAATTACGTCAAAGTCTCGTTGCTTCAACCACCGATAAGCTGAATAGGATATGGATGCAAATTCCGTAGCTATTATCCGCGATGTTGTTTCTCTGGGCAAGCGGAGCAAGCGGATACCTTTTTTCTTATACGAATCAACTGCTGATTGCTCGTTTATTCCCGGTTCACAGCTCGAAAGCAGGTAAAGTATGGTGACCTCATGGCCCGCAGCGGCAAGAGCAAACGCAAGATTGGCATATGCCGTACCGATTCCACCATTCCTGGTCAACCCGATGATGTCAGGGGTGGCAATGCATATCCTGAGGGAACCGGGCGGTAGTCGTTCCTTATCAGTTGCGTTTCCCGAAAGGCCCGGGAAATGTCTGCCCATTGATGATCCCCCAGTTTATGGCGCTGATCCCTCATCCTAAAGACTTGGCATGCTATGGTGCTAACCCGGCAAAGCCGGAACCAATAATATATTATGATGAATCAGTTTGACATGTTTTTGCCAGCAAACCGAACCTCACCCTGTGAACCAGTTCCATCGGGTAAGGGTGGCTCTTTTCTGCCCGGGCGCGGGAAACCCGCGATGGCCGTAAGTATATTGCCTTGCCATACAATAATATAATATATCGGCTTGATTGGGGATATACAACGAACCATATGGGAAAAGGGGGTCGGCGCATCGGCCACTATGCTCGCCCACTGGATGACCGGTGTTTCCAGCTCAAGGAATGAGCAACACAACAGTTGGGTGCACTCACTTTTTACCGCTCGGTTTCCGCTTACCCTGGGAGGTGGTTATGATCTTTGAACATATGTTGCGCATTGCGCCACCCGGAACGGTTATTCCAAAGCCTGAAGCTAAAGGCGAATTTCGGGTCAAAGGTCTTGGGATGCGGCGCGGCGAAAAGGCGATCATAAATACTATACCAAACCACCAACGTCCCGAACGGCCATACGAAAAGGGGATAAACATTTCGGAATTTGAAGCTGCGTGCAAGCAGTTGATGACTGCCGGCGCATTGACTCGCCAATGGTTTAAAGACAACCTTCCTGGGTGCGAGAGTGAGGGCTCGTGCAACTTTACGACGGTAGGTGGTCTTTTCGTTTTGCTTGGGAAGGCAAAGTATGCTGAGCGAGGGATATATGCGCGGGCCTGATGGGGTAACTTTCAGTTGCCATGTGACGTGTATGTACTTGAGGCGGGCTGCCGCGTTATCGGGATTACGGCATATCTGAGGAACGGGGGCAAGATCGAAGTGGCGGAGCAAATGGCAAATCACGAATCCGCCCGCATCCAAGGGCTCAGCGACTGCCGCAAAGATCAAGTGTCAATCGATGAGGTCGAGCGGATTCTGATTTGAGATGAGATGCAAGAGTAACGGCCCGCGTAAAGCGAGCGACTCCTTGCACCAGTTGGTTGTCCAGTGAAATCAACCACTAAGCCCGACGCAAACCTAAGCAGTGCTTGCGGTGGTTTCTTTGGCGGTCATCGTGCTTAGCAGATACGCCTCTATGAAATCATCGAGTTCGCCGCCGAGAACGCTTTCCACGTTTCCTTTTTCGACGTTGGTGCGGTGGTCCTTCACAAGCCTGTACGGCTGCATGACATAAGACCTGATCTGGCTGCCCCATGCGATTCCATCGAGGTTGTCATGGGTTTCCTGCATTTTGGCCTGCTGCGCGCGCTTTTCGCGTTCGTAGAGTCTTGCCTTGAGGATTTTCATGGCTATCTCGCGGTTTCGGTGCTGCGACTTTTCGTTCTGGCACTGCACAACAATACCGGTAGGCAGGTGCGTCAGCCGGACCGCCGAGCTCGTTTTATTTACGTGCTGGCCACCGGCCCCGCTGGCCCGGTAGGTGTCAACACGCAGGTCGGATTGCTTTATGTCGACTTCTATTGCGTCATCGATCTCGGGAAAGACCAGCACGGCCGCAAATGACGTATGCCTGCGGCCGCTTGCGTCGAAAGGAGAGATTCTTACCAGCCTGTGCACGCCCGATTCAGCCTTCAACATCCCATGAGCGTAAGGACCCGACACGGTAAAGGTAGCGCTTTTTATTCCGGCTTCTTCCCCCTCCAGAAGGTCAATCATTTCGACCTTGAAGTTCTTCCTCTCACACCAGCGCAGGTACATCCTGAGGAGCATCTCGGCCCAGTCCTGTGCTTCAGTGCCGCCCGCGCCTGCGTTAATGCTCACGATTGCATTCTTGTCATCGTTTTCATCGCTCAACGTCTGCCACAGTTCGAGATCCCTGTATTTTTTCTGAAGCTCGCTCAGCTTGCGCTGGACTTCCTTCAGATTACTCTCGTCCTGCTCCTCGACGGCCATATCGAAGAGCAGTTCGTTATCCTCCATCTCACCGGCAAGATTGCGCCACGTTTTGATAATTTCACTGAGTCCGGAGCGTTCCTTTAAGACATCACGGCCGGCCTCCGGGTTTTCCCAGAAGTCCTGTTTGGCCATCAGCTTTTCGAGTTCGGCCGAACGTGCCTCCTTTCCCGCGATGTCAAAGATATCCTCCCAGGGTTTGAAATTTTTGAGACAGATCTTTGAGTAAATTTCTAAGCTCTGAAATATCTATATTCATCGGGGCATCCTCCTAATAATTCTTGTATGGACAATTTCGAATATGATTGCGCAAAACGCCGCAAAAACGCAAAACCAGGCGAACACATCACCATATTTAGCATAAAAAGAAAGATAAGACATCGGGTGAACACTGCACGTCAAAAAACCGCTCGTGTTCAACGCCAATCTTCCGCATTCCTTGCCGGTAGCATCGAACGTTGCGCTGATTCCAGTGTTTGCGGCCCGCACCAGCGGAACTCGAAACTCGATTGCGCGCCAGCGCGCGATTTCCAGGTGCTGATACGGCCCCCCCGTATCGCCATACCAGGCGTCATTGGTAATGTTTATCAGCACCTGGGCTCCCCTCTTTACGGTTTCACGGGCAATCTGCGGGAAAACCACCTCGTAGCAGATCAGGACGCCCAAAGGGGGACCTTCGAAAAGAAGCGGCCCGCGATGAGTTCCCGGAATAAAATCCACGGAGCCAGCCGCGATATGATGGACAAAAAACAGTATGTTCGACCAGGGCACATATTCTCCGAACGGAACCAGGTGCTGCTTGGCATAAGCCCCGAGGAGCTTTGCGTCCTTATCGAGAAGATAAGCCCTGTTGAGCAAACGCGGCTTACCTTCCACCGGGACCACGCCTATGCTCCCGAAAAGCAGCGGTTTTCCGGTCTGCCTTACAATACCGTCAACCTTGGGACTCAGGTCCTCATCCAGGCCGTAGAAAAAAGGCATTGCGGATTCCGGCCACACGAGAAGGTCGGGGATCGGCTCCTTTTTGACGCACTCCAAGCTAAGACGGCCGTATGTGCTGACCGTTTCTTCCTCGAATGCAGGGTCCCATTTAACATTCTGGGCGATATTTCCCTGGATAACCCCAACATTCAGCGCAACAGTCCGGTCTTGCAAGCCCCCGATCTGTTCGCAACGCCAGAAGCCGTAAAGCAGAGCGCAAACAATGCAGGCGGACAGGACCGCGACGCCCGATCTGCGGCAAAAGTTCCGGATAAAACCGTAAATGACCGTATTGCCAAGCACTACAAGCCAGCTCAGCCCATAGACTCCGGTTATATCGGCAACCTGGATGAGCGGGTTTAGCGGCGTCTGGGTATATCCCAGGTTTGCCCACGGGAATCCTGAAATTGCAAACGCCCGGGCCCATTCGAGCGCAACCCATGCGCACGGCAGCCCAAAGACATAGAGCAGGGGCCGGTATTCACATTTTTGCGCCAGAAGAGCGAACAGAGCGGGATATACAGCCATTATGCAGCAAAGCAGCAGAAGGATCAGCCAGGAAACCGCGGTCGAAAAACCCCCATAGTGAGAAATAGCGTGATATACCCAAAAAAGGCATGTCAAGAATGCAACAAACCGCAAATGTAGCCGAGCGCAAACGCCTGCCTTCCCGTTTTCCCATGAACCGCATAAAGCAGCGGCACGAAAGACACCCAGGCTAAATAGAACATCGCGGGTTTGGGAAACCCCGCCGAAAGCAAAAGCCCGCTCAGGGCCGAGAGCAATATCGCAGTCATAGCACTCAAATGTGGGGCATCGAACCAGGCAGGATCATTCCGTGTTTCCGGATGGACGCCGGCTACTTTGACAAGCCCTTATTCGGAAGACTCCTCAGAGACTTCTTCGGGGCCAAGTTTGCGGATACGCGCCCGATCTATCTTCCTGCTCGATCCGGCTTCGATCACGATCTCAAGACCGCCATAAATAACTTTTTCGTTCACCTCGGGCACTTTTCCGATAAGGCTTATAATAAAGCCGCCAACAGATTCGAAGTCACCTTCCGGCAGGTCGACCTGGAGAAAATCCTCAAGTTTTTCGACGTCAAGGCGCGCATTGACACTAATGGAGCCATCTTCATGCTCGATGATAAGTTTCTGTTCGGCATCGTATTCATCCATTATCTCGCCGATAATCTCCTCTATTATGTCCTCCAGGGTGAGGATGCCGGCAGTCCCGCCATATTCGTCAATAACAATGGCCATATGAGACTTATTGTCCCTCAAATCTTTGAGAACTTCGCTGATTTTCTTCGTCTCGGGAATGAAATACGGAGGACGCAATATGTCGCGGAGCGCCATATCGGAGGCGCCCCAGGATGGAAGCAGATCCTTGGCGTGCAGCGTCCCGATGATGTTGTCGATATTATCCTGGTATATCGGAATCCTGGAGTGTCCGCTCTCTATTATGATCTGAATTATTTCCGGGAGTTTGGTTTCAGCCTCGGCGTAAACCGTATCGGTACGCGGGACCATGATCTCCCTGGCTATCGTGTCGCGAAAGGAAAAGATCCCCTGGATCATTTCCCCTTCGTCCTCGGAGATCAGCCCCCGCTGTTCCCCTTCGTCAATTATCTGCTGAATCTCTTTTTCTACGTCGTCGGCGTTTTCGACACCAGCAAGCCGCCGAAAGCACATTCGGAGCCAATTCTGGATTCCCTTGGCTGACGGTTCTTCCAATTTTAAACCACTCTCTTTCGGGTAATACGGTTCAAAGGCAAATCGATACTTCCACACAGCCCGGATTGTACCTTTATCAGGGTGATGAAAAAGGGTTCTCTGGTGGTAAAAATGCCTGAAAATTGCTAATGATTTCGTCATTCCGGCGGAAGCCGGAATCCAGGCTCTTTCCCAACTAATTGATTTTAAAACAAAAGCCACTGGACCCCGGCCCCCGGACTAGACACTTCCGGGGCAGGCTTCGCCGGGGTGACGTCCATAGGGTCTTTCGTCCTGCTGTGGGAATTCTAATCCTTTTTCGTCACCCTATTAACATACTAGTTTAACAAGCAGGCAATTTCTTGTCCATGAAAATTTGGGACTGAAGCGGGGCTGTCTTTGTAAGATAGGCTTATGTAATGCCTGTTTCGAAAAGTTTTGGTGGGCTGGGCTGCGCGCCGCTTACGCTCGGCACCCCACCTACACGGTTTGGTGGGTTGCGCTGCGCTTAACCCACCCTACAAGGCTGAGCAAAAGCGGCGACCGTGCGCGCAGACCGTGCAGACGGAAAGTGCGGTGCGATTGGAGGCAAGCCAGAGGTGACGCGCTTGAGGAAGTGAAGTGAGTATGACGTCAAGGTTTCACTCTCAGTCCTCAGTCCTCAGCACTTCAGTCCTGATAGCGACGGAGCGGGAGCGGGAGGCCTTGATAATAACCGACGATTATGGTTTCATAATAATTTTGAATGTTGTCTGTCGTGTGCACTCGCATTTTCCCTCGAATTATTGCCCATAGTGCACTCGACAACTTGACGGACAGAGGTGCTTGGGTGATCGAGACGTTACGCAGGCTTCCCGCAGAGTGGGAAGAACAGGACGGCGTGCTCATGGCATGGCCCCACGAACGGACCGATTGGGTCAATCTGCATGCCGTGCAGGGCGTAACAATCGATATCGCAAGAGAGATTACCCGCTTTGAACGGCTACTGATGGTGGCGCCCGATATCGAGGAAGCCAGGCAATCCATGGCCTATGCAGGGCTGGCCCTGGACCGGGTCCGGTTCTTTCGGGCCGAAACCAATGATACCTGGACAAGGGATTTTGGTCCCGTCACTGTCTTTGAAGGCGAGAAGCCGGTAATGCTGGATTTTGGCTTCAACGGCTGGGGACTCAAGTTCCCTGCCGAACTGGACAATCAGATAAGCCGGAAGCTCGCCAAGTGCGGCATCTTCGGCAAAGCGCAGTTAGAGACCATCGGATTCATTCTGGAGGGCGGGAGCATCGAGAGCGATGGGCGGGGAACGATTCTCACAACCTCCGATTGTCTGCTCAGCCCCAACCGCAATCCGCACCTCTCCCGCAACGGCATTGAGGCCTTTTTGTGCAGAGTGCTGGGCGCCCAACGGATCCTGTGGATCGAGAACGGGCATCTGGCCGGGGATGATACCGATTCGCATGTGGACACCCTTGCGAGGTTCTGCCCGGACGACACCATCGTTTACACGGCATGTGACGATCCTACCGACGAACATTACGGACCGCTGGAAACAATGGCCGAGGAACTGAGGTCTTTCAGGACGCCGGCCGGCCGGCCCTATCGGCTGTTTGCGCTCCCCTGGCCCGAGGCTGCAAACGATGAACAGGGTCAGAGGCAACCGGCAACTTATGCGAACTTCCTGATCATCAATGGTGCGGTGCTTGTGCCGATGTACGGGACCCCAAAGGACCGCCCGGCCATCGAGATCATCGGGCGGGCTTTTCCCGGGCGCAAGGTAACAGGCGTTTATTGCCTTCCCCTTTTGACCGGCAGCGGTTCGCTGCATTGCATTACCATGCAGATACCCAAAGGAGTCCTGGGATGAAAAAACTCCTTCCGGCTAAGCCTGGACCGGCAATCTCCAGGCCGGGCGCCGGTAATAGGAATGACCAGATTACTGTGGGACTCGTCCAGCAGAGTTGCACGGCAGACCGAAACGCCAATATCGAAAAGAGCGCGGCCGGCATTCGGAAAGCCGTTTCAAAAGGGGCCGAACTGATCGTACTCCAGGAGTTGCACCTCGGGCCTTATTTTTGCCAGACTGAGAACCCCGCTTACTTTGACTTGGCCGAGCCGATTCCGGGCCCCGCCAGTGAGGCCTTCGGCGCCCTGGCCAGGGAGTTGAGCGTGGTAATCGTCGCGTCGGTCTTCGAGCGGCGTGCCGCGGGTCTTTATCACAATACGGCCCTGGTCCTCGAAAAGGACGGCTCAATAGCGGGCAAGTACCGCAAGATGCACATCCCGGACGATCCGAGCTATTATGAGAAGTACTATTTCACTCCGGGCGACCTGGGTTTCCACCCCATTGCTTCATCAGTGGGCAGGCTGGGAGTATTGGTCTGCTGGGACCAGTGGTATCCGGAAGCTGCGCGACTGATGGCTCTTTCAGGGGCCGAACTGCTCCTATATCCTACGGCTATCGGCTGGGGGCCGGGCGAGTCCGAAGTTGAGCGAAGGCTGATGCTGGATGCATGGGTGACTATTCAGAGGTCCCACGCAATCGCCAACGGACTTCCGGTAATCTGCGCGAACCGGGTCGGATTCGAACCCGCTTCCGAGAGCGCCGGCCACGGCCAAGTCTTCTGGGGAAACAGTTTCATCATCGGACCCCAGGGCGAATTTATGGCAAAGGCGGGCCATGACGCCGATGAAGTGCTAACGGCGCAAATCGACATGGCGAGGACTGAAGTGGTCCGGCGCAACTGGCCCTTCCTAAGAGACCGCCGAACCGATGCCTATGCGGACCTGCTGCTCCAATACAGAGATTAATACCAAGTTGCATTCACCCAAATGGAAAAAGGGTTCCAGGCAGAACCTGAAACCCCTCCGTTTTGTTTTGTACGGCTCGTGGAATATTTCTTACCTCGAACGCTGTTTCAGCATCCGATCCATCCGGACCACCTGGGCAGATTCACGTATGGTGTTAGGGAATTCCTGACCCCTGTCCAGAACTTTGATCTCATGTTTCTGAATTTTAAAATAACTCTTTATAGTCTCGACAGCCAAGTCCGTATCAAAAGGCTTGCACGAAAACATGTCGATGCTCATATACTGTTTGTCCGGAAAGGTATGAATGCTAATGTGGCTTTCCGCAATCAGTACAAAACCGGATACTCCCCAATCTTCCGGAACCGCTCCCGAATACCGGAAAACATAAGGCGGCATGATTTTGGTCATATCCATTTGAGAAGGGTAATTATCGAGAAAATTATAGATGAGATTGATGTCTTGCAGAGCCGCACGGTCACAGCCGTAACCATCCAAGATCAAATGGACCCCAAAACCGAATTCAGGCTTGCCCATGGCAGTCACCTCCCGTCGTGAGAACCTATAGTCCCCTGCACAAATATTAGAATTCTATTTGCCGCCCGCTACCGGAGATGCTACCTTTGAGCACTTCTAAAAACGCTAATGGGAATTAACGTTTTCAGCCATCTGAAGATGGGCTCGGCTCTGACAGAGTTCAGGGCGGACTTAATGCCACATCATAAAGTGGTCTCACAAAAGGGTTAATCCAAAAAAATGCCACCGTATCAATCTGCACTGCGATCCAATCACGACAGATTTTGAGGTGACGCCAACTAAGTCCAGCAATTTTCGTCGGTTACCGCGGCACTCCTTTATGCTCCGCGGTCCAGCCCTATATAAAGTACCCACCCCAGGGTGTCAAGATTAATTTTAAGCAGATCGATTTTAAGCAGATCAATTTTGAACGGAGTTGTCACCATTGGGACCTGTTGGGCGCCGGCAGGTGTAAACCCCGCTCAGGATGTCCAGCCAACAGCGCGCAGGCAAATCGCCAAGGGGTGGCCAGGAGAGCATTTCACCAAATGATCGCTTACTGTGTGGTTAACAGGTCTGTCAGACGCGCCATCGGTCAGTGCGAAGATTCATCGACAAAAACCCCCGTTTTGCCGAGGCCTTTCTTAGCGGAGTAAAGGGCGGTGTCGGCCCGTTGTATCATGTCTTGAATGTCCTGCTCGACTGTCCCGGACCTCGCAAAAAACCTGGCGACCCCGATTGAAAGGCTTGTTGGTTCGAATTTCAAAAGGTCAAACTTCCTGCAGATGCGCTTGGCAACGCTCAGGGCCTGAGCGGCCGGCAGATGAAGCAACAGCATTATGAACTCATCGCCGCCGTAGCGGTAGACACTGTCGATGTTTTCCCGTATCGAATTCGTCAAAAGATTCGCCGTCTCGATGAGCAGCGCATCGCCTGCCTGATGGCCACAGAGGTCGTTGTATGTCTTAAAATGATCCACGTCCATAAAGAACAGAAAAAGAGTATGCTGATAGCGGGTTGCACGGATCGCTTCCCTTCGCACATTTTCCTCGAAAGAACGGCGATTCAGAAGAGCGGTCAGGGGGTCCCGGACGGCCAGCTTCGCGAGCTGATCCCTGAGATTCTTCTCCCGGATCAGCCTGTTAAGCTTGGCCTCCAGTTCGTTAACGGTAAATGGCTTCGTAATGAAATCCGCAGCCCCGGCTTCAATCACCTCAGTGTATCTGTATTTCATTCTATGCCCGGTGATGGCAATTATATCGATATCGGCATAATTGTGCGCTATGTACTCGATGAGCTGCATCCCGTCCATTCGAGGCATTTCCATATCCGTAACAACGATAGTGAATTTGCTTCTCTTGATCTTTTCGACAGCCTCGACGCCATCACCGGCGCTCTCAACCCTGTGACCCTGACCGCTCAGAGCATCCGAAATAATTTCGCATACCCCCGGCTCGTCATCGACCACCAGGATCGTCTGTAAAGGGATTACAGGTATTTGCTCGAAATTCATTTACCCCCTCAGCGAGCCGGAAAGAGCCACTCAGCTAAACCATCCTCCATCCAAACCGCGCGGCAAATCACTTGACTCGCCCATAAATAGGACCTATAGGCATCTTACCCGGTCCTGCCGACGCAAGTTAGAGTAGTCGGCGGATTTTTACAATTCTTTTAATCTTATCGGACCACCCAGGCTGCAGCGTTAGTTATTTGGAGGACCCAAATGCACCACGTCGCAATAATTTATAAACGCATGCGCCCTGAAGCCGCCCGGCTTGGCCAGCAACTTAAAGAATGGTTCGAGAAACGCAAGATAGAAGTTTTTCTTAAAGAGAATATCGATAATTCAGGAGTCAGCCGCGTCTATCAAAAAATCGATATCCCCGATACAGTCGAAACGGTTGTGGTGATCGGCGGAGATGGGACCTTTTTGAGTGTTGCGCGTTTTATAGAGCGAAGATCCATTCCGATAATCGGCATCAACCTGGGAGGTCTAGGTTTTCTTACGGAGATAAGCGCCGGCAACTGTTTTGCGGAACTGGAAAAAATCCTTGCTGGGGATTTCGAGATAGAGGAACGAATGATCCTGCGGGTATCGGTAAGGCGTGAGGGCAGAGAGATTTTCAACCACCGAGTCCTCAATGATGCCGTTATAAACAAAGGGGCGCTCGCCCGAATAATCGACCTGCACGCAACTATCGACGGGCATTTTCTCACTCACTACCGTGGTGACGGCCTCATTATCTGCACCCCCACGGGATCGACCGCTTACAACATCTCCGCAGGGGGGCCCATCATTTTCCCGACCGCCCAGGTCATTATCATGACTCCGATTTGCCCTTTCACACTCACCAATCGGCCGATCGTCCTCCCGGCTAATGTGACAATCACAGTGGAAATTGCCGAACCCGCAACGGACGTAACCCTGACCTGCGACGGACAGATAGGATGCCTGATCCAGGATCTCGACCAGTTGGTTGTTACGGCGGCAGCCACTCCCCTGCGCATCATAAAGGCCCCGGGCGTCGATCACTTCCAGATTTTGAGATCAAAGCTCAAGTGGGGCCAAGCGTGATCTTGCGCTTCGCTGAACGCTCCACCTATCCTGACCACAGCGACTTGCTATGATTTGCAACTAACTGCCTTTATTTGATTTTAGTATCTTTTGAAACCTTGAAGGTGGAGCAAAACTCCATGACCGGTCTTCCCTCTTCGTCGTAAACAGTAGCTTTACCCTTGAGGCGCCTTCCCTCCCGGCTGACTACCTCCGCCTTCGCCGTCACAATGCCTTTTTTCACCGGGAGAAGAAATCGCGATTCAAGTTCAGTGGTAGCAAAGTGCGACTGAGGCGCTAGTATGCTCTTGATCGCCATGGCGACCGCCGTGTCGGCAAGGCTCACCAGCGCCCCGCCGTGCATCAGTCCCGCACCCTGGGCGTATTC
>CAVWTD010000002.1:0-545151 GCA_963757915.1 uncultured delta proteobacterium | reverse complement strand
GTGAACCGTCTGGACCCTTGCCGAGTAATCGAGATGCGTTACGGCCGGGATGTCGGACCTGATGAAGTAGAGTTTATCCTTTAAGCCCATTGCGTTGTAGCCTTCCGGCAGCGGGACTCTCCTGCTTTCATTCACGCTGTCGATCAGAAGCATTAGATGGAGAAGCGCATTCTTCCCGGGAAGAATTCGCAGGCGTCTTCGGCCAGGACCGAAGGAGCAAAAGGCCCTAAGCTTGATTCTTTTTATCTTGAGATTGAGCTTCTTCTGCATTTCCGGATTTCGCGCATCGGCCAGGATGCTCCTGGCGCCCAGGGCCCCGGTCCCCAATCAGCCCTGCCCTCGCACCAACCCACGACAAATCCGCCGTCCAGAAGCTCCGCAACCTTATCGCACAGACTTTCCTCATCGAACCTTTCGAAAACAGCGCCGAATTTCGCCGCCATCAACTCAACGTCCAGGTCCGTATAATCTTCATCAGATACGCCCCCTTCATCCCGTCCATCGAGCCACGCGGCGGCCTTTCTTCCCCAAAATAGATGTGGTAAGCCGCAAGAGCTGCTCCTACCGCGCCGCCGGCATCCCCGCCCCGGGCCTGCAGCCACAGGTTCCGGAGAGTTTGCGCCCTGAGGAGCTTGCCGTTGGCGACGCAATTGAGCGCGACCCCGCCCGCCATGCAAAGATTGCCGGACCCGGTGAGCCTCCCGGCCGTCGCAGCGATCTTGAAAACAATGTCCTCCGTGACGGTCTGGATGGCCAAAGCCAGATCGCAGTACTCCTGATTGATTTCGGTTTTCGGAAACCTTTCTGGAAAACCGAACAGCTCTGCCCACTTTGCTTCCTTCACCATCTTGAGACCGGCCGCGTAGTCAAAGTAGTCCTGGTTCAGCCATACGGAACCGTCGTCTTTAACATCGAGCAGGCGGGAGCAGATGATGTCTATGAACTTCCTGACCCGGCCGGATGTGGGGTCGCCGTAGGGCGCCAGTCCCATGAGTTTGTGCTCCCCGGAATTCACCTTGAATCAGGCGTAATAAGTAAAAGCCGAATAAAGCAGTCCCACGGAATCGGGAAATCTAAGCTCACGGAGGATAGTTATATCCCGGCCCTGCCCGTGCGCAATCGACGCCGTGGCCCACTCACCGGCGCCGTCGATGGTCAGTATGGCCGATTCACGGAATGGAGAAGGGTAAAACAGGTCGCAGCATGGGAGAGATGATGTTCGGGAAACAAAAGCTTTAAATTTTTCTTCTTTATCGGTTCCAGCTTTTGAAGTTCTTCCAGGATGAGTTTCCTTACAAACATCTTCTCGCGAATCCACACCGGCATCGCCGTTAAAAACTGGGAGAGGCCTCTTGGCGCAAAAGCGTAATACGTTTCGAGCAGTCTTTCGAACTTGAGGAGGGCCTTGTCATAAAAAACGACGGCGGCAAGATCGGCCAGAAGGGGAGTCTTTGCTGCCTCCATTCTTCGTGTGATAGTCGAGGCAGGCTTTTATGGCGTTGGACGGGGAAAGACGGATCGTGCTTTTTTGGGTGAAGCGTTCCTCCTGAGCTGCGAAGAGCACTTCGCCGTCTCTTACCAAAGCCGCCGCCGCATCGTGATAGAATGCGGAAATCCCCAATATGGTCGTCGTCATGGATTAACGTTTTCCCGGACCGTATTCTCCAAACTCTGAGACGAACCTGCGTTCAAGTGGGCGCCGAAAAAAGGTGAAAAGCCCTCCATGCCCGGACCATGATCCTACTCCATATGGCGCTGCGGCGGAGCCCGGCAAGTGCCGGGCCCGCGCCGCCGGCACCGGGCGCGGGGCATCCTTAAAGTGAAAAATCACTTCCCCGCTCTTTTCGATCACTACTTCACGGATTGCCTCGCGGGGCATTCCTCGCAGAGCATCTTCACGCCGGTCTTCCAGAATCGGCGATATGGCTTCCGCCGGACTGTGAAGAGCCTCCGGAATAGTGCGGCCCTGCCCGCTGGCCCCGGGGTGCCTGAGGGCGGCAGGCAATGCGCGGATCCCTGTTGCGCTCGATGATTGCCGTAAATTCGTTGCGCATGATTCAGGCATCCTCATCGGCTTTACTATTCTACTGGATATCAAGCGCAGCCTTTAAGCTATTTTCGATCTCGGCCATGAAATTAAGGGGGAGAGTTCCTATGCGTTCAGTCAGCTTCTATTATTGATTGAGGGTTGTAAGTGGTGCACCACAGAGGCGCAGAGGACACAGAGGGTGAAACATGGATGACACAGATGAAAACTGATAAAAAACTTAGGGTTTCCAAAGCCGGATTTCTTTTCTCTACGAATCTATCCGTGTGTATCCGTATACATCCGTGGTTCAAAGGACACATCCAGATCGGAGGCCGTTGCGGCCTGCTTTGCCGCGTAGAGCGCAATGGCCTCACTAAGGGCCGCTCTCTGTCTTTTTTCGAGCAACACCTCAATGGCTCGCTTGGCTATTTCCGTTGCAGGCGACCCGGAGCGGCCGGCTTCTTCCCGGAGTTTGTTATAGAGGTCATCGGGCAAAGGGACATGGAAGTTGCGAACGGCAGATCTTTTCATGGCTTATCTCCTGCCAGAATATTATGGCATTACCGTCCTATATTAAGCTTATCGGGACAGGATTTCAACTACTAAGGGCGGGTCCTAGATAAAGACCGTGACGCGGGGAAGCGGGGCCCCGGACTGGACACTTCTGGGAGTGTACGAGGCCCCGGACTGGACACTTCCGGGGTAGACGACAGAGGGCAGTGAGGAGCAAAAAATAACTCCTCGTATGACTGAGACTTATTAACAACAAACTATGATTTGGTGAAACGCTCTCGTGGGCATCCCTATGCGACAAGTGATGCATAGCCCGGAAGGCATCCCCTGGTAGAGTTAATCTGGGCTTTAATCTGGTCATTCCTCTTACCGCCTTTAGGCGGAAGATCATCTTACCGCCTTTAGGCGGAAGATCATCTTACCGCCTTTAGGCGGAAGTCGTACGCGGGCGGTCGTTCGCGGGATGCCTTCTGGTCTGATCGCTACGCGAGGACGAGTGAGCAGTGGAATTTGGATTTTCCGTTCATCACTCATCACTCATCATTCATCATTTCCCCCGCTCCCCTTCCCCACATCTCCCCTTCTCCGCGTCATGCGGTTCCTATGTCACCCCATTCAACCCTGCACGTTTGCCGGTTCGTTAAGAATTAGACGGGTAATAGGGAGAAGCTCTTAATTCTTCTTTATGAGTTGTGAAAGATCCATAAGCTTGCTTGCATCCTCAATCTCGACGCCTATGACCCTGTTGCGCTCCATCCAAGTCAAGCACAATGCCGGGCACCGGTGATATCTTCATCCCAGTCGGCGCCGGGCCCCTTGAGAAAGTTTCTTTTTATGTAAAGCATATCAGTGTCCGGGTAGTATTTGACGCATCATGATTGCGTCTCCTCTGGTCTGAATCGACGATCCGCGAAAGCATTGTGAACCGTCTCGCCGTCCGGTTCGGTGACAACCCGCAAATACTTGCCGAGTCCGGGAATGAACCCCCACCGGCGAATGCGTCCATTGGCCTGCACCTCAGTGTGAATGGGACAGCAGAGGACATTTTTCGACCCACTCCATCTTGAGATAGGGGCGACGCGGGAAGTACGCATTCCGTGAAATAGCTGGTCACCTTCATCGTCTTATTATACTCGATTCACAGATTCTGTCAGGTAAAAAAGTAATGTGAACGGTGAGGAGCAAAAAATAACTCCTCGTATGACTGAGACTTATTAACAACAAACGATGATTTGGTGAAAATGCTCTTGTGGGCATCCCTATGCGACAAGTTACGCATAGCCCGGAAGGCATCCCCTGAAGAGTCTATCGTACGCGTTGGTCGTTCGCGGGATGCCTTCTCGTTGTATCGCTACGCGAGGACGAGTGAGCAGTGGAATTTGGATTTTCCGTTCACCACTCATCACTGATTATTCATCATTTCCCCCGCTCCCTGCTCTGCATCTCCCCTTCTCCGCGTCATGCAGTTCTGGGTGATTGAGAGATTGGATCCCCAGAATTCGTCTTATATCTGGATTTCCTGCTCACTGCTCATCGCACTATTCTTGACTTCTCCATGCCCCCAGGTGAAAGATGATAGCGCTTGACGCTATTATCCTATTGCGATATTATCTTTTGAATGATACGGACCTTTAGTGGGCTCGTCCGGCAAATAAGCCTCTTAGGGATCGCGCCGGCATTTGAGATTGATTTGGTCGCGAGTATTGAGCAAAACCGCAGGCGTAGTTGGGCTACGTCGAGGATTTTGCGATTGAGGAGCGGCCAAAGCAGACCAAATGCCGGATGCGAGCGCAAAGGATTTATTTACGGACAAGCCCTTAGTTGCAAAGAGACGGAGAAGCTTTTCAAGCGCATACGCTCCTTGAAGCTGCCTTCCGGCATACAGCGAACAGCGATGCGCAAGCTTGTGGCCATACATGCCGCGCGGACTCTCAACGCTCTTCGCACTCCTCCGGCAAACCACCTCGAGGCATTGAGCGGTATGCGTCACGGTCAGCACAGTATCCGTATCAACGATCAGTGGCGCATTTGCTTCAGGTGGCGCGAGGGGAACGCTTACGACGTGGAAATCACGGACTACCATTAGAAAAGGGGAAGTTCATGACCGATGAGAAGATGCCTCCCATCCACCCCGGCGAGGTCCTGAAGGAAGATTTCATGGACCCCATGGGAATCAGCCAGTATCGTCTGGCCAAGGACATCGGCGTCCACCCGCGGCGCATCAATGAGATCGTGCACGGCAAACGCTCCATTACTGCGGACACGGCCCTGCGCCTCGGCCGTCACTTTGGCATCGAGCCCGAGTTCTGGCTGAATCTGCAAATCCACTACGACCTCGAGGTAGAGTCTGACCGCCTGGCGCAGAGACTGGAGCGGGAAGTGAAGGTACGGCCCGCGGCATGAAGCAGGGAGCAGATAAGGACGGTGAACGGTGACCGGTGAACGCTTATCGGTTTTGAGTTACTAAAAACTAACAACCGGTAACTAAAAACTCTTCAGGCTGCCCGCGCTCGGCCAAGCGCCTCTTCAGCAGGTATCAATGATTCCTCTTGGTTCTATTGCTACGCGAGGAATGGGGAATAGCCAATTTCAACCGTCCCTGCAATTCTCCTCGCTCTTCTCGCTGAAAATACAGGCCAAATGCAGGCCCCAATTTTGCAAAACATTGATTTCATTGGCAGTTTAGATTTCATTTTCTGAGAAACAGCGGGGGTGACGAGGCCCCGGACTGGACACTTCCGGGGTGACGAGGCCCCGGACTGGACACTTCCGGGGTGACGAGGCCGAGGAGGGAGGAGGGAGGAGGGAGGACGCGGAGACACGGGGACACGGAGACGCGGTGACGAGGAGGGAAGACGGCACTCTGGCATCCTGTCTCTGTCTTCGGTTATGCAACCCCCTTTATGCGGTTTTCAAAGACCCATTCCCGCTGCAAATACAGCGTAGATGCAGCGGCTTCACAGTGAATGGCCCTTCCAAGGTCAGGATAAATTCATCGTGAATCGTGACTGGTGAAATTCTTCAATTCCTAGATTCCTTTTTACCACGGATGGACACGGATGGACGCGGATAGACACACGTGTACTCCATGAGTAGTGAATCCGTAAGAACAGTTTGGCACACTCTGAAAAGTAGTGCAAAACGGCAACCGGGCTTCGCCAGTGATTAGTCCTTCCAAGGTCAGGATAAATTCATCGTGAATCGTGAATGGGAAAAATCCAATTTCAACACCATAAATCCCTCAATCCCCTTATCTGTGCCTATCTGCGTTCATCCGTGGTTCACAATTCCTCAATTCCTAAATTCCTTTTTTACCACGGATGGACACGGATGGACGCGGATAGACACACGTGTACTCCATGAGTAGTGAATCCGTGAGAACAGTTTGGCACATTCTGAAAAGTCGTGCAAAACGGCAACGGCTTCGCCAGTGCTCAGTCCTTCCAAGGTCAGGATAAATTCATCGTGAATCGTGAATGGGAAAAATCCAATTTCAACACCATAAATCCCTCAATCCCCTTATCTGTGTCTATCTGCGTCCATCCGTGGTTCACAATCCCTCAATTCCTAAATTCCATTTTTACCACGGATGGACACGGATGGACACAGGTGTAGTCCGTGAGTGATGAATCCGTGAATCCGTAAGAACAGTTTGGCACACTCTGAAAAGTAGTGCAAAACGGCAACGAGAAACGGCAACGAGAAACGGCAACGAGAAACGGCAATAGAAGCGGCAACGAGAAGCGGCAACGGCTTTGCAGCGAACAGCGAGAAATAACTCCTCTTGGTTCTATCGCTACGCGACGAGCGGTCCTTCCAAGGTCAGGATAAATTCATCGTGAATCGTGAGTGGGAAAAGACCATCGATGCGGGGGAAGCAGGAAGCGGAGACGCGGGGTGTCGAGGAGGGAGGACGGAGGACGGAAGAGACAGGTGATTTTGATACTCTCAATTGGCCCCTTTCGATACTTTGATTTGGCCCCACCCTGAACAACCAAGACGATGTACCCTCATCCAGCCAGATTGTCAGGCTGGAAAGGGGGTACGGTTGAACAGGAGGAGGCGAAAAGTGGAACTATTCGAGCAGATCCGGAGGGAGTATGAACATGGAGTGGGGACAATCAGGGGGATTGCGAAGGAATTTGGGGTGCACCGGAGGATGGTTCGGGAAGCCTTAGCCAGTGCAGTTCCGGGAGAACGCAAGGCAGCGGTCCGAGAAAGTCCCAAACTGGGACCGTTAATCTCATTTATCAACACTATTCTTGAGGCAGATAAGAAAGCACCTCGTAAGCAGCGACATACTGCCCATCGCATCTGGGGGCGCCTGTGCGGGGAGAAACCCGACCTCAAAGTTTCGGAATCAACAGTTCGCAAGTACGTGCGCGAGCGCAAACTTGAGATGGGGCTGATCGGACGCGAGATTTTCATTCCCCAATCCTACAGGTTCGGAGAAGAAGCCCAGGTCGATTGGTACGAAGCGTATGCCGACTTAGGAGTCTAGCAAAAATAAACTGAACACTTTCTACTTGCGCTAGCGATATGTTACGTGTATACTGGCAGCATGGGCGATTTTACCATGCTTCAGCGGAAATACGAACTTTTGCGTCCTCGTCTCGACGAAGTGTCCATGCGGCTTTGTGCCGCTGCGGACGCCATGATTCTTGGACGGGGAGGACCATCGCTTGTCGCCAAGGCCAGCGGACTCTCTCGCACTACTATCTATGCTGGTCTGAGCGATCTCGATCAAACGGCTGCCACACCCCTGATTCCGCCAAAAACTGCGGGGCGCATTCGGCAACCTGGCGGCGGACGTAAAAGATTGACGGAAAGTAACCCTGATTTGTTGCAGGACCTTGACAAATTGGTTGATCCGATTACCCGTGGCGACCCTGAATCGCCACTTCGCTGGACATGCAAAAGTACGACAAGACTGACCAAAGAACTGCGATCTCAAGGCCACGAAGTCAGTCAACGCACCGTTTGGACGCTTTTGGATCAACTCGGCTATAGCATGCAGTCGAACCGAAAAACGCTTGAAGGCACTGAACATCCTGACCGGGATGCGCAGTTTCTCTATATTGCCGGGAAGGTTCAGCAATTCCAACAGGCTGGTTTTCCGGTCATTTCGGTGGACACCAAGAAAAAAGAGTTGATCGGGCGCTTCAAGAACGGAGGCCGAGAGTGGCAAAAAAAGGGGACACCCCGAAGAGGTGAATGTCCATGATTTTGCCGATAAGGAACGCGGAAAAGTCGTGCCTTATGGTGTCTATGATTTGACTCACAATCAGGGTTGGGTAAGCGTCGGGATTAACCATGACACCGCCGAGTTCGCCGTGGCGACTATTCGCCGTTGGTGGAAGCGCATGGGGATTAGGCTTTATCCCCATGCCAAGGAATTGATGATTACAGCCGATGGGGGTGGTAGCAACGGCAGCCGTGTGCGCCTTTGGAAGATCGAAGTTCAGAAGCTTGCTGAAGAACTCGAAATGACCATCCACATCTCTCATTTCCCCCCAGGCACAAGCAAATGGAACAAGATCGAACATCGTATGTTCTGCCATGTCAGCGAGAATTGGCGTAGTCGTCCTCTGGAAAGCCGAGCTGTCGTCGTGAACCTCATCGCCAACACTCGCACAGAGAAGGGATTAACAATCCAGGCCGAGATAGACGATGCGTTCTATTCCACAGGAATTAAAATTCCCGATGAGGATATGGCAAAGTTGGCAATCATTCGCGACGAGTTTCACGGCGAATGGAATTACAAAATTTTCCCAAGGAACAACCTGTAGTGTTCAACTTATTTTTTCTGGAGGCCCACGAGTTTGGCTTCCGCTACTTTGGCGGGGTCTTCGCCACAATGCGTTATGACAATCTATCTTCCGCGGTAAAGAAAATCCTGCGAGGTCATCAGAGGGAAGAAACGGAGCGATTCATTGCCTTCAGGTCACACTGGGGATTCCAGTCGGACTTCTGTAATCCGGGCCGGGGAAATGAGAAAGGCGGCGTGGAAGGTGAAAACGGATATTTTCGCCGTAACCATCTGGCGCCGGTTCCCACGGCCAGGAATTTGGAAGAGTTGAACCGTCAGATGTTTGAGGCCTCACGGGAAGATGAGCACAGGATAATCAGCGGCAAAGGCAGGAGCGTAGGTGAAGCTATGCATCTTGAGCTCGGACATTTGTCGCCATTGGCGCAGGAGGGGTTCCAACTGGCAGGGGTTCACTTTCCGTCGGTAAATACGCAGGGAACAGTAAAAGTGCTCACTAACTTCTATTCGGCGCCGGCGCCGGTAGGAGTGGAAGTGCAAGCCAAGGTTTATCCGGCCAATGTAGAGATCTGGCGCCAGGGCAAGTGTGTGGCCAGCCATGAGCGCTCCTTCGGGCGGTTTCAAAAAGTACTTGATCTGGAGCATTATCTGGAAGTGCTGGTTAAAAAGCCCGGCGCCCTGGCAGGCAGCACACCACTTGAGCAGTGGCGGGCAAAAGGCCGGTGGCCGGAGAGCTACGACAAGTTCTGGAAAATATTAAACGAGCGGCATGGCAAACAGGAAGGGACACGTGTCATGATCGAGATCATCATGCTCGGCCGCCAACATGGGTACTGGGAACTCGAAAAGGCAGTGAATGAGGCCCTTGATATTGGCTGTTTCGATGTGGGTGCGGTGCGCTTGCTGCTCCATGCGGATCGCCAAGCGTCAAAATCCCGGGAGCCTGTGGAGATAGGGGCGCTTAGCTGCTATGACCGGCCTCAGCCGCAGCTCGGTGAGTATGACCAATTGCTGCGCAACCAGCCTGACGTGGAGGTGATGCAATGAGCGCCCCCACAGTTTCTCTTCAGGAGTCGACTATTGTTGAGTATTGCAAACGGTTGCAGATTCCGGCGGTGAGAAGACAGTTTTCTCGATTCGCACAGGAGGCCGCAAAGCAAAATCAGACTCATCTCAGTTATCTTGAAATTTTGTTGGAAGCAGAGCTTGAGGAAAGAGAACACCGCGCCATCACCAGGCGCATTCAAGAGGCCCGCCTTCCGAAAGTGAAAACCCTCGAAGAGTTCGAGTTTGAGAAAGCGCCGCACATACCGGTGCACTTGATCCGCAGTCTGGCCGATGGAGACTATCTAAAGCGCGGTGAACCGGTATTGTTTTTGGGTGAAGCGGGAACGGGGAAGACCCATCTGGCAACGGGACTGGCAGTTGCGGCTTGCCGGCAAAGGAAACGGGTCCGGTTTACCACGGCAGCGGGTCTTATAAACGAACTTATCGAAGCCAAGAACCAAAATGAGCTTAATCGCGTTACCAACCGTTGGACACGCTATGATCTCATTGTGGTCGATGAGATGGCCTATGTAACCATACCCGAATCGGCGGCAGAGCTGCTCTTCCAAGTGATCGCAGGGCGTGCGGAAAGGGCGGCGGTCATAATAACAACGAATCTGCCGTTTTCTGAATGGACCACCATGTTTCCCAATGCGCGGCTTTGCAAGGCAATGATGGACAGGCTTACCGACCAGGCGCACATAATCGAAACGGGAAACGAATCATTCCGGTTCCGGAGAACGCTGGAAAAAAGGAAGGGCGGCAAAAAATGAAAAGCAAAGTATGGTTCCAAGCCCAAATACGTTGGGCAGTGCTGGAAGAAGGCAAACGGGGGCTACGAAGTTGGGCGGAGTCCGCTTATACCTTTTTGAGTGACAATGAGGAAACGGCCTTTCAGCAGGCACTCGTCATGGGCCGAAGTCACGAAAGCATCCGCAAGGAAGGACGCCGATTGGTCGCAACCAAACTGGCGGAAATAGTCAGCCTGGATTGCTACGGGGCCAACCCGTCTGAGTTTATGATGGTTTGGGGAGATCCTCAAAAGGTTAGGGAGTATTTGCCCTACGATCATATTTTTGATCCTGAGAGCAGTTTTCCGCCTCCCAGCTTTTGACGCCAAACCTTGCCGGTGGAGGGCAAAACTCCAGTCGCCCTACGGGCTCCCTCCGTTTTTGACCTCCACCGGCCACCCCAATTTTGGGGTCGAACTGAGCAGTAGAAAATCTCCAGGGACATAACGAAGAGTAAATACTGAAATACCAGTTAAGCCAAGATTTTCCTGAAGAAACGTTTAGCGCGAAAGTCTAAGGGGGTGGGGCCAAATCAGAGTATCAAAAGGGGCCAAATCAAGTTGACGAAACCAAGAAGATGCAGCCGCCGGCTATAAGGGACTCCTTGTGATCGAGCGCGCCTTCAGGACTCTTAAGAGCACCCGGATCAAGATGGAGCCAATGTACCACTGGCTGCCCAAACGCATCGAAGCTCACGTGAAGCTTTGCGTTTTTTCCCTTCTCATAGAAAGAGTGGCCGAACTGGGGTGTAAGCAACCTTGGTCGCAAATCCAAAGAACGCTTTCAACACTCCAGGCAACCGAGTTTCAAACCAAAAAAAATCAATTCTTTCAGAGTAACGAACCCACTTCAGAGCTTGTCGCAATACTTAAATCTCTAAAGATTCCAATGCCTAAGACTGTCTTGGATGTCAAATCGGCGCCCTCGGAAACGTAGGCACACGACAAATTTGACCACCTCGTGCAAGTAACTAGATTTATTGCCCTTCTATGACTGTGTTTGCCTACCCCGCAAAAAACCGGGTCTTGTAAAGCCACGGGAAATCTACACCCTGAGCAGGCGGAGTGTCTTGATATATGTTGGTCTGAGCCACGGATGTGCCGTCTGTCCCCGTGGTCGTTTGCGTTAACAGGAGCCCCTTGTATATATCATCGACGGCATAGGTGCTGTGAACCGTTGTTTTTTGGTCTGGGAGAGTATTCCACACATCGGTGAACCCGCGAAATTCTTTCTTCGCCCGGCTGTAGTAGCCACCCGAGTAGCTGAATTGGGTAGTGGAGCAGTTTCCGTTTCCGTCGTTTGCCGTAATGGAGTAAACAGTCTGAAGAATGAAGGGCAGCATCTGGTTGGAAGTCCATAACGATGACGGTTGGTATTGAATAGTGTACGATCCCCCAAGTCCGTTTGAGATACCTGTAATAAGATCAGGCACAGGACCATTTGACGGTTGCCCCCTAAAATGACCGGAAGTCGCTTCGGTTATTAGATCCGAAATCCCCTCCCCGTTGAGGTCACCAAACTCAGGAACGCAGTTATAGAGATTACCTGTCCATAACTGTTTCGCTCCTAGTCCAGCTCCGGTGTTAAACATAACCCGGGCTTCGGTGTTGTTTATGTCCGAATAAGCTAAATCTGGCAGCCCGTCCCCGTTAAGATCGATCGGCTGGAAGTATGGCACCGTGAGAGTCGCCAGCAACTGTTGAGATTCAAATCCCAGCTTGTCCGAGGGATTTATACAGCCCCTGCTTTTGAGCAGATAGATATAGGCACTGGAAAACGCCTGGTCCCAGCCGGTATATATGAGGTCGGCAAGTCCATCACCATTCATATCTACCAATTGGTAATAATCGGGAGATGCAAAAGGGTCGTTGGCGCTCGGGTTAAGATATCCCCAGACAGTATCAGTTTGAAATCCCGAGCCTGTACTTAGAAGAACATGTATCCCATACGAACCGTCTACATAGACAATGTCCGCCAAGCCGTCGCCGTTCATGTCGGCCACCTGGAAAGTAGTCCCGGAGTAATAGGCTGCCTTCCTTGGCGCTGAGAAACCGGCAGTAAAACCGCCCTTGCCGTCTCCCGGAATTACGCAAAATTCATAGCCGTTGTCGTAAATGAGGTCAGGTATGCCGTCCCCGTTCACATCCGCCATAATAAAGTAACTGTTCGTAGCTCGCTGCACCGTAAACCCGGGAATGGTATTGTCGCTTCCAAAGCCGGAGCCTGTATTTAGCAATACGTGTATATGGTAATTGCTGTTAATATAGATGAGGTCGGGAAGGCCGTCCCCGTTAAGATCTGCGGCCTGAAAAGTCTGAGTGCTGCCAATGTCATAATAGGAACCTCTATTACCCCAATAGGTATCCCTTGAGAAACCAGATCCGGTGCTCGTAAAAGCCCGAAAATTGGAAGGCAACTCGCCACTATAGGTTTCGTATATATGTCGGCTTTCCCGTCTCCGTTTAGATCAACGATTTGGTAATTGTGCGGCATGCCGTCGGCCGTATTTTTGCCCCAGCCCGCGCCAGGCCCCGGGGAGTTCTTGCTCCACGTGAAAACTACAGGCGGAAGCGAGCTTGTTCCGTCACTTCCCACCAGTGTTATAGACTGCAAGAGTGAACGTCCTGATGAAGATGAGCTGTTGGCATAGCTCAACCTGTATGTCCTGATCGGGTTTCCGTTATTTACCCCGTCTGCGGCAACGCTTATTGATTGCAGCAGATACGCTGTTGTAACAGGCGAATAACTGGCGTACGAAACGGAAACGTCACTCCTCGATGCTAAGCCGAAGGTTATATGATTGGTGGTAGAAAGACCGTTGACATTACCCTGAATCCGTGAGCTTATAAATATCATTTTTCTAGTCTTTTTCTTGTTAAGTATTTGTAATAGTTTAGACTTTATGGCATTATAGCGCCTTACAAAAACTCACTTGTGAGGTGAAAACCATGAAACAATTCATTATCGCGCAGTCCAAAAGAGACTTCTACACCTCTCACTCCGGACTTGCCCTCGTGGGGATGTGTTTGAATAAACTCTGTTCGTTGCCTGCCAAGGCTATTGATGCTTTTCCCAGGAAGGTCGGCGGCATCGGTCTTGACGATATCCTGCGTAGCTACGTGGGGCTTCTGACAATGGGGAAAAGCGATTTTGAAGCCATAACGAACTGCCGGGATGACGATTACTTCAGCCAATCCCTGGGAATCGCGCGGGTTCCCTCGGCTGAAACCCTGCGCCAGCGTCTGGACGAGGTTGCACCGGCCCTTCGTACTGTTGCCGATGCTTGCTCGGTGGGATTTTTGAAAAAAGCCCGTGTAGCAATCACTCCTCTTGATACGGGACATGTCCCCCTGGACTGCGATGTCTTTCCCATGGACAACTCCAAGACCAAAAAGGAAGGAGTTTCGCGTATCTACAACGGGGAGGACGGCTACGCGCCCATGGCGGCTTATCTTGGCAAAGAGGGCTGGTGCTTGGAACTGGAGTTGCGTCGGGGCAGCCAACATAGCCAAGACGGGTTCATCCCTTTTCTTAAGCGAATCATTGAGAAAGCGCGGAGCCTCACTTCTCGAAAAATCCTTGTTCGTCTTGACTCGGCCCACGATGCGCTGGACACCCGTGTTGCCCTGGCCGGCAGAAAGAATGTCAGCTACATCATTAAATGGAACCCGCGAAGGGAAGACCAGCTCGAATGGGCCGGGCGGATTTTCAACGAGGGTAAGGTCACCACTCCCCGTGACGGGAAAAGAGTTGGGTTGCTCACTATCCATGTCCAGCAGGTGCACGATGGGAAAACCTACCAGTTTAAAAGGGTTATGCGGGTAGTCGAGCGCACCGTTGACCGGGGAGGCCAGCGGCTCCTCATGCCGGAAATTGTAGTCGAAGGATGGTGGACCACGTTGGATTTGCCCGAAAAAGATGTAATCAGACTCTATGAGGATCGCGGCACAAGCGAGCAGTTCCACTCTGAGATTAAATCCGATATGGACATGGAAAGGCTCCCATCGGGCAAATTCGCCACCAATGCCTTGATCCTGACCCTTGGGGGACTGGCCTACAACATTTTGCGCGCGATCGGTCAACTCGGGCTTGTTTGCGGTGAAACCCCAGTGCGCCACCCTGCAAAACGGCGCCGGATTAAGACGGTGATGCAGGAACTGATGTATCTGGCCGCTCGGCTGGTGAGGACAGGCCGACGTCTGAAACTTGTCTTTAGCCGCCATTGCCCTGCTTTTGGGGCTTTTCAGACTGTTTACGCGCGTTTTGCTTGCGGCTGATGTGGCAAAGGAAGCCTTTGGACAGGTAAAAGGTTTAAAGGAGAACCTATTCAAAGAGATAACTCCGGCCAGTTTGCTCAAAGCAACGACATTATTTATTGGATAGGAATAGTTATCGCTCTTTAGCATTCCTGTGCGCTGTGATTTTTGCTTTTTGAGGACAGCTGTTGACAAAAAGTTGGCTCGAAAAACGTCGTCTTGAATTGACCTCAAATTAACCTCACGGATTCAGGAAGATGGAAAATCAGATAGATAGAAAAAAGCCAATAACTAGAAGCAGACTCTCACTAACACTCTATCATCACTAGAAAAACCCGCTCTCATTACGTACAGTGTTGTAAACTGTCCACTTATTGAGAACTATCTCTTTTTTTTGGGCGACCCGCCTAAAGAATAAACACTTTGATGCAAAGTGTTTATTCTTTGGCTCCTGCCCTGATAAGCAGTTCCTTTACATCTTAGTAGGCATTCTGAGAGGCAATCGCCAACGCGGTTGCGCCGTTACACGCCTGTGTATTGACATCGCACCCTGGCAATAAAACCTTCAAAATAGATCTAATATCATAGTAAGTTTTGTCTCAGGTTAAAATCTTCTTTTGTTAGGGCTATCTGGTTCTTAATTCTAAATAAATTGATTGATATACAAAATGCAAAAACATAGTAACTCAAGTGCCAATAAATATAATTCCAACTATCGGCAATAACCTTAAACATAGTTGAAGGCCATGAGTAATGGTCCAAATAATAAGTCATAACTACTTCTACGCTTAATGGTAAGTCAGGCCTATTTTTGATTAGATAACTCTTGGTACTGAAATATGCCATCTCATGATAACTTGCAATTATTTCTAATAATATTAAAACCATAATTACGAAGCCCAGTGTTATAGCAAATACCCTTGGCCGTTTCGCAGGGAAAAGCCACTTAAATAGATACTTTATAGCAATGAATGGTGAACCGGCAATCAACATAATTAACAATGTGAAGATTGTAACTATTACGCTAGAACCGAAATGCCCACTTCTGATACAGAAACCAATTAATACCCAGCCAAATAAATAGTAAAATAATAGACTGAAAAGAAATGCAATCCATTTTAGAACAGTTTTAACGATTGTCATTGTGTTCAGATGCATTCCCTTGTATCGCGGACTTGCAGGGGCCGATGACAAAAGGGGAGGTGCGGGCTCATCGGCCTCGTCAGCGAAACGCTTTGCACCAGTTTTTGCTTTGCGTTTCGACCTGAACAGCAACACGCAGATCACCACGGCCAGAATTCCTATCACACCTACAGAGACGATGGCTGCCGTTGGTGTTGACACGGCCTTTTTGTGTGCATTCTCAAGTGCTTGCACGACCCCTTTATGGCCTTCCTTGGAGGCAAGCATCAACGCGGTGTAGCCGTTATTTTCCTTTGCATTTACGTCGGCCCCCTTATCTATCAACGCCTGCACGACCTCGCGGTGGCCAGTAACGGCGGCGCCTGTTAAAGCGGTTATGCCTTTATCGTCCTTTGCGTTGACGTTGGCCCCCCTGGCAAGCAGCAATTCCACAATCTCCTTGTGGTCCTTAAAAGAGGCACGAATCAACGCTGTATCGCCGTTCTTCGCCCTTGCCCTGACATCGGCTCCCTTATCAAGCAGGGCCTGCACGATCTCTTTGTGGCCTTCCATAGAGGCAAGAAACAACGCGGTTCGGTTTTGATCGTCCTTTGCATTCACGTCAGCCCCATTGGCAAGCAGTACCTGCACAATCTCTTTGTGGCCATTTAGAGAGGCAGCGCTCAAAGATGTACCGCCGCTACTATTCTTCGCGTTAACGTCGGCCCCCCTGGCGAGCAGCAATTTCACGATCTCCCTGTAGCCTCTCATGGATGCCCACATCAATGAACTTATGCCGTCATTCCTCTTTGCATTTACATCGGCCCCGCTAGTGAGCAACGCCTGCACGATCCCGGTGTGGCCCCTCTCGGAGGCAGCCATCAATGCGGTTTTGTCCTTCTTGTCCTTTGCATTTACGTCGGCCCTTTTGGCGATCAATGCCTGCACGATCTCGATTTGGTCGGTCTTGGTTTCCGAGGCATACATCAACGCGGTTACGCCGTCGTTCTGTTTTGCTTTTACGTCGGCCCCTTTATCCAGCAACGCCTGCACGACATCCTTGTGTCCACTGGCAGAGGCAGCCATCAACGCAGTTTGGCCGTAGTCGTCCTTTTTATCGACGTTGGCTCCGTTGGCGATCAATGCCTGCACGATCTCGATTTGGCCAGCCTGGGAGGCAGCCATCAACGCGGTTTGGCCGTACTCGTCCTTTTTATCGACGTTGGCCCCATTGACTATGAAGCTTTTGACGGCAGGCAGATCGCCCTTTTGTGCTGCTTTGATGAAATCCTCATTCACACCGGCAATAGAAACAGTAGCCCACAACGCGAAAACGATCATCACCGGCATTAGCATTCTTGTCCTGTAACCCGCTTGCCCTAAAATCATTCTGTTCTCCTCACGATCCGATTGTTCGAAGCGTTTGAATGACGGCACCCACAGAAAAAACAGTGCTCAAAATACACACAATGAATTAAGAATTAATGTGGCGCGGCCTGATCGCAGTACCCACGCAGAGCGGAGGGCCGAGCCGCCACACAATTCACCTTGAACTAAGCCGTGATTGATTTGGAAATTAAGCGCTACGACTCCAGGGTGCAGGTCAATTGCGCTTCGTCGGGGTAGAATTGTACGGGTCGGGGGATCGAAAGAAAAGGTAAATCCGCGTTGCCGGCCCGGCAAAAAAAGCAAATCTTGTAGGCCTTATCACTACTCCGTAATGTGATCGGTTGCATGAGAACAAGGGACAGCGTTGACGGCAAACGGGAGTTCTCCGCCCAAGGTCGGCACTTATGTTGAGGATTTGTTTCTGTCTTCATGGGGGTCCCCTGGTGCAAGCGTTCTTTATGGTTTTGAGCAGCCTTAGCCGATAACCGCAGTGTGGACAAAGCAGGGTTTCGAGCCTTTGGAGTTCTTGGGGTTTTTCGGATTCCGCGGGGTTCAAGATAGCTTCCAGGACAGAACCGGTTGTCAGAATATTTTGAAGGAGCTTGAACGTTTTTCGGTTTGAAGGACTAAGGAGCCCGTAATACCTGACTTTATGAAAGCCATCCGGAAGGACATGTTGGAGAAACCTTCGGATGAACTCCACAGGGGTAAGAGTCATTCGGCGCAGGGTCCCGGAATCGGACTCCCGGTATCGAAACGTGACTGATGCGTCTGCGGCATGTTCTATGCGATTGTTGGAGAGGGCGACGCGATAGACGTACGGAGCAAGATACTTTAATGCCGCCTCTCCGGCGCCGATAGGTTTGGAATGGACAACCCAGGGTTTTTCCCAGACTTTTTGATAGACTGAGCCGGTGAGGTCAAGCTTTTCCATTCCGTCTCGAATCTTGGCCCGAAAGATGATGGAAAGGGCCTTTACGGGGACGAAGAACTTTTTGTTTGATGGGAGCCAATGGTTGTCCGAAGAGAGGCAGCCGCCCGCGATGATATAATGGACATGGGGGTGATAGGAGAGATCACGCCCCCATGTGTGCAGAACGCTGACCATGGCGACGCGCCCTCCCAAAAACTTCGGGTCCAGGGCCAGTTTCTTTAGAGCCTCTGCGGAAGCCCTGAAGAGCAGATCATAGACGGGTTTCTGATTAGACCGCGCCAGGCATCGAAGTCCTGCTGGTAAGGTGAAGGTTATGAGGAAGTAGGTTTCGGGAAGCAACAGATCAAACTGAGTTTTTAGCCAGAGATCGGTGCTGTCGTTTCCACACTTAGGGCAGTGACGGTTCTTGCAGGAGTGGTAGCTGTAGCGGGTCTCCCCGCACTGGTCGCAAAAGTAGACATGGCCGCCCATGGATTCGGTGCGGCAGTTTTGGATGTCCTCCATGGCCTTGAGGTGCGAGGGGGGCATATGATCGGCGAACTTGGAGCGGTATTGCGGGCCATGGCGGCTAAAGATGTCCGCCAACTCCGGCATAGGGGCTTCCAGGGTCGATCAAAGATCGTTCATGAGTTCGTTAATCGACTGGAAGGCCCCATCCTCGGTCTTGGCCGTGAGGTGAGTGTAGATGGAGGTAGTAGTTGGAGTGCTGTGGCCGAGGTAAGCCTGTATAAGCCTCAGATTTACCCCCGCCTCCAGCAGATGAGTGGCGTAGCTGTGCCTAAGGGTATGAACGCAGGCCTTTTTGTTGATCTTGCTTTTCTCTAAAGCGTTTTTGAAAATTACCCATACAGTTGATCTTGGTATGGTTTCTCTCTCGGTTTCCTTAGGGTTTTTGTATTTTCTTTCGAATGCGGGAAATATCCATTTCGGATCGCGATGAGCTTTCCACTGTTGGCGTATCAGGTGGAGGGTCCTCTCGGGCAGTGGAACATAGCGGTCTTTGTTTCCTTTACCCCTGTGTAAGTGGATTAACCCCCTGGCGCTGTCAATATCGTGAATCTGAAGGTGAGTTCCTTCTTGAAGTCTCAGGCCGCAGGAATAGATCGTGGTAAGACACACGCGATATCGCGGCACACCGACATTGGCGAGGATGCGGCGCACCTCGTCGGTGCTTAGAATCACGGGGAGTTTCTTCTCCCGTTCGGCCCGAATGAAATGAAGAATGGGCCAATCCCGCTTGATCGTATTCTCATAAAAGAACTTGATGCCGCATAGAGCTATAGTGCTGGTGCTCCGGGACCACTTCTTAACGTTTTTGACGTGGAGGAAATAATCGCGGAGTTCGTCTTCGGTGATCCGGTCGGGGGATTTTTTGTAATGCTCCGCCAGCAGCCGCACGGCGCGGACATACCTCTGCTGAGTAAGAACGCCCAATCCGTGCAATTGAAGGTCTTCGATCATTCGTCTTCTTAAGTAAGTCATGCCATACCTCCTTTTAGGAAAGAGAATTTAAAAGGACACCTTGTCCTGTAAGGAGGTATACTATTCACCCATGGGGGTTTTGGATAAATTACGGTGTGAAATGGTGCTGACGCGCGTAATGCCCTGCCGAAGGCTTAGTTCAATGACGAACGACCGAAAACACCTGACCACGCGCGAGGTTGAAAAGCTCATGGCCGCCACCAAGGGCAGCCGCTTTGAAACCCGCGACCGTTGCTTATTGCTGATGATGTTCCGGCATGGCTTGCGCGTTTCAGAGGCTTGCGCCTTGCAGCTTGAGCAGGTGGACACCGAAAGCCACGTGATGCACGTGGCGCAGCTTAAAAAAGGACTGTCCACCACGCACCCGCTACGCGGCGACGAGTTGCGCGTTATCAAGACATGGCTGGCCGACCGCGCCGAGATGAAACCGTCCAGCAGGGCTTTTTTTATAAGCCAGCACCGCAAGCCCCTTAACCGGCGTACCGCATGGCTTGCCATACGCAAATATGGTGACATGGCGGGGCTTGAATTGCCTACGCACCCGCACCAGCTCCGCCACGCTTGCGGCTTCGCCCTTGCGGATCAAGGGGCGGACACGCGGTTAATTCAAGACTACCTTGGGCACCGCGATATCCGGCACACCGTCATTTACACGGCGACGAATCCGGCGAGGTTTGAAAGGCTTTGGAGATAATTGGCTAATGGAGGCTAAACATGACAGATGGAATTATCGCTTCAATTCAAAGATGTGACACAGTCCCAAAACTTCGTCGCTTGCATTATGGACTCGACTGGTTTGCGGCTGGCTCCAAACTAGATCGAGAAGCGCCTACGAAGCATGCACTTCGCATCACAGATGTCATCGTCGCGCGAGCATCTGCGCTTCTTACGCACCTATCATTGATGCTTGCCGTAGCGATATTCATTGTCCAGTATTTCTATCCATCTGACCAATCAGGGCATAGGTAGGTTGATGTGCATGCTTATATCATGGCGATAGAGATTGCTGCATACCTAATGCTTACTCTGATCTGCCTACGTGTTATCCACATATCCGGCCCTCCAAGGTCTGTAAATAATAAAAAAGTTCAGTACGCAACCACACTTTTGGAGAACTTGAAGCAAAGGCCTGAGTACAACGACACGGTTAAGTACTACAACGAGGGTTGGGAAGATTCAAACGGGCATCCGTACGTGATGGATGCATATTTTGTAAGTTACACCCTCATGGTCCTGTCGCGCCGTCGCGCATACTTGCTGGCGTACTTCTTCACCTATGCGGTTACGATCCTTTTCATGTTAACCCTATTGAGGAAGTGCATTTTTCCATAGTATTCGTCGGAGTGAAGATTAGACACTTTGTATCAAACTGTTGAGTGTTTTGTTCATGCCGTCAAAACGCCAGCCCCCCGTGTGCCATAAATCTTAATTTATGACACGGATCAAAATCCGTATTTCATGCGTAGCGTGTCGAAGGTCCTTTTGCCGCCCGGATGATGTATTAAATTCGCCGTGACCTTATATTTTGGGAAAAAGACTTGATAGCCTGTCTCTGTAATTTTGAGTTGGGCTTCTATCTCATTTTCTCCGGCATAACCGTACTGATTGAGGGTGGGCATTACCTTACCGAGTTGGTTCTCGAATGCGGGTTGCAAGACCTCGATTTGAGCGCGCCAATTATCGGCGCTTGTCGTGGATTCCAATTTTACCCCTGCCGCCGCTACAGGTCCGCCGATTGGCATATAGACCGTGCCGTCCGCCATGGCCACACAAACATTAAGATTCTTTTTTCTCAATGTCTTCCTTTGCGCTTTGTCCAATGTTACGCCAGTGATGCCTTCCTGTCTATATTTGCGGATCATATCGGGCCAGTTTCTGTGAACACTCTCAATGATGCTGATTTCTTCCCAGCGTCCGTGCGGATAAACATTGATCGCGCAAAATGTATTGTCATCCACCAATGCATAGACAAGCGGCCCAGTCCTCTCCACATAGGAGGGGTTTTTGGGGTCCGGCACTATACCCAGATGGAAATGATGCACCCCCCACACTCAGCCAGAAGGCCGTCTTTGTTAAACAGAGACGCATGAGCGCCACTGAGGTGCGGATTAATGTCTTCGCCTTTCCGCACCTTGTCCTGAAGAGTCTTCCAGCCCACCTCCTTTGCCACTGGACACTGAAAATCATCTGCGATCTTGATGACTCTCGATTGCGGCGCAATTCTGCGGCGGAGTGATTCAAAGAAGTAGGTGCAAATATCCTGATCGTTGATACGCTCAACCTCACTGGCCCCCCATCCTTGGACTTCGATCATGTGGGCTCTAAGGTGGGCTCTCCAGTCAGATTCAAAATTAGCTTTTAGCTTGACCATGCCGGCTCCTAAATTCTGGTTTTGTATTGTGTAGCCAGGCATAGATAACGGAGAGATTACCCTTTTTGATCCTTATAAACCGCAGCCACCAACCGCCGTGTGGCCGCAAAGGCTTCGGCAAAGGTGACCTTTTCGCCGGGTCCGGCAAACGACACCTGCAGCACAAAGGTTTCGTACTCGGAAGCCCATAACTTGTCATTATGCAGAAGATCGAGCATGGCGCCGAATCGTTCCTTGGGGTTTGAAGGCACGCCCTGCCCTCCTCTGCCCGTGTCGTCTTCCGCCGTCTTCCGCGCCAGGGCCGCAAACCCGGATGCCCCCGCGACGGCGCCTTCGAGCGCCGCCAGATCATGAAGATGCCGGATGATCGTCGGATCGTCACCCGCGCTCCCTCTGCGTCGCGCGCAAACGCGCCAGGCGAGCGTGCTCAACTTGTCGGCGGCCGTTTCTATGGGATCGATGCAGGGAAAGCTTGAAACTTCAGGCGGCTGTTTTTGCGCCTGTGCAATCAGCGACTGAAGCGGCCGGTTGATCGGCTTCAGCGCCGGCTCGTGAAAGGACATCTCAATGCGAAGGTGCGGCCGGAGGCCTTCTCCTGTCGCGAAATGGCTTTCATACGCAAGGTCGGCCGCGAAAAACTGGCTTTCATTGCCGATCAGGGGCTTGCCCAACAGCTCGAATTCTTTTGCCGTGAGGGCCGAGAGAATCCGCTCGCGGAAGGCCCGCCGCTTGTTGCGGCTTGCCGTGGCGCTCGCGGCTTGCGGCATCCTAACTTTGAAGTCGATATCTTCGGAAAATCGCTTGATAAGGCCCCAGCCTTTCGAGAGCGACGTGCCGCCGGAAAAGACCGGCGTGGCGCCGGCATGATCGAGCGATGCAAGGAGGCCAAGGGCGCGGACGACATGCCAGTCCTTCTCGATCAAACCGGGGTTTGTGCCGAGAGCGGTGGCGAGTTGTTCAACGAGGTGCCGGGCGAGCACGTTCAAAACTCAGAGAGACTCCCTCATAGCCGAGCTTGCGGCTGATACGCCCTCGAACGGCGACCACGCGGCCCGTGGGCACCTGGGATGTCCGCCCGGCGTTGTAGTCTTGTTCAAGCCGAGTGGTTGTGATCTCGACCCCAAGGCGCTCAAGCGCTTCGGTCAGGGTGGCCAGTCCTTTCGGCGGTACGGGTTTGTCACTGAATGGCGATTTTACGGCCCTGGTGTAAATCCCGTAGCCGATCTTGAGCAGCCGGCCGTTCCGGACCAGGCCACGAAGAACCCGCCCCACCTGGTCATAGCCGCCGAGGTCGCGGAAATCCGCGCGCAAAAACACGTCACCGCGTTTGCGGGCAATCCGTTTCATCATGCGCGTTTGCAGGTTGTCGGCTCTCATATCACACCCCTTACGTCCTACAAAAATACGACATTTCAATGCGCTTTTCAATAGAATAATCAGGGTGCTAAAATAACGGCAAATCAGTCGCAGCCTTTCATCACGATCTTATGAAATCATGAGATTATGACACTATGAAATTATGCAATCCGGCGGTCAGGAACGGCCCACATTTGGCCTTGCGCTACATTTCAACGTTGTGGACGGGGGGAAACGTGGCGGCCTTTCATGCGTCAAACAAAACGGGGATGTTGCGAGCGCCGTGGATGATACGTTCAACGCGGATGTTTTCGGCGCCTACCGTGTAGAAAATCAGGTAGTGCCCGAAAGGCGCCATGCGGATGCCTTCGCCAGCCCATGGCGCAAGGGTGCGCCCAGTGGCATAGCGGTCATTTTGGCGCACTGTTCCCGGATTTCCCGGATAAAAGAAACAGCGCGAAGAGAATTGTCACGGGCTATGTAGTCGCCGATCTTTTCAAGACCGAGTTCGGCGAGCGGAGAAAATACGCATTGCACGGGCTGTCTCAGGGTTTGCTTGTGAGCTTGCTGTATTTTGCTTCAAGCCGGTCAAAAATCCTGTCAGCCGGAACACCGGGGCCGCTTTCTCTGCCCTCCCGAATCTGCTGACGGAGGGCTTTGATTTGTGTTTCCCGCAATTCTTCGTGCTCTTCCAACAAGCGCAAGGCGTCGCGGATAACCTCGCTTGCGCTGCTGTAGCGCCCGCTTTCAATCTTCTGCTTTATGAATCTCTCGAAATGAGAGCCTATGGCGTAACTGGATGGCATGGCTAAACCTCCCGTTATCGGTATTTATCAATATTTGATAACACATAAATGGCAAGGTTTCAAGCCAATTCAGGGGATGCCAACTGTGCCGTCATTTTGCTGTAGCGGAGGACTTGCGCGGCCCTCGCCTGGGTGGCCCTCTTCCAAGAGGCCCGTATTTGGCCCTGTGATGCGTCTTTCTCGCCCCCTGCCCTTTTACGGCCGCCTCCTCGATCTTGCGCCCTTTTCTTCGGGATCAGTTTTGCGTTGTAAATGATTCTTCGTGAGTTGCCGACCTGGCTGTTGGCACTCCTGATACTCCCTTTCCTCAAATCCAACCGCAGCACGGCACGGCCTTTTTATGTGCGGATGAGTGACAGCCCGCGCGCCGGCGTCAAAACCGAACAGGGGCCCCTGCCCCATTACGGCAAGGGGCTTCGCGATTTTTGACCCCGCCGTTTATCCGGCCCGTCCCTGACCGGCTGGACGCCTATGCTACCGATCACGGGCAGCCGCGCGTCTTTGGTTGCACTGTACAGGCGCGCAACCGCAACCCACGCAAAGCGCGCTTGTGATGTTTGAAGCAACACGATTGCCGGCGAGCCAAAAAAGCCAGTAAAAACAGCGGGCGAAACTGGACAATTGTAAATTGTCCAGTTAGTGAAAACCATACCTGTTTTGCGAGCGACGCGCCCCATCAACAATAAACACTTTCATCCAAAGTGTTTATTATTGACTATGGAACTTCTAAACAATTGATGCGGTGACCTCAAGGCTATATGCCGTCTCGCATGCTCTGCTTTAGGGGCAGTCTAATTATGAATATCGATCCCTTCCCTGGTTCGCTCTCGGCTCTGATACTTCCACTATGCCGCTCGACTATTTTACGGCATAGGGTAAGACCCATTCCGACTCCTTCATAGTCCTTCTTGCGTAACTGCTGGAAGGGCTTGAAAATAAGTTCAGAATAATGCTGGTCAAATCCGATGCCATTGTCCTGCACAAAGATTTCACACTCTCTTTCGTCATTGAGCTTTGAATAGACCTTGATTTGTGGACTTTTCCCGCTGCGGTATTTCAGAGCATTTCCAATCAGATTTTGAAAGAGACTCAGCATCTGAGTTTCACAGGCCTCGATATCGGGCATATTTTCGGTCTCGATCACGCCACCTGATTCTTTGAGTTTTTCTTCAAAGAACTCAGTCACTTCCTGAACTATTTTGTCCAAGTCAATTTTCTTAAATGGTTCCGGTTTCCCTGCTGCCCTTGAGAATTCGAGCAGACTTTTCAGAAGTTGCCGCATGCGGTCTGACGAATTGAAAACCCGGTCTAGATATTTTTGTTCAGTGCTATCTAGTTTTGGTGCACATTTCGTTTTGAGTATATTACAGAAAGTCTGTATCTTGCGGAGTGGCTCTTGAAGATCGTGTGCTGCTATAAAGGCAAATTCCTGTAATTCTTGATTTAATAATTCAAGCCTGGCAACTGTCATCGTGAGTCTATCTTTCTCCTTAGTAAGATTTAGATTTAGTTCTTTTATAGTGTTAAAAGCAGTCTTTAGACGCGATGTAGCAAACCAAATAATAAAAAACACTATAACATGTGTTGCCGTATTCCAATATAATATTAGTACCTTAGAATATTCGTTCAAAAGTAAATTAGCCAGATACCATACAATAGCGCACAATAGAGTTATTAGAATAGAGAATGACCTGTTAAAAAGCCACGCCGCAATTATAATTGGCGCAAAATAGAAAAGTATTACGGTAGCTTCATATCCAGTTATATAATCGATGTAGCCAATGACAAATATGGAGACAATACAAGCGATTCGGATAACAAAATGGTTTTTAGATAAAATCTTATCCTGATTTATCATATAAGACCCTACCAAGTCATAAAATTAAATGCTACTATCGGAAAAGACTTCAGACAGGGGTTGTTTTCCCTACGGACAATATTCAGAAAGCCCACGGTCATTATCTTATCAAAATCTTCGATTTTTGTTGAGCTAAATCAGGAGCGCCCAAGGATAAGGGATAAATTGAACAAATGGGGCCAAATTGTTTCATGTTGGAAAACACGCCTGAGCATTGGCACTGTTTCGCGGTGCATTCCAATGGGCAAACTTTCAACAAAACGATGAGGCCGGAAAAAACTGGACAATTGCGTACTGTCCATATTTTGACAGTACCCTCCTGGGCTGGCGCTGGTTTGCGCCCTATAAAAAAACTTGAGAACTGGACAAAATGACAGAAGCATGTAAAATAGAAATCATGGAAACAGAACAAACAACCCAACCGGATGATTTTGTAAGTCTCTACCGCCGCGCCTTCAAGGAATACGGGGCATCCGCATTGTGGAGCAGCCGCCCTGCGTCTGATCCGACGTGTGAGGATGCTTTGGCCATCACCCGAAGCTTGCGCGTCGAGGGCGATCTGAACGCCCGGCGCTTGGCCGAGCGGATCGAGAAGGCCTGCCGTGCCGCTGTCTAAACTCCAATCGGAAATCCTGCGCCTGCTCGCGGCGCACCGCGATCCGGAAAGCTACGTGGGGGGCAGTGCGCCCTTGAGCCGGAATGCGCCCCGCTATTCCGACGACATCGACGTTTTCCACGACCGGGAGGAACGGGTTACGCAGGCCGTCCAACAGGACACCGCCATCCTGCAAGAGCATGGATTTAGCCTGCATTGGCTGCGGCGCGAATTCACCTTTTATTCTGTTCTTATCCGCCGAAATGTATCTTCAAATGCAAAAAGTGACGAGACAACCAAACTCGAATGGGTGGTTGATAGCGATTTCCGGTTTTTCCCGGCCGTCAAGGATGAGCTTTTTGGTTACATGCTGCATCCCATCGACCTTGCCACCAACAAAGTCATGGCGGCGGCAGGACGGCGCGAGCCGCGCGACGTTGTTGACCTGGTGATGATCCACGAGCAGGTCTTGCCTTTAGGCGCCGTTGTCTGGGCGGCTGTAGGCAAATCCCTGGGCTTTACGCCCGAAGGTCTTATCAACGAAATCCGTCGCCTCGCCCGCTACACGGAAGCAGATTTCCGCCGCGTAGCGAGTGACCCGCCCGTTGATCCCACCACGACCATGACACACTTGAGGCATGCATTGAACGAGGCCGAAGACTTTGTCATGCACATGCCGACCGAGAAGATTGGCTTGTTGTTTCTGAAAGACGGCAAGGTGGTGCAGCCCGATCCCGACCAGCTGGACGATTACACGACCCATGCCGGGCAACGGCGCGGCCACTGGCCGACCAGCACAGAAATCTCGGTGGCCATGTTCGAGCACTACAAAAAGAAACCGCCAACCCCCTGATATTGAAAACGATGAACGAGCTAACAGGGTGCTGAAAAAAGGTCTGCTGGTGGGAAAAGAACCTTAAAAAGACTGGTCATTTCGTCATTCCGGCGAAGGCCGGAATCCAGAGCTTTTTTGAACTATTTGATTTTTAAGGCAAAACACTGGACCCCGGCCTTCGCCGGGGTGACGGCTCCACGGGTTTCTTACTGTAAAGTGTGAATTTCAATCATTTTTCAGCACCCTGCTAAAACACCTCACCGCGCGCGAGGTTGAAAAGCTGATTGAGGCCGCCAAGGGCAGCCGCTTTGAGGCCCGCGACCGTTGTTCGTTGCCGATGATGGTTCCGGCCGATGGTTTCGCTGTTGGTTAGCGTCCATCCGGAAACTCCGGATGGAACACTAGCAGTTTCCGATTCGAAAAGGAGGCATTTTTCGTCCCGGCAAGGAAATCAAGGGGTTGCGCGGAGGCGTACATGGGTACGCCGCACAAGCAAGCCCGAAGATTGACACCGCCAAGGCGGAAAAGGACCCTTTCCGGATGGAAACTAGTCATTATAGGTGCGCTATTATCCCTTCCACTTGCGCCCGTCTTTTTGAATAGGCGCTGGATAGAATCGCCCTCAGGTTTGCTTCGATCTCTGCTTCCGTATTTATCCTGGTGTGCAGTTCGGGGGGTAGTTCGTCCATACTCTCAAATTGATCCACAAGCCCCCGAAGGTGTTCGGGTCTTGCATCCGATTGGCCGTCCTCGCCTTCCCGGCGGCGCCCCAGCCTTTCCAGCATAGTGTCCTGCGAGCTCACACATTCAATGAAAAGGATGTTGGCGTCCAGGTCTTTAGCCAGCCTTACCGCCTCTTCGCGCCATTTCCGCCTTGAAAAGGTGGCGTCCAGGATCGCCGAGCGCCCCTTTTCGAGCTCCTCCTGAACCTTTAAGAGCAGCCAGGAATAGACCCACCCCCGCATTTCGGGCCGGTATATACCCGTATCGAAGGGCACGGGGCCCCGGCGTGCGCTGTATCCCGGAAGTTCCTTCCGAGCCGTGTCGGACCTCAAAAGAGCAATGTCGAATATCTCGTGCAGTCTTTTGGCATAGGTTGACTTACCGGTCCCGGGCAATCCGCACAGAACATAGAGTGTCGGCCTGGCAAACTGCACGGCGTATCGAAAGGCGAGATCGAGATATTGGCCGGCGCGCTTTTGCATCTCGCGCTTCCTGGGGCCGTCCGCCAGTTCGGTGCTGGTCAAACAGGAGATTTTCATCTTCACGACTGCGCGATAGCAAGAGTAGAAATCCAGCAGCGTGTAAATGCCGTAATCGCGGCTCGATTCGGTATAGCCGTCCAATACCGCGAGGCTTAGATCCGGTCTGGCGAGCCGTTCGATGTCCATGTGGAGGAAGGCGAGGTCAATAGCCTTATCCCCGTACCGGAAACGTTCGTTGAATTCAACGCAGTCGATTACCTGAATCTGGTCGAGGAAATAGACATGCTCGGCCCTAAGGTCTCCATGACCGTCGCAGATTCGGCCTTCTGCAACCCTGCGCCGGAAGAGGCCCCCACGGTCCCTGAAAAATCCTCGGCTCGACTCGATTACAAAATCGAAGCGCTCCTTCCCCACCAGGTTTCCCACAAACGGCGCCAATTGGCGGAAATTCTCCTCGGTGTTGAATTCTATGACCTGGTTACCGCCGTACCAGTCGATTTGCCCGCTGTGTTCGGCCTCAGCGTAAAATTCAGCCAAACGCCTGCCAAGTCGCAGCATCTCATCCGGAGTAGCTTTCCCACTCACGATCCGACTAGAAAGAGAGGCCTCATCCGGAAGCTGTTTCATCTTAACCGCGTACTCCACCACCTCGCCGCTGTCCCCGAAATGAAATTCCTCGTCTTGCATGCTCAACGAAACCACGCCCAGATACACGCCCCTGGACAGCCGCTTGTTGAGCTTGACTTCAAGTTCGCACATCTTCCGCCTGGTCTCGAGGCCGGTGTAATCAAGAAAACCGAAATCGATGGGTTTTTTCAGTTTATAGACGAGGCCGCCGGTTAGAAAAACCACCGATATGTGCGTCTCGCGTCTTTGCAGTCCGGAGACCCGATGAGGATAGAAGGCTCGATGGGCCATGGCCCGGCATAGCTGCTCAAATCTTTTCAGATCGCTCACAGGATTTCTCCTCAAATGAATCAACGAGCTCAAGTATATGCACGGAGGGTCTATTTTTGTGAAAAGGCAGGCGGAAAAAACGTAATCGCTCACCGCAGAGGCGCAGAGATCTCAGAGAAAAGTCAACTGCCTTCGACAGGATTAACAGGAAAAGACGCGCCAAAGACGGAACGGTCCCGAGTCTTTCAATCCTGTAAATCCTGTCAAAAGTCTCTCTCTGCGCCTCTGCTTCGAAAAGGCTTGGTGGGCTGCGCTCCGCTTAGCCCACCCTACAGGTCTGCAAATCCTGTTAATCCTGTCAAAAGTCTCTCTCTGCGCTCTCTGCGCCTCTGCGGTGCATGTGTGCAAAAAAGCGTCCAGGCAGAATCCGGTCCGAAAGCTACTTCTGCCTTTCGATAAAAGCATAAGCGCTGTGGTTGTGAATGGACTCGAAATTCTCAACGTCCACCAAAAACCAAATGACATTCGAATCGTGTTCCAACTCGTAAGCTATGTCCCGGACGACATCTTCCACGAATTTGGGATTTTCGAAGGCGTACTCGGTAACGTATTTTTCATCAGGCCTTTTGAGCACCGAATAGACATCGCAGGAAGCGGCCCTTTCCACCAGATCGATAAGGTCCTCGATCCAGATAAAACGCTTGAAGCGGACAGCGATGCGTACCGTACCCCTCTGGTTATGGGCCCCATAATCGCTGATTTCTTTAGAACAGGGACAAACAGTGGTGATGGGAACATTTACCTCGACGACCAGATCGTAGCCTTTCGCCCTGTCCAGAGTGCCGGCGATACGGCAGCGGTATTCCATCAAGCCCGCGCTCTCGGTCACTGGTGAGAGCTTTCGAATGAAATATGGAAAGTTTATTTCCATATGCGCGGATTCCGCCTGGAGATGCTCCTGAAGAGCTTTCAGAACAGAGGAGAATTCCCTGATATCCAGGTGGCCGTGAAATTCATTCAGAATTTCAATGAAACGGCTCATGTGAGTGCCTTTGAACTCACGAGGCACATTGACGTACATGTTTATGGATGCGACCGTATGCTGGACCCCGTTGTTTCTGTCCATTACGGTGACCGGGTAGCGAATATCCTTCACGCCGACCTTGTCGATACTGATGTTCCTGTCGTCAGCCTGATTTTGGACGTCGATCATGAGAGTTCACCCCGCACTGGCACCGTCTGCTTTGGCCGCCTCCACCAGGTTTTTTACAATTTCGTCAAGACCGGCCCTGGTTTGATCGCTCACCTTGTCAGCAAATCCCGCCTGGAGGTCTGCTTCGATGATCAGCTCATCGTAAGGTATGAAGCCAAGAATCAGTTGACCGCTCAGCACTTTTTTCAAAAAGGAACGATCCCGCTCGTTACGAACCTTGTTGCCGACCAGGCCGATCCTGGTAAGCCCGATATCATTCCCGAGTTCGCGTATGCGGGAGGCTGTCTCAATGCTGCGCCGGCCGGGTTCCACGACAGTGATCAGCCAGTCCACGGATTTTGAAGTCCCCCGGCCCAAGTGTTCAATCCCGGCCTCCATATCCATTATCACCATTTCATCACGTCTCAATATTAAGTGCTGAACCAGGTTCTTGAGTAGAATACTCTCCGGACACACGCAGCCCGTTCCGCCTTTTTTGATTCCACCCATGACCATAAGCCGTATGTTTTCTCCCTGACGGACGGAGAGTTTTTCGGGCAGGTCGTCAACCTTCGGATTGAGCTTGAAAAAACCGCCATAAGTGCCGGGAACCGACTCGGTCCGCTCGGCGACCAATTCCCGCATTTGCGAGACAGGGGTGATTTCGGAGGCGTTTTTTATCCCCAGGGCGTGCGCCAGGTTGGCATCCGGGTCCGCGTCGATGGCAAGAACACTTGTCCCACGTTCGGCAAACCACCTTACAAGGAAAGCACTCAACGTGGTTTTTCCGACCCCGCCCTTTCCCGTTACGGCTATTTTCAAAATACTTCCTCCAACAATATCGCGGATCAGGCAGCAGACTGGATTTTTCTTCCCAAGCCGATAAGCCGATAGACCAGGCTGCCGCTCATCACCGCAATATCTTCGGCCGGAAGAATCCGCTGGACACTTTCATCAAAAAGAATTGTAGCATCGGGAGGAAACTCTTCATCCCCCGACCAAAGGACCAGTTGAACGCGAATATGGGGAAATACGGGAAAATCCATGCCGAAATCCCCAATTTCCACTGGTACTGCTCCCAGCATTTCGGCGCATTTTACAAAAAGCCGCCCGTTATCGCCGAAATAATTTGCGAACGGATCTCTGGCGCGCCTCTGAAACGCTTCAAAATAAAAATGACCATCCGGAATCTGGCGAAAAGTGATGAGTTTTCCAGTAGATTTTTTCCCCGCAGAACCAAGCAAATAATGCGCGATCAAAATTTTGTCCGGAATCGAAACCTCTTCACCCGAATTGACCTTGCCAATATCGGTCTGAGGATGGATTTCAACTCTATACTTATTACCGAGAAAGGAAACAATCAAACCTTCCTCCGGGGTAAACACGGCTCCGGAAGCTTTGGCCAGCGTGGCGGGGTCCCTTTTTTTGAGCTCCACGGTAGCCAGGCGGAATGATTCCTTGTAATCGTCGATTCGAGCCACTCCACTACCTCCGCTTGTTAAACAGGACACTCGACATCTAAAGGTGCAGTGAAAATTTCACCAATTGCTCGAGATCGAATTCTTCGGAGATGGAGAAAGAATGCCGTTTGAGCGGAGCGAGCATGTTGTGGCTTGCATGGAAAAATAACGTGATTATCCGTAGTTTCATCTCCACCGAATCCGGGTTGCTATTCTATATTAAATGGAGTGCTAAGATCAATGGTCCAAGACAGTTTTATAAGCCGATGCAACCAGTGCGGGGCAAAAAACCGCATCCCTCGCTCACGGGCAGGAGAAAAGGCTGTCTGCGGCAAGTGCCGTGCGCCGCTAAATTTGACGGTAACCTATCCCGAACACGCTATCGACGTGAACGAACGCACATTCGACGCCGAAGTCCTCAGGTTTCCCGGCCCCGTGCTGGTGCTCTTCTGGGCGCCGTGGTGCGGCCATTGCCGAATCTTGCTGCCGGTTGTGGACGACCTCGCCTCGGAGTACTCCGGGCTTATAAAATTCACAAAAATCGACCTGGATAAGAGCCAGGGCCTGGCTTCTCAATATCAGGTACAGAGCGTCCCAACAATGATCGTGTTCAAAAACGGCCGGCTTGTAAATCGCCTCCTGGGCGCTGTGCCCAAAGACCAGATCGTCTACCACCTGCGTGGACTGCTTTAATTTAAACTATTTCAATTGTAATATTTGAAAAAACCTCTAAAATCCCAGCCTTTCAGTCAACAAATTTCCTGACATGAAGGCATCCCGCGCCCGCCCAACGCGTCCGATAGACACGCAATGCGGTCGCCTTCCGCGCTCCGCGATGTGAATCTATTTAACTGATATATGTAAGTCTATCATACGAGGTCTCTATGCAAGTCACCATTCTCGGGTCCGCAGGCTCAGAAGCCCCGGGGCTCAATCCCCCGGCTTTCCTCATTGACGATTTCCTCTTGCTCGATGCGGGCACGGTTGCGCTCACTCTGGAGGAGATCGCGCAATGCCGCCTTACTCACGTATTTCTTACTCATGCCCATTTAGACCACATAAAGGGCATACCCTTCCTGCTCGACAATCTCAATGCCATGAATCCGAGCTGCCAGATTCTCGTCCTCAGCGGCAAAGAGGTAATCTCAGATATCAGAAAGCACATATTTAACAACAGGATTTGGCCCGATTTCACGGTCATTCCCAATGCTCAAAATCCCGTAATGCGCTATCAGGTAATCTCGACACGCAAGCCGGTAGTGATTGGCGACTATAGAATCCTGGCCGCGAGAGTCAATCACTCGGTCCCGGCTTACGGATATCTGGTGGAACATGCTTCAGGCGCATCTTTGCTTTATACGGGCGATACCGGCCCCACCGAGGCGATCTGGAAAAAGATGCGCGGCCATAATGTACAAGCCCTTATCGTGGAGGTTTCGTTTCCGAACGAGTTGAGCTCTCGTGCTCTGGCTACGGGCCATCTTTCCCCATCTCTTCTGGAAGCGGAGATCCTCAAGATGCCGAGCACACCGAGGAAAATCTATATTTCACACCTCAAACCCCCTTTCAGGCCCCAGATTGAGGCTGAACTGGCGCGTATCCCCGGTGTATGCCTGGAACTGCTGGAGCAGGGCAAATCCTTCACCGTCCCCTGAGAGCTTTGCGGGACTCATTTGGGAAATACTTTTGCAAAGAGGCCGCCCCTCCCCGCCCCCATAAGCGCTAACTTAATGACTGAGGTCTTTCCCTCGTCATTCCGGCGAAGCCTGCCCTGGAAGTGTCTAGTCCGGGGGCCGGAATCCAGGAAAGCGCAATGAGTAAGCAACCTGCGGTATACATTTTGGCAAGCAAAAGAAATGGTACCCTTTACATTGGTGTGACTTCAAACCTTGTCAAGAGGATTTGGGAGCATAGGAACAATCTGGTGGAAGGGTTTACAGAACGCTATGGCGTTGATAACCTGGTTTGGTACGAATCGCATGAGAACATGGAGTCCGCCATTCAGCGGGAGAAGCAATTGAAAGAGTGGAACCGAAGGTGGAAAATGCGGCTAATTGAGAGTGCGAGTCCCAATTGGGAGGATTTGTATCACACGCTCGTTTAACTGGATTCCGGCCCCCGGACTAGATACTTCCGGGGCAGGCTTCGCCGGAATGACGAACAAGAGGCTTCTTCCGTTTTTCGCAGGGCTTTCACTGGAACGATGCTGCGCTTAACACTACTACGTTAAGTCATCACGCAAACCTTTACACATAGCTGTAGGGTGGGTACGGTTTCATCGTGCCCACCATTTCGCGGTGGGCAACACTTGGCGTTTGCCCACCCTACGGTACTTGACGAAGTAGTGTTAAGTTAGCGCTTATGCCCCCCGCCCCGTCTCTGATCATAGACAGGTCAGGGAAAGCGTCGAGAATGAGCGGCCGGCCTCCGCGCTACGCGCTCACACGTCGCTACGGGAGGCCGGGCAAGCCCACTTCACAAGGTGAAGTAGGGCGAAGCCCCGCGAAGCGAAATCTTGACACCATTTTCACTTCACTTTATGATGCGCTTAACATTTGGTTTGCCTTCAAACGCACCACGTTTAATGTCTGCGCGTTCTGCATGGCTGCACGCACGGTCGTCGCTCTTATCATGTCAGGCGCATTTTTTTTCGCGAGGGGCATTATATAAGTCTGTCATGCGAGGATCCAAATCAAAAAAAACTCACGCAGCAACATCCAATGAGTATATTCCGAAAAACCACACTCCCCAATCCTGCTTTTATTGATATCCGAAGTCCTGCTGATTTTTCTTTTCCCGGGCTCCACTATCTTTGAATCGACCATAACCGCCGGAGGCGATACCCCATCTCATTTCATCTCTGCCGTTGCTATGAGCAGGGGGCCTGTGTCTCTTTTTTCGCCGGTCACCTGGATTCATGGGGCGTATGCCGGCTTTCCGCTCTTCCTTCATTATTTCCCGCTGCCATTTGCGCTAATGGCGCTTATCTCGAAGGCCGTTTCCCTCCAGATCGCCTTCAAGCTCGTTACGCTGCTGGCCATTATCCCGTTGCCGGCCGCCGTATATCTGTGCCTTCGGCGCCTGGGCTATGGACAAAACACCCCTGCAATCGGCGCTGTGCTCTCACTCCCCTTTCTTTTAATGACTGAAAATTCGATGTGGGGAGGCAATATTTGCAGCACTCTTTCCGGCGAGTTCGCCTTCGGTATTTCGTTCATTCTATACATCATCTTTACAGGAAAACTATATGCGGACATTTCCGCACGCAGGTCCCCGTGGGGCAATTCGGCCCTTGAAGCCCTTATAGCGATGAGCAGCGGATATCCCCTTCTCCAGTCCGTAATGGGGACCTCCTATTTCATTCTGCGGGGCAGGAACCTGCGATACATACTCCAGCTCCATGCTGCGGCGGCAGGGCTTGCAGCATTCTGGCTGCTCCCGGCCCTGTGGCGCATCCCATGGAATACGCCGTTTGCGCTTTCCTGGCATTTCGAAAGATGGTCCGAAATAGCGCCGCCCCTTCTGTGGCCCTCATTTGCCGGGGCCTTGATGGTAGCCGTATCCGGCATACGCAACCTCTTTGGGCCGGGGCGGAAATTATCCGCCGTCTTCAAAGAATCAAACGACTGTCCGGAACTTTATCTATTGTGGCAATTTGGAATCGCGCTGCTCGGCTTCAGCATGGCCCCTTCCCTGGGACTTGTGGATGTCCGCTTTTTGCCTTTCGCCCAGATAATGCTCGTACTACTCGGTGCAATCGGATGGGGCAGGCTCTTATCGCGTCTTCCACGCCCCAATCTTTGGCTGGCCGTATTTTCTGCCGGAGTTGTCGCCATTGCGCTGACCAGGGCGGCGACAGTCGATTCGTGGATTCGGTGGAACTATTCCGGCATGGAATCCAAGCCTCTTTGGAACTCTTACCGCCTGGTAAATGAATACCTGAGCGGGGATGAAAACAGCCCCCGGGTGGTTTTCGAGCACAATGAAATAACAAACGGCGCCGGAACCACCAGGGCCTTCGAGTTGCTTCCTTACTATTCAGGGAGATCAACCCTCGAAGGGCTCTACATGCAATCGAGCCCGGATTCCCCGTTCGTCTTTTACATTCAGTCGGAGTTGAGTGAAACCCCGTCCACCCCCCTTTCGCGGTATTACTATTCACGGCCCAATCCCAACCGCGCGGCCGCTCATCTGCGTCTTTTCAACGTCAGCCAGGTCATCGCGGTCTCCGACAATATCGCCAATGCGCTGGACTCCTCGCCCGATTACGAGCTTACCATAACCTTCCCGCCCTACAGGATTTATCGCCTCAGAAGTTGTGGCGATTCCTACGTGGAGCCGCTTAGATTCAGACCGTTGCGCATACCGCCTCAAGACTGGAAAAAAGTTCAGTTCGAATGGTTCCGTAAATCCGCACTCAGAGTACCCCTTGTCGTGGCGCCGGAGGATTCGTCCGGCGATTTCTGCAAAGGCCTGCAGAATTATGACGGGGACCCCGAGCGCATTCCCGAGGTCCCGATTCCAGGATACGAAACAATTCGAGCGCAGGCCATCCTGGGTGATGGGAAGATCACCATCGATACCTCAAAGCCGGGTCATCCGCTCCGGATAAAAGTTTCGTATCATCCGGACTGGCGAATAACCGAGGGGGCGGGGGAACTCTACCTTGCCTCTCCGGCTTTTATGCTTCTCGTACCCCGGACCTCCAGGGTGGTCCTCACGTTTGACACCGGCGCCGGAATTTATCTTTGGGGGAAAATCCTGTTCTTTCTCACCATCATGGTATTCATCCTAAAAACCCTGCCCGGGCGGGCCATCCATTCACCGCTCTTTTCCAAATGGCTGCCGGCTGGGATTTTAGAACGACGAAAGGGCCATAGCCGCGCACACCATGACCGGACTGAATCTTCGCTTCCCTCGCCCACAAGAATCCGGATAAACGCCGGGTTCCTTGCCGCATTTGTGCTTATGGCTGCTATTATCCTGGGATCAATATCTACGAGAAATCATCGTGACCCGTCTCTTCTCTACGACCTTGCGGCCGACAGACTCGAAAGAACCGGTAACGGCAAATCCGGTCCCGGCGAACGGGCGCCTCAAGATTCACCTGATCCGGCGCGCCGGCAAGCTTGCCTGGACCTTGAGCTGCTGGATGAATGTATTGCAAAATTCGGCCATTCCTCGGTACTCGATTATTGCATGTTGGACAAGGCGTGTTTAATGGCCGCCTCGAAAAGATGGGCTGATTTGCGTCCGATGCTGGAGGAGTTCCTGGAAAAGAATCCGGATAGTCGAATCTATGCCGAAGGCCTCACATTGATGGGGGAGGCGTCCTTCAAAATGGGCCAAAGAGAAGACGCCGAGAGGTTTTTTCGACAGGCGCTCTTTTCCTGGCCTGAAAGTGACGCTACAAAGCAAGCGGGCTTGCGTCTGGCGGAAATGATTGGAGCAGACGCCCTCCTCGAGACAGCCAAAGGGATTCTTGCATCCGGCAGATATCTTGAGGCCTACAATATTTACGGGGCGCTCGCCTTGTACCCCGATAAGAAAGTTATGGACGAAAGCGTTCTTTCCCTTGCCTACTGTTCTTTTTACATGAACAGGAGTGAGGAGGCTTCCAACCTCTTTTTGCAGTGGCTCAACGATAATTTGGAAGCGCCGGAGTCAGCTCAGGTCCAGGCCGATTTAAAAACATGCCAGACCATCATTGCTCAGAACAAGGAATGGCTGACCTGGCCTGATTCCCGGTCACCCTCCCCTGCCCGCTCCGGGTTGATCGTGCGCGTTCTCAACTGGGCCGCACATGGCCTGCGCAGGCAGTAAGAACACCAAGCAGGAAGCAGGGAGCGGGAAGCATGGAGCAGGAATGAAGATTCCGGCGAATATTGCCGACGGGTTTCGAAAATCGACGGCTCATAAGGCCCGTTTCTTTAACATCGTCGAAGGATCACTGTAGGAATGCTGGTGTTATTGCATCTTGGCCCAGGATCTAGGGTAGACAGTGCACTCAATCTTCAAGAGGCGTTGGATTGGATCTCAGGGCGGTTGGCAGCATACATTCACCGGCTTCGGGAGCTTTGATTCCCGCTTCCCGCTGCGCTATTGCCGATGGCCAAATGGGGGCTTAGATCAAGGACGCGCAAAAGAGCTTTGAAAAGGGGTTGTAATATATAATTCATAGTGCTATAGTTTATGGCGCCAGGGAGGCCGGCGTGCGGATTTTTAAAACAAAGTGGTTCGTGCGCTATGCTCGACAGGAGCGGATCGGGGATCACGCTCTACGCGAAGCAATCGAGCGAGCGGAACGCGGTATCGTAGACGCCGACTTAGGCGGCGGCATCATCAAGCAACGGGTTGCTCGGACAGGGCAAGGCCGTTCGGTAGGCTATCGGCTGCTAATCGCCTACCGTTACGCTGATCGCGCGGTGTTTCTTTACGGCTTCGCAAAAAAGGAACGGGACAACATCGAAGAGGATGAACTTGAAACACTCCGAGAGATCGGGACTGCATGGCTTGAGGCGAAAGCAGATCGCCTCGAACATGCGATTAAGGAGGGGATTTTACAGGAGGCAAGCTACAATGACGGAAAGCAAGAGACCTGGCCGGCTGGCCCGGGCAATGCTTGAAACGGCCAAAGATATGCGGAACGCCGGGATCCTGGATGAGGCTGCTTACACAAAGGTGACCATGCGCCACCTTGGCATGAAGGACAGGGCCGAAGTCGAGCCGCTGACCGCCGAGGAGATCCGGGCCATGCGCGAACAAGCGCACATGAGTCAGGCGGTCTTCGCTCATTACCTGAACCTGACGGCAGGTTACGTATCGCAACTGGAGCGTGGCGCAAAGCGCCCGACAGGCGCGGCGCTCGCGTTGCTGAACGTGATACGGCGGAAAGGAATAGAGGCGATTCTTTGAAGGGGCCGCCCTTTTTCTTTTCTCTATCGAAAAGCCTCGAAAAGGGTCGGGCACAATGCTGCGCACGCCACGGGTGTATTTTCCCTCTCGCGGGAATATCCGGTTTCGCTACGAAAATCTTGAGCCTTGTCGCACTTGGGAGAAAATAAACAGAGGGCAAGAAAGGATCTTCCGGCAAATGAGTACCCGTAATCTGAGTTTTTGCCCCGAAGGGGGCTGGATAGTTATAGCCCAGGGTCAGTCCCGCGTCCCGCGGATAGCCGTCAACTTAAGGGTTAGCAGGCAGAACATTCGTCTGCCGCACCCTTTCCTCATGCCTCCTTCGTGTTCTTCACCCCGCTGCGCTCCCTCTTCGTGGTTGCTGGCTTAACATGATTTTCTCACCACGACACGAAGAGCACGAAGGTTCTGCCGAGCCTGCCCGGGGTGGTGCCGCAAAGCCCCAGATAGTCCCATACAGCCGCCTGACATTAAAGCAAGCAGTTTCACCCCGCTGCTCTCCCTCTTCGTGATAAAGATAGCCTTGGTCAAGCAGAACACAAAGGAGGAACGAAGGTCACGAAGTGTTTGCCCCGACACATCCGCTAAAGTTGACGGCTATGTGCGCCACGCGGGACGCTACCTTGGGTTTGTGACGCCAACAATATCCGGTTTTGAGATTCTTTCAACCACGTATGGAGGAGCGCAGCGGGGAAGCATTTTACTGTTCCGGCAAGACGGCCTTATCGATCTCTCCCCGAATATGTAGATACGATTAGATAAACCAGGGTACCGCATACACATATGATCTTATTTTCGTGTCATTTTGAAAGATGTACCTCATAACGCCATGTAGGAGAGGAGTGTTGATTGCAAAATGCTCAGCAGAATACCCTTTCTAGTCTGGCTTAGAGTGTCAATTTCAATGCCCAAAATGAAGCTCTAAGGCATGAAAATGGCCTTCCCAGCGCTTCTTTTCATGAAAAATCAGTCACTTCGTTTGGCCCGACCCCACACCGCACACCGGTGAAGCTGTGCCCACCCTTGACTGTTTAACCAGTTGATACACGCCTCGCCATTATCGTCTGTTTTTCGCTTCACAACGTGCCGATAATCCAGCAAGCAGCCACGGCTATACTCTTATGCCATGCTATCAAAACTATACGAGCGGATGCTCCCTTCATGCGACAGCCCGTTTTTCCTCATTTTGGATGATGATCTTGGGGTTTGGGGTAACCGGTGGGACTGTGAGACCCCGCTCCTTCATGAGGGCAGTGTGCTCCTTCATTCCCCATTTTGCCTTATAGATACAGTCCTCAACGGAGTGGCCGATACCGGAGAAACCTTCCAGTTCCGGGGAGTAAAAACCGAAATAGTCAGGCTCGTCAGTAGCTTCAATAATAAGTGAGTAAGGCAGGCCGATCATTTTTATTCTCCCTTCACGCCTGTAATGCCCGCAGCCTTCATTATGTGGTGGCAGGTCCCAGTAGGCACTTCCTTTGATCCGTGGTAGTCAACTCGAATGAGTCTATCCCAACCGGTTTTTTCATAGTACCGAATTGATCCCTTCTCTTTAAGGATTCTAAACCCGTTCTCTTCCAACAATCTAACCAGCTCTGAGAACTTCACACCATTTCTCCGAATGCCATAGGAAAGTAAGGAATAATTTCATTAGAATACGATCATATCGGGATCTCGTCAATCAAGAGATGCTGGATGCTTTTTGTGATGTCGCCAGGGTTCCGGAGATACGCGCCAGAGGAAAAATAACCGGAAGCGGATACTGGATCAATCTTCCTTGCCAGAATTTTGAATCGAAGATGATGGCGGGAGCATAAGGCATAACGTTTTGATATGTTGACTTCCGGCATCGGCTTTGCTGTGCAAGCCATCGGATTCATGTGGACGCGGTTTTCTCTATTTTGGCGGACAGCCGGTAGGATTTTCCGGCGGCTCAGGCGGCATGATTTTGGTGTTTCCGATCCGATCGAGGCCGGCCAGTATTCGAGCCGATTCGGCGGCGGTGGCAAACCGGGGCGGGGCGGGCAAATTCGGCCCGCATACCTGGGTCATCATATTGGCGGTAAGAAGCGCGGGTTTACCCGGAAATTCAAGGCTAAACACAATGATGGAATTTTCAAGGCATAGCGCAGTGGTCAGCCCCCCCCGGCAAACTTCGTCCCTGGGCAGTTCCCGGTCATAAGCAACGATGAAGCCGGTATCGAGGCTCCCCACGACGGCCGTCCCCGTTTGAACGCGAAACCGCCTGTCATTGAATTCCTGGAGGTCCTGTACGGAAAACCGGGCTTTGCCGTATGTCAGCGAAATGAGTCCCTGCCTGATTTTTTCGGACCGGTTGTACACATACTCGGTAATTTCCAGACTGGTGTCTGCGGCGAGTTTCATCCTGCTCTGATCGATAAAGACGATCTCAGCGGAACTGCCTGCGCCGGTTAATATCCTGTCTTTCATGAACACGGGATCGCCGGTCTTGAGAGCCTCCTGCTTCCCTGCTCTCTCAACGGTTACTGTTCCGGTGAGAATGTCGGCCCTGGCGGCAAGTTCGGGCGCAGCCGCCAATTGAGGCGCCGCAAGCTGAAATGCAATGGCTGCCGTCAGGCAAAAAAAGATTTTCGCGGCATTCTTCATTCCCGCTTCCCGCTTCCTGCTTCTCGCTCGCCACTCCTTGCGGCGGGTCTTATACCAAGTTGCGTTCATAGAGCCCCTAATAACCCCAAACTGAGCGGGGGAAAGCTTTCTCACTTTAAAGATGCCCCGCACCCGCCAGGATTCGGCATCACGCGCAAGCGCGTGTGCGCCGAGCACTCGGCGATGGCGGCGGTGGGCCGGAGAGGCCGCCGCGCGAAGCGCAACACAGAGCCGCGTAGCGGCGAGGGGGCGTAGCTCCATAAGCGCTTAGATAAGGCCGTAAGTGGTTGAATTTACAAGAACCCGGATAAAGACTGTCGTGACCTAAGCACAAGCTGGGGTCCAATGTCTTTACCTATTGATTTTAAAATGAAAATCAAAGATGCTGGATTCCGGCCTGCGCCGGAATGACGGGTTTTCCCCTTGTAACTGTACATCTTTATTTGAGCGCTTATGGGGCGTAGCTCCCCGCGCTTTTGAAAGCCATCACTTGATACTTTCTTGAACGCAATTCTCCATGATGCTCGCCTCACCCGCGCAGCATGAAAATTAAGACGATTTTCTAGGTAACTTGGTCTTAGCCGTAACGGTAGTGAACTCCGAATCCGCCACGGGGATATTGCCAGTCGATCGCGACACCTGCGTTGGGACACACTACCCGGCATGTTCCACACTCCAGGCATCCCGCGTAATCGAAGCTCAGCTCTTCGTCCTTTATGGAAAAAAGGCTTGCAGGACACGCGAATGTGCATGGCTTGGGTTCACAGGTCGAGCAGATCTCCTTGTTCACCTTGATATGCGCCTGTTCATCGTCGACGACAAACTTGTTCACACCCAACAATTGTTCGATAGTAAGCCTCTTCAAAGCCTTCTCGCTCCTTTCCAGCTATCGCGGGCCAATTGGAACAGGCTTATGCCGCTTTGCTTTATCTGGCCGAGAACCATCTTCATGAGATGGACAGGCGGGGCGCCGTCGACCGTGAACAACTTGCCCGCAAGGCCCGTAACAAGTTTGGGATAGGCTTTGAACATGCGTTCATTTTCCAGGAATTCCGGCGCCTTGCGGTAGGCCTCAAGATCTCTTAGAACAAAGCTCTGTTTCAACAAATCCATATATCGGCTGAGTCCCTGCCGAGAGAAGTCATTGCGGGCTTTGGCCTCGATAACGGTCCTGGCGGCAGCCTCACCGGATGCGACGGCAAAATCCATTCCGCGTACCGTATAGCCAAGGTTGAGAACAAATCCCGCAGCATCGCCCGCCACAAGCATCCCATCGCCATATAGCTGCGGCATCATGGCCAAACCGGCCTCAGGCACCAGGTGAGCAGAATATTCAGCCACTTCTCCGCCTTCGATCAAAGGGGCAATGTGGGGATTGCTTTTGAAATCCTCCATGATGTCGCACAGCTTTACCCGGCAGCGTCGGAGTTCCCCCGCATTGATGACCAGTCCCAGAGAAATGCTGCTTTTATTAGTATAAAGAAAGCCGCCTCCCTGCATACCGTTGGAGCAGTCGCCCACGAACAGCCGGGCCGCGCCGTTATTGCCCTCGAGTTGAAACCGCTGGCTGATCGTTTCCGCCGGCAGTTCGATGATCTGCTTGACCCCCGTGGCCACCTGGCTCGGAGCAAACATCTTTGCCCAGCCTGCCTTTTGGGCCAGCAACGAATTGACCCCGTCCGCCGCGACCACGACATCCGCCAGCATATCGTCCTCGCCGGCTCGTATGCCTATGACCTTTCCGCCGTCGATCAGCAGCTCGTCAACGCGTATGCCGCAGGCGAGCAGCGCGCCGGCCTCCTCAGCCTTCGCTGCAAGCCAGGCGTCGAATTCCGCCCTCAACAGCGTAAAGGAATGATACGGGTCGGCAGCCCAGCTCATATTCCCGCAACTGATCGAAACGCTTTGATCGCCGTTCAGAAAGGTAATGCTCTCCTGGGCGATCGGCCGCTCAACCGGGGCTTCTTCCCAAAACCCCGGTATAATGCGGTTAAGAGCGTGACTATACATGCGGCCGCCATACATGTTCTTGCTGCCGGGCGCCGTTCCCCTTTCGACGAGGACCACGTCGTGGCCCTCTTTGGCTAAAACATAAGCGGCCGTACTGCCGGCAGGACCCGCGCCCACTACAATCGCAGTGAATTTTTCCTCTGCCATATCAAACACCACGCAGGTTTATTTGTTCAGAGCTTTTTTCAGTTCTTCGATCAGTACTGGGACAACCTGATAGAGATCGCCCACTATCCCGTAGTCGGCGGCTTCAAAAATGGGGGCGTTCTCATCGCGATTAATGGCGAAGATAACCTTACTGTCGCGAATGCCGGTCACATGTTGAATCTGTCCTGAAACCCCGACGCCGATATAGAGGTCCGGCTTAACCTTTTTTCCGGATATGCCCATGTACACATCCTCGGGAAGCCAGCGCAGTTCTTCGGCAATGGGCCTGGAACAACCCACCTCGCCCCCCAGGACATCAGCCAGGTCTCGAGCCAGCTTGACATCTTCCTTTTTTTCGAACCCACGGCCTACGCAGACGACGATCTTTGCTTCGGTTATATCTACAGCCTCACGCGCCTTGGCAGTCCGGCTGATGACCGTGACCGCTGAAGAGGGCATGGCGGAAATTTCGCGAACCTTTCCTTCCCGTCCTTCCACCAGGGGCGCCGGATCGAAAACTCGAGGAGAAATGGAGGCCATCTGGGGCCTGGTGGTGCAAATCACTTTCTGGATTGCCAAACCACCGAAAAACAAACGTTCCATCCTGCAGGAGCTTCTTCTCTTTGTCGAGCTCGAAGCCGATACAACCGCTGCACAATCCCGGTGTTCAACTGCGCGGCCAGGCGAGCGCCAATTTCCTTTCCCCTCTGAGTGGCCCCGACCAGGAAGACGTCGGGGTCCTCTTCACGGACCACCTGCGCTAAAACCGGCACATAGGATTCCAGCGGCTGATCCTGTGCCAGCGGCTGCAGCACGAGGACCTCGTCGGCGCCGTGGCTGATGTATTCCTGAGCAAACTCATTGCCAAGAGCGAATGATACCAGCTTGGTCCCCAGATCCCGGGAAAGATTCATGCCCGCATTGAGCAGTTCCAGAGTATGTTCACGCGTTTCTGCAAAAACCAAAATCCCAGCCATTTATGAATTCTCCTCAGGCAATAACGCCATCTTTCAAAAGAGCGCTTATGAGCGAACCGATCTCTTCCGGCTGCGTGCCAAACTTCAAGCGCCGCCGCTCCATGGTCGCTGCCAGAATGCCGGTTGTCTGAAGACATGAATCGAAACTTTGACCAAGTTTATCAAGGGTAATGTTCTCCACAGGCTTTTTCGCCGCTCCCAGCACCTGCTTCAAAGAAGGTATCCTCGGGGTGTTGATATCCGGCAAAACCGTTATCAAGGCCGGTAACGGAATGGATACAGCTTCGATCCCGTCATCGAGTTTGCGCTCAGCCACTATGCGGTTTTCATTTTCAACATACGTTAACTTGTTAACATATGTGGAGCATGCAATGCCGAGTTTCTCCGCCAAAACCGGTCCGACCTGCTGAGTGTAGAGATCGCTCGAACCCTCACCGCAGATGATGAGATCGAACTCGATATTCCCATGGATCGCCGCCGCCAGAACGGCGCTCGTCTGAAAAGGCTCAAGGTCGGCAAACGACGGATCGTTTATGAAATATGCCTTATCCGGACCCCTGGACAGGACATCTTTCAGACAGTTTTTGGCCGTGGGCGGAGCAACGGTCACAGCGGCCACGCGCGGCGCCATGCAGTTCCTGAAGATGCATAGCTTCTTCAACGGCATTGCGATCATAGGAGCTTATCTTGTAACTGACCCTGTCAAGTATTAACCTGCGCGAACCGGCATCGATCTTGATGTCTGCTTCGTCAATCACCCACTTGAAACAAGTTAAAATCTTAAGCATTTCCTTTCCTTTCCAGGAACGTTGCCAGCCGGCTTCCAATACCGGTTCAGAACAAAAAATACACTTTGGACGTCAAAGAATTCGAAGCATGAAGATCAATTATATCATCCAGTGTTTCCGGATGACCACTAGTACGTTGTCAAGAAAGTTATCACATGTTGCAAGGAATCGTCACCCCGGCGAAGCCTGTCCCGGAAGTGTCTAGTCCGGGGTCCAGTGCCTCTAACCAGCTGGAAAGACTCTGGATTCCGGCCTGCGCCGGAATGACGGGCTGTAGGCCTTGCCTATCGGAACTTAGTTGACAATGCACTAGCTCAGCATGATGTCGGCGATGACCATCTTTGTGAATCCCGATGTGCCTCCATGAATCTGAGTTATCTTGGCATCACGATAAAGGCGTTCGACTTTTTGACCCTTTATGGTACCCATACCGCCGTGAATCTGCACCGCAGAATCAGAATGGCGCACTGCCGTATCCGAAGCCATGAGCTTTGCCATTGCAGCTTCCTTGCTGTACGGCAAATTTTGATCATAACACCAGGCGGCGTAATAGGTTAGATACCTGGAAACCTCTATTTCGGTAGCCATATTGGCGAGCATCCACTGGATTGCCTGGAAATTGCAAATTGGCTGGCCGAACTGGACTCTTTCCTTTGAATAACGAATCGACTCATCCAGAGCAGGCCTGAGCAATACCCAATGCCAGGGCAGCGAGGCCTATCCTGCTTCCGTCAAGGGCCGTCCCGGCGATAGCAGATCCCTGTCCTTCCCTGCCCAACAGGTTCTCTTTAGGGATGCGGCAGTCTTTCAGCAAAACTTCGGAACTCGGCGCACCTCTCAAACCCATTTTATTGACGTCCTTACCCACTTCAATTCCAGGGATACCCGCAGGCACTATAAAAGCGCTGACTCCTTCGGTCCCCCCGGACTTACCGGTCTTGGCAAACACGATGAAGACCCCCGCATTCGGGGCATTCCAGACGAAGGTTTTGACGCCGTTGAGCACGTATTCATTGCCGTCCGGAACAGCAGTTGAGGCCGTATCGTCACCTGCTCCCTTTCCGCTTAAAGCGAAAGCACCCAATATATCTCCCTTGCAAAGCGGAGCGAGGTATTTTTTCTTTTGGGCTTCGGAGCCATATTTATACAAGGGATTACACGCCAGGGATGTATGCGTCTCGACGATAGATCCCGTGGCTGCGCAAGCACGGGAGAGCTCCTCCAGGGTCATGATATAGGTTAAATAGTCGGACCCGGCCCCACCGTATTGCTCGGGATATGGGATACCCATCATGTCCTGCTCGGCCAATCTCTTGATGTTCTCAGCCGGAAAACGCGCTTCCTGATCGACTTGGTCTGCGATGGGCTCAACGTACTTTTCACAAAACTCTTTCATATTGGCTCTGACCAGTTCCTGTTCTTCCGTCAATTCGATATGCATAGTGACGTCCCCCATTGCGGTTTGTTTTGGTAACGCACTCTTGGAATTCCAGTGGTATCGGTGCGCTGATCCCCGGAGCGCCAACCCTTTCCTATCCAGCTGAACGCAGCTATGAGGCTCACCCCCACGCATCTAAGAGCGCCTGCGGAGTCAAAGTCTCTAATGGCATATTGAGGAGCGGACCTGATATCCGCCCCTCATGTAATGCCTGACTCCAAAGATACTGAAAGATCGGCGGGCAAAACTCTGCACCCTTGTCAGGTCACGGCAGTAGTAAATGTCATAGCAATTCCTCTCAGCTACCGTAACAGTTCGCGAGCAATGATCAGGCGCTGTATCTCGCTGGTTCCTTCATAAATTGAAGTGACGCGTACATCACGGTAAAAGCGTTCCACGGGACAATCCTGGGTGTAGCCATAGTCGCCGACGATTTGTAAGGCATCATGGCAGGCTTTGTTTGCTGCTTCAGTGGCAAAGACCTTAGCCATCGAGGCTTCCTTGGCGTAGAACTTCTTCTGGTCCTTGAGGGACGCCGCGCGCAGCAGCAGCAATCTCGCACCTGCAAGCCGCGTGTAGTTCTCCGCTATCGTCGCTCGAATACCCTGGCGGTCGGTCAGGGTCCCATTGCCCACCACGTGCTCTTTAGAATACTTTGCCGCATAATCCATGGCCGCAAGCCCGACGCCCAGGGCCATCGAACCTATGCCGATCCGCCCGCCCGCCAATTCAGATGCCGCAATCCGGAAACCATCATTCTGGACACCCAGAAGATTTTCCTTCGGGATGCGGCAGTTGTCAAAGATCAATTCATTGGTCGGAGAGGCCAGTTGGCCGAGCTTTTTTTCGAGTTGGCCAACCCGAAAACCGGGGAACGACGGTTCCACCAGAAAAGCGCTGATGCCTTTGCCCTTCCGCGCTTCTTTGTCAGTTACCGCCCACACCACAAAAACACCCGCAAATTCGGCACTGGTAATGAAAATCTTTTGGCCGTTCAGCACCCAGTGATCGCCGTCAAGAACAGCGCTCATACGCATTGCTGCCGGGTCCGAACCGGCAATGGTCTCGGTCAGCGCAAAACCACCCGCAGCAAACTCGCCACTGCAAAGGGGCGGGATATATTTCTCTCTCAGTTGTTCGGTCCCAACACCCTGGATCACTTCGGCCACCATGTTGGTGACCGATGAGGTCACTCCCGTTGAAGCGCAGCCTCGGCCGATTTCAGTCATGACCAGGGAGAAGGACACAGTTTCCGCCCCGGTACCACCGTATTTAGGATCTATGGTGATGCCCATAAAACCGAGTCCCGCAAGCTTCTTCAGAACAGCCAACACCATCTCGCGGTTCTTGGTCCGGTCTAATTCGGCAGCTATGGGCGCCAGTTCACTTTTGACAAATTCTGCGGCAGTTTCCTGAATTCTTTTCTGCTTTTCTGTCAGTTCAAAATCCATTTTATCCACCCTGCCTGATCAATAAGTATAGAACCCACGCCCTACTTTTCGCCCCAGCCATCCGGCTTCTACATACTTGCGAAGAAGAGGACACGGACGGTATTTTGAATCACAAAACCCATTGTATAACACTTCCATAATCGCAAGACATGTATCCAGGCCAATGAGGTCGGCGAGCGCCAGAGGGCCCATCGGGTGATTCATCCCAAGCCGCATGACGGTGTCAATATCTTCAACCTTTCCAACTCCATGATAAAGCGCGTAGACCGCTTCGTTGATCATGGGCATGAGAATCCGGTTGGAAATGAAACCCGGAAAGTCGTTGGCAAGGGCCGGGGTCTTACCGAACTTGATCGACAGGTCCCATGTCGTCTGAAAAGTCTCATCGGAAGTGGCAATCCCTCGAATTACCTCGACAAGCTTCATAACCGGCACCGGGTTCATGAAGTGCATGCCGATCACCTTGTCGGGCCTTTTCGTCTGAGCCGCAATCCGACCTATAGGAATAGAGGAGGTATTGCTTGCAAGGATGATTTCAGGCCGGCAGACTGTATCCAGCTCGCGAAAAATCCCGAATTTTATTGATTCGTTCTCGCTTGCAGCTTCAACAAGGAAATCGGCAGGAGCCATGTCTTTGAGGCTGGTACTGGTTTTAATCCGCCCCAGGATGGCTTCCTTGTCCGCCTGGGTCATTTTCGCTTTTTCGACATTTCTGGTCAGTATATTCGTGATATTCTTGAGCCCACGCCCGACGAACTCATCGTTGATGTCATTCATGATCACCTGAAGGCCGCTCATTGCAGCGACCTGGGCAATCCCGTTTCCCATCTGGCCTGCACCTACAACTCCAAAGGTCTTTATTTCCATTCGAGTCTCCTCCTTTTCCAGATGTCTACCTCTTGACCACCATGGCCACAGCTTCGCCTCCTCCAAGACACAGGGTAACAAGTCCTGTCTTCTTATCGGAACGTATCATTTCATGGAGCAACGTGACCAGAAGGCGGCAGCCGCTCGCCCCTATAGGATGACCCAGGGAGACGCTGCCACCGGCCACGTTTACCTTGGAGGCATCCAGTTTCAGCTCTTTCATCACGCATACAGTCGATCCGCTGAAGGCTTCGTTGATCTCAAAAATATCGACCTTATCCAGACCGATGCCCTCTTTCTTGAGGCATTTGGGTATGGCCCAGATCGGAGCTACCAGAACGTACTTCATGTCGATGCCGTAAGATGCCTGGGCGCCTATCGTGCCCATGATTTTGCAGCCCAATTCCATCGCCTTTTCCCGGGACATGATAACGGCCGCCGCAGCGCCGTCGCTTATCACGGAGGCATTCCCGGCAGTCGTAACACCCCCTTCTTTGAATGCGGGCTTCATCTTGGCGAGTTGCTCATAAGATGTTTCCCTCGGACACTCATCCTGGCTGAAAATAACCTCTTGGCCTTTGCGGGACGGCAACTGCACCGGGACGATCTCTTCTTTGAATTTACCGCCGGAAATGGAGGCCAGAGATTTCGTGTAGGATCCGAGGGCATAGCGGTCCTGATCTTCACGTGTCACGCCATATCTCTCACAGCAAAGCTCGTTTGAAATACCCATGTGGAAATCATTGACTATGTCCCACAAACCGTCGTGAACCATGTGATCCAGCAGGACTCCGTTGCCCATACGGTAGCCGGTTCGTGCTTTTTCCAAATAGTAGGGAGCCATGTTCATGTTCTCCATACCGCCAGCCACCACAACATCAGCATCGCCTAACTGGATAGCCTGAGCGGCGAGCATCACCGCCTTCAAGCCTGAACCACAGACTTTGTTCACCGTAATGGCCTCCGCCTCCCAAGGCATACCGGCGGCAATTGCAGCCTGTTTGGCCGGATTCTGCCCATAGCCGCAGGGGAGCACCATACCCATTATGACTTCGTTTACCTGATCTTTGCCTATTCCTGCGCGCTTAACAGCCTCCTCGATTACAATACCACCTAACTTTGTGGCCTCCGATGGAACTGAGCGATCCATTAAAGCTCCCCAGCGGGGTACGAACGGCGCTAACGATTACAGCTTCTCGCATGGCAGTCTCCTGATGATCGGTGAATAGACAACTCTTCGCTGATACAATACAGTCCTCGATAGATTAAAGGAGGGAGCGGCGGAATAGCCCGCATTTGAGAAGAAGAACCGCACTTGAGCGATTCAATGGTCATCGGGGCATGGCGGGGTATCGCGTTCGGATGATTCGCAGCAAGAGATAGGATAGCAAATAGAGCTTGATTTTATTCCCACCGGCGCCAGATAAGATCAGTCAATAAGAAATCGCTCACCCTAGTGATATCTCACATTCCTTTTTAGCAGAAGAATTCGTTTTTGACAAAAAGAATATGGCCAATAGAATATGCCGTTGCAGTCCAGCTTGGTACGGCCATTTCGTCTCCGTCCGGAAAGGGTCCCTTTTAAACACGGTCGGGACTCGCTCCCTTTAATTTTTCACGAACGAACCCGATCGGCTTTGAAATAACGAATGTCTTCTCACGTGACTGTCCACCTTTGAGCAGTTTGATCTCGGATTTGGAAACACCAAGAGTTTTGGCAAGAAAATCAATGCATTCCCGATTTGCCTCTCCTCCAACCGGGGGTGAGCTGATGCGTATTTTCAGCCTCTCGCGGAAAGTGCCTGATAACTCACTCCTCGAGGCCCTCGGTTGAATGTAAGCGCAAAGAAATGTTTCTCCCGCTTTCTCCGATAAATAAGCGAAATCTTCCGGCGCCACGCTACATTCCAATCGGTTGCAGTTTCACTGGTTTCCGTCCGGATTTCATGTCCTAAAAGAGTCCTTTTCCGCCCTCGGGTCAGCGCCGGCCCCGGACTTGATCCGGGGCCGGGGCGGGCTCTGCCGGAGTCAATCTTAAATATACCACACCTCGGGGGGCGTGGAGTTGCCTTTAAGGCCGGAACTAAAACGTTCCGTCTAACAGGGTGGTGAAAAACGATTGAAATTCCCACTTTACAGTAAAAAACCCGTGGAGCCGTCACCCCGGCGAAGGCCGGGGTCCAGTGTTTTGCCTTAAAAATCAAATAGTTCAAAAAAGCTCTGGATTCCGGCCCCCGGACTAGACACTTCCGGGGCAGGCCTCGCCGGAATGACGAAATAGCCTGTCTTTTAAGGTTCTTTCCCCACCATCAGACTTTTTTTCAGCACCCTGCTAAACGCCTCTGGTCATCGACAGGCCAGGGAGAGCGTCGAGAACAGATTCTTCCTCCTAAAGGCGGTAAGAGGGTTAATCTGGTCATTCAATGTACCGCCTTTAGGCGGAAGGGACCGGATTCAGGCCCGTTTTCTGAATCGGAGTTCCGCTTTTGGCGGGACTGCCCCGGCATTTCGATGAAGACGGGTAACCGGGCCTGGAGCCGGTCAGGGTTATTGACAGCCTGATGAGTACAATGTATACCGTAGCAGAAAATGAAGTTTAGTCTCCGCATTTCGTGTTAGGGCGTGGCATTACGGGGCGCCAGCCGTTCAAACCAAATATCCGGCGAGGTATGCGATGAGAAGGATGCTTATTTTTTCTGTAATCTTTTCCCTGTCATTTGCTGTCCTGGCGTTTCTGGGGATCGCTCAGGCTGAAGCATCGGAGTTTTCAGCCGATATGTCCATAGTGCCCAAAGGCGATGAACCAATGACGGGCAAAATTTTTGTGAAGGGCGAAAAAGTTAAGCAGGAAACTTGCGGAGATGACGAGACTCAAGTCATGATCATCCGGCCCGATAAGAAGCTGACCTGGATGATCTCGCCTGAAGACAAAACATATATTGAAATGCCTTATCAGTCTGCGGATAAGACGTTTGAAGAATGGACGGCCGACAAGGAAAAAAATGCTAAATTTCTCGGGCAGGAAACCGTTTCCGGCATTCCCTGCAAGAAATACGAAACCATAGAAGACGGGGAAAAGACTTTCCTTTGGATTTCTACGCAATTTTCGTTTCCGATCAAGATCGAAGATTCGGAAATGACAATGGAGTACAAGAATATCAAGTTGGATCCGCTTGACGATTCCATCTTCGAGCTGCCGGCGGGATACAATAAAATGGCTATGCCGATAGTTCCCCCAAAGGATTAACAGGCAAAGAACATGGTCCTTTTACCGGTTTTAGGCAAGTCGCAGTCTTACCAGGTAAACCCGTCAAAGATAATCGCCCTTGGCCTGAACTACCGCAGCCACATTGCGGAAAGCCATTCGGTCAAAGTCCGCGGGTTTACAGAGGAGATCCCCAAAGAACCCATCCTGTTCCCGAAGACCCCAAACGTACTCATCGGACCGGGCGAACCTATCGTGATACCCGCTTTCCTGCTGGAATACGGATTCGAGGACCTTCGAACCGATTACGAAGCCGAGTTGGCGGTAATAATCGGGAAGAAGTGCAGGAATATAGCGCCCGATGAAGCCTTTGAGCATGTCTTGGGCTATACGTGCATGAACGATGTCAGCCAGCGCAATATTCAGACCGGCGACCGTTCGGGGTGGTTTCGGGGGAAATCTCTGGACACCTTCGGTCCCATTGGGCCGCAGATCGTTCTCCAGGAAGACATCGGCGATCCTCAGGAACTGCGCATTCAATGCCGGTTAAACGGCAGGACCGTTCAGGATGCCAGCACCGCCCAGATGATTTTCCCCGTGGACGATGTAATAGCATTCATATCAAAGAATTTTACCCTCATGCCGGGCGACATCATTGCAACCGGCACTCCGAGCGGAGTGGGACGAATCCATAATGGAGACTTAGTGGAAATCGAAATAGAGACGATCGGGGTTCTTAGCAATCCAGTGATAGAAGAGTGGAGACAATGACACATGTCCGTTGAGGTTTAAGTTCGATGACGCCCTAAAGGAAATGACCGGCCGGTTACTCAACAGGAAGAACCGGCCGGCCGTCTCTAGAATTGAATTGTCATCACCACCACAAGCCTCACTTACAACCGGGCAATTGGCTGAAAAAGTCGTTGCCTTTGTCATCGACGAGAATGAAAGCGGGGAAGTCCTCAACTTCAATCTTCCATATTGCTTCCATACCCAACTCGGGGTACTCCAGCACTTCGACTTTCTTTATGTTGTCCTGGGCCAGGATAGCAGCAGCCCCACCGATCGAGCCAAGATAAAAGCCGCCGTGTTTCTTGCAGGCGTCGGTCACCTGTTTTGTGCGGTTACCCTTGGCGATCATGACCAGGGAGCCTCCATGAGACTGGAACAGGTCCACATAGGAATCCATGCGGCCGGCGGTTGTCGGGCCGAATGAGCCGGAAGGCATCCCCCTTGGGGTTTTGGCAGGCCCGGCGTAATAGATGGGATGATCTTTCAGATACTGAGGCAACCCCTCGCCCCTGTCGATTCTCTCCTTAAGTTTGGCATGTGCGATATCTCTGCCCACGACTATCGTTCCGGTCAGAGAGAGTTGAGTCTTGATCGGGTACTTGGACAGGTTGGCCAGGATTTCTTTCATCGGCTTGTTTAGATCTATCTTCACAACGCCATGGTCATGTTTTCCACGATATTTTGCGGGTATGTATTTTTCCGGATGCGCATCGAGTTGCTCGATCCACATGCCATCCTTGTTGATTTTAGCCTTGATGTTCCTGTCCGCCGAACAGGAAACTCCCATTGCCACCGGACAGGAAGCCCCGTGGCGTGGAAGCCGTATGATTCTTACGTCCAGGGCAAAGTGCTTTCCGCCGTACTGCGCACCAAATCCGAGCTTGTAGGAAGCTTTGAGGATTTTATCCTCCATTTCCAAATCCCGGAATGCCTGGCCTCCCTCGTTTCCTGTAGTGGGCAGGTGGTCTAGATAACCGGTCGTCGCAAGCTTTACCGTCTTAAGACAGGCCTCTGCCGATGTGCCGCCGATCACAAAGCCAACGTGGTAGGGCGGGCAGGCGGCCGTACCAAGACTCATCATCTTTTCCACCAGGAATTTCTCGAGGTTCACCGGGTTCAAGAGCGCCTTTGTTTCCTGGTAGAGCATATTCTTGTTGGCCGAACCACCGCCTTTGGCTACGAACAGGAATTTGTATTCGGCCCCGTCGGTCGCGTAGATATCGATCTGAGCTGGAAGATTGCAGCCTGAATTTTTTTCTTCGTACATGGTCAGAGGGACGGTTTGAGAGTAACGCAGGTTTTCTTCCGTGTAGGTCTTATAGACTCCCTTGGAAAGAAATTCCTCGTCTTTTACGCCGGTCCAGATGTACTGGCCTTTTTTGGCCACAATTGTGGCGGTCCCGGTATCCTGACACAGCGGCAAAACGAACTTGGCGGCTACTTCCGCATTCTGAAGCAGGGCAATGGCTACGCCGCGGTCATTCGGAGAGGATTCCTTATCTTCAAGGATTGCAGCCCAATATTCGAGCTGTTTGGGACGAAGCAGAAAGTTAACCTCACGCATTGCCTGATTTGCGAGGTATTCGAGTCCTTCGGGCTCTACCTTAAGAATCTGTTTCCCTTCAAAGTTTGCAACAGAAACATAACCTTTGGCCAGCAGTCTGTACTTTGTGTCATCTTTCCCAAGGGGAAAAGGGTCCTGGTAACTGAATTCGGGCATTTTCAACTCCTTGTGCATCAGCAGGTTAAATCAGCGAGCGTTAAATTGGAAAAACTTTCACATGCCTTGAGCCGTATAATATTAAAAAAAAAGATTTTGTCGAGCATTGAATTTACTCGAGGTTAGTAAAAGAGATCATGTTGAGGAAGCTGAAAGAGCTCACGTATGAACATAACGAGCGTATCCGGCAAATACCTTCCCCAGAGCTTTATCGGAACGTCCTTAATCTCAGCCGCAGGACCGAGTCCGACGGCAAACAGGTACTCCAGAAGAAATTCGACGTTTGTGGGAATATATCCTTTATAGGGTTTATGGTCTCGCTGGGAGATTATCCTCTCTTCGTGGATGCTGTTTCCCAGCTCGGATTCCACCATTGCTTCCGGTGTCGACAGGATCAGCTCGACTTTGATTCGCGCCTCCGCGTTTTCCAAGAGGGGTTCAATCCCCTTCTGCAGCTCGGATGCGGAAATGCCGCGATTCAAATATTTTTCCCAGCTCTTCGAATTTCGGTATTTTCTGCAAACTTCTTCAGCGTTCCACGGAATATCAAGAATCAGGCTGGAAGCTTCATAGCTCCCGTAAAAACTTTCCCGCTCCCCAACGCCGATTGAAGGATCGCTCCTGAGGGCTCCTTCGATCTTTGCCAGTTGTTCTTGAGTCCCCAGGATTTTGACCCCTCCCACATCGTCTATAGTAATCGAGGATCGGTCGAATCGGATGGCGCCCCGACGGAAACTGTCGGCAATGCTTTCCTCAGCCTCAATAAATTCCCTGTCCATCTCCTCGCGGGGCGTAATCAACTGATCGAGCGCAATACCGGACTTTTTAGCGCGGGCGCCGGCCATCATCTGGGCTTTGTTCTGAACGGTCTGAAAAATCCAGTTGGCAATCCGTCTATTGGCTTTTTCGGCGATTCTTTTAGGCCGTTTGATTCTGTATGCAGCAATGAGCCTGCCGCCCTCATCGATGCAAAGGACTCCGTTGACAGGGGTTTGATAATAGAAATACTCAGGATTTTGCCGATAGCGCTCGAAGAGATATGCCATCCTGGGACTGATCTCGCCGGTGATGTGACATAACTCGTCTCTCAGCCCTCCCTTGGACCGGATGCGCACCTTTCGAAACTCTCCGCAATAGAGCTTGCCGACAATTTCCCCTATCACCGTTTCAAGAGTCTCGCCCAGGACATACCCGTCGCAGATGAATATCCGCGTAAGCAGCATAGCGTCAAAAGGCTCCGCCCTTCCACAAAGCCAGCGCTGGGCAATGCGTAGCAACTCCTCTCGGTGAATGAAGGAAGTCAGGTACATTTTTATCGCTTCTACTCTGATTACTGATTGTGAAATGATTTTATGATAGCACGTTTTGAAAAAAAGAGACATGCCGGGGGCGGAGGCATAAGCGCTAACTTAATGACTGAGGTCTTTCACTCGTCATTCCGGCGAAGGCCGGAATCCAGGAAAGCGCAATGAATAAGCAACCTTCGGTATACATTTTGGCAAGCAAAAGAAATGGTACCCTTTACATTGGTGTGACTTCAAACCTTATCAAGAGGATTTGGGAGCATAGAAACAATCTGGTGGAAGGGTTTACGGAACGCTATGGGGTCCATAACCTGGTTTGGTACGAACCGCATGAGAGCATGGAGTCCGCCATTCAGCGGGAGAAGCAACTGAAAGAGTGGAAGCGAAGGTGGAAAATGAGGCTAATTGAGACTGCGAATCCTTATTGGGAGGATTTGTATCACACGCTCGTTTGACTGGATTCCGGCCCCCGGACTAGACACTTCCGGGGCAGGCTTCGCCGGAATGACGAACAAGGGGCATCTTCCGATTTTCGCAGGGCTTTCGCCGGAACTATGCTGCGCTTAAGTTAGCGCTTATGGGGGTCGGAGGGGTTCGGGAGGTGTCGAGATCGGTTCTTTTGTTCCCGCTTCCGGCAGTCGTTTCCAGCCTTAGCTGCCATATTTTGAGTCAACCCGGGATTTTAGACGGCAGATTCTTCAGGAAGCCTTGTAGATTTGGCAGAAACCCGTTATATATCAGCATCGTACAATTTGATCTCCTTCTCCTGACTCTCTCCACTATACCCTTCGCATCTTGTGCTCAAAGCAGGCCGAATTTCTCCATACGGAGACCTTGATGGGTAAAATAACAGTAACTTTCCAACCGGAATCCACTTGCACCGAGGCGAATTCAGGCGACAAGCTGATCGATGTCGCATCCCATGCGGGCATAGACATCGGTAACTTTTGCGGGGGCCAGGGCGTCTGCGGCAGATGCCGCGTCCAGGTTAAACGAGGCAGGTTAAATCTAACCAGCAAGGTCATCGGAAAGCTGAGCCGCAAAGAAATAGAACAGGGTTTTACGCTTGCCTGCCAGGCGGAACTCGCAGAAGATGACGTTGAGGTTCGGATTCCACCTGAGTCTCGAAGCGACATTCAAATCCAAATTTCGGATTACATCGTCTCCTTCGATGAACCGACTCACGTGCACGGCCCGGATTACGGTCCAGCGCCCGTAGTCAGGCCCCTTTGTGAGAAATATTATCTCGAGCTGTCCCCACCTACAATAGACGACAGCCTTTCAGATCTGGACCGTGTTTATCGGGCGCTTAGGAAAAAAATCCCGGAATTCCCTTACTTTCAGGCGCATTTTTCATGCCTGTGGGGTCTGGCCGGCCTGTTGCGCTCAAATAAATGGAAAATAACGGCAACTGTCCATTTCCGTGACACTGACTGCCCAATGATCCGTGAAATTGAAGGCGGCAATACCACTTCGATGAATATGGGTGTTGCAATTGACGTGGGCACCACCACTATAGCGGCCCAACTGCTCGATTTGCGCTCCGGAGCGATCCTTGGCGTGCAGGCCAGCCATAATTCCCAGGCACGCTATGGAGAAGATGTCATATCGCGAATGATTTTTGCCTGTGGTCAGGCCGGCTTGGGGCCTCTGACCGAGGCCGTAACTTTTACGATCAACGCACTTATTGATTCACTGGTCAGGAAGAACAATATCAAGCAAGATGATATCACCTGCATTGTTGCTGCCGGAAATACCGTTATGAGCCATTTGCTTCTCGGCCTTGAGCCGTGTAACATCCGTACTGCTCCTTATATTCCCTCCGCTACACGGTTTCCTCAGTTCCAGGCCGTAGAAGTCGGACTAAACGCCAATCCCAAGGCCCTTTTGCATTGCATGCCCTGCGTCAGCAGCTATGTCGGCGGCGATATCACCGCAGGCGTTTACGCCTGCGGAATGCACGATCATCATGAAATTAGCGTCCTCATCGACGTCGGAACGAACGGAGAAATTGTAATCGGAAATAACGAATGGCTCGTGTGCTGTTCGTCTTCCGCGGGTCCGGCTTTTGAAGGCGGAGGGATCAAATGCGGCACCAAGGCGATCATGGGGGCTATTGAAAAGATCGTTATTGATGGGGATCGCGTTCATTACGAAACCATAGGAGAACAAAAACCCATTGGGCTTTGCGGCTCCGCTATAATCGACGGAATTGCCGAACTTCTCTGCTCCGGCATAATAGACCAAAGCGGAAGGTTCGCGCTTCTGGATAATCCCAGGGTACGGGTGGTCGATGACGTTCCCGAATTCATTATCGCTCATGCCGAGGAAACGGCCACAGGAGAGCCGATAGTAATCACCGAGGATGACATCAGCAATCTGATCAAGAGCAAGGGCGCCGTACTTGCTGCTGTGCGGGTACTACTCAAAACCCTGAGCATGGATTTCACTGATCTTGAGAAAGTCTATGTCGCGGGAGGGTTTGGCGCGCACCTCAATATCGAAAAGGCAATCTTCATCGGTCTTTTGCCCGATGTCCCGAAAGAGCGAGTCCGTTTTATCGGAAACAGCTCCCTTGCCGGGGCCAGGCTTGCTCTACTATCCACTCATGCTTTTCACAGGGCCGAAGAGATCGCAAACCGCATGACTTACATAGAATTGAGCGTGCATCCCGAATTCATGAACGAGTTCATAGCTTCACTCTTTCTGCCTCATACGGACGTGGAGCTTTTTCCCACCGTTACGGAGTCCCTGAGGCGAAAGCAGTACGGATCTAAGGCCACCGGAATGCATTTCAATTCGGCAGTCGGCGATGAGTAACCGGTGACAGATAACGGACACGGACCTCCTTTCCTCTCCGGTCCTAAATAACAGGGTAATCCTCCGGCTCTGCCGGCGGACTCGCAGAGTTTGACATTTCCGGGAGTCAGGTCGTCATTCCGGCAGTGCTGAAGCCGGAATCCAGGTTCTTGTGTCTCGGCAGGGCTTTTAAAGGTATCCGTTGCCAATTTAAAGCGCTGGCTATAGCTCTATACTAACCTCCGAAAATCTGCTGGATTCCGGCTCAAAAGCGCCGCCGGAATGACGATGGCGCGGTAGTCAAAGACCATGCGGATATTCTCGGAGCTATCAAGTACCGCCAACCGCTTTGAGCGGTCCATGATTTTCCACGCCTCCGGCTTGGCCAGAGGTATCTGACTTCCCCCCAAAATTCCCGTTTACCCGTCTCCTTTCTGATTTAATTGTTAAATTGGTGTTATGAAAAGCGTGGTTTTTAGACGATATGATAATATTATGGGGACCTCGTAGAGTTGACTTACCAGGCGCCCATATGCTAATAGACCCGCAATTTTTGTATCGGAGGGAAATCGCTTTGAAATCGAATGCCGCAGAATCTCCCGCTCTTGAGCAGGAATTCGTTGTCGCCAACAGACTGGGAATCCACGCGCGGGTTGCGGCCCAAATAGTCAGAGTTGCCAGCCGGTTTGAATCGGTAATACACATCACCAAGTGTGGGATTACCGTCAGCGGCAAAAGCATACTGGATCTAATGACTCTCATCTGCCCCCATGGAAGCAAACTTCTCATCTCCGCAAAAGGTCCGGACGCAGCCGAAGCCCTCAATGCCCTGGCTGTCCTTTTTCGGGCCAAATTCGGCGAACCCTGAAGACTCTTCCCTCCACCGTAAAAATGGACTAATAAGAAGAGAATTTAGGGCTTATCCTCTTTTCAGAAAGACTTGATTATTGATGAACAACCACTCCTCATTGACTATTAAGGGGGTAGGGGCAGCGCCGGGAATCGCTATCGGCAAGGCATACCTGCTGGAACGGGGTCGAATCCCCGTTCCCCGTTATAGGGTGTTGGGCGATAAGGCCGTCGCTGATGAATGCAGGCGATTCGAAGAAGCAGTCGCCAAAGCCGAATCCGATCTGGAGGCAATAAAAAAGAGTATCAAGGCCGAATTCAGAGACCACGCGCGACTGCTTGAAGTACAGCAGATGATTCTGAGGGACCCGTCAATATATGACGAGTCCCTGCGCTATATCCGAAAGGAGTGCTCGAACGCAGAGCTTGCTGTTATAAAATCGTTAAGGAAAGCAAGAGAACTTTTCAGCGGCCTTAATGATGAAAACGCAAGGAGCAGAATAGCCGATGTGAATGCGGCCGGAGACCGGGTCATCCGGATTCTGGCGGGGCAGAGCCCTACCAACTTGGAAAATATTCGCGAGCGGGTCATCATTATAGCTCACGATCTTTCACCCGCCGACGCCATCCAGTTGCAGGTAGGGCGGACGCTTGGCGTAGTTACCGAAATCGGGGGACGTACTTCCCATACTTCGATTGTTGCGCGCTCGCTCAATATCCCGGGGGTCGTAGGGGCAGAAAACGCCGCCCGTCTCATTTCGATGGGTGACATCCTCATCGTCGACGGTGGGACAGGAACAATAATAGTCAATCCCAGCGAGAGCGATTTAAGCTTCTATTACGAACGTCAGGAAGAATTGGAAGCTTATGTCAAACAGATCACCCGGCATGCTCACTTGCCTGCTGAAACCCTTGACGGTCACAGGGTCGGCGCTGAGGCGAATATCGAGGTCCTCGAAGAAGTCGTAGCTGCCAAAGACAATGGCGCCGAAGCCATCGGCCTTTACAGGACTGAATTTTTCTTCATGAACCGGCTGGCATTCCCGGACGAGGAGGCTCTGTACAGAGATTACCGCGATTTAGCGGAGCTTATGGCGCCTTGCCCGGTCACGATCCGAACCCTTGACCTCGGCGCCGAGAAACTCACCTCCTGGTTCCCCGGACTGGAGGAAACAAACCCCGCGCTTGGACTGCGCTCCATACGCCTTTGCCTGCACTACAAAGAAATGTTCAAGAACCAGCTCCGGGCTATTCTGCGAGCCGGCGCAATCGCAGGCAACATCCGGCTGATGTTGCCCCTGGTCTCGGGCGTCGGAGAAATTTTTCAGACTAAGCGCATCTTAAAAGAGGTACAGACGGAGCTGTCCAGAAAACGAATCCCTTTCGATCAACAATATGCCCTTCGGAGTAATGATAGAAGTCCCCTCCGCCGTTGCCGTAGCGGATCTGCTGGCGCACGAGGTAGATTTTTTCAGCATCGGAACCAATGACCTCATCCAGTACACTATTGGAATCGACCGAGCAAACGAACACGTCGCCTATCTTTACGAACCTCTCCATCCCGGCGTTCTCAGGTTCATAAAACAGGCGGTAGATGCCGGCCACGAAGCCGGAATTCCGGTCGCACTCTGCGGAGAGATGGCCGGAGAGCCAATGTACGTTCCAATTTTGCTCGGCCTCAAAATCGATTCTTTCAGCATGAACCCGGTGTCCCTGCCTCGTGTCAAAAACCTTATCAGACGCTCCTCGATGAAGGAATGTTGCCGGTTTGCCAACAAAGTGCTCCGCATGAGGACAGCACAGGAGGTAAACCAGTCAGTGAGAAAAATGGTTATGAGGAAGTTCCCGGAAGAATTCCGGGTATTCGAACCGAATTATCACAGGAACGCAGGCGTCCCTGCACCATAGCCTAGCGTCCATCCGGAAACTCCGGATGGAAACTGGTACATTGTCAACAAAGTTATGACATGTTGCAAAGAATCGTCACCCCGTACCGGCCTCCGCCGGCATGACAGAAGGCCGGGGTCCAGTGCTTTTAACGAATTGAAAAGACGCTGGATTCCGGCCTGCGCCGGAATGACGGGCTGAAAACCCTTACCTATAGGAACTAAGTTGACAATGTACCAGCCTATGGGCACACAGAAATAAGGTCCGGTGGATCGGTGAATTGGTTTTACCACTACTACGTTAAGTCATCACGCAAACCTTTACACATAGCTGTAGGGTGGGTACGGTTTCATCGTGCCCACCATTTCGCGGTGGGCAACACTTGGCGTTTGCCCACCCTACGGTACTTGACGAAGTAGTGTTACCTGTCCCGGCGTCGAAGGGGCCGCCCGCCTGTTCGCCAAAGCGGTAAAAGGTTATAAAATAAGATTTGGAGGCTAGTCTGGTCGGGTATATGTCCAAGGTCAACGATCCAGCAGAAAAAATCAAAATAATCAGCCAGAACAAAAAAGCTTTTCACGACTTCGAAATAGGTGAAAGGTTCGAGGCCGGGATCGTTCTGCTCGGTACCGAAGTGAAATCGCTGCGGGAGGGACGCGCCAACCTCAAAGACAGCTATGCCAGGGTGAAGCGCAACGAGGTATTTCTCTTTGGCCTTCACATCAGCCCATATACTCACGCTTCCTTCGATAATCACGAACCCGAACGGGTACGAAAGCTTCTCCTGCACAGATCCGAAATAAAAAAACTGCTGGGCAAAACTCAGGAACGCGGGTTCTCACTGGTTCCCCTTAAAGTTTATTTCAAACAGGGAAAGGCAAAAGTGGAAATCGCTCTTGCCAGAGGCAAAAAGGAATACGACAAGCGAGAAAGCCTGAAGAGAAAGGAAGAGACCCGCGAGATGGAGCGGCTTAGAAAACGCCACAAAATATCCTGACCATCGGGTTGCGGGGCAGAAAAGGTCGATGTTTTTCTTTGATGCCTCTCACTCGCGTACTATATCGAAGATTGTAACCTCAGGGGGGGCCAGGACGCGTATAGGCGGCCCCCAGGTACCGGAGCCTCTGCTTGTGTAAAGGATTGACCCTTTCGAAAGATAATAGGGCCCGTTCTGAAGGGGGTAGACGTACCCGGAGATATAACGAAACGGGAACAACTGCCCGTAATGAGTGTGCCCGGAGAGCTGCAAGTCGAAAAGACCGAGACTCTCGTCGGCCGGGTCCGGCCTGTGCTTTAGAAAGAGAGTAAAAAGGCCGTTTTGAGCCTTTCCCAGGATCGCCTTTTCATCCTCGGGCAGACCGGTCGCCGGATCGTCAACCCCTACTATGTTCAAAATATTGTCCACAGTTTTCACCTCGCCGCTCAGCACGGTGAAACCGAAAGCTCTTTCTGCCTGAAGCGACTCAGCCAGCCCGGCGTAAAATTCGTGGTTGCCCGTTATGGCATACTTTCCGAGCCGAGGCCGCAATCTTCCAAAAAGAGCTGGAAGGGCCTCAATTTTTTCCATGTCTCCATCGACAAGATCGCCGGTACTTACGAGAATGTCCGGATTCTCAGCCTCAACCTTGCGCAGAATGTCGGCCATGCGCTCTTCTCTAACCAGTAGTCCGAGATGCACATCAGAGATTTGGGCTATTCTCAACCGGTCGACTCCTACGGGGAGTTTGGCCGTTTTGACAACGATTCTCTCTACGCGTACACATCGAGCCTCAAAATACCCATAGACGTTTATGACTAACGCTGCAGCAAGGACGCAAACGGCCGAGATCGAGCCGGTGAAGGTGGGCAGACAAGACCCGGCGATAAGGTTTCCCAGCTTGCAAAGGATTCCGGCAGCCCCCAGCAGCAAAAAGCCCCAGAAAGAATAAAAGAGAAATCCCAGCCAGCCATATCCAAGAAGAGCACTTGCGCGCGCCAGTACGTTGTGGTCGCCTCTTTCGAGCAATCGAGTCCCGATTGGCGCAAAAACCATAAGGGCCATGAACAAGATCAGCAGAAGATGGACGGGCCACTTTACGGGCAAGAGGACCTTGACACGGGAATAGACGAATGCGTGCAAGAGCGAATAGATTGAGAAAAAAGCTATAAGGAATCTGGTCATGTCTAACGCCGGTCAGATAATTGGGACACCATAAACTATAAAAACTCCGCGCCCTGGGCGGTAAAGATTTTTGGCTTGCAGTCCCTAGCGGGGCTGTAACTCTTACGGAAGGATACGAGGGGGGTCTATCCTACCGAGATAGACTGTAAATAAGGTAATTGACCTAAAGGAACTTACAAAAAGCCGCTACGCGCACATTAGTGCACTACGCGGCACAACCCGCGCCGGACCGCATTGGATTCTCGACAGCCCGCCCACCCGCGAGGCGGGGCCGGCGGGGGTGGCCTTAATTAGTTTCCATCCGGAAAGGGTCCTTTTCCGTCCTGGCGGCGTCAATCTTCGGGCTTGCTTGTGCGGCGTACCCAAGTACGCCTCCGCGCAACCCCTCGATTTCCTTGCCAGTACGAAAAATGCCTCCTTTTCGAATCGGAAACTGCCAGCTTTCCATCCGGAGTTTCCGGATGGACGCTAATTATTGAAGCCGAACCGGTTAATCAGCTTTTCATAAAGATTTTTGCCCAGAAAAGTCCGGAGCTTTCGAGTCTGCTCACACCTGGATTCGTATTCCAGCCAAAACTCATCAAATCCATCCAGTCTTGCATCCGAACCTGAAAAAATCTCGTTGAATTCATCCTGCCTGGCGTAATATTCCTTGAACATCTCGCACCCGGAGGCATCCAGAATAAGCATGAACAGCACATCGGAGGGCGTGAGGGCGCCTTCTTCGGGAGGCACGGCTACATAGACGTGTATTTCTTTCCCGGGTCGGCTAATCTGGCATCTATACCGGTCCACATCCATCTTCGGATTAGCGCGGCCGGATGAGGCCGGATTTACCTTCATCAACTGCATTGAGATGCGATACTGGTTCATAAAGGTCTGAATCGAGCCGCTTTGCATATTTCCCCTCCGAAAAGCCATGAATTCGAATATACACTCGCGCGCCATTTCACAGTTAATGAGATGAACACTATTCATCTGCACGAATACAACGGCCAAAAGATAATATATATGGGGTGAACAAAGTATTTACTCGGATAAAAGATGTATTTTTATGGTGGGAATAGAGTAGTCTTGCTCGGGCAACTCCCCGGCGCGCAGAGGCTCTGTTTAGTTTCCATCCGGAAAGGGTCCTTTTCCGTCCTGGCGGCGTCAATCTTCGGGCTTGCTTGTGCGGCGTACCCAAGTACGCCTCCGCGCAACCCCTCGATTTCCTTGCCAGTACAAAAAATGCCTCCTTTTCGAATCGGAAACTGCTAGTGTCCCATCCGGAGTTTCCGGATGGGCCTGTTTAGAACCCTTTTTGTTTTTTACGAGCTGATCTGAGCTTATTATTTCTGTCTGGTATGGACCGTCCGGGGGTCGCCGTCAGCCGGTTTGAACGCACTCAGATATTGAGCGCTGAAGGATTCAGAATCAGGAAAGCGAAATGAAACAAATTCCAAAAGGCATCTTCATGCCGGGTTTGGTCAGCTTCTAGACAGACCTTTCGAGCGAAATGATTTATCCTCTTCCTTGAAATCTCCGTCCACCCCAGGCAAGGCGCGAAGCAAGCGAGTGTCCATCCGGAACCGGAAACCCCGGATGAGACACCTGCAGTTTCCGGACGGAAGCAAGCGAGATTCGCGCTTTCTACATCTGCTGCAATTTCTTCTGAGCAGCCTGCGCCTGGGTAGTGCCGGGGAATTTTTCCACAAGCCGCGTGTAGATGATACGAGCCATTGTGGTTTCGCCCATCTGCTGCCATCCCATTCCCTGCTTGAGAAGGGCGCCGGCGGTTTTGCCACTTTTTGGGTATTTGTCTACCACCTGCTGGTAAGCTTTAATCGCTTCCTCATAGTGTTTTTCCAGAAAGTAGCACTCACCAATGTTATACAGAGCACTTTCTTCCAGGCCGGATTTCGGAAACTTCGAGACGAATCCCTGAAATTCTTTTCTTGCATCGTCATATTTCTTTTGCTGCATCAGGTGAAGACCTCTGTCAAATTCCTGCTGTTCGGCGTTTTTACCCTGAACTTCCTGGGAAGGCGACAGAACTCCGGTTCGGGGGGAAATCTCGGCAGCAGACGGTGGTGACTGTACGGCGGCCTGCGCTTGCGGCCGGGGCGGATGCGAGGATGGCGGCGCTTCTTCCATCACAACGGTCCCGGAAGGAGGCATCGAGGGTTCCTGCGCCGGCGCCTGGGCAGCGGAAGCCTGGGTGCGCTGGAGCTGATCGAGTTTATGCTCCAGTTGTTCGATCCTGCCGTTCAATGCCCTCATCTGCGTTTGCAGCTCTTCCATCCGCGCGTACAGGTCCCCGCTTCTTCGAGATGCTCCTTCGGTGCTTTGAAGGCGCGCCTCAATAGCGGCCTGCCGCTGGTTCAGAATAGACAGGTTTTCCTGAATTGTTGTGGTTTCCGACGTCGAGGCGCACCCCGCAAGCAATGCCGCAAAGACAACAACCACGCAATACCTCAACAACCTATTCTCGATTCCACCAGGCATACATTCCCTTTCCTCATGAAGACCGGCCTTTTAAATAGACAACGAAAGGAAAAAGGAATTATTAATAATTCAAAACAAAGTGAGCGCGCCTGTTCTTTGCCCAGGAAGCCTCATCGTGCCCGACAGCAACAGGGCGTTCCTTGCCGAAGCTGACTGTGGTAAGCTTCAAGTTAGAAGAGTTCGAATTGAGTATGTATTGCTGTGCAGCATGGGCACGCCTTTCCCCCAGCGCAATATTGTATTCGGTTGTTCCCCGCTCGTCGCAATGGCCTTCGACAGTCACCGCCACCCTGGGGAATCTTTTCAGAAATGCGATTTTTTCATCAAGGACCTTTTTTGCAGGTTCTGTAAGAGTATAAGAGTCGTAGTCGAAGTAGACATCCTGGTTTTCGAAGGCTTTAGCCCTTTCCAGAAACTCTCTTTTTTCAGCTTCCGAGTTGATACCCAACTCCCGCCACTTGGCATCATCCATTGGCCCCCCTGCGGCAGCACCGTACTCCTGCCCCGGAGCGCCGTAGCCGGGCGGTGGAGGAACGTTTTTCTTCGAACATGCACTCATTGCTGCTATAAACGCGAAAATCATCAAAACGAGAAAAATACTTTGTTTGCTTTTCATTCCTTTTCCCTCCTGGCGATTCGGCTTACTGGCGATTCCTTCTAGGTGACCAGTCAGGCAACTCCTGCGCCCCGCTCTGCCGCGTTAGCTGCCAATCCCCGGTCCCATTCAAATACATTATCCGAATTGCGGATCCCCCCTGCTTATTAGAGCTGTACGCAATATTGCGCCCATCCGGCGACCAGCACGGACCTTCATTCCTGCCTTGGTGTGTGAGCGCATGGTTCTCGCTGCCGTCCGGGCGAATGATAAAGATGTTCAAATCGCCATTTTCCCTTCCGCTGTAGGCGATCCAGTCACCTTTTGGCGACCAGGCCGGAGATGTATTGTAATTGCCGCTGAATGTGAGGCGTTTTTTTTGGCCCGTCGTAACATCGAAGGTGTATATCTGCGGATTCCCGGATTCATTGGAAACATAGGCGAACTTTTGGCCATCCGGCGACCAATCGGGAGATACACTTATCGAAGACCCGAAACCTACCCCGAATTTTCGTATGACCTGGCCTGTCGCGCTTACCAGATAAATGTCCTGGCCTCCATCTTTTGTCAAGGTAACTGCCAGCTCATTTCTTCCCGGTCTCCACGCAGGAGTAATATTCAACCCCGGAAAACCGCTGATCAGGTAACTGGAATTGTTGAACACATTCACACCGTAGACTTTGGGTGTGCCGTCCCGATAGCTCACAAAGGCGATCTGGCTCTGGTCGGGGCTCCATGACGGAGAAAGCGCGATGCTGTTGTCCCTGGTTACCTGCACCGGATTGTTACCGTCAAAATCGCAGTAGAAAATCTCCTTGGCGCTTCCGACGCTCTGAACGTAGGCGATCTTTGTATCGAATACCCCACGCTCGCCCGTAAGCATCATCATGATATCGTCTGCAAAGGCATGCACAATCTGCCGCCAGGCCCGCAATTCACCGGCATAGCTCTTAGGCGTTCCAACTATTTTCCTGCCCGTAACATCGAAGAGCCGGCCGTCCAGTTTGATTGAATTCCCCTGGACCTGGTAAGAACAGCGAGCCAGAAAGTCCGCCCCCAGGCGGCTCCAATCCTGGAACTTGATCTCGGAAGCTTCAAGCCCCATTGATTGAGGGTCTTCCAGAAACCCCTTCCGGTCCAGCGGCCGAAAAACCCCTGAGATGTTGAGATCGTTTGAAAGCAAGTCGCTCATCTCCCGGGCCAGTTGGGTCTGCTCCGGGGTCATGTATTTGAAATCCGGGACGGCAATTGGAATTCTCTGGAAGCTGGGTTTGGTGATATCGAGGTAGATGGTTTGAGCGGATGCTACACCCAATAGTCCGCAAGTCCCGAGAAAAAGAAAAAAACAGAAAAACGCTAACCTGCTCCTGACCAGATACATATTCCGGATGACCCTTTCTGTGCTCTACTACGATACATGCCCGGGGAGAAAAGTCAGAATCAATTTAGTGCTGCTCTGAGCAATCGCTTCAGGCACCGGAGGAAGCGGCGCAGCCCTGTTCACGGCGCGAACTGCTGCATCATCGAATAGCTCATTGCCGGATTTTGCCATGACCCTGATACTGACGATTTCCCCTGTCTTTTTTATCTGGACCTCAACTATAGTCTTGAGGCCGTTTATTCCCTGGTCGTTTACCAGCCTCCATTCGCTCTGGATCTTTTGTGTGACCTGGAATGCATACATGTTGACCAACTGATTTGTCTCGGTACTCCCTTCAGGGCTTCCGGACGTGCTCCCCTGAGTGGTCCCCCGAGTGCCTCCCTCGGCCGCGCCGCTCGGCGACCCGTGAGTCACTTTTTCACTCCCCGGGTGATTCTTTGCCGGGGCCTGATGGGCCGGAGCTTCGGGCTGAGGCTCCGCAGTCGCCAACGAGGTGTGCGGAATTACTTTCGGTTTGGCAATCAGCTTATCCAGGTTCTTTTCAATAGCTTCAAGGCTCTGCGGCTTTGCAGGCGTAATGGGAACCTCTTTGGGTTCGATTTTCTTGATCTGCGCTTCAGGTTTTCTTAGCTCCTCATCGATTGCCAGGCGCTTTACCGTCGCAACCGGCTCGGATTTTCGGCTCGCCTTGACCGAAGTCGCCACATGCTCGGAAACCACCGCCTGCTCAGCCGCTTTGGGGTTGCCCTTGAGCTCCGAGGAACCAATTCCCAGATCTTTCATGGACACCAGATTAACCGTGCAGTAGGGGGGCTTCAAAGGTTTGTGCGGCATCACCAATGCCCAGATAAAAGCGGAGCTGAAAACCAGCACGTGGACCAGAAGCGAGGCCCCGACCCCGGCCACCAGGTCCTTTTTGGGAATTCTCTTATCAGCAAACGCCAGGGATTCCATTCATGTCCCCTTTCACCGGCAAACATGCGGCAGCCGACTGTGAAGGGAAATCAAATCCTACCCTTACTCTTTTGTTGAGAATTATTAACAGGACTTTTCGAAGGCTCGGTCACCATCCCTATCTGATCAATCCCGGCCTCTCTTATCAGTCCCATAACCTCCATTACATACCCATAAGGAATTTTCTCGTCGGCTCGCAGAAAAACTCCCTTCCGATCGAGCCGGTTGCGAGTAATGGCGGCCAGCTTGGATTCCAGTTCGCCGGACTCCACCAGATTGTCGTTGATATAGATTTTCTGATCCTGAGTAATCGTGACGACCAGCCGTTCATCATCAGACGGAATGGCCGGCGCTGAACTCTGAGGCAGCTTCACATCAACTCCCTGGGTCATCATCGGGGCCGTCACCATGAATATGATGAGCAGAACGAGCATTACGTCTACAAGCGGCGTAACGTTAATTTCCGAAACCATTCCTCTTGAACCGCTTCCGTTGGCTTGCATCAGCCTCTATCCTTTAAATTCAATCCTGCAAAGCAAACCTCTGTTCCGGGGCCTGGCTCGGCGGAGTTTCTTCCTGCCTGCCCTTCCGCATCAGGTCGCGTTTGAGCATATTAAGATAATCGGCGGCAAAATGGCTCATCTCGTTTTCGATTCCCCTGATTTTAGTGGAAAAGTGATTGTAGGCGACAACCGCAGGAATCGCCGCTCCCAGGCCAATGGCAGTGGCAACGAGCGCCTCCGAAATTCCCGGGGCCACAACGGCCAGATTGGCGGCGCCCTTGATACCGATTTGCTGAAAACTCGTCATGATGCCCCAAACCGTTCCAAACAAGCCGATAAAAGGGGCGGTGCTGCCGGTTGTGGCAAGCAGAGGCAGAAAGCGCTCCAATCTTTGCCGCTCCGAAGTCATTCCGCCCTGAATCGCCCGATCAACGTTTTCCAGCAGGATTTCGGGGTTTGCAGACAGCTCCAGCACGTTCCTTGTTTCCAGCGATTTCCCGAGCCTGCTCAGTTCCGCATAGCCTACCCGGAAAATCTGTGCGAGATGGCTGTCTTCGAGCTTTTCGCTGTCCCGGTATAGCGCAGAGTAGTTCTTACGCTGTCTGAAAAGGGATATGAATTCACCCGATTCCCGGTTTGCCCGGCGGATCAGGCGGTATTTGAGCACTATAACACACCAGCACGAAACGGAAAGCGCCATAAGGATCAACAACACGAACTTCACCATCGGTCCGGCATTGAAGATCATATCCATCACGCTGTCTGCCGATCTCTGATAAGGCGCGTCGAAATCGGGAGCGGCATATGCTATTGCCGACAAAAATTGTATAGGCATCAATTTGTATCCCCTTCATTCATCGATCTGACAATTTTCATAATATTCCTGAAAGCCACTGCGGCGCACTCCATAATGTGTAGTTCCGTTATCTGCTCGGACACTTCGGAAGCGACCGGATTTATTTCCAGAACACGCGCTCCCCTCCTCTTGGCAATCAGTGGAAGCTGGGAGGCGGGAGCAACCGCTTGCAGAAGTCCCGACTACAACCATCAGATCGCACTTCTCCGCCGCATCGAATGCGATCGAGTATGCTTCGGGAGGGATTCCCTCCCCGAACAGAACAATGTCCGGCCGAATTGGTCCCCCGCACGAGCATAAAGGCGGAAGTCTCACCAGTGAGATGTCCGCTCGAACAAAAGGCTTCTGACAGTTGTCGCAGTGCATTGTGCGGAAGTTTCCATGAAATTCAACGACATTGGAACTGCCCCCCCTTTGGTGCAGGCTGTCCACATTCTGAGTGATAACCATCTTTATGATACCTAGCTTCTCGAGTTCACCCAGCGCAAGATGCGCTTCGTTGGGATAGACTCTTTCCACAAGAGCGCCCATTTCCATAAGCATTTTCCATACCTTCGCAGGATTGGCGCGGAAAGATTCTATATACCCGTATTCAAACGGGTCGTATTTGGTCCAGAGTCCGTCATTGCCCCTGAAATCAGGTATTCCGCTCTCCACGGATATCCCGGCGCCGGTCAGAGCTACGGCGTACCGGCTCTTCAAAAGCAACTCGGAGAATCTGTGGTATTTGTCCATATTTCACCAGAATAATTAAGTTTTTAGACTTAAACGGCGCGTTATCGTAGTTCTCCCGCAAATGCTTGTCAAGAGTTTAAGCTTGGAGCAAATCGCGCTCTCAAAACGAGAAAAAATGCCGGTTCATAAATCGGAAAGTCCCCTACCTGTAAATCTTGAGCTTCTGCCCGACTCGTATTTTATTTCCGGCAATATTGTTCCAGATACAAATTTGCTGCCTGGTTGAATTGTACTTCATGGCGATCGAATCAAGCGTATCACCCTGCGAAACCTTGTGAACCAAAACGCTCGGCTTATATGTGGACTTCCAAACCTCCACCTCTTGCTCGAATTTCTTTCCCCTACCCTCGGGCACTCGTATCGTAAGGTTCCCCTTCGGGATCACGTCCGAAACCAGGCAGGGATTGAGCACCTTCAGTTCCCGGTAGGTAACCCCGGCAGACTCGGCTGCCACGGCGATTGGCATCGGGCCGGGAAGCTCGACTCTTACCCTTTCGAAAATAATCGGTTGATAACCGGCCCCCTTGGGAAGGTGATAGCCGTACTGCTCAGGGTTCTCCAAAACCTCCTTTATGGCCAGAATCCTGAAAACGTAGCGCTCCGTTTCCTGCGGCAGTTTGAGAAAATAATAGCTGTTGGTCTTTTGTCTTCCGATTTCAACCTGAATACGCCGCTCCCCGCAATTAAAAGCGGCAATGGCAAGAGTCCAGTTCTGAAACTCGTTGTGCAAGTCCTTCAAATACCCGAATGCCGCGGCGGCCGATTTCTCGAAGTCATAACGCTCATCAATGGCCGCCGACTGCGTTATGCCGTAGCAAGTCGCCGTGCCGGCCATGAACTGCCAGGGGCCGGCAGCACCGGCAGGTGAAACGGCCCATGGGATCAGATCGCTTTCCGCAACAGCCACATATTTCAGATCGTCCGGAAGACCCCTGGACGCCAGTTGCTTCTCGACCCATGGGAAATAGCGCTCCGTCCTTTTCAGCCAGAGGTAAACCTGCGCATGGCTTTGCGTAAGGATTGTAAACTCACGGTCGAACCTTTCGCGAACGTCGGCAGACCCCAGCGGTACCGCCTCTCCGCAAAGCTCAGCCTTCTCCGGAAGCCCAAAGTAGGGCACGAGCCAAGTAAGAGCGGGCGGCCTGGAATCGACTCCGCCCCACCCTCCGGCCCCATAAAACCCCAGCATCAGGATTACAACCAGAACCAGGACCCCGAGTCTGCATCTTCTTTCAAGCGGCATTGTTAAACTCCTGCCAAAATATCATGAAAATACCTAAATAATACAAAAACACCGATACAAACGCGGCTATGACAAACCCTTGGCCAACTCCACGGCCGTTATGGACAAGATCGACCCTCTCAAAAACTTTCGAGGGGACCGTCTGGTCTCCGGGTCTTAGTGAATGCAGGACTTAATGTGTATCCGGAGAACCGTCGCCATTCCTCAAACGGGTCATCCTCGCCAGGAACTCGTCTGGCGTCATGCCTTCCGTAACCCGCAAATCGACCCTCTCCTCACCCCCGGGCTTCAGAAAAATGACACAGGGTATGCCCAGGACACTATAGCTGTGCGCCAGACTTTCTTTTGCACGATCTCCTCTCTTGGAGAAATCTACCCTTATCATGACAAAATCTTTTGCCGCGGCCTCGATAATCGAGCGCTCATGAAAGGTGATCCGGTCCATATGCCGGCACGCCGGGCACCAATCGGCGTAGAAATCAAGTATGACGGGTTTACCCGATTCTTTGGCTTGTTCCAGGACTTTCTCCGAATAGGGCGTCCATTTTACGCCCTCACTCGGCACGGCATACCAGATAATCGCGCCTGCCAGGCCGATACAAACAATCCCGACGCCCTTTCTTATCCATTTGAAGGCTGCGGACCGGACCCCGGTCGAATCTATCCAACCCAGATGGACCCCCGCTGCCAGAGCGATGACCGAAAGCAATCCTGTCCCCAGGATATCGGGCATTATGGGAGAAATGAAATAACCGGCCGCTCCGATCATTACCCACCCCATGGCTTTGCGGACCCACAGCATCCATTCACCGGATTTGGGAAGCATGCTTAATCGGCCGGAAAGCAAGGCGAGAACAAAAAGCGGAAACCCCATTCCAAGACTCAGGCTGAAAAAAATCCAAAAACCGAAAACAGGGTCCCTCGAATTGGCAACCATGACTAAAACCCCGACGACGAACGGCCCGATGCACGGGGCGGCGACTATGCCCAGAGTCAACCCCATGAAAAGGCTTCCGAGGTAACCGGCGTAATTTCGAGCGGCGGCACTGGTTATCGATGAAGGCAGCCGGAATTCCCAGGCGCCGAACATGCTAAGAGCAAAAACAAGCATAACCAGGGCCACCAGCACAAGAGTTACGGGGTTTTCAAGCAGCGTTCCCAAAAAACGTCCTGAGAGCGCGGCGAAAACCCCCAGCATAGAGTTCGTTATCGCTATTCCCAGAACATAGAGGATAGCATTGATCAGAATGGCGCCGCGTCCTGCCTTCAGCACCATCGATTTCAGCGCTGAAATAAGATATCGTAATGGGCACCAGAGGATAAACGCATGGGGTAAGATTGAGGGCCATTCCTCCAAAGAAAATCGAGAAAATCGCCCAGAACATGCTGAAGCCGGCATCCGATAAGGCGACCGGCGCGGCCCCGAGCGCCAGGGGAAACAGGCAGAAACAAAGGAGAAAAATCGGTAATGCGAATCTGTACGGTTTCATCAGCCAATACCCTCTTCCATCGGCGTACTCATAACCTTTCAAAACCACCGGGAGTCCAACTGGTTTCCGTCCGGAAAGGGTCTTTTTCCGCCCTGGGGCGGTGGGACCGCCAGCCGACTTCGCCGCTGCCTTCGGCGGTGGCACATGCAGGATTTCGACGCCCCGCGAGGCGGTACCGATGTACGCCTCCGCGCAACCCCTCGATTTCCTTGCCAGAACGAAAAATGCCTTCTTTCCGAATCGGAAACTGCTAGCCTCTTATCCGGGTTTCCGGATAGAGTCCGGCTGCCCCCCTCGTTGCACTCTTTTTACTTCCCGCTTTAAACCTCCACCATCATATAACCCCTTCTATGGCGCAGAAAAGTTAAAAAGCTATGCCTAAGTATTTTACCACAGCTACGGAAAAACCGGTATTGCCGCCTTCGTGATGCCGATTTATACCAGGTTGCAATCTCTTACTCTTTGAAAGTAATCAGCAACACGCTCTCAACGAGGCAAAAACCCAAGCAAAACCTCAAACGGAAAAACATCTACGACAAATGCCGGCGATTATCGGATCAGCTGGACTTAATGACAAGGAGGTCGATGTGACCCGTTTCGAATTTGACGAAATTTCCCACCCTGCTATAATGTAATAAACTACACAGTTAATTAATGAGTTTAGGGGGAATATAATGCTCAACAAACCGATCACAAAGCTTATCGATGCCCTTTCCGTACGTACTCACCTGGGCGAAGTCATGGAGGAGGCGCAAAAAGAAAATACTCGATTCCTGGTAAGCCGCCGGGGGAAACCTACAGTGGTGATTTTGGGGGTAGAAGATTATCTGAGAAGTATTGTCAAAAAAAACGAGCTGTTGGCCGAAATCCAACTTGGGGCTCAAAGGGCCGGTTTGGACAAAATCACCGACAAAGAGATCACATTAGAAATCCAGGCTTACCGCCGCTCTAAGAAAACAAATAAGAAATGACCGGCGATTTTTATGCTCAGAGTTATTATTGATACTAACGTTTTGGTGTCTGCCCTCCTGAAGCCTGATAGTGTGCCAGAGCTTGTTCTGTCCCTTATTCTGGAAAAGGAGATGGTTTTGTGTTTGACCAAACCAATCGCTACTGAATATGAAGAAGTTTTGAGGCGGGAGAAATTTAGAAAACTGGATCGCGATAAGGTAAACGCTCTTCTTTCTCGTCTCAAATCACAAGCCGAATGGGTTGAGCCAAAGATTCGCCTCAATGTCACAAAGGCCGATCCGGAGGATAACAAGTTTTTGGAATGTGCCGAGGAAGCCGGAGCAGATTTTCTTATCACGGGAAATATAAAGCATTTTCCTCCTGGAAAATTCAAACGGACGCTGATTGTAGATCCGGTAGAGTTCTTATCGGTCTTAGCCCAAACGCTTGATTCATGATTATTTTGAACCTCTCCTGTGTGCTTTAGATTCGGGCATTTTACCCCTGTGGGTGGGTTTTCGCTGTGCTCTAGCCCTTTGGGGGCGTGTTTGCGCTGTGGTCTAGCCCCCTGTGAGCGTGTTTTGCGACCTGAAAGAAGGGCTTTTCATTCTGGCAAGCAAATCGACATGCTTCCACCTTCTCTAAAAGGGTTCGGGAGGATTTCTGCAAGGAGGCGTACATAATCTGGTCATTCCTCTTATCGCCTTTAGGCGGAAGAATCTGTTCATTCCTTTCACCGGCCTTAGCCGGAAGGGGATCCCCCTCGCGGAGCGTCGAGATCGCCGATCGAGGCCGCCGAAGCCTCTGCGGCCACCCGCCTCGCAGAGCGTCGAGAGTCTGGCTGGCAGTCCCGGTTCCCAAGCCCTAGGGCGGAAAAGGACCAGTTTCGGATGGAAACTCAGTAACTGTCCAGCGCCTCAAAGAACCTTTCGATGTCGCTTTCATCGTTATAGAAATGAGGTGAGAGCCGGACCGCGTTTCCTCTTTGAGCGGCAAGCACCTTCCTTTTTAGAAGATGGCGGAAAAGTCTCCCGGCATCCTCGGGTGCAAAGCTCAGAATTCCCGACCTGTGCCTGGGCTCCATCGAGCTGATGACCCGGAAATTCCTCCTTCCAAGCTCCGATGAGATTACGTCGTTCAGACCCGATATCCTTTCGAATATGCGCTCGATCCCTATTTCGAGCAGCATTTCCAGCGCCGTTCCAAGAGCGGTGATTCCTGCAAGGTTGAGGGTCCCGGCTTCGAACCGGCGGGCATCGGCTTTCAATTTCAGATTCCAGGTTATAGAAATCCTCCTCATTTTCGACACTTCGCCACCCTACCCGGATTGGGTGAAGCAGATCGTTTACCTCCTTCGAGATGTAGAGCGCTCCGATTCCCATGGTGCTCAGGAGCCATTTGTGACCGCCGCAGGCCAGGAAGTGAACGCCGCAGCTTTTCACGTCGAGAGGTATGGCCCCGAGGCTCTGTATCGCATCTACACAGAGCAGGATAGCATTCTGCCGGCAAAAATCCCCCAATTCTTCCAGATCGCATCGGAACCCGGTGGTAAAATCCGTCGAACTCACAGCGATCAGTCTCGTTCCGGGGCGAAGCACGGCTTTGATGTCCGAGAGGCCGAAACGCCCCTCGTTTTTTCGAACAAAACAAATCTCGACCCCGGCGCGCTCCAGATTCACCCAGGGATAGACATTCGACGGGAAATCGGGTATGGGCACAATGATCTTGTCGCCGCGTTTCCACGAAATTCCTCCGGCTACAATGCTCAGAGCTTCGGATGTGTTTGCGGTGAAGCAGACCTCCGAGGGGTCCGCGTTTATAAGCCGAGCAAAAAGTGAGCGGGTCCTGTCCACCGTTTTCATCCATTCCGGATAACGGACGAAGCCTTCATTGCCGAATTGGAGCATCAAGTCGTTCACGGCCTTTGCCACCCGCAACGGAGGCGCCGAAATGGCGGCATTATTGAGAAAGCAATAATTATTGGTGATGGGAAACTCACTTCGGTATTGTGACAGGTCTTTCATCGCTTACTTCCTCCGGGGGTGTGGATACGTTCTTTTAAAATATTTGCAATATCAGGGCACAAACAATAAGTTATAATTTAAGACATGAAATCATAGAAAATTCATAAAATCATTCCGAAAGGGGAAGGCAATGCCAAGAAGCACAGTTTTTCAGGGGGAACGCGCAACAACTGTCCAAGCCGATTTCATTCGCCGTGTGTACAACTGGATGGCCCTGGGATTGGCGGTCACTGCGATTGTCGCTCTTTATGCCGTCAACAGTGGGCTTATTTTCACTCTTCTTGGAAATCCAATGGTCATGCTGCTGCTGATCGTCGGCGAATTCGGCCTGGTGATCGCGCTGAGCGCCGCAATCGGCAGGTTCCAGTCCTCAACCGCACTGTTTATGTTTTTCGCCTATTCGTTTCTAAACGGCCTGACATTATCGACCATTTTCCTTATTTACACAAAAGCGTCGATTGCAAATACCTTCTTCGTAACCGCCGGAACTTTCGCCGCCATGAGCCTTTATGGATACACAACCAAACGCGACCTGACTTCCATGGGCAGTTTCCTCATGATGGGTCTCATCGGCATAATCATTGCCTCGTTCGTTAATTTCTTCTTCCGCAGCCCTGCTTTCTACTGGCTCATAACCTATGCGGGTATAGCCATTTTTGTCGGCCTGACCGCCTACGACGCCCAAAAAATAAAGGAAATGGCCTATGCCGGATTTGCCGGATCGGAGGATGAGCGAAAAGGAGCGGTCATCGGCGCTCTGCGGCTTTACCTCGATTTTATAAACCTGTTCCTGCTTTTGCTCCGGATATTCGGAAGGCGCAGCGATTAAGGGCTTGTCCGTAAATAAAACCTTTGCGCTTGCATCCGGCTTTTGGCCGGCTTTGGCCGCTCTTCAATCGCAAAATCCTCGACGTAACCCAGCTACGCCTGCGGTTTTGCTCAATCTTCGCGACCAAATCAGTCTCAAAATCCGGCGCAATCCCTAGGAGGCTTATTTACTGACAAGCCCTGAGACTGACAGGAATATGAAAACGCAAAGCCGTGGAGTTTCCCAATAGCGATGCTGCGACATACTTTTGTGCATCTGCCGTGGATCGGTCTTAAAACGGAACGCTCTCTCTGGCAGAAGGGAATTCATTCCTGGGACTTTTTCCAGGACGAACATGGTTGGATGCTGACCCCTTTCGGCCCAGGAAAGTATGAGGCTCTGCGCAGCCGTCTCGAAGTATGCCGCGAAAGGCTATGCGCTCTTGATCCGGCATATTTTGCAGGCGCTCTGGCGCCGCAGCATCTCTGGAGGCTTTTTGCAGACTTTCGGCAATGCGCCGCCTTCATCGATATAGAGACTACCGGGCTTGGCGGGCCCTACGATCACATTACGACCGCAGCGCTCTATGACGGCAGGGAGGTATTCTACTACATATATGGCGATAACCTGGATGCCTTTGCCCGTCGATCTCCGAAAATACAAAATTCTTATCACGTACAACGGGAGTTGTTTCGATCTGCCGTTTATAAGGAATTACTTCGGAATAGCAGTTGACCATATCCACATCGATCTGCGTTACCTGCTGCGCAGTCTGGGTTACAGCGGCGGGTTGAAGCGCTGCGAGAAGAGCCTTGGGCTTGACAGGGCCGAACTCAACGGCGTTGACGGCTATTTTGCGGTGCTGCTCTGGCGCGAATACAAGAAAAGAGGCAATGTAAAAGCCCTCGAAACGCTTCTGGCCTATAACATGGCGGATACGGTCAACCTCGAAACCCTGATGGTGCAGGCCTTTAACATGAAGGTTAGCGAGACCCCGTTCCACGAACTGAAAATACCCCTGCCCTGCCCGCCACGCATTCCTTTCAAACCGGACGCTGCATTGATAGATGAATTGCGGCAGGGCTGTTTCGGAGTTTTCTGAGCGATTTTCTCAGTAGCGCCGACAGCCGGTCGCGAATTCGCGTATTTTCGGAATGATTGAAAATTTTTTAAAAAATTTTCTCGGTGGCTTTAATTCCACCTGACCGTTCGGTTATCATTAGTATTGGAAAGAAAACATCCTTTCCTCCTCTGAGAAGGCCAGGTGGCTCCCCCTCCTTCCACTTGGTCTTCTCTTTTTTTGTCCGCCTCTAAACCGGTACAAACAGGGTGGAAGTTGAAATTTTGGCCTGTAGAGCTGCGATGATTTGCTCCAGCTCAACCCTTGCCTCGGCTTGCAGACCAAGACAAAGCGCGATGCCGTTTGCATCAGTACTCCAGCGTGATTGCATAGTCAACTTGTAGGATTGGTCTGGCTGTGGCTCCATCTTATAGGCATGCATGTGAATTGGGTCGCCGACACTCGCGGGGTTACGCAGGTGATCGAACTTAAATTGACGGCTCATGTAGGAAAGGAGTTTATCCTGAAGTACAAGAACCAGTTTTTTATGAATGTGCTCGAAAGTTCGTGCTTTATGATGCATTTGTACTAAGATCGTCTTCGCCGTCATCTTCCAGTTGATACCGAAGGATTTGTCGGAACTCTCGGCATCGTCGGGCCGTGGCACAGCCAACTTCTTCAGGAGCCGTTGACGTTCCGGCCATACAGTGCCAGTGGTATCGAGCGTTTGAAGCTCAATGCCCACGAAGTCCTTAACCTTGCCATCCTTGGCCGATACGAGAAAGTAATCAACGCTGCCGCCTGGAATGGAAATCTCGGAAACGATGTGCAATTCGTTGCCCGGTTCATGCACCGTGAGCAGGTGGAAGCAATCTGTGAAAATCTGATGGCGTTCCAGCAGCCTGGTGGGGCAGATAATAATCGGCTCTGATTCGCGCCCGTGGAGCACAGCGCACGAGCCAATGGCGGTGCCAGGGTCACTCTTGCGAACCTTGTAGCACTTCTTGTTTAAATAAACGCACTGCTGATCCTTGACAATCTTTTCCCAATTCACGCCGTTCTTGACTGCTGACTGCCCGAATAACTCCAGCACCTTACTCATAATAGAGATTCGCACCTTTCTTGGGTTAGCTCCAGGTAACGGCGCGAAATCTCAATACCTATCGACTTCCGGCCAAGTTTTCGGGCGGCGAGAAGTGTTGTGCCTGTTCCGCAGAATGGATCAACAGCTATGCCCCTTGCCGGACAAGTTGCAAGAAGGGGGATGCGGCATAGATCAACAGGGTAAGGCGCAAAATGCGCCTCTCTGCGCTGTGTATCTTCAGGAATGATGTCCCATACATCACTGGGTTTGCTCCCTCCAGGGTGGTATTTAAGAAAATAAAAACCCTTGTCGTGCAATTCCTTTGCGCGGCCCGATACTTTCTCACTGTCGGAATGGGTAGCGCGTTGTTGCCCGCGAATGATCATCCTGAAATCTGATATCCTCCCTAAACTAATATCAGTAAGCATCCGCTCAAGCGCGGCAAGAGCCACGTTTTTCTCTGACTCTGACAAAGCAGTTGATAATTCAATCTGACGCTTATAACGTACACCGGAAACGCCAGTGGCAGACACGACCGCACCATTAACAACTTTGGCTGCACGCGGCTTAGAGCGAATTGCGTCTGCATCGTAGAAATATCCCTTGGCCTGCTTTACAAAGTGAAAGACATTCTCGTGGACGTTACCAAGGCGGTCTTTAGTGTTATCCATCCCTCCCTTAATCTTGTTCCATATTACGCTGTTGCGGAGTATCCACCCTTGATTATCTGTCAACTCAAAGGCGACCCGCCAGGGTACCCCAACGAGGCCTTTACCGTTATAACTGTCGCCGATATTTAGCCAGAACGAGCCTTCGGGCTTTAGCACCCGCTTCAGCTCGGCAAAAACAGCGGCCAGCCGCTTTACATAGTCTCGGCAATCACTTTCCAATCCAATTCCGCCATTCTCGTACTCACGCTTTCCCCAATAAGGAGGGGATGTCATCGCAAAGTCAATGCAGTCATTCGGGAACTCGCTCAACACTGCAGCCGCATCCCCATGCAGAAGCAGGGGCCGATTTGTTGTTGCGCTCTGATACGTTTTTAAGGCCTCCCCAAAACCGCTGTTCACAATACTGCTGCTGCCTTGCCCTGTACGCAATTGGCGTAGGGGAGGGTGTCCGTCTGTGCTGGCCTGTCTTGTCGTCAGCATTCTTTCCATGAACCCCTGTTTCCTGTGGCAAAGTCTTGTCGATACGAGGATAAGATACAACATTCTGTCCGGTTATGGAAAGAAGGATACATTAGTCGCAGTTTGGAAAATCGAAAATAGGGAGTTTTTTAAGGGCCGGCGAGACAAGTTTCGGCCCGGGGCGCAAGAGCCGGTCAAAATGTGGGGTCCGGAATTTCACTTGACTCTCAGGTTATCATCAGACCCGGAAAGAAAACATCCTTTCCTCCTCTGAGAAGGCCAGGTGGCTCCCCCTCCTTCCACTTGGTCTTCTCTTTTTTTATTTCCCCAACGAGGAGGGAGATGTTTATGCATGAAACTTCAACATAACAAGCGCCGCCGTGGAAGACGGCGCTACCGACGGAATGAAGGAGAACAAACTCACCGTGCCAAATCCACCATCTGCTTCACACATCGTCGCGTGCAGCTCTACTTAGTTTCCATCCGGAAATGGTCCTTTTCCGCCCTTGGGCGGTGGGACCGCCAGCCGACTTGGCCACTGCCTTCGGCGGTGGCCGCAGAGGCTTCGGCGGGCTCAATCACCGATCTCGACGCTCCGCGAGGCGGTACCCATGTACGCCTCCGCGCAAGCCCTTGATTTCCTAGCCAGAGCGAAAAATCCCTCCTTTCCGAACAGAAACCTCGCGGGGCGTTGAATTTGTCCCGGTGTTTCCGGATGGACTCTACTTGGAGAGTAGTTGACTGCGCATCTGGTCGACTACCGCGTACGCGATACGGCGCTGATTTTCATCGTAGAACTTGATGTAATGGTATGCGGGGGAATCCTCGAAGCCGCGTAAGGTTTTATGCTCTCCTCCGAAACCCGGATCGATCATCCTTACATCGTTCTCGATGGCATAGACTATGGGGTAATAGTAGCAGGTGGCAAAATGCAGGAAGGGTACTTCACGCAAGCTCCCCCAGTATCTGCCGTAAAGCTTTTCGGCTTTATTATAGAAAAGGGCCATCGCGATCCGCTTTCCCGACATTTGAGATACCGAGAAACTGCACCTGTGGCTGAAGTTTTCGCCAAGAAGCCTGAAGAAGGATTCGTTCAGAAAGGGCCTGATTCCGAGGCCCATGTGTTTGGTCCATGTTCGCCTGTAGAGCAGGTACAGTTCTTCGTAGAACGAGGGAGGGGCGCTCGGACCCTGAACCATACTGAGGTCGATTCCGTAGTTGCGAACGGCGCGCCACTCCCGCTTTATCTTGGTCCTGCGGCTGGATTTAAAGGAGAGAAGGAAATCATCGAAACTGCGGTATCCCCGATTGAACCAGACCAGGTGCGCGCTGCTCAGCCGCATATATCCGTGTTCAGCAAGGATGGAGTGCAGCTTGGACTCCTGGTCGACGAAGTAAAAGCGGGTTGTGGACAGGCCGCGTTCTTTTGAAATCTCATCGATTTTGTCGAGCAGATCGGCGAAAATCCGCAAGCCGTCCCGGCATGAGCCAAGCAGGAAATCATAGCCGGGTACCGGTGTATAGGGGATACTCCCTACAAGGCCAGAACCGAACGGCAAACCTGTAAGCTCCGTCAAAAACTCGATCAGCCCACCGTCTCCGAACTCCACCCAGGCGCGATCTCGCAGATAAAGAGGAGCGATTGCCATAATTTTCGATCCGTCATAGAGCGCCAGGTGTGCCGGAATATAGCCTCTATCCGCCGAGAGCGAACCGGACTTCTCAAGGGCGTGCAGGTACTCAAACTCCAGCATCGGGGCTGCATGAAAAGCGAGACTGTTCCACTCCTCCGATGGAATCTCCTCAATTCGCGAGAATATCTTTACCCGGTTTTCCATCTGGCGAGATGAATTCTCCTGTACTATTTTATATCGCGCGCAAGGCAATTAATTATAATGACCGCATCACATTGTAACAACTCCAAAGCAATGTGCTTGCACTTCAAGATTTTCCAGCTCGCCGATATGAATGTCCGAAGGAGATCAAGATGCTTCCCGATGCAGTCTCTTCATTTATCAACGACCACCTCGATAGCTTCGTACTGGAACTCGCGCAATTCCTCTCTATTCCCAGCGTGAGTACTCTGAGCGAACACGAGAAAGACGTTCTGAGTGCTGCCGAATGGGTACTCGACCAGGTGAAGAGGTGCGGATTCACCGGAAGACTCTATCCCACAGAGCGCCATCCCATAGTGCTTGCGCGTTCGCCCGAAGTCCCCGGAGCGCCCGTTCTGCTCATCTACGGCCATTATGACGTCCAGCCGCCCGATCCCCTCGATGAATGGCAAACCCCTCCTTTTTCGCCCGATGTTCGCGATGGTTACATATACGCACGCGGCGCGACCGACGACAAAGGTCAGTTTTTTACCTATATCAAGGCGATAGAGGCCATTCTGCGTGCAGGACAAAGACTTCCGCTCAATCTGATTATCCTGGCCGAAGGTGAGGAGGAAATCGGAAGCCCAAGCCTGGAAAAATTTCTGATGCATCGCCGCGATGAGCTTCGCGCAAACGCTGTTGCGATTTCAGACGGCTCACAATTTGCCCATGGAATTCCCGCCATAACTTATGGCTTGCGAGGCTTGAGCTATCTGCAGGTGGATATCGGCGGACCGCGTTTCGATCTGCATTCGGGTTCATTCGGAGGTATAATCTATAATCCTGCCCAGGTATTGGTGGACATTCTCCAAAAACTCAAGAAGCCCGATGGAACTGTGGCCCTTCCCGGTTTCTATGATGACGCGCTTGTTCCGGAAAACTGGGAAAGGGAGGAAATGGCCTCTCTTAATGTCGATATACAGTCTCTTAAGGATTACCTCGGGGTTTCCGAACTTACAGGAGAGCCGGGATACTCTCTTCTCGAGCGCAGGACAGCCAGGCCCACGTTGGATATCAACGGACTATGGGGCGGCTTCTCCGGTGAAGGAGCAAAAACGATAATCCCGGCAAAGGCAGGGGCAAAAGTGAGTATGCGGCTGGTTCCAAACCAGGTCCCCGAGAAAATAGACCGGCTGTTTCACCAGTTCGTAACCGCTAACTGCCCTCACGGGGTCAGCGCCAAAATTACCACCCTCCACGGTGCTGAGCCCGTCCTGGTTCCAAGAAACACCCCTGCAATGCTGGCGGCTGAAAAAGCAATAGATATAGGCTTTGGCAAAAAGCCGGTATTTATAAGGGAGGGTGGTTCAATTCCCGTCGTCAACATGATCAAGAAACATCTATCACAGCAGAACATCCTGCTCCTGGGCTGGGGAAGCCCGGACGACGGTGCTCATTCTCCCAACGAACGATTTTACATCAAAGATTTTTATCGGGGAATCCGCGCGGCAGTCGCCCTTTTCCATGAAATGGCGGGATAAAGGGAGGTCCGATATCAAGAGTTGGATAAAACACTCACTTCGTTTATTCGGCTGGGTTCATAAGCCATTGAAGCCGGTCGAGCGGTTTTTGTTTTTTGTTTTTGACAAAAACAATGCTGATTCGGCGATTTCTCGGGTCAAAGGCCGAGTCGGTGAAAAGAGGCACTTTGTCTCCAAAACCCACAACTCTGCAAATCCGGTTAGGTTCGATGCCGGCCTGTTCCAGTTCGCGTCTGGCCGCTGAGGCCCTCGCGGTGGATAGTTCCCAGTTTGAAATCTGTTCGCTCCGGGTCGGTGAAGAATCGGTATGCCCTTCTACCGCAATTTCGTTAGGAAAATTCTTAAGAATTGACGCAACCGAGTGAAGTATTTGCTTGGCCAGGGCCGTGAGTTGAGCGCTTCCGACGGTAAAAATCGGGTTTTGTTGTGAGTCCACGATCTGGATCCGGATGCCTTCATTTGTTATAGCTAAAAAAAACTGTTCCTTCCCTTTCTGCACATTTTGGTCAATCCCGGTTATCAGTTTTGTGGCCAGCTCGTCATTGGTAATACCTCTTTGGAGTTCGGTCGCGTCTATTACGGATTTGGTTCCGAAATTCGGCCCGACCATCCTCTCCCCACCCTGTTCCATGAATGATTTTCCACCTTTTTCCAGGAGGCTGTAATATTTGAAATACATCGCCAAAACCTCCCTTTTCTCCAGGGAAGTCATGTTCAGGAGCCACATCAGTAGAAAGAAGGCCATAAGGGCGGTGACAAAGTCGGCGTAAGCTACTTTCCAGCTTGCCGAGTGTGCTTCGCCGTGGCCCTTTCTTCCTCTTCTTCTTGCTATTATTATGGTTTTTTCTGGCTTGTGGTCTGCCATGCCTGTTTTTTCTTGGCCTCCCTTACCACGGACTCGAGTTCCAGGAAAGAGGGCCTCAGGTCGCCCGGAACAACCCTTCTCGCAAACTCGATTGCCACCTGCGGAGAAGGAGTATTTATGAACGCAAGCAAAGCTTCTTTGATGACCGTTAGAAATTCCCGGTCCTCATTAGCTATATGCTCGAGGTTGCGCCCCAGCGGCCCCACAAAACCGTAACACAGCAGAACACCCAGGAAAGTGCCGACAAGTGCCGCGCCTATGCTGTGGCCGAGCACTTCGGGAGGTTCGTTGATTTTTTTCATTGTGATTACGACACCCAGCACGGCTGCTACAATTCCAAGCCCCGGGAGTGCGTCGGCGATATTGGCGATGCTCTTGGCCGATATGTTGGCTTCCTCGTAATGCGCCTCGATTTCGTAGTCGAGAAGAGAACCCATTTCGTGCGCTCCTATATCCGTTATAGTGAGAGTACGCAGGGTGTCGGCCATAAATTCCAGAGCGTGACGATTCTTGAGAAAACTCGGGTACTTTTTAAAAATTGCACTTTTTTCCGGATCGTCCAGATCGCCTTCAATCGAAACGAGCCCTTCCTTCCTGATCTTGTAAAACACCTCACTCAGCAGGACAAGCGCATCCATATAGTCACTGCTGGAGTAGATCCTGCTCTTGAACATGCGCAATAAAGCGCCCTGAACCGCTTTGATCACTTTCATGGGCGATGAAATGACAAAACCGCCCACGGCGCCGCCGAATATAATAAGCAGTTCTGCAGGCTGAAACAGAAGATAGATATTCCCCTGCTCAATCAGATATCCGCCAAGAACCGAACCTATAACTATGGCAAATCCAATAAAAATAAACATTTAAAGTTCACTGTTCCTTTGCTTACGCATAATTTCGCGTTGCTTATGGAAAACATATTTTACGATCTCCTCGCGGATATCATCGTCAATTTCGGTAAACTCGATGCAAAGCTCGAACTTTTCGCATGCGGCATCGCATTTAACCACTTTTCCATATATGTAAAAAACCATAAGGGGAGCGGTCGGAAGTATCAGCCTTGTTTCGACAAGATCATCCAAAGCATAGAGTTGGCTGGAAGATGTGCCCAGTCCTCCTGCGCTGATGTTGACCCTCGCGAAATCGAGTTCTCTATTGCTGTTCGGTGGGAATGCAAGCAACTTGATGATTGAGTCAAGTTTGGAGTTGAGTATATGCAAACAAGCCGAGAGGGCCTCATCTTCGATTTCGGGCATCTCAGGATGTTCTGTAATAGCGGATTCGATCACAATGCGCGATCTGAGGCCCTGCCGTTCTTCCTCCAAAACCGGGCGAATCCTCACGGGCAGAAATGCGCTCACCCTGGCGTATTCTCTCATCGAGCGATACGATGCATCCTCGTCTAATTCTTGAAAACGATCCATTTTTAGAAGAACCTCCAATCGCCTAAAATATGAAGCAATTATCGAACTGTACCGGCAGATCTAACAGAATCCGCTCCTCCATTCGATAATATCATAAGAGAAATCGGCTCTTTTATGGTCCCTCATAAAGGAAAAAACTGTTTTGAGAAAAAGACGCCCCGCAACAGCCCACCGCAAATGATAGACCACATTTGCACGAGCGTAGCGTAGTGGATGAACACTGGTCCGGGAGCCCCACGGCGCCATTGGGTTGGGGCGAATTCACGCGGATGAATGAGGCGAGGCGGACTGTGAGATAGCCTTATTTTCAATAAGTCTATCTCAGTAAGTCCTACGGCAATGGACTTATACGAATTCGCGTTCAAAATGCATCCAAAACGATGGGTTTCGTCCCGCATCAAACTTGAACGCAATTGGGTATTACAAGGTCCGGCTGACAGTTCCCTCCTGCCGGGCGCACAACAAAAAAAGCGGGACCAGGCCCGGTCCCGCCACAAAGGTGAATCTAAATAAAGAAAAACTCGCGCTATCCCAGGTAGAACCCTGTCGGATCGATATTGCGAAGAACAGTTATCTCCTCTTCGGTCGGCGGAGTGGTTTCTCGAACATCAGGCGAAACATTCAGGTCGAAGGAGCAGTTGGCCTTCACCTTCTCGACCGACTGCCCGGGGAAGTATTCAGCAAGGTACATTTCGCATGTCTTTGCATCGAACTTGTAGACACCCATTGTACTGACAACGACATCAGGACCTCCGCCGATCATCCCGGCGCGCTGCCGTGCGCCTGGTCCATCGAGGAACCCGGGCGTGGTGAGATAGTCGACCGTTTGAACAAATTTCTTTGGGTCCTGAGGCATAATGGCCAGTACGCGCTTGCCGGAAGTCGCCATGTCGTTTGCCCCGCCGCTTCCAGCGAAATAGGTGAAAGACTCGGGCTTTGTCCAATCGCCTACGCCCGTGGAATTGATATTTCCATATTTGTCGATCTGCGCGCCTCCAATGAAGGCGACATCAACTTCACCTCTCTGAAGGGCGGCCATGGTGGAAAGCATCCCAAAAGTTGCGTCGCCGTTACAGAAAAGGGCCGGGTCGTCTACTGTGATAGCAAGCCCCGGAGGCGCCGTAGCACGGATGGACCCGCCCTCGGTGAAAAGAATCATATTTGGCGCGTGAGTCATCATTGCAAAGCCTACCACAACCAGTGGCAGGCCTACACCGGCGAATACCACCTCGCCATCTTTGATTTCTTTTGCGCAGCGTACGACCATAAGTTCAGTCAACTTGTAATTAGTGGCATGCATTGTGTCTTCTCCTTTGCGATCTTATGGCCAAGCCTAAGCCTTGATATGTTCGTCTGTGTACTGCGGCACACCCTTCCATACACCCGGATCGTGATAGCCATAATCGACCTGATATTTCGGCTTGAACCCGAGAGTGGGCTTGAGCCGATCCAGGCCCTGCTGACCGAATTTCTGGATATATTTCTTTATGTAGGCGCTCTGGTCTTCACAGCCATATACCCACTCGTCCAGGAATTTGGGGAGAAGCTCCGCATTTCTTTCATATTTGCCCTGATACTGAGAGAACCTTATATCCAGGCCGTAATAGCCGCGGCATGCTGAGGGATGAGCACCCCACGGACAATGTACTACGGCCAGTGTCTTGAAATATGGAACAACCGTTCGGTCCGGGTCGGCCCTGATCACTTCCGGTTCGACTATCTCTTCAGCCGTGACTATGACCCCGCGTTTGGCGCCCATGGCCCCGAATTCATCAGTAACCCCACGGGTACCCCAGCTCATGACATTCCCCAGCCAGTCGGCAACCTGAGCGTGAATAATAGCCACATCGGCTGTCCACGCGCGCACAACAGTGATCTCCTCACCAGTGAAGGGGTCTTTTACAACCGTAAGGTCAACGGGATTGTACTTGAGCATGTCGGTGCCGATATTACCGCGTACCGGCAGGAAGGGCACACCCATAAAGCCGGCGATCAGAGCGCTGGTGGCGGCAAAATTGGAAACGTCATACCTTTTAGTCATCTTCGACTGGAAGGCCCGGCGAACTGCATAGGGCGCTTTTACATACCAGTTCATGATCCAGGCCGAATGAATCTCTTTGACGCATCCCGCACCAACCATGAGGTCCAGCCCGCCAACGTCGGTCGAGGATTCCACGGTGGTCAGGTTTTTCTTTTTCTGCCGGATGATTTCGTGGGTGATGGCCATGGGGACCATGATCTGGAAGCCACCATAGTAGACAGTGTCGCCATCTTTAACGTATCTGGATACCGCTTCCTTGAGTGTCATCAACTTGTTAACAGCCATTTTTATCCTCCGTGTCTTATTGAATAGGAATTAGTATTACAGCTCGAAAGATAGTCCCCGAAGCGATCACCTCCTTGCTAGGGTTCTACATATCCCCTCTTGATCCGTTCCTTGTAACAGTCGCGGCATAAATAATATACTTTAATGTTTCCGCACCCGGTTCCATACAATTGAAGAAGAAAACTGCATGTTTCGCAACTCTGGAGCATGCAGCGGGAATAGCAGAATTCAAACTCATCCTCGGGTCGCCCGCACTCATCACATGTGTTTGACAATCTGTCCCCCATAGCTTATCAGCAAATGATGAGGCCGCGCGTATGCGCAGGCGGGCGCCGTTCCGCAGGTTGAATGCCGAAAACCCCAAGAAGGGCCGGAAATAAAAAAGGCAGCACGTAGGCAGGACGGAATCTTAACGATGACACCATTCGAATTCGAGTAGTCAGTTAAAGTCACTTCAGCACGAAAACGTGAACGATTTTAAATGATTGCTGCCAGTTAGCTGCTTTCATTTTTTGATTTGTGATTCAAGGCACGTGATTGTTGTCACAAATGTGCTTTTTTGTCAACGATAATTTTTTCATCTCGGCAGGGTGATGAAAAAGAGTTCTCTGGTGGGAGAAACGCCTTAAGTTTGCTAATGATTTAGTCATTCCGTACCGGCTTCCGCCGGCATGACGGGAATTCCGCCCCGGATCGGATCAGGGGTGAGGTCTATAGGGTTTTTCGCCCTGCTGTGGGAATTCTAATCCTTTTTCATCATCCTGATAGAGAAAGACAAACGAGTCTTTTCATATACTCCGATACTTGTACACTTTAGTTGTCATCTGCACGTTCTTTGGGTATGCCACAAAAAGTTCCGGTTCATAGGACAAGAATAGCAACCCTGCCCTTTCCATTACTTAGCGTCCATCCGTAAACTCCGGATGGAAACTACTTAGTGTGTCCCCGGGACATGCAGCACCGTTGTGAATGGTTGGGCTTATTTGGGTTTTACTGCGCCGACGATGCAGTCCATTTTGTCCCCGGAGCGAAGGAGCCCGGCCTCCGTGAAGCCTGCTTCTTTCAGCCCTCGTTCCACTTCATCAAAGGTGTAAGTGTCCCCACCCTGCGTGTTTACCAGCATATTTATTGCGAATAGCGCCCCTTCCTGAGGCCGGGTACGTTGTTCATCCATTATGTGGTCGCGAATAAGGAGCATTCCGCCGGGATCCAGGGATCGGTAAGCCTTCCTGTAGAGTTCCAGGTTCTGTTGGCGGCTGTTCTGGTGAATTATCGCGGAAAGCAAAGCCAGATCGCATCCTCCGGGCAGATCATCGGAATAGAAGTCCCCGGCGATCAGTTCGACCCGGTCCAGTAAACCCTCCGAAGAAAGCCGCTCACTTGCTATCGGAATTACATCCCTCAAGTCAAACAGGATTGCCTTCAACTGAGGGTTGTGTCTTAGAAATGCCATAGTGTAAGTCCCTGATCCTCCACCAATATCCAGCAGCTTCCGGTAGCCTCGCAAGTCCAGAGAACCGGCTATCTCCTCCGACAGAACTCTGCCGATAACGTGCATCGCACCGATGAAAGCTCGCCTGCTGTCAATGTCCATTGGCCTTGGTGGTTTCTGGTCGGAGCCGTGACCTTTCTTGACAACCTCGGTCAAATCGCTCCAACTGACCCACAGACGGCTCATATGGAGCAACATTGGAAGCTCGGATGCCGGGTGTTTTGATGAATATGAAGCGCCTTCACCGGTTAGTGAATAATCTCCTTGGTCTTTACGGAGCAGTCCAAAGGTAACGAGGCAATCCAGGACCCTTTCAAGCGCTCTCCTGTCGAAACCGAATCTTTGGGCAATCTTTTCTGCGCTGGTGAAGGAGTCCTGGATAATTGTAAACAGATCCATTTCAGCGGCGGTAAGGATAATCCTGCTCCGCATAAAGGCCCTGGCTACCGCCATGATGTCTTCTTTTCGTTCCATACAGGTTCCTCTAATCGTAAAGGTTGAGATCAAAAAAAAACCTTTCCGTACGGGAACTAATCTATAGCAAGGTGCAAACATAAGCAATAGGCCGAGTGGAGGGGGGGTGCCTTCACTAAACTCATGAATTTGGCACGGCCCCGATCAGGTGTTTTCGAGCGCTTGATTTCCTTCCGCTAGAGTGATATTGATCTTAGTTCAACATCTCTGGTGGGTGTAGCTCAATTGGTTAGAGCACTGGGTTGTGGCCCCAGAGGCTGCCGGTTCAAGTCCGGTCACTCACCCTCTGGAAAAGCTACAGTGGAGAGCCGATTTGCAGAAAGTGCAGATCGGCTTTTTCATTGCGTTTTGCCCTCTTGGTCAACGCTTTGGTCAAGATTTCTCAGAAATTCCCGTACTGGTCTATTGCCTGGTGCGCATCGTCGGCATCAATCGAATTATAGCGCCGGAACATTTCATCCGTGCTGTGGCCTGTGATCTTCATTATGACCGACTGAGCAACACCGGCCTTCCGCATGTAGGTATTGAAGCTGTGCCGAAGGTCATGGAAAACAAACCCATCCTTCACAAAGCGGCCGTAAGTGATCCCCGCGTCTTTGCAGGCTTTGATGAGCCCGGTCTTGATCGCGCCAAACGGCTTGCCTTCAAACGCACCACGTTTAATGCCTGTGCGTTTTGCATGCCTGCGCGCACGGTCGCCGCTTTTGCTCAGTCCTCAGTCCTCAGTCCTGCTTCTCTGCATGGCTGCGCCCTTGGTCTGGAGCCGCTTCTTTATTGTCGCTCTCTTCATGCTGAGGTCGCCACGGCCCGCTGGCGGGCTCCGGGAATACAAGCAGGCGGCGCCCGGCAAAATTCAATACCAGTCCAACCAGGGATGCCGTCGATTTTGCCATCCATGGAGCGAGTCCGGCCTCCACCAAAAATTTGGTGAGTGCAACGTCCAGGATTCCCAGCGCGCATACCACGAATAAATAAATCGCTATTTCCTTCGGTGCTGTCCATTTCGCCTTGTGCCGGAACAGCAGCAGGATACACAGCACATAATTCAGGGCGGCCGCCAGGAAAAAAGCGAACAGCGCGGAGACGGCGGCGGAGTATCCAAGAGAAAAGGCCCCAAGGAAAACAGCGAGGTTGAAAAGAGCTGAAAAACCCCCTATGAAGAGATACGCTATGAACTGGACCGGAAGCGGCGCTTGATGCAGATTATACCGCATAATGCAGTAGATAGCTCTCAAGGCGTCCCTGGGGCCGATTTTTTTGCCTTCCTCGTATGTTCGCCCGTAGTAGGAAATCCCGGCTTCGTAAATGCGAAGACGCATGTGAGCCATTTTTGCGACTATTTCAGGTTCGAAGCCAAACCGGTCCTCCTGGATAGTGATCTTCTGAAGTATGTCTCTCCGGAAGACTTTGTAGCCGGTTTCCATGTCGGTTAAATTCAAGTCCGTAAACATGTTTGAGACAAGGGTGAGGAAACGGTTTCCCAGGTAGTGCCAGAAATAGAGCACCCGGTGCTCCCCTGTGGATAGGAACCGAGACCCCAATACCACGTCGGCTTTTCCGGACCTGAGCGGCCTTAAGAGTCTCTTTAGGTCCGATGGGTCGTATTCCAGGTCGGCATCTTGAACGCAGACGAAATCACCGGTAGCTTTAGCAAACCCGGTTCGTAAAGCCGCCCCTTTCCCCTGGTTTTTTTGATGCCTGAGCACGGTTACCTGTTCGGGATATTTCTCTGCCAGTTCAAGCGCAATAGCATGACTGCCGTCCGTTGAGCAGTCATCCACTATGATTATCTCCAGCAACAGCTCTGGATCCCTTATGGATAAGACTCTCTCCAGGCACTCCCGGAGAGTCTTGCGTTCATTAAAACATGGAATAACGACACTCAGGCATGTTTTGGAGTTTTTTCCAGGACCTCTTTCCATGATTTCCTTTCAAAGTGTGGAAGCCAGGGATTGCCTGTCCGCCGCAGGCGGCCTTGCTCCGTGATTTTCTGTCCGCCGGAAAAGCATGTAATGCTAGCAGGTACCGTTGCCATTCACAAGAGTGCAGGCCGGAGTGAGCACAACGGATGACAGAGGAAATCAAGATTAGCCATGTTCCAGAAATCGTTCGTTTTCTCGGAACCGGATTGACATACCGATCTTTTCAGAGATAAGTTGCTGCCGTCAAATCGATCAAAGGAAAATGCCGCCCGACAAGCTAAACCCTTTTGTTGAATTTTCCGGAAAATGCGAATCGAGTCGATTACACACCAGGGGCTTCAAAGAAAGAACAACGAGGACCGGTACATGGTCAATCTCCTGGATAATGACTGCGCCCTGCTGGTTATTGCAGATGGAATGGGCGGGCACGCGGCGGGCGAAGTCGCAGCGGAACTTGCCCTGGAAAGCTTCGAAGGCTATAGACCCGGCGGCCCTGATATTAGCGCTGAACTTCTCAATCTAATAGAAGATGCTCAGAAAAGCATCACGGAACGCTCTTTCGCATCGCCTTCCCTTAGGGGAATGGGCACAACACTGACGGCCCTGTTTCTCACAGGCAGATCGGCCTTCTGGGCCCACGTCGGCGACACCCGGATATATCACCTTCGTAAAGGTTCACTCATTCGGATAACGGAGGACCATACGATGGCAGGCATGCTCTTAAAAAAGGGTGAGATCACCCGGGAACAGGCCAGGCTTCACCCTTACGGCAATGTTTTGACAAGGTGCGTAGGCTGCGAGCAGCATGAGCCCGATTCCGGCGCGTTTGGTCTGACAGACGGCGACTATGTCCTGCTTTCTTCTGACGGACTTCATGACCTTATATCCGATGAGCAAATCGCAGCCTTTTCTATCCGAAGACATTACCTTAAAGGAAAAACTGGACCGGATGGTTTCCGCATGCCTCCAAGCTGGTGGCAGGGACAACATAACGGCTGTCATAGCCCGAATTTAAAGGCGTTTAGGACCATCCGGCACAGCGCGCCGTTAGCAATTGGCGATTAAGGGCTTGTCCGTAAATAAGCCTCGTAGGGATTGCGCCGGATTTTGAGGCTGATTTGGTCGCGAAGATTGAGCAAAACCGCAGGCGTAGCTGTGCTACGTCGAGGATTTTGCGATTGAGGAGCGGCCAAAGCCGGCCAAAAGCCGGATGCGAGCGCAAAGGTTTTATTTACGGACAAGCCCTAATTCCCATTCCCCGCTCTCAGCCCCCGGAAGCAACCCTGCCTGCGGTACTGCACACTAATGCATGCAGGGTGCAGTTGGAGCGATTTTCAGCCAAAACCGTCGGTACCGCTCCCAGGGAGCCCACAATCAGAACAGGTGTTCCGGGGGTGGCCCATGCGAACAGCGACATCGCAGGAAAGATCGGCAGGTTGACGCAGCCGTGCGAGCAGTGCCCGCTCATGATGTCTCCAGCGTGGATCCAGACAGTCCCGTAGATCCTCAACGCCCATGGCATTGGCGCAGGCTCCCCGTAAGCATTGGGATAGCTCCTGGACCTGTGGTTCAGATCCTTTTCCTTTACGGTATAAAGCCCCTCTGCCGTCGCGCTGTTAACTTTCCCGACGCAGATATATGTGTCCCCCACCAGCTTGCCGTTTTCGTACCAGCCTATGTAGGGTACATCTTTGACAATCAAAATGAACTTGGGCAGATCGGCCACATCGGGGATGTATTTCTCGAGCGGCGTCCAGCTTTTGAGCGCAGTGAAATCGTTTGGCACCTTTATTGGTTTTCCATTCCGGATGTCCTGCGCTATGTAGTCGAAATCCCTGGCGTTTAACTTGGCGAGCAATCTTCGGCTGACGCTGGGGCTCAGGTCCACGTCCCTTCGAGATATCGCCTCGAGTTCGTTTTCATTTATCACCCGCTGTGTCCAGCTCAGATTCGACTCTTGACTTCCGCTATTCCAAGCAGCTTCGTTTGCCGCTCCAAGTCCCGAACAGATGACAATATATAAGAACGATGACACAATCAGCAGCACGTTAAATATCCTGACATTCATCCTTGCTCCTCCTTTGAAAGTACGGTTTCGTACTTTAAAATTTCAAATTTCAATATAACCATCGTCCTATTGCAGAGAAAAATTTAGGTAAAAAAACGGGCCGGCTGCCCGTTGGCAACGGCCCGTCATTCGGGAAGAAACTCTGTTCGCTAGTATCAGCCTAACGCTGTGTATCCAGGGTCTCCAAGCCGTAGTATTTTCGGTACAGTATCCGTTCATCGCGGCCGAGCGCCGCGAGGAGAAAGGTTGAATGGTTAAGGAGCGAAGCTTTGAGAATTCCCTTGCGCAAGTATCTGTCAGAGGAAGAATAGACCGGGACCGGGAGGATTGAAATGCCGCCCCTGCCCTGCCCCATTTTCCGAAATTTGCCTGCCAGGTCCACATCCTCCATCAGGTAGCGGCGCCCGAAACCGCCTACCCTTTCAAAAACCTCCTTCCTGCAAAAAAGGCCCTGATCGCCGTAAGGAAGCTTAAACAAGGCAGTTCTTAGATTGGCCCATGCGGCGATCAGCCCAAGCGCCCGGTTCGACGGTAAAAAGCGCAGCTTGAAGCAGCCGAGCGATGCATGGTAATCCCGGCAGGCCCTGCGGATCAGATAGGGAAATTCCGGAGGGGGGATCGAATCATCATGTAAGAAGAAAAGGATTGTTCCGCTGGAAAGAATCGCTCCGGCGTTTTGCTGCAAACCGCGTCCCTTCCTGGTGCTCACAACCGCGAGCGATGGCGATATCCGCCTGAGGGAGACTTTATCAAACGCGCCCCCCTGCACGACAACAATTTCGTCTCCCGGCCAGAGCGAACTCTCCAGGTAGAGCAGCAAAGGCGAGAGTTTATGCGCTTCGGCTAAAGTGGGAATGATTATCGACACGGAGCCGGCGAACAGGAAATCACTGCCCATTCGATCCAAATCCCTCTTGCAGTCGACATCGTGTCTTTCGGCTGCCAGGTGAATGCGAAACCCGATAGCTTCAAGCTCTTGAGCAGTTCGGGAAAAGACTTCGCCGGTTCCCCACGTGTCAAAATGCAAAGGAGCGCCAATCGGACGATTGGTCCCGATAAGATAGAAGCCGCCGTCAGCAGCCGGACCCAGCACGGCGGCTTTTTCTCTAATATTCCGAAACGCCCCCTCTATATCCGTCGCTTCGATGTCCGACAGATCGGTCCCGATGAGAACGGCCTTATTGGCGCCGGTTGCGAATGCGGCCCGAAGCGCGTTCGCCATTCGCGCACCGAGGTGTTCTCCTTGCTGAGGACAGAACTCCCAGGGACCGCGGAATTTGTTCTTCAATTTCTCAACAGGGTCCTGCGGCGTGTGGAAAAGAACTACTCGAGCTTCAGGCGCCCTGCGCTTGAAATCGCAGGCTACGCCCAATGTCCTCCTGATGAGCTTCTCATAAACTTCGGCGGCCCTTTCAGATCCGATCTCCTTCGACAGCCGTCTCTTCACCTTGCCGGCGTCAGGATATCTTAAAAAAATTAGGAGTGCGTTGTTCCTCACTTCCCCAATCTCTCAGTTTCTCAAATAGTGAATGGTGAATGGTGAAAACCAAAATCAACAGTCCCTCCAATTATCCTCGCTTTTATCTGAAAATACAGCGCAAATGCAGGGGCTCCGCAGTGAATAGGGAGCAGAAAGAAATCAAATTCCTTAATTCCTAAATTCCTAAATCCCTTAATGGTCCTTTAATGCTGTCCTTTAAAGCTTGACCAGCCATTCGGTATGACATATTATCATACCGGAGGTATATAATGGCTTCAGCAAAGATAGCAATCACAATCGATGAGAATACACTCAATCGGCTTGATCGGCTGGTTAAAGACCGGGTGTTCCCCAATCGAAGTAAAGCCATTCAGGACGCAGTAGAAGAAAAACTGAAGAAACTGGAACGAAACCGCCTTGCCAGGGAGTGTGCACAGCTTGACCCCATCATGGAAAAAGCCATGGCCGAAGAGGGTATGGGTGAGGAGTTGGAACAGTGGCCGCCAGAATATTGAGGGGAGAGATTCGCTGGGCCGACCTGAACCCAGTGAAGGGCAAGGAACAAGCCGGCCTGCGCCCTGTGTTAATTCTCAGTCAGGATGTTTTCAATGAACGCTCAGGAACAGTGATCGCCATGGCCATCTCCAGTCAGTCTCAGCGTGCCGGATTCCCTCTGACCCTTGAACTCGACCCCAATGACCTTCCCAAACGCTCATGGGTGAAAATCAGCCAAATTCGTACACTCTCGACAGAGCGAATCGGCAGAAAGATCGGCACGGTTTTGCCGGAAGAATTGGCCCAAATTATTGAAGGCTTAAACGAGATCGTCGGAGGATGAAGCGGGGAGCGGGAAGCAGGGAGAAATCAAATTACTGAATTCCTCAATTCCTCAATTGGCAATTCCTCAATCTGCTTTATTAAATCGCTCAATCCCTAAATCCCTAAATTTGTTTTAAGAGGTGTGAAATGCGAATGTACGATCCCCCCCACCCTGGAGAAATCATAAAGAAGCTGTGCCTGGAGCCGCTCGGTCTATCGGTAACCGAAGCGGCCAAAGCCTTGGGCGTGAGCCGTAAGACGTTATCAAGCATTCTCAATGGCCATACAGGGATAAGCCCTGAGATGGCCATAAGGCTCTCCATTGCTTTTGACACCACCCCTGAGAGCTGGCTGAATCAGCAGGTACAGTACGATCTCCGGCGAGCGGAACAGCGCATAGGTGAATTTGCGGGTCAGACGGCTATCGGCAGCTTAGCAGACGGAAGACGGAGGACGGAAGACGGAAGACGGAGGGCTGATGGCCGATGGCCGCTTCGTGGCTTAGAGTGCCAATTTCACCATTCAAATAGACCTTCTAAGACCAGGAATCGCCCCTTCTTTTAATCTTTTGGCCCTTAATTTAGGTACTTCGCTTGGCCCGACCCCGTGGCGTAGTAACATCTGCTACTGTAGCACTATTTTAAATTGATTTAAGGCCAGGGGGATCGTCATGTTGGCGCAGCACGCGCCGGATCGGGTGCTGGTATTGCGCCGGAATCGCTGGCTTTGTTTCCGCGATTCGCGACAACTGTTCGTAATGTGCTGCAAGCCGTTTTGACTCGTCTGTTTCGTCTGGAACAAAGCCAGACCCACCATGATAGAGGGAGGAAGTAAAAGTTAGAAAATTCACGGCTGAGATAATTTTATAAAAGTTTAATGGAGAGCCATACTCGCTGTCACCAAACAAGCCATGCGTCATGCCGTGGCGATTTGTTCCATCATCTAGCGCATAATCGTCCGTGTGAGTAAAAAGAAATTCCTTTGTATAAGAAGCAAACGAGTCCAGCATTGACACTATCTCAGGAACCTCCCCTATTCGGCGCGTAATAACATGATGCTTACAGTGTTCAGCGAGATCATGAAAAGTCTTGCCGACATATCTATGTTCAACGCCGTTACTTTTGGCGAGTTTTCTACCGATCCCCTCCACCACAGGCACTAAACCTGTCGCTGCAATATGATCCAATCTTAAAAAATGAGCTTCAGCACTTTCGGCAATAATTGCCTGATATTCTTTCACGACCGGAATTTTAGGATAGCGATGCAATACCATGCTTGCCAAATGGCTCGGCGTAAAAAGCATTGCTAAAATGTTTTGAAGGTCTGCTTGACCAAATTTATCGGCGGTTTGTTCTATAATTTTCACTACTGTATTAAGCCACACCGCGCCTGCATATGGCGGAATAAACCAACCAACGCGCCCGAATTGCTTTTCCCAGTGTGGATGTGAGCCCACTACGTTCATGTCCATGAGGAGATCCTCTTATTTCATGGGTTAGAGGCCGACTTCGCGCGCCCAATCAGCTCTGCGTCCACCCCGTCGAGGTAGTGGTTTCCCTCGTCGCTGAGCTGGTGCCAAAGCTTATAAGCGTCGGCCTCGCCACCCCCTTGCATGATGGGCTTGTCCAGGTTTTCGAACTGATTGAACTGCGCGACCGGCATCAAGCTGTTTGTCCGGCCAGGCCCAAGGAGAAGGCATGCCGATATGGCTTCGGTCACGCGCGCAAGGGCCTTTATCGCATCGGTGATCTTGTTCATTGTTACCATCAGGTCGGCAATTCTTTTCCTCGATTCCGGGCCGCCCGCGTGAGCAAGAAAGGCGTGGCTCCATTTCGCCAGCTCGTCCGCACCGCTGTCGTCAAGCCACCTTTCAATGGTTGTGAGGAGAACGCCGGGAAGGCGATCTTCGCGGCTTCGCTTCGCGGGGTCGATGTCCGCCAGCTTGTCGAATCGCTGGTGTGCCATGCGCGAGATGCCGTAAGCGGCCGGGCCAGATGTTTCGCCCCAGAAGCCGGTAAAATGTTTGTGTGGCGTGAAGAATCCCTTTGCAGCGCGCTCTATCATTTCGTTTTGCATGACCGCCTCGTAATCATAGGGCAGGCCGTCAAAGCACACGTAATTTTCGCGCGTGAGCAGGTGGAAGTTGTGTCTTAAATCCTTTACCAGCCTGCGCAGCGAAATGATGTCGCGGTTGCGGTCATCCATCAGCCTGCGTATCGCCAGAATCTGCGTCGCCACGTGTCCATTAAGCAACGCCTCGGCCAGAAGCGAATTGTTGAGGGCGTTATTGTCGTCGTTGACGGCGAAGTGTGTCAGCGCCCTGAACGAAACGTCCGTCCACACCATTGACGACAGGACTTGCCAGATCGCGTGATATTCGTCCGTGTCGATCCAGGATAGCCACAAGCGCCTTTTGTCCCGATAGGACTGAAGCGCGGCGCGCTTTTCTGTTGTTACGTCGCATTGGGCAAGAGGGTAGGCGTAATCGTCAGGCATTTAGTCCCTTTTCCGCTTTAGCGCCTTTCTAACTTACTATTGCGTGCCAAGCAGGGCTTTCACTTCTTCCACAGTAGCGTCATGTTCGGCTTTTGCTTCCGGCCACGTGGATGTCCATCGAGGCTCTACCTCGAAATGTCCTCCCATCACTTCGGTCCGGAATACCAGTGGTCTTTCTTCTCCCGGATGATTTTGATTGATCCCGTCAAACCAGGTTGTCACCCTGACGTTATCATTAATCAGTGTGTAACCAACTTGCCGGGTATCACTCCCGTGAGTATCGGACCACTTTGCGTGTTCTGTTGCACTGCAAGGAATAAGGCCCCTATTGTCGTCTAATAGATAATAATCGTAGCCCATGAATGATCCTCCATTATCTCATTATGTCCGAGATACTTTTCAATAACTGAATAATTTACAACAAAGTGTCCCGGTGTTGCTCTTATCTTTCTGCCCGACAGGATGCCTTGCATTTTGTCTAGTGTTTCTAGCCTTTCTTAACAAAACTACCAAGGATATTGAGAAAGCGAGAAAAAAGCAGCGTCAGTATGAGAAATATAATTGCAACTATTATTGCGCCAATTATCTTTTGTATAAGCCAATGCATGCGGTCTTTATCTGATCGATAAAACTTCAGGCTCGGAAAGAGTACATTAATGTATAATAATAATCGTTGATTAATATACACCCAAATATTGGAGAATAGTAATAATACAAACAAAAAACTAATTGCAAACGCATTTTCGATTATGAGATAGGCTGATATTTTTAAAGCGAGCCATAGGCCTATAAAAAAGCCAACAAGTAAACCGAAGATTTGAACTACTAACGGAGTCCATGCTGTGCGCGCCCAACCATGTTTATTTTTACACTTATCTATAATCTCCTGCACCGCCGAGAATGATGCGTCCATCCAATCCTTGTCATCGGAGGTTGCTGACAAGTAACAATTGTTGGCTCCTTGCGTATCCAGTCTTAGCTCTAAACATGTCCCAATTCTTCGATTGGAACTAACGCTTTGGCCGTCTTCAACAGTAAAAAACACGCGTTCCACTTTTTTGGCTTGACGGAAATATCGCAGCAGATCGTCGAATGAAAAGACTCGATAACCCCTGTTATCAAACCTGATCATGTAATGAAAAAAAACTGGTTTGCTGGCATAAGCAAGCTTACCGGCATCGACGCTTCCTGGCACGGTGGAATTTAGTTTTTCTGCACGATCTGTAAAGACTGCATTGATTTCGGTAAGTTTGTCCACATCAATGGACAAGTTTGATGAGGATTGATCTCTGACAAAGAAGGCCATCACTTATCCCCCGCGTCATATCTCGGAAGCTCATCCTGTGGATTTGCGCCAGGCGTCACGCCGGCAAGCCCGGCGATAATTGCGTTAAAAAAGATTGTGTAGGCGCATTTCTGGCAATAGACAAAGAACTGCGGATAGGCCAACCCGCCTGACTTGGATGATCGGATTTCGACGATCTGATCGCCGATGCCCCAATTGTCACTCCCGCAGATTGGGCACTCGGTTGGTTTGGTCCAGTTTCTTCGAATCCAATCCATGGCTTTCGCGTGGTCAACTTGCATCAGGACGACCTCGTTCAAAGACTGCTTATTTTCTGACATTTGATAGTAATTTTCATGTTCGGCTGTTCAACCATGTTCCCGTGCAGTTCCATGTTGGATGCCGAGATATCACCAGAAACTTTGAGATTGAATGCGTCTAAGTTACCAAAAATCGCCGTTCCTGCTTTGTTGAATCTCACAACCTTAATGCTTATTTCCGCCATGTTGCTCTGAAGCTTTATGTTTCCGTCGTAATAATAGGCGGCATCCCCGCCGAGCACTCGATCACCCATGAAAAGCACTACACCACTACCGAAAGTCTGAAAATTTGATTGAAAAAAAACCGTCCAAAGCCCTTGTAGGTTTTCCATGTGTGCCCCCTTTTCTCGGGTGTTCGGTTCATCGTGCATAAAGGTTAGCCGTCCTGATGCTGGTTTCTAACGCTATATGGATACTTTACAACACTGTACGTAATGAGAGCGAGTTTTTCTAGTGATGATAGAGTGTTAGCGAGAGTCTGCTTCTAGTTATTGGCTTCTTCCTATCTATCTGATTTTCCATCTTGGCAGACTCCTTGATCTTTTCTCGGCAATCAGTATATCCGATCCGAATCTTTCCTTGCCAGAGTTATCTTTGCCCTCCTGGCCCCCGGGGAGCGACCCGAACGCCGAGACTGGTTTCGTCAACTCGATTTGGCCCCACCCCCAAAATTTGGGGTTGCCGGTGGAGGGGGGAAACGGAAGGAGCCCGTAGGGCGACTGGAGTTTACCCCCTCCACCGGCTGGGTTAAAGTTCTATTAGCTTATGAATCGCCCGGCGCTGGTGCGGTTTCCAGGGGCGAGGTTCTTTTCACTACCAGTTCAATTGCCCTGTAGTAGTCCCTTTCCACTTTCCGGTTCGATACCTTGCAGTACCTCTGGGTTGTTGTAATCCGGCTATGGCCAAGCAGATCCTGAATAATCGTGATGTCTGCATCGGCATTGAGGAGCTGAGTGGCCATCGTATGCCTCAGGTGATGACAGGAAACCCTGAGGCCGCTGATCCCTGCGTAATATTCCATTCTCTTTTGGATTCCTCTTACCGATATTGGCTTGCCTTTGCACAGACCCCTCTCGACAAGGAAAACAGATTTCGACTTCAATCCAGACCTGTCCTTGAGATAGTATGTCAGGGCTGCATGGGCATCCGGGCTCACATAAACCATCCGATCCTTTGCGCCCTTGCCGCTTCTGACCAGAAGGCTTCCCCGTCTGAGATCAACCGCGCCGACAGTGAGGGATGCAACCTCATCCACGCGAAGACCGCACCTGAGCATGAGCAGGAACATGGCCCGGTCTCTCGCGCCTTCAAGTTTTTCGAGAAACCGTGAAACTTCTTCGTCTTTTAAAAACCGTGGAAGAGGCTTTGAAAGCCGGAGGCAATAGCCACTCTTTACCGGGTTTGCGATCTCCAGGTCCTCACTTTCCCCGAGGTACTCGTAGAACGAGCGGATGCTGTCCAGATAGCAGTTTATCGTCTTGGGTTTGAGTTTCTTATCAAGAAGATAGTCAATGAACCCGAGCACTTTTTTGTTGCCCGCCTCTTCGATGGGGCAGTCCAGCCAGACCACAAACTGTTTGAGAGTGCTCATGTAGTCTCTAACGGTTCGTGGCGAGTAATTCTTTCTCTTCAGATGTCTTCTGAAGTTAATGATCGAATCGATAATGGCCACCGGCCGCTCCTTTCTCGATGACTGCCATTGCCCGGAAGTATTCCTCCTCGCGTGTCTTGTCGGTCAGTCTGGCGTATCTTCTGGTCACCTCCAGGCTTGTATGCCCAAGGAGGGGCTGCAAACACTCAAGCCTCATCCCGGCATTCAGGAGCTCGCTTGCAAAGGTGTGGCGAAGGCAGTGGATCGTATAGCCCTTTGCCGACAGGCCGGCAGCTTCAATGTATTTCTCAAACCTTAGCTGAGCCCCTGTATAACCCAGGCGATTTCTTCCCTGCCCGTAGAAGACAAACTCCTTTTTCGGGTCCCTTGCTTTGAGCCAGCAACCGAGGGCCTCTTTTGCGTCATCGCTAAAATAGACCACCCTTCCGACCCTTGTCTTCTGCGCTTCATAGATGATCACCTTCTTTTCTCTCAAGTTGACTTCAGAGATTTTCAAATCCAGAAGTTCGCCTATTCTCATTCCTGTCCGCAAAAGCATCAGAAACATGGCCCGATCACGAACGTGATCGATTGCCGCAAGAAGGGCCTTTATATTTTCCGGTTCGATGGCTTTCGGCAGCGCCTCCGGTACTTTCACCCTAATTTTCTTTGTGAGAACATTCGGATCAATCACTTCCCTATCGACCAGAAACCGAAGGAAGGCATGCACCGACCATTAGCCGAACGCTAACCGTCTTGGCCTTTAGGCCCCGGTCTTGCTCATGCTCGACGAATGCCTCTATGCTTCGCCTGGTGACCTGCTCGAGTTGCATAATGCCTTGCTGGTTTCCGATGAACTTTAGAAACAGCCTGATCGATATTTGATTGGACTCGATTGTGCCGGACCGGCAGTTTTTTCGGTACAAGTGCGACAGGTATTGTTCGGCGTGCTCTTTTCCGGGAACCCCGCTTTGCCTGAGGATGTTAATCTGTCTGTCCAGGTACTCACGGTTCTCGGTCTGGAGAAGTGCTGTTGCGGGAACACGGCAAGGCCCTGCTGGGAAGAGTCCTTGCTGGATCGGGGGATGTTCTGCATCTAATGCGATAGTTCCCGGGCTCATTTCTGCCTCCTTTTTCTGTTTCACTAGAAAAATCAGGCAGATAATTTACCCTCTACGCTCCCGGGTCAATCATCTTCTCGTTACGTACAGTACAACAAACGGTCCAACTTCGCCCGCTGTTTTTTGCTCGCTGGCAACGTGCTTTTGCCCAATTCTCAACGAAATAACGCCGTCTCTCATCGGAGCTCGCTGATGTTTGCGCCTGTGATTGTCCACCAGCTCGACCTGGCGGGGCGTCAATTCTTTCATCGAGGCGTCGGCCCGCCACGCTATGAGGGTAGTTCAACGCGTTCGTGAATAAAGTGCGTTTATAAACGTCTATTCCAACTGCTTCCATCGAAGGCCTGGATTTTAGCGAAAACCTGCGCCTGTCGGCCTTGACTAAAATAAGTTGGCTTGTCTCGCATGAATGCTATTGACTGAATCCGGAATAGGATTTATGCAAATTGCCGATTTGCTCACTATATTGAGGTGAGTGAACTTAACAGGCTCGTGGAGCAAAACAAACAAAACTTGCAGAGAGCATGGAATGAATACTTTAGCGACTGAAATACGAACAGCGTTGGCGCAGAATGTCCTCGTCACTGATGATAGTTTAGTTGTTGATCTTGACGATGGACGTACGATTTCAGTTCCTCTTGCTTGGTTTCCGAGGCTCCTGAACGGTTCGGAAGAGGAGCGAAACAACTGGCGCATCATTGGAAGGGGCGAGGGTGTTCACTGGCCTGAACTGGACGAAGATATAAGCATTGAGGGAATTATCTTTGGAAGACCCTCGGGGGAAAGCCAGCCTTCTTTTAAGCGATGGTTGGAAAGTCGCCAAAAACCCAGGTAACCGAGCGGCTGACCTGCGTTCTAAGCACGAATTTCTCTCAATACCACTGGCCAGCCGGGCGTTCGGAGAAGGGGGTCATATCCCTACTGAACGATAACAATCCCGGCGAGCGTCCCTTTGGGAACATCCTGGGCCTTTGCACCGCTACCTATGGGGTAAATATCCCAGCCGGCCAGGGCAACCATTTTGTAAACGTCTATCCCAACTGCTTCCATCGAAGGCCTGGATTTTAGCGAGAACCTGCATTTGTCGCCCTTCATTGCCTGGCAATCCGGCAGTTGGCCGCAAAAAGTGTGTCGGCAGGACCCGGAGGCAAACCCGAAGGCGAGATAGTGACCATCGTAGAAGGCTGCCGATTCTATTTCCGAGACGATCGTGTACATCTGCTGATAGGCTTCCACTCTCTCCTTTATCGTCGCCTTGTCCCTTACGATAACTTCCGGGGGTATATCCTTTATAAAGAAGACGGCCCACTCGTACTTTCTCAACAGGTCCTTCAACTCTGCGGGCTTCATAGTGTTGGGGGGACATTGAGCACCTGCGCCATATCCGAAACATCGTGGTATCTGGCACTTCATCGGTACCCGCTCGTCCACCGGAATTTGTTCGGCCCTAACGATCCTGGCGTTAGAGGCGCCCAGCTCAATAGCTTTTTGTCTGTATCTTTCCAGGTCTGCGCTTAACTGTTCATCGTGCATATCGACCCTGATTTTTCTTATCGGCGCCATTTTCTATCCTCTCCTTATGAAAAAATTAAGGACGAATTCCACCACAGAGACACAGAGAAAACAATGGTTGTGGATAAATGCCAAATCGGACTCCATTAAGCGCAGAGACGGGGCATAGTCCGGTCATGGAGAGAGAAGAATTCCACCACAGAGACGGGGAATGGTCCGGTCAAGGAGAGGACACAGAGCAGCCCCGGGCTGCAACCAAACAGAAAAACAATCCGCAGATTACACAGATAACGCAGATAAAATAAAGAGCCAAAAGACAATATTGACAAGGTTTCAAGAAACTCAACTTTAGCTTCGCAGAGCAAAACAGAACTTATGTAAAAACCTTGTTTCCCCCTAAGTGCTTGAAATTCTGTAAACATTTCTCTACACGCTTTGCTTTCCTCCGTGTTCATCTGTGTTCATCCGTGGTTCAGTTCTCTACGCTTTGTTTTCCTCCGTGTCCTCTCCCTGTCCGGACCATGTCCCGCCTCTGTGGTGACCCCTTTTGTTCGGCGACAACCTCGGCAATATGTTTGACCTTAATGCCGCCACCCCTTTTTTCCATTCCGCCCCTGAGCTGCAAAACGCATCCGGGGCAGTCGGTCACCAGCGTTTCCGCCCCGGCAGCCTCGATATTGTCCAGTTTTCGCTTCAGCAGTTCAGCCGATATCTCAGGGAAATCGATTGAAAAGGAGCCGCCAAATCCGCAGCAGACATCCTCATCCTTTGCAGGAACATATTCAAGACCGGCTGTGGAAAGAAGCTCACGCGGCTCCTTCGTAACTCCCTGCCCCCGGCATAGATGGCATGGCGAGTGATAGGCCACCTTGCCCCCGGCCCTCCGGAATTCCTCGGGACCGACTTTCAACACTTTAATCATAAACGAGCTGAAATCGATCAGCTTGTCCTTTAGCTGGCTCACCTTCACCGCAAGGCCGGGCTCCTCCGAGAGCAGTTTCCGGTAGTTTTCTTTCAGGTGTGAGCCACAGGAGGCGCATAGCGTAAGTATATAATCATAGTCAGCCGGATCGATGGCTTTCAGGTTCTGAACTGCAACATCCTTTGCCGTCTCCCGCTCGCCCATCATTTGCGCGGGCAGGCCGCAGCAGGTTTGTTCCATTGGATATTCGAGCTGGACGTCATGGTCCCGGCAGAGCCGCAAAAGCGCCTGCCCCTGTTCCGGATAGACGAAATCGGTCAGGCAGCCGCCGAATAAAGCCACCCGATAGCGAGGGTTCTCAACGCGCTGGTTGATGCTCTCCCACATGTCTCTTAAAGGAACTTTCGCGACTACGGGTAACCTGCGGAAGCTGTGCTCTTCGGAGAAAAGAAACGGCAGATGCCGCAGATACTGCCCTTCTGCAAGAGGTTTTTGTGCAAGGGACGCTCTTCGAAGTAAGAAGTGAAACAGGCGGCGGTTCTCGAGGGCCTTTTTTAGCAGCAGGTTCTTTAACGGCTTTTTACCTTCCACGTTCAAAACCGTACGGTGGACCTCTTTTATAAGGTAAGGCAGGTCAATCCCGGCGGGACACACCGACTTGCAAGCCTGGCAGTTCAGGCAGTTTTTGACGATGGCGCGAGCGTTCCGCCGTCCGTGATAAAAATAGGTCAGAACGAGCCCTATCGCGCCGATGTAGACATGGCCGTAGCTGTGGCCGCCAACAAGTTTGTAGATGGGGCACACATTCGCGCACGCCCCGCAGCGGATGCACCTGAGGGCCTGCGAGAAAACGGGGTCCCCGGCAAGCGCAAGACGCCCGTTATCCAGAAAGACTATGTGCATTTCCTTTTTTGAATCAGGAGAAGACTTACACTCGGTTGGGCCGGCTATCCAGGTTACGTAAGTGGAGATGAGTTGGCCGGTAGCGTTGCGAGGAAGCGCCATAAGTACGCGGAGGGCAGATTTCATATCCGGGATAAGCTTATCAACTCCAACCAGGGCGACATGTACTCTGGGCAGAGTGGTTACAAGACGCCCGTTGCCCTCGTTTGTGACAAGCCCAATGCTGCCGCTTTCTGCGATGGCGAAATTTGCGCCGCTTATCCCCATTTCGGCGTTTAGAAATTTGCGGCGAAGCTCCTTCCTTGCCACTTTGACCATCCCATTAATATCGTCAGGGTCATGGGGCTTTCCGGTCACCTTTGTAAAAAGCTCGGCAACCTCCTTTCGGGAAAGGTGGATGGCGGGCATCACCATGTGCGAAGGACCCTCCTTTCGCAACTGGATGATCCATTCGCCCAGATCGGTCTCGGTGACCTCGAAACCTTCCTTCTCCAGGTGATCGTTAAGGAATGTCTCTTCGGCGGTCATCGATTTTCCCTTGACGATCTGTTTTACCCCGCTGGCCTTTGCAATCGAAGCTATAATGGAATTGGCCTCGAAAGCGGTCCTGGCAAAATGGACTTTGACCCCGGCCTTCTCAGCCTGTGTCGTAAACTCCTCCAGAAGTTCCTGGAGGTGTGCGATGGACTGGTCCTTTCCAGCGGCAATCTCCTGGGCCAGGGCGTCGAAGTCGATTCCCGAGAAAGCGGTTGCCCTCGAAGTTCTGTAACCGGTGGCGAAGTTATCCAGCGTGGCGCCCAGAAAGTTGTTCCGGAGGGCCTTTTTGAGATCCTTCCTGTATGTTGTCACGTCATGAGCCGTTCTTATCATCGCCGGCTCCCTTCACAATCAGCAGGTGCAATTCCTGGGGGCCGTGCACCCCGATCGTCAGTACTCTCTCGATATCAGCCGTCCGGCTGGCGCCGCTTATGAATGCAAGATACTTGGGAGCGGCTTTCAGGGCAGAGCTAAGTTCATTTTCGAGCGACATCGCATCCCGCACGATTTTGGATCTTGGCAGGATGGCCACATGAGTTTCGCACAACATCGTGGCAATCCGGAAATCCTCTGAAGTGGAATCCATCACCAGAGTGGCGGTCTCGGCGATCCCCCAATCGGCAATCGTAAGCCCGGTACTGATTTGCCCTATGTTTCCCCTTAAATTTTTCGTAAGTATCTTGAGACCTCCTGCTTTGCAGGCGGCCTTCAATTGCGAGAGGTTTTTTCCGGAGATCCCGGGAGCCGCTATGCCGGATCCCCCCTGACGCTTTGTAACATCAACGGCATACAGGCAGGCGGCCCGGAAATCGGCAACCTCGGCCGTTATTGTTTGTACAGCCTGAGCTCTTTCTTTTAGCAGTGTCAATTCATCGTCTTGTCTCATGGGTATTTCCTCTGTCAACCTTCAAGGCAGCATTGCCTTCAGCACATATGCCTGCAAAATCGTTAAAATGCTGATCAGAAGCACCATGGCGATGCTGTGTTTCAGTGTAAACCGGAAAATGCTTCCCTCCTGACCGACCAGGCCGGTGGCCGCTGTGGCCACCGCTATGCTCTGCGGTGAGATCATCTTGCCGCAAACACCTCCCGATGAGTTAGCGGCAACGGTAAGGGCCGGATCCACACCGATCTGCGTAGCCGTCGTTTTCTGAAGAGAGCCGAAAAGAGCATTGGAAGAAGTATCGGAGCCGGTGAGAAAAACGCCCAACCATCCCAGAATGGGAGCAAAAAACGGAAACAAAACGCCTGTGGCCGCAAGCGCCAGCCCCATCGAGGAACTCATACCCGAGTAGTTCATTATGTAAGCCAGGCCGAGAATCATTGCAATTGTCACAATCGGGAAGCGCAATTGCCTGGCGGTTCTCGCGTAGCATGCAAGGGCTCGCTCCAACCCATACTTCGGAATTACCACTATCGATAAAAGACCGGCGATCAGGATGGCCGTCCCGGCGGCCGAACCGATATTGAGGGCGTATTGGGCCGCATAAGGCGAGTCTTTTGCCACAATCGGAGCGGTTTTTACTACAAGATTGTGCAGACCAGGCCAGTTTAAGACCGTCCCCAAGGGCGCAAGGACTGCTTTTACCGAACCGAGGCCCCATAAAAAAACCATGATCGCCAGGAAGAAATAAGGGACCCAGGCGCGAATGATCTGCCCGGAGCTGTACAGGCAGGTAACGGGACCGGATGCCGTTTCCTCGGGGAAATGAAAGACCTTCGACGGTTTCCATACCCTGAGAAAAAGACCCAGGCCGACAATGGTCACAATTGCCGACAGGATATCCGGCAGGTAAGGTCCGACAAAATTCGAGACGGTAAACTGCGTTACAGCGAAGCACAAACCGGCCACGACAAGCGCGGGGAGCACCTCCAGGGAACGCTTGAAGCCGCACATCGTGACGCTCAGCCATATGGGTACGATAATGGAAAGAAAAGGGAGCTGCCGGCCGACGATTTGGCTTATACGCATCATGTCCAGGTCAGTGACCTTGGCGGCTACCACAATTGGGATACCAATCGCGCCGAAGGCCACCGGGGCCGTATTGGCGATCAGACAGATCCCGGCGGCATACATCGGGTTGAAGCCAAGGCCGACAAGCATCGCGGCCGTTATGGCCACAGGTGTGCCAAAGCCCGCCGTTCCCTCGATGAATGATCCGAATGCAAAAGCGATGAAAAGCGCCTGGAGGCGGCGGTCATCAGTGATACATGCCAGGGAATTTCGAATCTTATCGAACTCCCCTGATTCAACCGTCATGTTGTACACCCATATAGTGTTCAACACGATCCACACGATTGGGAAAATCCCAAACGCCGCGCCCATCAACGTCGCGTTCAAAGCCAGACCTACCGGCATCCCCCAAACGGCAATGGCGAGAATTACCGCTGAAGCTGTGCCGAACAACGCAGCCCAGTGTCCGGGCGACCTCCTCACCGCCAGCATATAAAAAAGGATATACAGGGGAATGCCGGCAATCAGCGCGGATAGCGCCAGATTTCCCAAGGGGTTGTAAACCTGCGTCCAGTTCATCCCGGTTCTCCTTTTCGGTGAGGGCACAAACTCTATCTGCCGATTGGTAATACCATTTTCATACGGTCACACTTTTAGCAAACCGTCCCTCTCCTTGTCAAGGACAATCTCGAACGCCGCCCTTATATTTATCTTGACAAAACCTCCCTAATTCCAGTACTATAAACCACTCAGAGGAATAATCTCAATAATTTTGAAATCTTTGCATAAATGGTCTTACCATCCCTCTGAATGGCTCGCAACTTTCGATGAAGGCATCCCGCGCGCGCCCAACACGTCCCATAGACACGCGATGCGGTCGCCTTCCGCGCTCCGCGATGTGAAGCTATTTAAGTGATATATGTAAGTCTCTCATACGAGGGGAAAATCCATGGTTGGAAATAAATTGCTCAACAAATTTTGCGAACTCCTCGGAAAGGAAAACGTCTTCCAGGACGAAGCGGACCGGCTCGCCTATTCTTACGACGCCGCGGTACTCGATTCCTGCCTTCCCTCTATCGTTTTGCGGCCGACCACAAGCGAGGCGCTGGGCCAGGCCGTTCGCCTCTGCAATGAAAACGCTCTGCCGCTCACCGTCCGAGGGGCCGGGACCAATCTAAGTGGGGGAACCATACCGAAGCCCGGCGGTGTCGTAATAGTGACAATGGCCCTCAACGAAATCCTCGAGCTAAACGAAGAAGACCTCTACGCCGTCGTACAACCCGGAGTGATAACCGCTAAATTCGCAGCCGCTGTCGAGGCCAGGGGCCTTTTCTACCCGCCCGACCCGGGCAGCCAGTCAGTATCTACTCTGGGCGGCAACGTGGCTGAGAACGCCGGCGGCTTGAGAGGGCTCAGGTACGGAGTGACGCGCGACTACGTCATGGGGCTGGAGTTTTTCGACGTCAATGGAGAGCTGGTAAAATCGGGCGCAAGGACTGTTAAATGCGTGACGGGCTATAACCTCGGCGGTCTGCTCGTTGGCTCCGAAGGGACGCTGGGGGTTTTTAACAAGATAATTTTGAAGCTTATTCCCATGCCGGCTGCAAGCAAAGCCATGATGGCGGTTTTTCCCGAAGTGTCGATGGCCTCCGAGACCGTTTCCGCAATTATCGCCAATCGAATCGTTCCGGTAACCCTAGAGTTCATGGACAACTTCACCATTCGCGCGGTCGAGGACTACGCTCATGTGGGGCTTCCGGTCGATGCTGCGGCGCTCCTGCTTATAGAGGTCGACGGGCATCCGGCGCAGGTTGAAGAGGACGCCGCAAGGGTCGAAGAGCTGTGCCGCCGGATGGGGGCAATGCGGGTTCGAGTAGCCCGGGATGCACAGGAACGCGATAAGGTTTGGGAAGCCCGGCGGGCTGCGCTTTCGGCTTTATCCCGAATCAAGCCTACAACCGTTTTGGAGGACGCAACGGTTCCTCGGAGCAAGATTCCGGCAATGATTCGTTCCATTAACGAAATCAGCCGCACATTTAATCTCACGATTGGCACCTTCGGCCATGCCGGTGACGGAAACCTCCACCCGACCATACTGACAGACCGCCGTGATAAGGAAGAATGGACCAGGGTCGAACAAGCCATTGACGCCATTTTCGATCGGGCGATCGAGCTTGGCGGGACCCTGTCGGGAGAACACGGAATCGGAACTGCCAAATCCAAATATATGGAAAAGGAAACAAGCCGCGCCACCATCCTCTACTCACGCCGAATAAAGGCAGCACTGGATCCAAAAAACATCCTCAACCCCGGCAAGATCATTGGAGAATGAGCATGTACGATATGAAAAAACTTGCCGCGCTGATCAAAGAGCTTGAAGACCAGCTTGTGGTCTGCATGCGGTGCGGGATGTGCCAGGCCGTCTGCCCGGTTTTTGCCGAAACCGGCCGTGAGGCTGACGTGGCCAGGGGAAAACTGGCTTTACTCGACGGCCTGATTCAGGAAATGTTCAAAGATCCAAAGGGTGTAAACGAGCGCATGATGCGCTGTCTGCTTTGCGGCTCATGTGCGTACAACTGCCCCAGCGGCGTGAAAGTGCTCGATATTTTTCTCAAGGCGCGCGCCATCCTGGTTGGCTACATGGGTCTGCACCCGGCCAAAAGGATCGTTTTCCGCGGCATGCTTGCCCACCCGAGACTTTTTAACAGCCTTGTCAAATCGGCGAGCATGCTCCAGGGGGTCTTCGTAAAACCTGCCGACGATCTTCTCGGCACATCTTGCGGGCGCTTTTTCTTTCCTCTGGCAGACAGACACCTGAAGACGTTTGCGCCGGATTCCTTCCACTCGACTGTAGGCCGGCTCGACACAAACGGCCCCTCGGGACTGAAGGTTGGTTTCTTCGTGGGTTGCGTGATCGACAAAATATACCCCAACGTCGGTCACGCGGTTTTGACCGCCCTCGAGCATAACGGAGTCGGGGTCCTTGTCCCCGGCGATCAGGGCTGTTGCGGGATACCGGCGCTTTCCTCGGGGGACCTCAAGACCTTTCATAAACTGGTGCGCTATAATCTTGACAGATTCTCACCCGGCGACTTCGACTACCTCGTTACGGCCTGCGCCACCTGCACGTCCACCATAAAGAAGCTCTGGCCGATGTTTGCCGACGATCTGAGCGAGGTGGAAAAATCCCGAATGAAGGAACTGGCCGAAAAAACCATGGACATAAGCCAGTTTCTGGTGGACAGGACCGGCGTATTCACGGCAGCTTCCGCCTATGAGGGGGAAAAGGCCCTCATTAGCTATCACGATCCCTGTCATTTGAAAAAATCCCTTGGGATAGCGGCACAGCCTAGAGCGATTCTCCGCGCCAATTCCCGTTACGTTTTTAAGGAAATGAGCGAAGCGGACCGCTGCTGCGGTTGCGGGGGAAGTTTCAACCTTCAATATTATGGCATTTCGGCTTCAGTCGGTAAGCGCAAGCGTGACTCTATCGTGGAGTCGGGGTGCTCGACGGTTGCGACGAGCTGTCCCGCATGCATGCTTCAGATAAGCGATATGCTTTCCCAGGCTGGTGATCGCATCCAGGTAAAACACGCAATCGAAATATATGCCGATTCACTCGATCGAGGCCCCAATGCTGACACCCATTAAACCAAAGCGCATCTCGGACCTGGTTTTTGAACAGTTACGCGATCTGATTTTTAAAGGACTGATCAAGCCGGGTGAGCAGCTCATGACTGAGCGCGAACTCGCCGAGAACCTCAACGTCAGCCGCCCCACGGTAAGAGAGGCCATAAACAGGCTGGTTGCGCTTCGACTGCTCGATCACAGGCAGGGACAGGGCACTTTTGTCGTTTCGCCTTCTGCGGAAAAGAATTCTCTGGGCGTCCCGCACGACCAGGATGTAAGTTTGACAGACCTTCTCGAGGTCAGGCTCGGTCTCGAATGCAATGCGGTAATGATGGCCGCCCGCAGGGCGTCTGAAGAAGACATACGGGATATGGAAAAAAGCCTTCGGGACATGGAATCCCAGATAGAGGCAGGGGGGCTGGGGAGCAACGCCGACGTCACTTTCCACATGGCCATAGCTTACGCCACAAAGAACATGGTCCAGATACACATAATGAAGAGCTTCTATGATCTGCTCTTCTACGGAATCAAGTCAAGCCTCCAGTACTTATATACCGAACCTGTCACTCTCGAAACAATCATCCGGCAGCACAACAATATTCTCAAAGCGGTTCGGGACCGGGATCCGGACGCCGCCTACAGCGCAATGCGCGAGCACATTATGTTCGTTCTCGATTTCGTACACGAGAAAAAGGTTTCTTAACCTGCCGCAAGCAGTGAAATATTACTGATTATCCAGCCTGAACAGTTCGTTAGACCTGGCAAAGCTTAAAAGATAGCGGCCCATGACGATCATCTGTGTCTGGTATTCCAGGAGGGCTTTGCGCTTGGTGGCCGCTTCCTCGGATGTGAGGGCAAGCGGGATCCACTTCTCTTTATGAGGGTAGTCCTCGGGAGGAATAAGTTTTGACCCTATCCCCAAACCCTGGGCCATTGGCCACTCACCGTAATGAATCAGGTAGATAAGCCAGATGGGTTTGAATTCCGGATGTTCTTTATTCAAATGCTTCCATGCCTGCTTAACGAAAAAATAAGTTGATGCATGGTCCGGGTGCGTATCCTCAGGCGCGCTCGTCGCCAGCATGTTAGGCCGAAAATCCGAGAACACCCGTTCGATTTCCATTTGCAGGCCCTTACCGGTGTAAGCTGCCTGGGGGACAACAACCGCAAGAGCCGATGGACGGTCTTCCATGGTGGTAGGAGATGTGTAAGCCTTCTGCTTTGCGCCGGGCTTCGGACGAAGGGCGGTCAACCCGCCGTCCGGAAAGCGAAGGAAGATCACATCGCTTTCTTTCATCCCCAACGTAGCCAGGGCCTTCAGGGATTCATACATGCGATCTTCACCATACTCGCGGAAGTCCCTTGCGGTGGGATTGGATATATGATCCCCCATTTCCACTGCTTCCGGGTAGCCGTCTCCGTTCGTCATAAAGACCACCTTCACGCTCCCGCCTGTTTTGATGACGCGCTGAATCAGGCCTGCCGCTCCAAGGCTTTCGTCATCAGGGTGCGGCGAAAAGACCATAAGGCGCGTGTCTTTCGAGATGAGCGGCTCTATGGCCTTCGTTTTTTCCGCCAGAGCGCATGCAGGGGCCAGTGTAACAAACGCAAACAGAAGCATGAATAAAACTTGCAGCACGTCGAGCCTCCTCGAATTAATGAGTCTTTCGGATCTGCGCCTCGCGGGGCGTGGAGATATCGGCCGGCAATTTGCCGCATTGCAATAGCATTTAACAGGGCGATCAAAAAGGATTGGAATTCGCACATCAAGGCGAAAGACCCTATGAACGTCACCCCGGCGAAGCCTGCCCCGGAAGTGTCTAGTCCGGGGGCCGGGGTCCAGTGTCTTTTGCTTTGAAATCAATTAGTTCGGGAAAAGCCTGGATTCCGGCTTCCGCCGGAATGACGAAATCATCAGCGATTTTCAGGCGTTTCTCCCACCAGTGAACCCTTTTTCATCATCCTGTTAAGGAAGGATACCCCTCCAAAACTTTATATTAGCATCACACAAAATATCATACAAGAACGTAGCGCCCGGCATCAGGCCGGGATCAGGGATCACCTGTAGGTGGGGTGCCGGGCTAAGCGGAGCGCAGCCCACCAGTCTTTTCGGAACAGATGCAGACAGCTTCTGCAGGGTATTACATGAGTCTGTCATACAAGAACGTAGCGCCCGGCATCAGGCCGGGATCAGGGAGCAGGCATGGGTTTTAGGGAAGCAGTAAACGCGTGTCCCAACGGTGGGACCCGCCTTTCGGGTGGGTGGGCTGTCGAGATCGGCCCTCCGGCGGACGGCACAGGCACGATCTCGACGCTCCGATGGGATATCCCATTAGAAAAGGCTGAGGTACTTACCATATCCTTCCTTTTCCAAATCCTCTTTGGGGATGAATCTCAGGGCTGCTGAATTCATGCAGTACCGAAGGCCGGTTGGCGGCGGTCCATCATTGAACACATGTCCAAGGTGCGAATTGCCGTGTTTGCTTCTAACCTCGGTTCTCACCGAGAAAAAACTCCGGTCTGTTTTCTCCACAATGTTGTCCGGCTCAAGAGGCCGCGTAAAGCTTGGCCATCCGGTTCCGGAATCATACTTGTCGCGCGAACTGAAAAGAGGTTCGCCCGAAACGATGTCCACATAGATCCCTTCCTTTTTGTTATCCCAATACTCATTTTTAAACGGCGGTTCGGTACCTTCCTTCTGAGTCACCTTGTATTGCATATCGGTGAGCTTCTTTCGAAGTGTCTCATCATCGGGTTTCAAATAATTGACCTCGTGCATGCCTGATTTGGCGGTTTCCGGTTCCGATTGAGCGATGTCCATATCTTTACTCCATACTTTTGTAATAAATTGATCCCGTCCGGACATGAACCTGTAATACTTGTAGCGCACCGGATTTTTCTTGTAATAGCCCTGGTGGTATTCCTCCGCCCTGTAGAATTTCGAAAACGGCACGATCTCAGTAACAATGGGCTTATCGAAACGGCCGGAACTCTCCAGTTTGCGCTTTGACTCTTCGGCCTCTGCCCTCTGCCCCTCATCATGATAAAAGATGATGCTGCGGTACTGCTCGCCCCTGTCCACGAACTGTCCGCCGGGGTCCGTTGGGTCAATATGTTTCCAGAAAGAGTCCAGCAGTTGCTCGTAGCTTACTTTTGCGGGGTCGTAGATGATCTGGACGGCTTCCACATGACCCGTTTTCCCGGACGAAACCTCTTCATATGAGGGATTCTCAGTGCGGCCGCCCGTATAGCCCGATATGGCCTCAACGACTCCGTTTACTTTCTCGAAGTCGGCTTCAACACACCAGAAACATCCTCCAGCAAATGTGGCTCTCGGTAACCCGCTATGCTCTTCGTCCACGGCCAAACTCTTTTCGGTCTGCTTGCCTTTCGAAGATCCGATTCCCAGCACGACAAGTCCTCCCAATACTATAAATGCAGCCAGCATGATCATTTTCATTTCAATATCTCCCCTCAGCTTGCAGCCCCCTTGGTTTCCACTATGGGGCCGATTAAGTTTAACTCCTGTTTGGACTAAAGTAATTCCTCGAGGTAATGAAAGCGTCAAGGGAATGTAAGGATTAGGTTAGATTGTAATCTCAGTTGAGCGATTCTTCCGTGAGGACGGGGATAGACACATTTTGAGGAAACGCGGATGTGATGCAGGGAAAAGGAGTGTCCTGTTCCTGATCTTATCTCAAAGCTCACCCTGCTCTTTGGGTTCAACGGCTGCACCCCTGCGAGCTTGCGGGAAAGCGTCAGGAGTTTTAATGTATCAGTCGGATGGCCGATTGATCGGTGAAAAAACCTAAGGATGAAACTCATGGCAAAACCAGGCCCCGTTCTAATTGTTGAAGATGACAATAAAACCGCTTCGCTCATAAGCCTCTATCTTGAACGCGAGGGATACGAGACCGCGCTTGCCTTCGATGGTGTCGAAGCTTTGACGCTGGTCCGGCAGAAAAATCCTGTGGTTGTCATCCTTGATCTCATGCTGCCGAAGCTTGACGGCTGGGAGGTGTGCCGCCGGATACGGGAATTTTCGGATGTCCCGATTCTGATGCTCACGGCAAGAGGGGATGAATTCGACCGGGTCCTGGGGCTGACAATTGGCGCAGATGATTATGTGGTTAAGCCGTTCAGCCCTCGTGAGCTTGTCGCTCGAATCAAGGCAGTGTTGAGACGAACGAGTATTTCCGCCGGGGACAGGTCCGATAAGCTCAAGGTTGGGGGGCTGGTACTCGATACCCATAAGCACGAAGTTACGTTGGATGATCGCCGCATTGTCCTCACTCCATCGGAATTCAAGCTGCTTCGATTGCTCATGAATGCACCGGGACGCCTCTTTACACGAGAACAGCTCCTGAATGCGCTTTACCCTCTGGGTGAGCAGGTGGTTGATAGAGTGATAGATGTGCACATAGGCAATCTGAGGCACAAACTCGAAAAAGACGCCGCCAACCCACGATACATCTTGACAGTACGAGGCTTCGGGTACCGGATTGCCCAGGACGATCAAAAGGAGCCTTTTCCATGAAACATGGCATCCGCTTGAAACTGCTGGCAATCAATGTCCCTGTGGTCGCACTGGTAATACTTGTCCTCTGGCTGGTTCTCGACACTCTTGCGGCCGATTACTTCTCGGTTCTCATGAAGGAGTACGGGATCAGTCCTACGGATGCACACCAGATGTTCATCCACTCCGTACACCGCTATCTTCTTGAGACCAGTATCGGCGCACTGGTCCTGGGCACACTGCTGAGCCTCCCGCTGATTCAAATGGCGCTGCGCCCGCTTTACCAGATGATAAAAACAACCCGCCTGATTACCATGGGTGATTATTCCTCCAGAGTGCGGGCAGCTTCGCGCGATGAAATCGGCGAATTGGCAAAAGCTTTCAACCAGATGGCCGCAAGCCTCGAACGCGTCGAACAACTCAGAAGGGACATGGTTTCCGATGTCGCTCACGAGCTTCGTACACCTTTAACAAACATCAGAGGATACCTCGAGGCGCTTCAAGACGGTGTCGTCCCCCCGACGCAGGAAACCTTCCAACTGCTTCTGGAAGAAACACTGAGACTGATTTCCCTTGTGGAAAACTTGCTGCAGTTGGCCCAGGCCGATGCTGCAAGATTGAGTCTTGACTTGGAGCAGACAGATATTGTCGAACTGGCCTCGCGCGCTTTGAAAAAATTCGATCTGGAATTCAAACAGAAAGATATCCAGGTCAGGGCTGAACTGGGTGAAGCCGGAACTCCGGTGCCGGCCGACCGCGAAAAAATCAGCCGGGTGATAGAAAACCTTCTGAAGAACGCTCTGCAGTATACGCCTGAAAGTGGGTGCGTATCGGTCCGCACAGAGATCTCCCGTCAGGCGCTGAAATTCTTTGTCGAAAATAGCGGCCCGGGGATAGAAGCCAAAGACCTGCCATTTATTTTTGAGCGTTTCTATCGAGCAGAGAAATCCCGTTCCAGAGACTTTGGAGGCACTGGAATAGGGCTCGCCATAGTAAAGGAGATACTGGAATCCCACGGGGGAAAAATAGGGGTGGAAAGCGCTCCGGGCAAGACTCTGTTCTGGTTCAGCCTGCCTCTCGGTGATCGCACGCAAGCGATCTCCTGATATACCAATTCTTTATCGTATCTTTACCCTTTCCTTAAACTTTCCTCACCGCAAATGCATACCATTAAGGCACCCCGGACAACCAACGGTCATCAGACACACGGTTTTAATGCGAAAAACCGGTAGAGCTTCCGGGCGAACGGAGAGAACAGAAATGACTTCCTTGCCAAAGAGACTAACCGAGTTTGTCTTTGCTCCGAGGAGCAGGATCGTCTGGCTGGCGCTTGCCGGATTTTTTCTGGGCAGCGCGCTTTGTCCATTTAACCCTCCTGCCGAACACGGACCGCAGCAAATGAAACAGGGGGAAATAATGAATAGTCCATCAGAAATCCCGGCACACATGGATAATCAACCCCTCGCCCGCTTAGCTTCAGCAACGGGGGAAATCGAAACCGCGACGTTTGCTCTTGGCTGATTTTGGGGTGTTGATGCCCAGTTTGGCAGCATCAAAGGAGTGATTCGTACACGAGTCGGCTACACAGGCGGCACTAAGGAAAATCCAACCTACCACGCTTTGGGTGACCATGCGGAGAGCATAGAGATCGACTATGACCCGGCCGTTATTTCATACGGGGAATTGCTTGAAATCTTTTGGAGGAGCCATGATCCGGGAAACCGCCCGTGGTCAAGGCAGTATATGTCGGCAATCTTCTACCACAATGAAGAACAGAAAAAGCAGGCCTTTGAATCCATGAAACGGGAAGAGGCAAGGACGCACAGGAAGATATACACCGAGATATCGCCTGCTTTAAGGTTCTACCGGGCGGAAGACTATCACCAGAAGTATTACCTGAGGCAGAGGCCGGAATTGATAAGAGAACTAAAGGCGATATACCCGTCCGATGAGGACTTCGTGAATTCGACGGTCGCAGCGCGACTGAACGGCTATCTTGCCGTAAAAGGGCCATACGCAGCCCTTCGAACAGAGATCGGAGATCTGCTGCCGCCCGAGGAAAGCAGAAAGCTGCTGGACATTGTCCAAGGCCCGAACCGCTGATCGTTCGGTCCAGGCAAGCGGCGGGCTGGAGGTTCAAGGTTTGTCAAGAACCGTTAAGCCCGGCACCATCCCAGATTGACATTGGGGATTACCGTGTTTAGGAAGGAGTACAGTACGAAACGCTCATGATGAGCCAGTTCACTTTCCAAATGCCTCTTGGCATCCAAACGTACGTTTCCCTGGGTGATTACACACGCTACATCTAATTGGAGAGGGGGTGATTCCAGTCACTTACTGACTATTACTGCGGTCGAATGGCAAAAGTTGGAGGTCCGTCATAAAGCTTCGGTTTCACACTAACGTAAGATAAGGAGATATTACTATGCAAAGTCGCAGCAGGTTTTTGGCAATTTCTTTAATCGTTTTTCTGTCAATCGGCATTTTGGCCATAGCTGGATCTTTACAAGCTGCTGAAGACCAGGCAATGCAGGCAGGCAAAAAGGCGATCATGGAAGGCGCACAGAAGATGATGGAAGGCAACAAAATGATAATGGATACGGCAGCCAAGAAAGGAATGAAAAACGCAGATTTGACGGCAGCCGAAAAGATGATGACGGACGGCTATAATATGGTAACCAAAGGCAATGGCATGATGACCGGCAGCACAATGGCCGAAGGCAAGAAAATGATGACACTCGGCTCAAAAAAGATGCTGGATGCACAGGCAGCGACGGCCGCCGCCGTTCAGAAGATGGGACCGGAACTCGTTACAGTATGTTCAATCGGTCTTGACACGTGCATGACCGCAGAAAAAAAGATAAAAGAAGGTGCGTTGGAATGGTTTTTTGGCGGCGCTAGCGGCGGTTGGTAGCAGTAACATTGCCCGATCGAGCATGAGGATCGGGCGCCTTAAAGTATTCAATGCCCCCTTCGGCAACTCTTCGCAATCCGAAGGGGGCAAGCACTCGCTCGGTGCGATCTCCAACGCGCTCGACGGCATCCGAATCGGTTACCCGGGATCTCGTATTGCTGCCGGCCCGGCTCAGGCCATGTTGAAACCTCTTTCAGAAGGAAAAGGGCTCGGATGCCGAAGAGCATTTCCGGCTCAATCTTCAATCGTCCAGTCTGAACAGTTCGTTAGCCCTCGAAAAGCTCAAAAGAAAGCGGCCCATGACGAGCATTTGTGTATGGTACTGGAGGATGGCTTTGCGCTTGGTTTCCACTTCCTCGGGTTTGAGGGCGAATGAAATCCACTGTTCTCCCTGATCGGGAAAGTTATTAGGGGGGTTAAGGTGCGACCCGGTACCCGCCCCCTGATCAAGCGGCCACTGTCCATAATGGATCAGGAAGGTAAGCACCGTGGGTTTGTGGTTTGCATGTTTCTTATTCAGACGTACCAAGGCCTCCTTAACGAAATAGTAAGTTGCGTTATGGTCCGGGTGCTGGTCCTCGGGTGGGGTTACGGCCACCAGGTCAGGTCGAAAATCGGAGATCACCCGCTCGATTTCTTTTCTCAAGTCTTCGCCGCAGTAGTCAGTGCGAGGCACAATAATCTCGAACGCCGGTGGGTGAGTTTTCCTGGTAAAAGGAGACCTGAACGCCAACGCACATTCGCGAAACTTTAAACGAAGGTAGGTCAACCCGCCGTCCGGAAAACCAAGGAAGATAACGTCGTGCTCCTTCATCCCCAGGGTGGTGAGGGCCTTCACGGCCTCCATGCGGCGCTCTTCACCATACCTGGTGTAGTTTTTTGCGGTCGGATTGGCGATGTGATCCTCTTTTTCCACTCCCTCCGGAAAGCCGTCTCCGCTCGTCATGAATACTACCTTCACCCTTCCACCGGCCTTGAGAACGCGCTGAATCAGCCCTCCCGCTCCAAGGCTCTCGTCATCGGGGTGAGGCGAAAAAATCATAAGGCGTGTTTTATGCGATATGAGAGGCTCTATCGCTTGCGGCTCATCTGCGTATGCAAAGGCAGGAACCAGTGTGGCAAGCGCGATCATCAGAGTCCACAATGCTTTCAAAAACAAGTCAAACCTCCTCAAACCGAAACTTCGTTTTGGTTGCTGAACTCCTTTCACATATTATTAATGCTTAGCACAAATCAAGCCACATGCAATCTCAGCGTTTCGATTTTGGATCAGATTTAAAATGCAGGCTGTTTTTTGTCTCATCCGGCGTTTCCGGATGGAAACCAGGCTAATTCCGGCGAGGTTGCAAGCGTTCCTTCCTCAGGTTTTCAGCATAATCGGTGAGCATGCGGAACTGGTCCTGAAGGGCATGTTTTTCGACCCCGACCGGCGCTTTGAAAAAGGAGGCGAGATGGGTCATCGCTCCGGCTTCAGCGCGCCTTTTCGCCAGTTCGGCCAGGCGGACCAGATCGAGCACCAGAGGCGCCGCGAGAATGGAATCATATCCCTGCCAGATGAATTGAAGCGACATTTTGGCCCCCAGAAACCCTTTGAAGTGAATGAAATCCCAGGCCGTTTTCTGGTCGCCAAGGGACGGCACATAACCTATGCTGACCGAAGTGTGGGGAGAATATCCAAGGATTTTGGACAGCACCTGGTCTTTGGTCCTGATTTTCGATTCGCAGTTTTCCGGATGATCGAGTATCCGGCCGTCCATGTTGCCCAGTATGTTGAAGCCCTCCCAGCTCATTATCTCTAGATTTCTCCAGGCGAACATGGGAGCCAGGGCTGATTTTACCAGCGTCTCACCCGTTTTTCCGTCGTTTCCCATGACAGGGACGCCTCTTTCGGCTGCAAGCTGCAAAACCGCCGGGGGAAGAGCGCCATTCGACGGCGTGAAGTTTATATATGCACACCCTTCCAGGATCGCGGCACAGGAATAGAGCGTGCTCGCCCGCAACTTTTCCGTTTCGTTTCCTGCGATCAGCTTTCGCAGCGATGCAAGTTCGCAATGGCAGGCGTCGATTTCCAGGGGCGGCTCCGTTGATGCAAGATTTACGACAATTACTTCATCGAGCCCGTACTTGCGCCTGAAGGTCCTCAAGCTGTCGCGCATGTCTTCTATTTCCTGCTCGAGGTTCTTTTCTTTCGCATTTAAAGGATACGACAAGGTTTTCTATGGCTTCGCCACAGTTTTTGGCGCACCCGCAATCGATACCATGATGAAATTCCTCCAGTTCGGCCTTGATTTCCATGAGAATGCCAGGCGCCACCGGGGCCATTTTTTCAAAAATATCACGGGAGTTTGCCTCCCTTCTTATATCGCAGCCCCCGAAAACGAGGTCTGCCGGTTCGATAAGATCCACTCCATCGAAGACGTGCGAGCAGGTGACCATTCCGGTTGGCGGCGCCAGCTTCTTTTTCAACGCAAAGACGCCCGCTGCAACCGTTGAGGCGATGGAACCGAGCGCGCCTATGAGGTAAACCCCTGTTTTGTTGACAGATGACATGATTAACAGACTCTTCTGCCTGGGTTCGGAAATGCCGAAATCCGGACTGCCTCTACACTTTGGGTTTGCGAACACTTGACCGCGAAGATTCCGGCAAAGCTGTACTAAAAGACTTATTTCCGCTAATTGTCAATTGTTTCAGAATAAAGAGATCAACTTACCATCTGGTTACCGGCTTGCTTCGGTCTTAGATTCTTAATCACCTGGCTGGCTTTTGTCTTATCCCTGCTGTCTGGTTTCCGTCCGGAAAAGGTTCTTTTCCGCCCTGGGGCGGTTGGACCGCCGGCCGACTTGGCCACTGCCTTCGGCGGTGGCTGAAGAGGCTTCGGCGGGCTCGATCGCCGATCTCGACGCTCCGCGAGGCGGTACCTATGTACGCCTCCGCGCAACCCCTCGATTTCCTTGCCGGGACGAAAAATGCCTCCTTTCCGAATCGGAAACTGCTAGTCTCTTATCCGGCGTTTCCGGATATAAGATGTCTGAATTAACTTCGGAGGCCTAAATGTTTAAAAACATTCTTGTACCCTCGGACCTGACAGAAAGAAACCACAAAGCGATGGATATCGCCGTCGAAATGGCGCTGGAAAGCGGAGCCGTCGTTACTCTGCTCCATGTAATCGAAACCGTTGAGGAGATCGATTCCGAGGACTTTAAGAAATTTTACAGGCAGCTCGGCGCCCGCGCCGGCAGGAAAATCGATAAACTCATAGCCGACTACGGCCGGGAAGGCCTTACAATGGAAAAACACATACTTTACGGCAGACGGGTTTACGAAATACTCAATTTTGCGGTCGCGCACAATGTCGATTTGATTATAATGAGCTCACACAAACTCGACCCCGAAAACGCCGCCGAAGGCTGGGGGACAATCAGTTTCAAGATCGGGGTCCTTTCCCATTGTCCGGTTATGCTCGTAAAGTGAAGAATTTGGCGACAAGAAGAATAATGCACCTGGACATGGATGCCTTTTACGCTGCCGTGGAACAGTCGGACAACCCCGAGCTGCGAGGAAAGCCGGTACTAGTGGGCGGCGCAACGCGCGGGGTGGTTTGCGCGGCATCCTACGAGGCCAGGCGCTACGGCGTTCATTCAGCTATGCCTGTTTTTCAGGCGAGAAAACTTTGCCCGCAGGGCATTTTCCTTCCCGTCCGGATGGACCGTTATAAAGAGGTCTCCCGCGTTGTCATGGAAATCCTGCGCGGGATATCGCCTCTTGTCGAACAGGTATCAATCGATGAGGCTTTTGCGGACATTACCGGTACGGAAAGGCTTCACGGTCCTTCTCACGAACTGGCCCACCGGATAAAAGCGGCGATTCGCGAAGCCACTTCCCTTACATGTTCAATCGGAATAGCGCCAAACAAATTTCTCGCCAAAATCGCCTCGGATTTCAAAAAACCCGACGGGCTGACGATACTTGAAGAAGAGCAGGTCAAGGAATTTCTGAAACTCCTGCCGGTTGGTAAAATTCCCGGAGTGGGCAAAAAAAGTGGGGAAGAGCTGCGCAAGCTGGGCATTGTTGTCGCCTCGGATATTTTGAAGTTTCCCGCGCAATTCTGGGAAAATAAATTCGGCAAATGGGGCGCCGCCCTCTACGCAAAGGCGCAGGGAATAGATAATTCTGCGGTCGAGCCTTACAGCGACCCCAAATCTATCAGCGCCGAACAAACCTTTGCTGAGGACACCGGCAACATCGCCGAGCTTGAGAAGATGCTCCTGTCTCAGGCCGAGGAAGTGGGCCGGGAAATTCGCAAACTCGGGGTCAAGGCAAGGACGGTGATTCTGAAAATAAAGCTCTTCGATTTCAAAACGATCACCAGAAGCCGCACTCTGCCGGAGGCGTTCGACACCACGGACGTTCTGTTTAACACCGGACATAAGCTCTTAGCGGACCTGAAGCTGACGCGAAAGGTGCGCCTGATAGGATTAGGCGTATCCAACTTCTCTTCCGGCCCAAGTCAAATGACTATGAGTTCATCAAGGGAGAAAACCGACAGGCAGGGGCGGCTCGACCGTGCACTGGACCAAATCCACAGCCGCTTTTGCGGCGATGTGGTCGTGCGCGGCCGAATGATGGACGAGGTTTGAGTTTTTAGTGAGGAGGACTAACTTGCCCGGCGAAAAATATAGATATCTTCGAGAGGACTTCGGCGAACTTCCCATACACCTGGAGCATCTGGACATATATCTCAACTTTCTGAACGACAAAGTCGAAGCTGCAAACTGCCTCCGGATGACTGCCCGGCAGGAGCTTGACAGGATTGCGCTCGATGCCTGCGATCTTGAAATAGTGAGCGTCGAATGGTGCTCCGGCCCCGATTCAGCCGGGAACTCTCTTCGGTATGAATATCTCACCGGGCAAAACAAGTTGATCGTCCTGCTGCCGCGCAAAGTATCGATTGGAGAAAGCTTTTCGGTGCGCACCAGGAGCGTGTGCCATCCTTCGGATTACGTTCTGGAAGGCATCTACAGGGACGTCACTCCACCCGGAGCGCCGCAGCAGTATATGTCACAGTGCCAGCAGTGGGGCTTTCAGAGAATAATGCCCATCTTCGACGACTGCCGCGCCAAGTGCACAATGAGAACGACCCTGGAGGCCGACGTCGCCTATACGCATCTCATAAGCAACGGTGATATAGACCCTGCAACCAACCCCGGCGGCGTTCCCGTTCGCAGGCCCGGTCAACCGGACAGGCAGACCATAACTTTCAACAACCCCATTCCGATGCCCCCTTACCTTTTCATCGCCTGCGCAGGGACATGGGACGTTCTCGGGGACCGTGCAGTATATGACGACGGCCGCGCCGTAAATCTTGCATACCTTGTTCCTCCGGGCGAAAGCAGGGGCGCGCAGGTCCCGATGAAAATCCTCAAAAAATCGGTCCTGTGGGTCAAGGCTACTCAGGACTATCAATACACGGGAGATACCTATCGGACCATCTGCATGGGCAGGTCCAATTTCGGAGGCATGGAAAACGCCGGAAACACCACAATCGTCACTGATGCGGCCCTGGTCGGCGAGCACACGATGGACCAGTTCCTCCTTTACGCCCACGCGGTGATAGTACACGAGTTCGAACACAACCAGTGCGGCAGTGAAACGACTATGGAGACCCCCTTTGACGTCTGGCTCAATGAGGCCTTCACGGTAGACGTGGAAAGGCAGTTCATGGCGGAGGTTTTCGATCCGGCAGTGGTCAGGCTGAACCAGGTCGAAAGCATTCGAAATCCGCTTCTCGGCCCGCTGGCGATAGAGGACTCCGGACATGCCGGCCGCATCGTGCGCGAGGGCTTCAATGACCCTGACGAACTGATAGACGGGGTCACCTATGTCAAGGCGGCGGAAGTTATCCGCATGCTCCGCCTGCTGCTGGGAGACGAAAAGTTCAAAGCCGGCAAGACCCTCTACTTTACGCGTTATCGTTATAAGAACGCAAATACCGACCAGTTTTTCGAATGCTTTGAGGAAGTGTCCGGAAGGCGGCTCGATGAGTTCAAAAACCAATGGCTTTACAGGGTCGGCTACCCCAGGGTGAGCGCGAGAACTTTCCACGACCCTGAAAAGAAGACGTTTCAAATCAGTTTGCTCCAGGAAAACGATCGGGCAAAACCCCCCTTTGTCGTTCCTATCCGGCTCGCGCTGGTCGATCCGCACGGCAGGGACATCCCGGGAACCGATCGGGTGTTCGAGTTGAACGAACCACGGGCCGAACTTACTTTCGAAAATCTCCGGGAACCGCCCGCTTTCGCATCGATTAACAGGGATTACTCCTTCTACGGTACTTTCGAAGACCGGAGCGCCGACGTCGAGACGCTCGTCATGCAGGCAAGGATCGACCCGAACTCTTACTGCCGCGTCAACGCAATGCGCATGCTCACCGATATCGAACGCAAAAAACTGCTCAACCCCGGCGAGACAAAAGAAATAGATCCCCGATGGCTGGGGCTGTATGGAGAAATCCTTTCGGACGGCTCCCTTCCGGGCGCGCTGAAGGCTTATTTCCTCAGAATCGACGAGCAGCCGATGGACAGGACGTACAGCGCATGGTTCCCCGAACTTGTCAATGCGAGGGAACAACTCATGCTCTCTATCCATAAGCTCTATCGGCGGGAGTTGCAGGAGCAGTTCGACCGTCTTGACACCTACGCGCCGTGGTCCGCCGAAACACTGCTGGACGGGCTCGAAGACAGGCTGCTCAAAAACGTGCTGCTGGAGCTGATAACCGTAAAGGACACCGCTGAGAGCCACGCGACCATACTGGATCACTTCCGCCGCGCCACTGCCGCAAATGACAAGGTTTCCGCCCTCGTCGCCCTCAACGGCAGTTCGGCCCCCGAAAGGCTCGATGTTCTGGAGGAAGTTTACGGCCGGTGGCATTCGAATATATCGGGATATGCCAATTACCTCCGCGTTATCGGCAGCGGAACGTGCAAGGACGTGTTCGAACAAATAGAAAGGGAGCGCAGCAGGCCGGCCTTCCAGATCACTCAGCCCACCTGGTGCCGGGCGCTTTTCCTGAGCATGGCCAACAATAACAAAATGATCTGGAGCGAGCGGGGAATAAACTGGATTGCCGACAGGGTCATCGAACTTGCGCCGATCAACTACACGAACGCCTCGCGCATGTTGAACACATTTCAGCACGTGGGCAAGATGAAGCCCGCTCTCCAGCGCCTGGTGACCGCCGCCCTGGAGCGGGTCGCCGGCAATGTCTCCGACAGGACCAGCCCCGCTGTCCACCGCCAGGCAAAGGGATATTTGAAGGTATGATGAACGGCATCTGCCGAGCTGAAAGCCTGAATTTGCACACAGGCACAGAGAAAAGGAATTCATCCGCAGATGACACAGATTTTCGCAGATTATCTTCATTTATGTTTCTATCTGTGCTTATATCCATGACCTGTCGATGACCAGTCATCTGCGGATCGTTCGTTGTTCGGAATCCTCTCCTTGACCGGACCAGCCCCGCTGTCCACCGCCAGGCAAAGGGATATTTGAAGGTATGATGAACGGCATCTGCCGAGCTGAAAGCCTGAATTTGCACACAGGCACAGAGAAAAGGAATTCATCCGCAGATGACACAGATTTTCGCAGATTATCTTCATTTATGTTTCTATCTGTGCTTATATCCATGACCTGTCGATGACCAGTCATCTGCGGATCGTTCGTTGTTCGGAATCCTCTCCTTGACCGGACTATGCCCCGTCTGTGGTGAATCCACCCCGGCCCGGCCTCGTGGTTTATCAATACTGTCCTTTGTCCATATTTCTGTCATGAGGAGCCGGCGTTTTGTCCATATTCGGCCTGTCCATGTCTTTTGAGTGGGAATTGCAGCAACTTAAGCAGGAGGGCCAGTGCCAGCCGCAAGTAGTTATGTGCCAGTTACAAGGATATAAGTTTGCCTGCCAGCAACAGGGGCTCAGGCCACAATCTGCCCGCGCGCTGTAAAGGCTGCCGCTGACGAGGACCAGCGAAAGCGCCAATGCGACGATCAGTGTTTTGCTCATTTTTATCTCCTGAATATCCAAATATTCATTCTTCTAAATGCAACAACCAGCTGATAACTCTGTACAAAAACTCCTTAAGAAAAACGTAAAGGCAGCTTCAATTCATGTCAACGGCCTGGAAGTTAGATGCTACGTTTTTATGTTATATCAGGTGGTTAGAACAATTTATAAAATGCATGGAGCAAAAACCTCCCGCTTCTTGCTCCCCGCTTTCCCCTTCCCGCTTCTTGCTTCAGCTCCCCCTTCCCGCTTCAGCTTCCCCCGCTTCCTCGCGTAGCGATAGAACCATGAGGAGTTATTCTCTTTTGTTTTTTCTCTTCACTCTTCACACTTCACTGTCTTTATCCGCTTCTCGCTCCTTCCTTCCTGCTCCTCGCTTCACTCATTTTGACTACCGATGCCAATTATGGTAGAAGTTTCAGCCGGGATCATGAAAAGAAGGCTCTTTCGCTTCGGCGCAGGGGTGTAGATCACCGATTGCTTTAGGCGCCTGGGTGGTGGAATTGGTAGACACAAGGGACTTAAAATCCCTTGGCGCTTGTCGCCGTGCGGGTTCGATTCCCGCCCCAGGCACCAGTTTAGGAGATATTTGATCTCGGGGAGGATTCAAACCGGCACGTTTTGTCCCCCATTTGTCCTCCATAGCTAGGGAAGCCTATTGCCAGCTACCCCTGGGGAGCTAGGCCCTTCTCGGCGGAATTAGTCTTGGTCTGAACTCTTCGAGGGCACTCGTTAAGATGGCAACGAAAGCCCGTATAAGCGAGTCACAACTTTCTCCTCTGAGTAGGACGATCACAGATCTATTAGCGGCAAATTTGTACGGGTTTGCCTGGGTTTGTCTGGTGTTCATACCGCTCATAATGCTCGGTGCTGGAATTTATTCATTTGCTGTGGGTCGGCCTTTGTGGGGGGATAGCGTAAAAGGTGTGGTAATCGGCGCGCCCCTCGCCGCTTTAATATTTATTATTCCAGGGCTACTTTGTAGATGGCTTGCCAAGGGGATAGTAAATCATAGTCCGCCCAAGACCGGGCTGGCAGCTTTCTCCGCTACATTATGGGGTGCATTGATGCTTCGTTCGGGTAGGGTTCCCCATTCGACTACTGAAGGCTTCATTCTACTTATCAATGCTGCCTGGCTATGGTATATGGTAATTCAGTATATGGTCATTCAGAAGAGGGGACGAATTTGTCGTGATTCTAAAAGACCTAGAAAAAAATCTACACTTCGTTCTTAATGCTCTAATTGATTGGTTTACCACGGTCATAAATCCAGGCAAGAAAGCTCGGAGCATGGTAGCGATTGCGTCTACTAACAAGAAGAAAGCAGTACGCCTTGCACTACAAATTTGGCTAACCGCGTTCATAATAAGTATGATAGTACAATTTCCATTATATCAAAGCCATGGTATTGCATGGAATAACTTGGGATTTTATTGCACATCGTGCTTTATTCAGCTAACGCTTCTGGCGACCGGCGTTTTTTCTGTGTATTGTGGTTTGTTGATATTTAAAGTACGTATCCCATTGAGTGAGCTTTTTATTCTTTATGCCACCGTAGTTGGATCATATTCCGTTTTATTTGCTCTGGGCATGTATCCAAATCAAATGGATGCGCTATCTGTACTTAAATCGGCAAAACAACATGGAAAGAACATAATCGACATTTGGAAGGATTACATTCACATACACGCCGATACGGGTTCATTGTCATCCTTCTATCTTATCTACTCTGATGTGTCGTCACATGCCTTAGCTTTGGTCTCATCATTTACTACAATTATTATGAGCAACGAAATAGTTAGGCGTTATTCCCTACCTAAGCATCTGGTCATTGAAGGTACTATCTTCGGGTTGTTTGTTATCTGTATTTTATTTGAGCCACTTGTACGTTTTTTCAATTACTTTACAATGTATTCGTTTCTATGACTCGAAAGCGAATCGAGTTCATGTGATCCAAAGCGGAATCCCATATCGCCGGCAGATCCGGCATGAAGTCCCTCGCTTTCTTCCCAGAAAAAGGCCGCACGCGGGCCTCATCCGAAAGGTTACCATGTCAGTCCGGGATATAATTTCAAGTGTTATCATTGCTGGCGGAGCTGTGGGTTTACTCATTATTGGGGGCATCTTGGCTTACAATAATCAAACAGGCGCCGCGAAAGCAGCTTTGGGGTTCGCATTTCTTTTTTCCGTTTTGCTCGTTGCAGCTCGCTTCAAACGCTTTAAAGGCTTCGGTTTTGAAGCCGAAATGTGGGATCAAAAACAAATCGAAGCTGCAGCGTTAATTGATCGCCTTTCAATTCTTTCTGCGACTAGCGCCGAACAAACAGGGCTGATTGCTTCGCATCTCGGCCTCATGGATTCCGGATTTACCAATCCCGAATTAGCCGAGCTTCTAAACCAAATGGAACGTACACTTTCTGCAACCGACATCGAAAAATCTAAGCGTAACGCCTTTGCCGCTCCTGTGATAAAACGCATCAAAAAGAATTACGTTTTTGTGGCCACATACGTTACTGAAAAGGCATATACGATAGGAGTGGAGGATATTGAAAGAAGTCCACGTACGGGCGCTCTGCATGAGGATCTGATCGCAAAATGTTCGCAACTTAATCTGTTTCGCCATAATCTCAACAATATACGCGAAAAATTACTTATAGAACTAAACAGCCTCACGCCGCTAATAGATGTAGTAAAGGCCTCACCGGATTTTAATGGTCGAGACAGGCTTTTAGGCACGCTCTCGGAGCTTGATGAAGATCTTAAGTATTTTACTGCGAACCTACAATTAAGACGCAACATAGACATTGACTACGTGTTTCGAAAATGATGCTTCCGATCATTCTCGGGGATTCCAGGCCCTCATTCTTCCCCGAGTCCCATCATTTTGACGGTCCGGATAACCTTTCCGTCGCGTCCGTGCATCTCGATCACCTTCGGCCCCGCCGTCCGCTTTCCGCCCAAAACAACCTCAATTGAGAAATCCATAAACTGCGCGATTTGTCCCCCGTTTGTCTCTCCTGACGGTTGTCCCCCGTTGTCCCCCATAACCGTCTAATCGAACTCGAATCAGATGTTGCAGGATACTGGCCTGCCCTTTTCGAGCAGTGGAAACGCCAGTGTTAAACATCGTCTTTGAAACAGCGTCTGTCATCGTCAACAGCGGCCTATCGGCTTGCGAGAATGGCCTTAGAATCGACGATCTCAGGTCAACCCATAGTTGGGGGGGGGGACACACGGCCCTGTAGCACCGTCGCCGCCCTGCCCGTGTACCTCCCCCGGAGGGCCAGCGCGCCGGACCCCCCACCCCCCCCCATAAACGTCCGCAGATGAGGGCAGGGGTCATACGCATGGGCGCGCCCAGACCGATAACCTGATTTTTCGGATAACTTTACCACTGGACGATGTTTTTTTAGTATGGCCCGGCCTGAGAAAGTCGATTCCGGCGCGAAATAGACCGCACAGTAACGGCTTTAGCAGCGGGGTTGCACCACGAATGGCGCATAAAGTGGGCAGCGTATTTGCCGAAGCGTGATTAAGCCAGCGAGCAAAAAAAGCGGGCAAAAATGTACAGTTTGTTGTATTCTATCCGTGTTCTTGAAATTAGGCTTTCCGGCTATCATGACAATTTAGGGAGCTTCATTTTGATGGAACAATTAGATATATCTATTGGAACCATTATAAAAGTAATTGTGTCTGGAGTTTCCATCTATATAATTTCTCCAACATTGCTTGTAATACGCGACCTTTTATTACAAAAAGTTATTGAAAAGTGGATTTTTACAACATCGTTGAGTTTTCAGATTAAATTATGTGAATCGAGTCGGTGGTTGTTAAATAATAAATACCAGCATGAGAGAACAGTAAAATATCCCCTAAGCTCTGGAAAAGTAACATATGAGATAAATGGAAAGGAAGTATCATCTGATGATTACAAGAATTATGAAAAGTGGTTAATGTATCATCAAAAGCTATTTCATTATTTGGATGCAAAGATTAATATGCGTCACAATCTAATCCTTTATTTAATAAAACACTACAAGCAAGATGAATTAAAAAGTCCTATACCAAAATTACGTGAAGAGGCGTATCAACACGCAGAAGCAGAAGCAAAACAAGCAGAAGCAGAAGCAAAACAAAATGCGTAACTTGTCGTGCTATCTGGTCTCTTAGTGTAAAACATAACTGGACAATATGAATTAAGAATTAGTGTGGCGCGGCTTACTCTAAGCGGACTCGCACAGCGCGTGGGGCCAAGCCGCCACACAATTCACCTTAAACGTTCTTATTCTGAAATATCCAAACGAGAGGACTGGCTGCAATGCCAAAACCTCAGCATCGCTTAGACGGCACTTGGGTTTTTGGATCCCTTTTATTCCTCTTTTTTGTTTGCGTATTTGTCTTTGCTCCGGAGAAATTGCCGGAATATAAGCAGCGCATGCTAGCCATATCGTGTGCGCTGCTCTCCGGACTGCTTGCCTTTTTTCTCACAGGAACAATTGGCCTGGAAGTTAAATGGATTAAGTCACGTTTTGGCGATATCGGCGTCAAGGCCACGGGAGGAATAGCTGTTTTCGTATTGGTACTCTGTTGGTGGATGAGCCCCCTAGCGCCCATAGGCGTGGGTGATACGGCAAAAATCGTGCGCTTGCTCGATGGAGAATTTAACAGGCAACTCGGAGAGAAGGACACACAGATAACATTTTTCCAAGGACAGATAGAACGCGTGCAAAAAGTCGAAGAGCCTTCTCCGCGAGCCCGCGAATTGGCAGCACAAATTCCGTCAAACGCTGATCCATACGCATTGGCATTGAAGGCGATCGCAGAAAAGCGTTTTGACAATGCAAGGAAACTGCTCGCAGAAGCACGGGAGACCAAAGAAGTTGAACTGTCAAGAAACTATGAGGCCACGGGACAGACGGAAATCTTTGCTGGACGCTATACCGATGCAACCAACTGGTATCAGAAAGCATTGGCTCTCCGTCCGGGTGATGCGAGCTTATTGAATCAGACCGCTCTCGCTTTTTATTATGCCGGCAAATACGCTGAGGCCGAGCCCCTCTACCGGCGCTCGCTTGAGATCTTCGAAAAGGTCCTTGGAAAAGAGCACCCGGATGTGGCCACCAGCCTCAGCAACCTGGCAGTGCTCTACCGCGCTCAGGGCAAATACACTGAGGCCGAGCCCCTCTACCGGCGCTCGCTTGAGATTCGGGAGAAGGCCCTTGGAAATGATCACCCGGATGTGGCCGCCAGCCTCAACAACCTGGCAGGACTCTACTACGCCCAAGGCAAGTACGCTGAGGCCGAGCCCCTCTGCTTACGCTCGCTTGAGATACTGGAAAAAGCCCTTGGAAAAGAGCACCCGGATGTAATCACTGTCCGCAAGAACTACAACACATTGCTGGAAGCAAAAAAGAATAAGGAGAGCCACCTCTCACAATGAGGCTTCAAACTTATCGTAAATTGTAACCGGACAAGATCGCGTTTTTTTGCACTGTCTCGATTCCGTCTATTCTTTTTAATCGGAATTTGGCATGGTATTATCATGAGGAAGTGGTTCGTCTTCCTGTTACTATGCTGGTTACCGTTGGCCGCTGTCGGCGATACCCCTGAAGCGGTACCGGCGAAAGAATCGGGCGATGCTTCGGACAATGGCTGCGCCACAGGTCCCGCATTCGATGGAGCCTGGAAAGAACTGAAGACGGCAATCCTTTCCAATGACCGTAAGTCAGTGGCCCGGCTTGTCATTTATCCCCTCCGCACTGTAACCCTGAATGGTAAACGAGTAAGCATCAAATCGCCTGCCGAGTTCATTGCGCGCTATGATGAACTTATTGATGACAGGTTCAAAGAATCAATTTCCGGGGACGGCTTCTTTTGCAACAGCTATGGAATCGCCGTTGCAAACGGGCTCCTTTGGCTCAGGTACGATAACGGAGGGACATCCAAAGAACAGGGGCCGCTTAAGATCGCCTCCATTAACAGCTCCAGTGCGGATAAGACTCTGGGGATGGAGTGCATAACTTTAAAGCATAGGATTCTTGTAAGCAAAGCAGGGACAGACGACTATACCTATCAAAGCTGGCGAACAGGATCGCCGGGTGACGGGCAGCCGGAGTTAACCATTAAAGGAGGTCAATACGACTGCCAGGGGACCGGCTCGTGCGGAATATGCACTTGGACCTTCACCAGCGGTGACTATTCCTATCAGGTGAGCGATAGTTTTGGGTGCTTGATCGAACCTCCTCCAAATGCAATCGGCTTCCTGGAGGTGCTAAAGCAGGGAAAACGTGTGTCGCTGCAATGGTGCGTGGACTGACGTGTGTAAGCCCCCCCGGCGTCGGGCCAGGCTAACATCTCCTCGCGAAGCGATAGAACCAGAAGGAATTATTTCCTTTTGCTTTTTCTGCTCCTCGCTCCCTGCTCCCCTCTCCACGCTTCCCTGTTTTGCCTTCACCCCTCACCCATCACCCTCCACTTTTATGACCCCGATGGCTTATGTGCCGGGCGTATCCGGTTGCAACACGAGTCAGCGGGGCACATGGGGATGTCGATTCCGTGTTGAACTTTTATGAAGAATCTGTCCGCAAGACTGGAACTGACAGGGGACTGAGTCTCTCTACCCCTCAATAGCAAGTTGTTGACTAATGATTCGGCAGACGCCTATTATAGGCTCCCGTTTCCATACTTAAGTCCCAGGCGTAGATTGGGTGATCTCTTCCTGTGAAATCGAGACCGGGATGAGGCGCCCTTTAGCGTTATGGAACTCATCAAAGGGGGCGCTCAATTACTAGGGGTCTCGACAGAAGAAGACTCACCATCGGCCTGATTGGCTGTGGCTACTGGGGAAAGAACATTCTGCGGGACTTGCGAGCCTTGGGATGCGAGGTATTAGTGGTCGCGCGGTCTGCAATGTCCCGGGAGTCGGCCCTGGGCTTGGGCGCTGAGCAGGTGTTCGCGAGTAGCCGGGAATTGCCCTATTGTGATGGTTATGTCGTGGCCACGCCCATTCCTTCTCTGGCCCAAGAGGCCAAGAAGCTGATTCCCAGAGGCGTGCCCATCTTTTCTGAAAAGACCTTGTGCCCTACTATGGAGCAGGCCGAAGAACTGGCAGCTGCGGGGGGCGAAGGCCTGATCTTTGTTATGCACAAGTGGGAATATCACCGCGGTATCCAAACCCTCCGAGCCATTGTTGATTCCGGACGCATTGGGAAACTGGAGCTGGTGTCCTGCTGCCACTATGGCTGGAAGACCGGCCCTCAACAGGGCGATGTTTTAACGGTCTGGGCTGTCCACGACTTGACCATTGTACGGGGTATCATTGGAGCCATACCGGCTCCGGCATTTTCCCTCATTGGCAGGAAAGAGGCCGTACCGGTCAGCCTCTGGGCCGTATTGGGAGAGGGTCCTCGGGCGATTCTCTCGGTTGATTGGCGTCATCCCGGCAGCAGGCGTTCGGTGAGCGTGCATGGAACAAAAGGGGCAGCCCTGCTGTCGGATTCCTACGCCGACCATGTCCTGGTCCGGGACGACTCTGGGGATGAACGTGTCGCCCTCGACAACACAATGCCCCTATACGAGGAACTCAAAGAATTCGTGGAGTATCTCCAGGGAGGTCCACCGCCTCGGTGCGGGCTCGAACAGGCCAGGGAGGTGGCCCTGGCCCTGGATGCACTGCGTCAGGCGGATCGATCAACGGGATGAATACACCACATTTGCGGGCTGCCCAAAATTCAGCAATTTTAATCAGGAATTGATCATGAGCACCAAAGATGCACTTGTTTTTTCTCCCTCCAAGGTCGGGTTCAATCAGGAACGGCTCGGGGCTTATCTGCGCGGCGAGAGGATTTATCCCATAACCATGGAGGTAGATCTCACTCAGACTTGTACCCGGAATTGCCCCTGTTGCCCTTATGGGTGGGCTCGGCAGGCCGGCTTGACCCTGCCGTTGCCCTTTCTGGACAGATTGTTCGGCATCTTGGGACCGCACATGCCCGGGTTGGTGCTCAGTGGCGGAGAGCCAACCTTAACGCCGTATTTCCCCGAGACGGTTGCCCTGGCTCGCAAGGCTGGCATCCGGGAGATCGCCGTGATCACCAATGGATCCCGCCTCCATGATCCCGGAGTACAAGATGCTCTCTTATCCGGCGTGACCTCGGTGCGGGTGTCATTGTATGATTGGGAGGATGGAGAATCAGAGTATTTCTTACAGACCCTGCGGTATATTGAGTTGCTGAGGAAACGCGTCGAACTCGAGGGCAGTGCAGTGCAGATTGCTGCCGCTCTGCTCACCGACAGGAAGCGGAGCCGTAGATTCGCACAGGTCGCCCGGGCAGCTCTCGATTCAGGCATTCATTGGTTGTATTTCCATCCATTCTGTGTAGACTGGGACACCGCTAATCCCAGGCAGGCGGACCAGGCCGGGGTCCTTGAAGCCGTCCAGACCTTTCAGGGAAACCTCTCTGATCCTGCAACCATCCAGGTTCCCTACGACCGCTATTATGACCGGCCGTTGAGTTTTAACGAACTTCACAGCGCGCATTTTCTGATCCAGGTGGGGGCTGACGGGGTCAATTACGCCGGGCCGGAATGCAAGTACCATCCGGATTTTGCCCTCCTGGACCTCAATGCTTACTTGAAGGATGATTTTCTCTGGCACCCGAAGCGGTTGTTCCAAATTAAAAACATCAATTCATCGAACTACAGTCACATTCGAACCCGACACCGGGCTCCTCTCTTCAGTGACTACCTGCAGCGATTGCTCGACGAGAAACCTGGGTCTGGGGCTTCAACTTCGGTTAACTCTATGACCTTTCACCAACCGTGCATCCTATGATGGCTTCTGCTCTTTCCCGACCTGCCCGTGCCACGGTTATCATCCCCACCTACGGCCATGCTCCTTATGTGCTCTGGGCCCTCGCCAGTGCCCGGGCGCAGACCGTTCGAGAGATGGAAATCTGCGTGCTCTGTGACGGCTCGCCTCCCGAGATAGTGGAAATGCTCCGGAGCGTGGCTGCCGAAGATGATCGAATCCAGGTTTTGCAGTTTTCCAAAGCCCCCCGCACCGGAGAAATCCATCGTGCCCGGGTGATTCCGAAAACCACGGGCAGGATCATCTGCTACCTCTGCCATGATGATCTATGGTTCCCCCGTCATGTGGAGACCCTGGAACGCCTGCTGCAAACCGCGGATTTCGGACACACACTCCATATATTTGCCGGTCTGGGGTCCGATTTGGGGACCGTCCGCGATGCCCTTCCGGCCGATATCGCACACCCGGCATTTCGGGACAGGATGTTGGATACCAGGGTCCCCCACGAACTTTTTCGGCTTGACATACGGCGCCCATACCCGAGAGGCCTACTTCCGCCTCAAGGAGGGCTGGTCCGTCACTCCGGATGGCATTTGGACCGACCTGCACATGTGGCGCAAGTTCCTCTCCGCCCCCTGGTGCCGCTGTGCAAGCTACATGGGAATCACGGCACTCCATTTCGAGCGCTCCTACTGGACTGAGCTTTACTCGCCTGATGAGTTCAAGGGGGAATTGGGGCGCTGCTTTGCCAGGATGGCAGACCCTGCTTTTCTCGAGGATTTGCTCAGTCAAACTTTGCAGCAAGCCCTAAACAAGACAGCCGAGCTGGAAGCTTTATTCTCAAGCGTGTCATGGAAAATAACCGAACCCTTCCGCGAACTGTTCGAAAACCGTCCGGCGCTTGCGTATCTAACCAAGAGGATCCTGAGGTTTACCTATGACATCGATCGATATCTAAAGGGGTTTTTTCGCAGGAATGTCCCGTAAAAAATGTGTACCCAACTAGGTGATAAGAAATCGCCTTTTGCAGGTTGTGTATACCATGTCCCAACGCTGTCGGCCTTAGCTGACATCTCCTCGCGAAGCGATAGAACCAGAAGGAATTATTCCCTTCTGCCTTTTCTGTTCACTGCTCACTGCTCACTGTTCACTGCTCCCCCTAAGTCTTCCGAACGAAAGAAGCTGTCCATAAGCAGGGTATAAACGTCCCCAAAGACCAGACAGGGGTTTCCCCATACCTTGCCTGGCTTCAGTTCTTTTTCAAGCTCTTCGATTTCCGAAAGCAGCCGCAATATTTCCGCTGTTTCAGTTTGCCGCCTTCGGAAAAGGTTATATTTAAACTGCTCGATTTCCGGCAACTCGATCGGGCGTCCGGATTTTTTGAGACTGAAGGTAAGCCCGTCCTGGTCAGCCTCGATGACCTTTTCGTCAGGCACTCGTCTGGATTTTAGCCAACCAATAAGAGAGAAGTACTTGCCGCATAGCGAATCATATTTTCGGTTAGCTTCTTCAGTCGGGAAAACCCGTCGCCATCCCCGAGGGCTTTTCGGGTCCCTGCCGCAAGAGGCGCTGCCTCTTCTGAAGGGCTTAAGCCGGCCGTCTTTGCACCATTCGAATAGTTCGTTCTCGGTCAACTGCGGGTATTTTTTCAGTAAAACCTTGCCTTGAATCCACATGATCGCGCTCTCCTGCAAGCGCCCTGGTGAGGTTCAGGGGAAGCTGGCCGGGATGTCCGGCTTGCCGGGTGCGCTCCCTATCCCCTGAAGACGTGAAATAAAAGTATATCAGCTTGCCCATTTAAACTTGACTGTCAGGTCATTATAGAAACTGTAAGGTATGATCTTCTCACGTTGGAGGCGCCCGACAATTATACCGGGAGCAATGCCAAGGTCGGCCGCAAACGCCGCAACCCTTTCCTTGGATGGAGCCCCGTACTTGGTTAAAGTCCGGAATTGTGGGGAGGGTATCAGAAAGTTCGAAGCGAAAGCGTTAGCCTGATTTTCTTTTTCCTCCCGGGAGTCCTCCTGGACATTGATAAAAATGTCCCTTTTGCCGTGTAACAGAATATGGCCGGCCTCATGAAAAAAGGAAAACCAGAACTGATCGTTTCTCTTATACCGAAGGCTAAGCTGAATCAGGCCTTTGTGAGAAGATAACCAACGCGTGGCAGCGCTGATGCGGATCTTGGGCAATTCTGGAACAATGACCACGGCGACTCCCGCAGCAGCCGCCAGTTCAATCATTTTCTGACAAAAAACATCAGGAAGTTCCTCGGTCATCCCACGGATTGCCCGGAGGACTTCCCGGAATTTCCCCTGGTCGTAAGGGGCACAGGGAATTGCTCTGGCTAATATCTCTCCTCTTCGAAGCCACGAGATCGCCGCAGGGAGGTTGCTTTCAAAAGTATTGGATTTCCGAAATACAACCTGCTCAGTGTAAGGTTTGGTATAATTCTCCCACTGTTCAGGGGAACCGATCTGAAAAAACTTCAGCATTTCTCTAAGTTGGTGGACCTTATCTTCAAATCCGGTTATCCAGCCAAACTTTATCATTTCGCGCACTGGAAATAAGGCGAGCCATGTCAGATGCTTTGCGAGTTTCATGTGCTCATCTTTTCTGGCAAGATGCTCCCTATATTGACTTTCCCTGCTATTCCAAAAACTTGCTGGAACTCCGAGAACACTCTCGAACTCAAGGGCTATTTTCGGGGTGATAGGGGCCTTCGCCTTTGCGATCTCATTAATTGTTTTCTTTGCGCGGCCCGTGCGCTCCGCTAATCCGGCCTGGGACATGCCGAGAGATTCAAGTATTTCGGTCAGTGTCTCACCTGGAGGGGAAACATAATCTGGCGCGTATTGATTCTGTATCGCTCTAATCATGGGTATCCTCCACACCGAGAATTTTTACAGAAGCTACCTGAGTCCAATCAAGGCCGCCGTCCGGTTTGGTTGGCAATGGATTATGATCCGGCTTGAAAACAAGGCGACAGGGGTGATCCAAATCGACTGACAACTCACCAGCGCGGCCGGCTTTTAACTCATGGCAGCGAGCGGGACGCAGAAACCGCATGATATCGAGAGTCTGTGCAGCCTTCAATTCATCGAGCCGCCTTCGGATTAGCATGCCCCGCTTCGCTCCATGTCGCCTTACCAGAAGATCCTGCCGGTTACATTCTTTCTCAAGTCCCCTGCTCTTGAATATTATATTCATTGTCGGCCCTTTTGGCCATTACCATTAACGCAATACGTTAATCAGATCAAGAAATATTTTCCTTTTCGGTCAGCCAGGTAAGATTCGATCAATACTCGCCGGGCTGTTCGATGCCGCCCCACTGTGCCCATTTTTGTGCCCCCCAAGCCAAAAAAACCCTAAACTTCCCTAACATTTGCCAACGAAATTTTTGCCCGCTTTTGCCGTTCATGCTGCGCTCTCTAGCTCTCCGCCAAGGAGTGTGTCCTGAAATTGCAAAACCCAGTCCCGTTGACATTCCACTTGCATGTTCGATTGGGAAATCGTATCGTTTTGCGAGGTTTGGGATTGTTTTAGAAGTTTCTGGCCCGCGAATCCGATCCAAAATGCGGTTTGACATCTGTTGACAGCCAGGTTGATGCGTTATTCAGGGTAAAAAGGTCACTCCACGAGCCGCAGGATACAACACGAACAGATGCCTCAATCAACCATCCAAGGGGTAGGCGGGCTTCGCTGTGCTGGAATCGAGAAATCCCCCGTTGAGGGGAAACCTCTTGTTTCTATCGTGCTTGCCGTCCTTAACGCCGGAGACGCCACTCGAAAGACCCTCGAAAGTATTTGCTCCCAGACATACCCTCAAAGAGAGTTGCTGATCGTGGACGGAGGCTCCTCTGACCAAACGCTCGATTTAATCAGGGAAAGGGAGCAGAGCGTCGACTATTGGGTAAGTGAGCCGGACCGGGGCGTTTACGATGCATTTAACAAAGGAATCGGCCTCGCGAAAGGCGACTGGCTCTATTTCATTGGGGCAGGGGATTTCTTTGTGGATGAATTGGTCCTGGAGCGCGTATTCACGCTCTTGCCAAAAGGGAGATTTCTTTATGGGAACGTGGTCTGGGGAAACACCGGAAAACTGTACGACGGAAAGTTCTCGAAATGGAAATTGTGCCGCATCAATATCTGTCATCAGGCGATCTTCTACCACAAGGACCTGTTCAGAGAGTTGGGCGGATTCGACATACGGTATCGCACTCTGGCCGACTGGGCATTCAACATGAAATGTTTAGGGGACCCTCGCACTAGGCCCGAGTACAAAAATATCGTTGTAGCTCACTTCCCTTTCGGCGGAATGAGTGGAAGAATGCCCGACGAAACCTTTGAGGCGGAGAAGGCTGATCTTATTCGAGATTTCCTTGGCAAAAGATACCTTTTGCAAAAACGATTGTACCCGGTCCAAAGAGCGTTTGTGGAGTGGGTAAAAAAAATTTTAAAATCTCCAAGGTAATAGATCGGCTTCGTCACAAAGCCAGTGGGCGGATAAGCGCTTAAGATTCCTCTATAAAGGACGGTAGGAGGCTAATGAGTGGCCGCTCCGGGTGATAAAGAACCCCGGCTCCTCAAGGCGATTCATTGATTTCAACAGGTAAAGGCCTGCTTGGATTTCGAGATCGGACGAAGCGACTATCTGCGCAGTCACTATACCTTTGAAGGTCTGCTGGAACTGTATTCGCGCTTTGCCCTGGGTGAAATCAATTTTAAGCATCTCACGAGAAGATCAATTTGGAGGGCTGGCGCCCGCCGCTTCGCGTACGGCAACCCCAACGGGGTCGCGCCAAGCTAACACCTCCTCGCAAAGCGATAGAACCAAGAGGAGTTATTTTTAACTGCTCACTCTTCACCCTCCACTCATTCCTCAGGCCGTTTTTGGCCTCGAAATCATTGCTGTAAGAAGCCTGGGGTTCTCGGAGACCAGCTTCCTCATCCGTTCCGGAAAATCCTTCAACCGGCCAATTTTTCCGGTGTCGCTTTGGTGCCACTGATTCAGGAAAGCTCTATCGGGCAAGAAACGCACCTGGTTCAACTCCCGCGTCTGGTAATGAGTTGCCGAGGACCCTGTGGATCAGGCTCAATAGAACGGTGACTCGCTGCTCCCAGGAATGTTCCCGCTCCATTAGCGCCATGGCGGATTGGGTCCATTGCGTCGGGGGCCGTTCCAGGAGGTCGCGGGCCTCATGCTGCCCGCCCTTGGTGGCAGTTATGAGCTTGTCCACTTCGGCGGCTGTAAGGTGCTTGCGCTCGTCTTTCATGGCCGCAGTTCGCCATGCAGGGCGGATGCCTTGCTCTGCCTTCCCCTCAGCACCGTCAAAGCCTTGGGATCATGATCGAGCAAAACCAAGGCGCTGCTAATGGCACGGCTCGGCAACAAGTCGCCGCTTTCATATTTCTGAAACGCTCGCGGCCCGCCGCCGATCACCAGCCCGGCGGCCTCTTGTGTTAGTCGCAACTTTTTGCGAATGCGCCGGATTTCCTCCGGCTCAAGCAACCCTTCGCTACGGGCTTTAAGACGGTTCAACATCCGGTCGGATATTTTCATATCCTCGCCGGTGTGAATGCTTTCGTCCGACTGGTCACAATACCAACCGGGCATATCAAATGTAATGCTCTCGCCCTTATAGGTAAGAGTCATCGGGCGCACCTCGCGGCGCATCGGTGCCCCCGTTTCTGGACAGACAGGATTAGTCATGGCCTTTCTCCTTGAACGACAGCAACAAAAACTCGGTGACGGCATCAGAGGTAAACTTCACATACAACACGCCCACAGGTGAGGGGACGTGATAAACGTCCTGCCAAAGCCGATGATCGGCAAAAGCCGCCATGGACTTATAGAAGTGCTCCCGCTTCATAGTCTGGATTGTCGTCACGATTTCGGCGCGTCCAAACCCCAAAGCGGCGGCGCTTCGCAACGCCGTACCGGTAACATTAAGCCTCCCCACGCTGTTACACGCGGTCTTAAAGGCTTCGAGGTCATAAGTTGGCTTCCGTTTTTCCGCCATGGCAAGAATATACACCGTTATGGTGTAAAGAGCAAGTTAATTTAAGCTCCCCTCATTATTTATCCCGCTCCCGTCCCCTTTTTTGGTTTCGATATCCCCAAGACAACCGGCAGGCGCCATCGGATTTCCGCGCCGGGCTCTTTAAATATCCGGAAAGAAACGGATATTCATGAGTTGCCGAGGACTTTGTGGATCAGGCTCAATAGAACGGTGGCTCGCTGCTCCCAGGAATGTTCCCGCTCCATTAGCTCCATTGCGGATTGGGTCCATTGCGTCGGTGGCCGTTCCAGGAGGCCGGCGGCCTTCATCGCCATGTCCGTGGCGTTGCCGTAGGCGAAGATATTGCCGAGGTGAGTCTGCGCGAGAAGGTGGTTGTTGGCGATAAGCTCTTCGGAAAGCACCGGCAGGCCGCCTCTAAGGTAGGTGTAGATCTTGGAAATATCGTTGTCGAAAAGATGAGGGCCCGCTGCCAGCGCGATGCCCATCCGCGCATGGCGAACATAATCCCAGACTTCCTCCTCGGGAAGCTCTCCGTGATCGGCAATCAGCGGGTTCAACCCGGGCGGCTTTCCTTCGCCGTACAGGTGCGCCTTGTTCGATCCGACAATATGAATCCGGCATCTGTCCCGCAATCTCCATGCCAGTTCATTCAGCAATTCGATCATGCGGGGAGCGGCCAGGCTTCCCAGGAACAGAATGGGGGCGCCGTCGGCGCCGTAGGGGTTGGAACGAATGGGGGGGATGTGGACGGGGCAGCCATTCGGGATTATCGCGATGGAAAGCTTGCCGCCGTATAGCCGAAGCCACCTTTCTTCATTTTCAACATTATTGACGATCAGCGCCTTCGCACGCTTACTGATGAGGCTCTGGCATTCCAGAAGGGTCGGTCTCATCGAACCATCCCTCTCCGGCAGTTGTTCGTCGACTACCCGGACAATTCGCGAGATAAGCGGTCCCCGGTATTTCCCCGTCAATTGTATGGAAAAGTGATAACAGGTTTTGAGGAGGTCGTATTTTCGCCCTTTCGACAGAGCGGCAAGAGGAAGAACGGGGATGTCCCCGGTCAAGAAAGCCTTCCCTCGCTGCCGGTGCGATGATTTCGGCATCGACGCCTCTTCGTATCAGAGCGCCGGCAATTGCGCGAAGCCGGATGAGGTCGATCCCGGCGGGAGGAACGAAGGGGTCCTTGTGAAAGATGATTCCGATTCGCATGGCGTCATGATATCCTCGGCTGGATTATCGGTCATCTACTACATTGTCAACAAAGTTATTATAGTTTGCAAGGAATCGTCACCCCGGCGAAGGCCGGGTCCAGTGCTGTTAACCAACTGAAAAGGAGCTGGATTCCGGCCTGCGCCGGAATGACGGGCTGAAGGTCCTTACCTATAGGAACTTAGTTGACGCTGCACTATCCGGCCGTTCCAATGCATTTCGGAAAGAATAGCAGGACATGAGACGCGCGGGAAGAACCAAGAAGAAGATCTGCCTGGTTGTCCACGAATTTCCTCCAAACTGTTGGGGCGGGCTTGCGCGCACCGCCGAACGCGTCTCCGGCTACGCGGCCGGGTTCGGTCTGGAAGTTCATGTGGCCCATTTCTTCCTGGAGGATCGCCCCCCGGTCCTTCTAGACGAAAATTACTCCCGCGCGGCCCTGGAGAACCGGGTACTGCATCGGATTGTCATCGGCCGCGAGAATCTTGCGGATGGGCAGCGGCTTCTGTGGGATTGCCCTCACAATATGACGCTGAGACAGATGTATCAGTCCCTTGAATTGCTGCACCTGGCAGAAAATTTCGATTTGTTTCATGCCTTTTTTCTCTATCCGGTAGCATACATCACCGGCCTTCTGGCCCGCAGGATGAGCGTCCCTTCGGTGACCACCCTGGTTGGGGATGACGTGAAGAGGTATATTTTCAGCCCTGAAAAGACGGCGGTTTGCCGAAGCGGGCTCGAAAACGCAGACCGTATCGTGGCCCTGAGCCGCGAACTCGTGGAGATGGCCGATGCTTTGTCGCCGATCGCGGACAAGAGCCGGGTGATATATAACTCTGTCGAGATTCCCTCTGAAGCATGGCAGCCGCAAAGCCGGCGGAACGGACCTCGAGTCATAGGCTCCGCTGGAATTTTCAAGTACGCCAAGGGGCTTCCCTATCTCATCAAGGCGGCGGCCGAACTTCGCAAAAGCATGGACCTGGTTCTGGAACTGCCCGGGCATTTGCGGGAATCCGAGCGGGAGGGGGTTGCCGACATAATGCGGCGAACCGGCATGGGCGACTCTGTTCACTTTCGCAAACCGTTGGCGCACGAGGATATACCCGCATGGCTGAGGACCCTGGATGTTTTTGTGCTGCCGTCCGTTTCCGAAGGTTGCCCCAATATCCTGATGGAAGCCATGGCTTCCGGCGTCCCCTGTGTGGCGACCCGGACGGGAGCCAACGAAGAACTCATGCAGGATCGCGTCTCCGGCTTACTGACGTCCTGGGGCAATTCCGAAGCCCTGGCGCGGGCCATGGGAGAAATTCTGGGGGACCGGGATTTCGCCGCGCAATTGGGAGCCGCCGCCATGGCGCGCATGCGGGATTTTTCCATCGAACGGGAAAAGACTGCCTGGGAAAAAGTGTATGGTGAAATCATCGGCCCCTGAGACGGCATGCCCGGAAATGCGCTATGAAGAGAGCCACTGGATTCGCTCCGGCAACGTCGAATACGCGTTGCGCGCCTACCTGGAGCAGCAAAGCACGAGCTACAGCCAAATAAAGAACGCCTTCGTTCGCGATTTGATCGGCAACCTCCGGGGGCTCCGTTTTCTCGATTTTGGCTGCGGCGCGGGCATGTTCATGGTTCATGCGGCGATGCAGGGAGCGGCATTGGCGGTCGGGGTGGACGTCGAAGAAACCGTGTTGAAGACGGCCCGCTATTTTGCCGGCAAGCATGGGCTGGCTGACCGGTGCCGCTTCATCTGCAGCCGTGAATTCCCCTTTCATGCGGCTGCGCTGCACTTTGACGTGGTGCTGATCAAAGATGTTCTGGAACACGTACCGCACGATCAGGAACTGCTGAATGCCGCCGCCGGTCTTCTGGCGCCGGGAGGGCGCATGGTCGTGAGCACCCAGAATGCGCTCTCTTTGAACTACCTGATCGAAGGGACCTTGCGAAAGTTTTTCCGTCATGAAAAAAAGTGGCGCGGATGGGACCCGACTCACCTGCGTTTTTACACACCCGGCGTTTTACGCGGCAAGCTGGACGAGGCCGGCCTGAAAATCGTGGATTGGAGATCGGCCTATATCATCCCTCATAAATTGCCCGCGCCTGCTTCCAGCGGCAGGAAGTTTTATCGCATCGAGGTGCTCAGCAGGGCGGACCGGTTCCTGGGCAGGATATTTCCCTTTCGGATGATCGGCTGGAACGTTATTGTCAAGGGGGAGAAAAAGGGTGCTTATGGCAGGTTGTGACGTTTATCCCGGTCGTGCTTTCGAACCCTGGCAGGTTTGGCCCGGCTCGTACGACAATCCTCCCGCCGGGGGGGCATATCCGTTTCCCGCCGGGTCCGGCCTGAAGATCAACCGCCGGACCTCCATTGCCTCCATGGGGTCCTGTTTTGCCAGGGAGATAAAAGATGTCCTGCTCAAAAAAGGCTATTCCTACATAGCCGAGGAAACGGACCACCCGGCCTCGAAGCACGCCAGCGCGGCCTGGGAAAGGATCTACAACACCTTTTGCATGCGCCAGATTTTTGAATACACATTTGAGGAATGGACGCCCGATCTTCGCTGGTGGAAAACCCCCGCTTCCCGCCGTGTTCAGGACCCCTACCGCCGGATCATTGTCTATGATTCCATGGAGGAGGCGGAGGCCGGCTTCGATCGGCATCGCCATTGCTCGCGCAGAGCATTGGCCCAGGCCGAATTGCTCATCGTGACCCTTGGTTTGACGGAAATCTGGGAGGATACCGTGGACGGGTCGGTGATCTGCCTGCCCGCGGGACCTTATGTAAGCGAAGGAGGAGACATGAGCCGCTATCGCTTCCGGGTGAGCAGATTTGCCGAAAATCTCGAAAACCTGGAGCGTATCCATTCCCTCATGGCTGCCCACGTGCCCAAATGCAGGCTCATGGTCACCCTGTCGCCGGTCCATCTCTGGGCAACCTTCCGCCGTGATCTCGATGTGATCAGCGCCAGTTGCTGCTCCAAGGCCACTCTGCGGGCGGCCGTGGATGAATTTTGCGCAAACCACCCGGATGTTCTCTATTTCCCTGCCTTTGAAATGGCCTCCATCTATCGCCCGATGCTCAATGCCCCGGTCTTTGCCCAGGGCAGAGAAAATTTTCATGTCAATCAGGAGACCGTGGATTTTGTCATGAAGCAGTTCTTCGATAACTACTGTGAAGAAGAACGATGAGCAAGCCCCCTACCCTTCACGGCACAATGGCCCTGCCTGTAATACTTGTCCACCCCCCGGCCGTGAGCAAGCGGTACCTGCCCACAAAGTTTTTGCCCTACGGTATGGCGGTCATCTACTCATTTCTCAAGGAGCATGAAGTCCCTGTAATCCAAAATGACTTTCTCATGGAATATCTCTTCGATGCACCGGAGGACGTTGATTACCACAACCCCGAAAGGACTTTCTCAGCCGATGGTTTCCACGCTTCTCTTCGCGGCGGGGGAGTCCACCGGGGACTGGAGTGTTTCATTGAAAAGTATGGAGGCCGTCTGATCCGGCCGGCCGGAATCGTTTGCTTCTCCATTGTGGGATATCACCAGTTTTGGGCGAGCCTGCTTCTGGCCGCATATATAAAGCGTTCCAATGCCCGGTCGGTCATTGTCTTCGGAGGCCCTTACATCACTATCAAGCCTCCGGAGGCGTTTACGCGGTACGGGACGGCCGACTACTGGGTGAAGGGGAGCGGAGAGTTGCCGCTGCTGATGCTCTACCGCCTGCACCAGGGAACAGGGAACATCCGCAAAGATGAAATCCCCGGAATCATCTATTTCGAAGACGGCAACCTCGTTGTGAACCCTCCCTCGCGGATGCCTGCCGAACAGGAATCCCAACCCGATTTTGAAGGGCTGGACCTCGACCGCTACCGTTACGATCACTCCGTAGCAGGCAAAGGCGCCCTGTTTCTCCCCTACAGGCTGTCGAAAGGCTGTCCGTCCCGATGCTCTTTCTGCACGGGACGTTCTCGTAGACCGCTACGGCTGCAAGTCAGTAGAGAAAGTAACGACGGAACTCAAAGATTTGTCGAGGAAATACGGCACGTCGCATTTCATGTTTGCCGACGCCTGCATAAACGGCAATCCCAGGCTCCTCTCGCAGCTTTGCGAACGGCTGCGGCAGGAGTTGCCTTCGATCGGGTGGTATGCGTATGCGCGGGTGAACGGATTTAGCCCGGAACTGCTCGATGAAGTCAGGCGGGCGGGTTGTTTCAGTTTGTTCTGGGGAGTCGAGTCCAACTCCCAGTCCACGGTCGATTTGCTCGGCAAGCGCTTCCGGGTCGAAAAGATGCATGAGGTTATCGAAGCAGCCGAAGCCCTGGGGATCAAGAGCTATATCCACCTGATGTATAATACGCCCCATGAAACGGTGGAGGACGTTGCGCGTCTCATCCGCTTTGTGGAACGCCACATTCGCTCCGACCGGGTCGTCCTTTTGCCGCAGCGTTTCCTTTTGGAACCGCAGTCTCTCATGTTCGAACGGCCTGGGGATTATGGACTGGCGAACCTCGAGAGGGTCGAAACCATCCCGTTCGAACGGGATGAGTTCACCTTCGAAGAGTCGGGCGGTGCCGGCCGTGAGGCTATTGCATCGAGAAATCGAAAACATCGCCGGATGTTGGCCGGCCATCTGGAGTTGATCAGGTGCCGAAACCTGCTGAACGATTGCCCAAACCTGCTCCTTCGCCGCCTTCCGGCCCAATTTTTGCTCTTTACCGGAAAGCATGCGCAAAGATCCAAAGCCGCGCGCATCATTCACACGCTCCTCATGGGATGGCTTCGCGGGAAGCTAAATCTCAGAGAACAGCTCTAGTGTCCTGAGTCTAAAGTTCATAACATAATTCAAGCCTGGGAATTGAGCCAACGGTTACGTCACCCCGTACCGGCTTCCGCCGGCATGACAGAAAGCCGGGGTCCAGAAGTGACTGAAATTTATTAAAAATACTGGATTCCGGCCTTCGCCGGAATGACGGCCTAAGTACTCGGGACTTATGTGGTGGTTCTATAACTCAAGACTCTATTGACCGCAATCCGGCATCAAAAAAATGAGAGTAGCTTTATAGGGCTGCTTTTTCCCCCTTTGCCTCGTAAATTCGATCTCGCCTTGTGAATTGTCTCTCCGCCGTGGCTGACCGGCGGCCGGCGGCCGGAAAGTGATCGTATCACTGCAACCCGTTGGGAAAATGAGACGGAGGCGGACCGTTCCATGCTCCGAGTCTGTTCTGTCCGCCTTGACCCCTGAAACGGGATTATTTTCATAGGGCAGCAGCAGCCACAGCACCGTCGCGGGGAAGGCCGTTTTCCAACGGTACCGAAAGTGAGCGGCCGGAACATCCCTGCCGTCAATGGAGACCCAGCCGCATGGCGGGTCGAAAGCGCCGGTATGGACCTCGACCGCAAGCTGGACGGGTCCAGGCAGAACGGTCAGTTCAAAGCCCGGACTTCCCGGTGTCATACACCGCACTGCGCCGGTTCCGGGTTCTTTTTCCACTCTGCCCGGATAGAACTGCCAACAGGTGGACGCCTCCGCGTCCGACGGACCCGATACCTCGTCCCTCACGATCCAGTACTCGCCGTTGACGAAAACAATGCTTCTCGACAGCATATAACCGGCCGTTTCACCGGCCCCGGCAGGCGCGAAAGTCCCAACGGCCGCCTCGATCAGGCCCTGACGCTTAAAAAAGAGATGAGGTCCGTCCGGTTGCGGGACCTCCCGATCGGCATCCTCCGGCACAATCCGTTTTCCAGGATCGATCAGGAGAACATTATGCGCGGCCTTTGACCGGTACCACGAAGTCAGGGGATCGGGAGCATACGTGGTGATGCCGGGATCGACCAGCCGGGGGATTCCGAGTGCCGTCACATCCAGTGCAAGCACGTCTTCATGCCTGTGGGCCGTTCCGGAAGGACCCGCGCGAAATACAAGGAAGTTGGAGTGCTGACCGCTGCCGGCGCTCATGACCACGAGTCCGGCATTGGGGAAGACCTGTGACCTTTGTACGCGGGGGGCCTCTTCACGCCCGCGTGTGCCGATCGACAGCAGACCGGAAAGGCCAAAGACCTCGCCGGCCTTTCGCAGCAAAGCCGTGTAATCGCACAGGACGCCGCCTGAGTCATTGAAGGAAGGCCAGGTGAAATCCGGACGGCAGAGCGCCGCCAGGTATTCAGCCGCACGCACGGCAATATCGTCGGAAAGGTCCGGGAGAAGATACCCAGCGGCTTGAGCGGCCTCTTTCACTTCGATCAGCGCGTGCAGGCATATGGCGTGATAGAGGGGGGACATCTCGCAGTGGGCGCCGTCGGCAAAAAACTGCCTCTCGCATTCCGTAGCGAGCCGCGATAAGCCCTCAGCGGCCCAGACGGAGGCTTCGCGAAACGCGGGGAAGCAAATCCCGGCCAGTGCCAGGGCCGCCGATTCGACCAAGGCCCAATTCCCGGGGTGCCCCCGGTGATCCATAAGACTTCGAGAATGCTCCCACACAGAGCGGAGCATGAGGTCTTGCGTTTCCCTGCTGAAGGCGCCGGAAGGCCAGACGAGTCCCGCGACCCAGAGCCACTCGCGCAACCTCCACGCCGTGGAAAGAGTCTCCCAGGCCGGGCCTGCGCCGCCGTTCGATTCGAGCGGCACGGGATTGCCGATGATCCAACTGGAAATCAGTTGATCGAGCCCTTCGGCATACCGTGGCTCACCGGTCCGGGCAAACGCGACGGCCAACTCCCTCAGAAAATGGTGTCTGTTCAGGAAATGCGTCCATTCGTGGGCGCCGAGCGGGTTGAATGTCCAGGGAACGGGCATGGGCACGCTTTGCCCCATGATTTGACCCGCAAGTATGGCTGCGGCATCTTCACGGGGGTAGGGATGCGGAGGTGGAATCAGGATTGCGTGGTTGCCTGAATGATACGGACCGGGAAAACGGAAACCATCTCCGGCCATGCCGGAAAATCCGCCCAGCCCGCCCTGCCGTGAGGCTCTCCGACTGGATGCCGGAGGGCCCTCCCCCAGCATCTTCTCCAAACCCCGGGCGGTCAGTCTCGGGCCTGGAGGAAGTTCCCGGACTTCCCCAACCAGCGAGCGGACGGCAATCTTTAGTTCCCCCACTTCCTTGCGGCCCTTTTCCCCCGCGAAGGTGAGTTCGATGCCGCGCACATCCGTCCAGCCGCATGGTTTTCCATAGAAGCCGAAACACTCGACGGGGAATTTGAGTTCTTTCCAGCGGCCGGGCTGAAGGATTTCCCTGCCGCCTGAAAAGGAAACCGGCGACAGGCCGCGAGGGTCCGCGCGGGCGCCGTGGTTTAGGTTCATTCCGGCCAGGACCGGGGCTTTGGAGAGGTTGCAAACCGTCAGGACAAGGCGATTGAAACGAGAAAGGTCGAATTCCGCGCAGGGAAGGCTGATACGAAGCGGACCGTTGCCGGCCAACGTCACGTAATCTTCGGACACCGGCGCACCGGTGTGAAGGGCAAGATCGCCGGGCCGAAAAATAAGTTCCCTGGACCGTATGTGGCCCTTCAAATACTCGTCCGCTGGGAGCTGTGGATCATTCATGGCAAATCCGGCATGACCGGCGGGACGCCTTTTCATCACACAAAGAGCGCCGGTCGTTCGATCCGTGACAATCCAGTGTCCTGAGTCACCAGCTCATTGCATAATTTCCGTAGGGTGGGCACGTTTTATGTGCCCACCAATCAGTGGTGGGCAACGCTCTGCTTTTGCCCACCCTACCCCACTTTATGTTGACAATCTACCGGTCCTCAAGTCCTTCGTACAAAACGGTTGCATTAAAAGCTTTCTTAAATCGAAACGCCATTATATTTTTTCACGGAGCAACTGAACTCTTTTTTAATGCCGCCTCAAAACATAGAGGGAAACGGGAAATGATCATCTATCTGGCTCGCCACGGAGAGACCTTCGCCAACCGGGAAAACGTGGTCCTGGGGCAAAGCGATTCTCCCCTCACCTCTTCCGGAATCGAATCCCTGGAGTGCCTGGCCGCACGGCTGAGCGGTCAAAAGCTGTGTCAGGTGCTCACCTCACCCCTTGGGCGGGCCTCCGCCAGCGCCCGGTTGATCGCCGGCAGGCTGGGGGCGGCGGTAATCCACTGCGACGGTCTTATGGAACTCTCATGCGGGGACTGGGAAGGCAAGGCTCGCGGGCTGGTCCTGCCGAATGGGGGATGCCTTCGCTCTTCATGGACCGATGCCCCACCTGGAGGGGATAGTTGCAGGACGGCGGAGGCGCGGGTGACGGAGGTCATTGGCACGATTCGAACTCACCCGGACGTGAGTCCCCTGCTTGTGGTCGGACATAGCGTGGTCAACAGGGTTTTTCTGAAAATCCTGCTTGGGCTGTCACCAGATCTGGCCTTGTCTATCCAACATCCCTTCGGCCTGATCTATGTCCTCTGCGAAAACGATGCACCACGCTGGTTCGACGCCTCCGGCAAGACGGGCGCCGGTCTTATAACCGATCCGGGCTTACCGTGATTTACCGGCGGCGCCCGCGAATGAGTGGATTGCGGAAAAAGCGTTCACGGGGAACAGGGCGGCTCCGGGTCCATCCCGGCTCTTCGAGAGATGACGGCTTCATGAGAAAACACGAAAAACGCATTCTGCTGATGACGCCCCCATTCTACCGGCTTTTCAGGGACGCCTATGCTCTCGTCAAGTACCCGCTCTCCCTGGGCTGTCTGGCTGCCGCCCTGAAGAACGGAACAGATTGGGAAGTGCTGGCCTATAATGCCGATTTTGCTCCAGCGGCCGAACCGTTTGACGTACTTTACCTTACCGGGAAAGGGTTCCGGGAATACCTGGCCGCCCTGGCCGATCCATCGGCGGGCATCTGGAAGGAAGTAAAGTCCGTGATCGCCGCCTATGCCCCGTCCGTGGTCGGGATTTCCTGCACCTCTCCAACCTTTCCATCCGCCTTGGTGACAGCCTCGCTGGTCAGGGAAATCGATCCCGAAATTACGGTCGCCGCCGGCGGCCCTCATCCCACGGCCGCCTGGCGCCAGGTCCTCGAAAATCCTCTCTTTGACCTGTGCGTTGTCGGAGAGGGGGAGCGAACCGTCGTAAACCTCGTTAAAGCTCTCGAACGCGGAACTGACCCCGCTGCAATAAAGGGAATCTGCTGCCGGAACAAACAAGGGATCGCGGCGACCCCGGGCCAACCTGCCGTGGTCGATTTGGATTCCCTCGGGTTTCCTCACAAATCCGCCCCCGCCGTTCTTCACGGCTACGAATGCTATCCGCCGTCGGCTTTCAAGTACATTATGGCCACGAGGGGATGTCCGAACCGGTGTTTTTTCTGCGGCTCCCATGAGATGTGGGGGCGCCGGGTGCGGTTCCGTTCGCCGGGAAACGTCGTCGCTGAGATCGGGGGCCTGCAGAGGATGGGGCTGAACTGCATCCATTTCGATGATGACACTTTCGGGGTAAGCTCGGAATATCTGAGGGCGCTGACCGGCGCGATCGAGCGTCACTGTCCGGATCTGAGCTGGAGCTGTGAGACGCACGTTCGCCTGATTACCCCTGAAAATCTGCGCGCCATGAAGGCCGCTGGCTGCACGATGATTCAACTCGGCATCGAATCGGGAAACAACCGGATTCTTAAACTGATGCGAAAGGGCTTCTCCATTGAGGAAGCCGAATCGGCATGCGCTCTGATCCGGAAGCATGACATCGGCCTCGAAACGTTCTTTATGGCCGGTTTTCCGTATGAAACGGAAGCGTCCATGCGGGATACTCTAAAGGCCATAGAACGGATCGAGTGCGACAAGGTAATCTACAGTATCTTCACGCCTTATCCGGGGACGGAAGCATTCACTTTCTGCAGGGCAAAGGGACTGATCGGCGATGAATTCGATCTCTCCCGGCATTGTCATCAAAGCCCGGCCAATGCCTTTTGCACCGGCCTTACGCCGGAACGTTTCCGGAGCCTTGCCTCCGGGATTGAACGCATCGTATCTGAAAAGAACCGGGCAAGCCGCCTTCCGCGCTAAGCGAAGCACACTGCCGGGTGATGCCCCGCGCACCTCATACTAAGCTCAGCGCCCCGCGTGATCCGCCGCCAAAGACCGTGCTTCCAGATCGTCGGCAAGGCGCCGCCCGACGGCATATTTATCGAAATCTGAACGCGTGGGGCCGCGATTTCTCGAGAGCAACTCCAGGAGCATCGTCTCGGGATGGCCGTGCAGGATTTCTTCTGTGCCGGCTACCATCACATGGTCCAACGAAATCAGCCCGGCGCGGCGTTCCTGCTCGGCGCTCGGGTGGTGTTCGGGTATTATCAGGGCGCGCACGCCGGTCATGAGCACTTCGTTGACCATATTGTATCCGGCGCGGCAAATGACCAGATCGGCGGCATTCATCAGGTCGACAAGTTGGGGGACAAAAGGCAGGACCAGGGCCCCTCGGCTCAAACATGCGGCTCGTTGTTCCCGATGGGTTTCCCGGTCGAGATACGGGTCCAGCACGACGACGATTTGATGGTCATCGGCAAGACCGGCCCGCTCGAATGCCGCCAGCAAACTGATGGTCAACTCCACCACCGGCCCATGCCGGCACAGGCTCATCAGGATGACCCTTTTACCGGTCAGCCGATGGCAGTGCAACACTTTATCCGGGTCGGCCAGTTCCTCGAGCGCCCTTGAAGTGATGCGCCCAAGGTAGTGGATCTTATCTTCAAGCCCGTCTTCGCCTCCGCAGTATTCCTTGTGGACGTTGACCGTTGTCCGGTCCTCCAAAACGTAGATCGAATCATATAAATGGGCGATACTGGACGCCGTCGGTTCATCGGCATTGCCCGTGGGAACGGACATCCGTGGTATCGGGCCGATGATCCCGCGCGATATATGAGAGAGTACGACTTTCTTGTGCGGGGGCTGTATCTGCAGTCTTTTCAACAGGACGGGAACCACTTCATTCATCAGCCCGCCCATCTTGTGCTCGACCATGAAGACATCCGGAGAAAAAAAATCGTAGGCCTCCATGATGATCCGCCTTCGAAAATCGAAAATCTTGTCGGTCGATAATCCGCGCAAATACCGCGGCTGAAATTCATGGCCCGGAGAATCCACGCAAAGCCTCACCGAGGGCAGGCGGATCACCTCGATGCCTTCCTCGAAGAATATTTGCGGCACCGATGTCCCGGAGAGCACCATAAACTCGGTGGCCGGCAGCCATCTGCGCATGCCGGTGATCACGGCCAGCGTTCGGAAGGCATGTCCCAGGCCGACAGAGTTGTGCGTGTAGAATAGAATCCGCTTAATGTGATTGCCTTTATCCCGTGGAAAAGGTAAGTTTTTGGCCCTTTGGTTCAATAACTTCTATACCTTGCATGATAGACTTACGTAAAGTGCTGAAGATTTAGCGAACACGCTTCGCGAGCTTCGAACCGCTTCAGTTTGTGTAGCGGTCTCGCCGGCCCCTCCTGAATCGCCCGCCCCTAGGAGCGCGGGAGGCCGAAGCTTCGCGTTATGGGGCGCGTCGGGTGTGTGCTGCTTGTGAATAGTTGAGTCGTGGCCCTGTGTCAAGATTTTCGCGGCACGGGCTGGAGATTCACCCCCTGGCGTATAACCTGTCCATAGCGGGAAAAGGGCACGTCTTCGAGAAACGTGATGAAGAAATTCTTTGAGGAAAGACTCAAAGTCTACGAACACGAGTTAGGCGCATTCCTGTGGATGGCTGCTGTTTTCACGGGTGTTTTTTTCTTTACGGCCATCTTTCGCAATTATGTCGACACCACGTTCCTCAAGCGCTATGGCGTCGCGCAAATCCCTCTTATGTTTGTTATCAACGGTTTTCTAACAATTGCCGTTCTCGGGTTCATGAATCGGCTTGCGGAGAAATTCCAGGATTATCAGTTGCTTACCGGTTTCCTGGCGGCTTATGGGATATTATCCGCCGCCTTGTACCTACTGGTTAAGTTCAACATCAGCTATGCCTACGCGTTGCTGTTTCAAATGCTCTATCTCCTGGATTCGGTCTTCCTGGTATACCTGTGGAACATCGCCTGCGATCTCTTCGATGCCCGCCAGGGAAGACGCATTTTCCCCCTGATTACCGCCTCCCAGGTGCTGGGAACTGCCGCCGGGAACTTCTCCTCCGATTGGCTGGGGCATGCCGCGAACAAGGATCTCGCCCTGGTGCTTTTTTCGCTTGCATGTCTTTTCATCGCACTGGCCCTTGGGCGCTCCGCGCGAAAAAGGTTGCCCGGCGCAAAGTCGCCGGCGGCGAAAGCCGGCATTTCCCGGAAAAAACCGGCGGAAATCCCGGCCATTTTAAAGAAATACCCGATCGTACGCTATCTGTGCATCCTCGGGCTGATTCCCAACCTTCTTCTGCCCATCTTCGCCTATCAGTTCAATGTAATTGCCGACGGCACCTTTGCCTCGGAGCAGTCCCTGATAACATTCTTGAGTCTTTTCAGGGGCATAATGACCTTGGCGACTTTCTTTTTGCTCATTCTCATGGGCCGCGTTTACTCAAGGCTTAGCGTTGTCAACGCCTCGCTGGTTTATCCCGTGAATTTCTTTGTTGTCTTTGGCTCCCTCACGTTTCTTTTCAACATCTGGACCGCTGCACTGGGCCAGTTTTCCATACGCCTGGTGCAGCAGGCGGTAGCCGGGCCGGCGGGAAAAGTCCTGTTCAACACGGTCCCAAGGGAGATCGCGTTATGGAGCCGTATCTTCGTACGCGGGACGGTCGTCAAGGTCGGCATGATCGGCGGTTCCCTGCTGATGTTTTGCCTGAAGCCTGTCTTGTCCCCGCGCTGGCTCGCCCCCATTGCCGCGGGAATAGCTCTTTGCTGGGTGGTTGAGGTGATCCTTTTCAAGCGGCGCTACCGAGCCGGGCTAAAGCAGGCGATCATTGGGGAAAGAATCGACTTCGACCGCATGGATATGGCCTTTATTGCAACCGATGCGCTCCACACGGAAACGACGCCGCACGCCGTCAAAGAAAATCCCCGCCCGGCACCTGACGAGGTTCCCTCCCTGCCGGTCATGCGGGTTGAGACAGCTTTGAAATTGCTCGATGACCCTGACGATCTGACTCGGGCCGAAGCGGCTGCCTCTCTTGGCAAGACCAGGGACCCCAGGGCGATCAGGGGCCTTGTCCGGCTGCTCGATGACAAGGAGATCGTCCGGAGGGCCGCTTCGGAAGCTTTGGTCAACTACGGCGAAGCGCTGCTTCCTTTTCTGGAATCGGTTTTGGCCCACGGTTCGCTGAGGGTTCAACAAAACCTCCTGGAAATATTGAGGATCTCGAATCTCAAGGACTTCGATATTTTTCCCTTTCTCGGACAGCACGCTGGCACAGCCTATGAGAATATCCTTGCCATCCGGGTGCTTTCGGAATCGAACGTCCCGACGGCCGGTACGAAAATGCTCGAAGCCCACCTTCAGGACCAGAACTACGTCATACTTAGCCTGGTTTTCCAGGCTCTATGGGTCAAACATGCCGATATGGGTTTAATGTTCGAGGCGCTGCACTCTGCGGAAGCTTCGGTTGCGGTCGAGATGGTTGAAGCGACGGTCGAACGCGACCTGGCAAGATATCTTGTTCCTTTGATTGACAATATCCCCGACGACGAGAAGGCCAGATCGGGGCGGCGGGTCCTGCCCCTGACGCGGGCTGAATCACCCGAGCGGGTTCTGGTGCGGCTGGCCGACAGTGGCGATGCCACCACCAGGATGCTGACAGCCTATGCTATTGGCGAAGGTTTCCATGATCCCGTTTTCATCCCCACCCTGGAGGAACTCATGGAAGACGGCGAAGCGGACGTGCGCCAGACCGCCGCGTATGCACTCAAACGTTGTCTTAGTGAGGAGGCGGTAATGCCCGAGATAATTGAGCTGATCAATCTGCTGCGGAATTTCATTCTATTCGATGAAATGGGTGTCAGGGAGCTCCGGGCCATTGCCTCCGTCGTTGTCCAGGAACAATTCCAGACCGGCGAGATCCTCATGAGAGAAGGGGAAAACAATTCATCCCTTTATCTGTTGAGCAGTGGAGAAGTCAGACTCTACAAAGACCATGGCACAGCGGAGGAAAAACTCCTGGGTACGCTCGGCCCGGGCGCCTTCATGGGCGAATTGAGGCTTTTTACCGAACTGCCCGCACCCGCGACCTGCGTGGTTACCGAAACGCTGACAGCGCACATTATCCGAAAGCATCATTTCCTGGAGATCATGAGGATCTACCCCCAAATCGGCATCAACATCTCGCTGTTTTTTGCCCTGCGGCTCGCCGTTGCCGAAATGAAATCAGATCTCTCTTAGACCGGGTGAGCGCGGGGCATGATGCCATAAGCGCTCAAATAAGAAACTAGACGTATACATGATTGCAATTTTCTAAAGTGTTTCAGAACCAGCGTGTTAAGCCTGAAGGGCTGAATAATTCAGCCCAGGGTCAGTTCCGCGCCTCGCGGGACGCCACCCTGGGTGTGGGGTTCCATAATTTTTTTCTCTCTACCCCGAAGCGGTTTCATAATATCCGACACGGGGCGCCTTGATCGGGTCCTCGCTCACAGGTCCTCTATTCCAGAAAAAGACTCTCCCTTCCCCGGCCCTGTTCCCCGCCTGTTTAAAAACCAGAGCCGCAAGCGGTTCATGTAAAGATAAATGACCGGAGTCGTAAAAAGAGTCAGCATCTGGCTGAAAATCAGGCCGCCCACGATGGATATCCCCAGCGGCCGCCGCAGCTCATACCCGACACCTTTTCCCAGCGCCAGGGGCAGCGCCCCCAGGAGCGCAGCCATCGTGGTCATCATGATCGGCCTGAACCTCAGCAGAGAGGCCTGGTAAATCGCCTCGACAGGGCCCTTGCCTTCGTTTCGCTCAGCGTCCAGTGCAAAATCGACTATCATGATGCCATTCTTTTTGACCAGGCCGATCAGAAGGATAATTCCGATTACGGCAATAAGGCTGAGATCGGTTCGGCAGATCAGCAGGGCCACAATGGCCCCTACGCCTGCGGATGGAAGCGTGGAGAGGATGGTGATCGGGTGGATGTAGCTTTCGTACAACACTCCGAGCACTATGTAGACCGAAATCAGCGCAGCCAGGATCAGGATTGGTTCATTGGCAAGAGAGGCCTGAAATGCCTGGGCCGTGCCAAGAAACGTTCCATGAATGTCTTCCGGCAATCGCAATTTTGCAGTTGCCTTTTCAATCGCCTCTACTGCATCCCCGAGCGCAACACCGGCAGCCAGGTTAAAGGAGATCGTTATCGCCGGGAACTGGCTCGCATGGTTAACGGAGAGCGATGTGACCGATGGTATGAATTTGGTGAATGCGCTCAACGGAACTATGGCCCCGGTGGAGGAGTGAACATAGACATCGCGCAGAGTTTCAGGCCGTTGCCAAAAGCGCGGGGCGAACTCCATTACTACATGGTACTGGTTTAACTGGGTGTAGTTAATGGCGACCTGTTGCTGGCCGAAAGCGCCGTAGAGGGTGTTGTCAATGAGCTGCGCAGAGATGCCGAGACGCGACGCGGTGGGGCGGTCGATCTGCACCATGGCTTGCTGCCCCCTGTTCTGCTGATCGCTGCTGACATCCACCAACTGGGGCAGTGTACGAACCTCTTCCAGCACGCGGGGTGCCCATGTATTGAGGTCCGCCAGGTTTTCGCCCCGCAGGGTGTATTGATATGCGGCATTGCTGATCATTCCGCCGATCCGCAGGTCCTGTACCGGTTGCAGATACGTAGGGGCGCCCGCCACCAGGGCGAGCTTTTTGCGCAGCCGCGCCATGATATCCGTCACTGTTGCTTTCCGCTCTTGAAAAGGCTTGAGCGTAATAAACATTCGACCGAAGTTTGTAGTGCCCGCTCCTGCCCCGCCGGTAAAGCCCATCACATCGGCGACATCGGGATCGGTTTTGATGATGCTTACTACTTCCGTCAATTTTTGACTCATGGCCTGAAAAGAGATGTCCTGCCCCGCCAGGATTCGGCCGCTGATGCGTCCGGTGTCCTGGTCCGGGAAAAAGCCCTTGGGAATGAACCAGAACAACAACACATTGGTCCCGAGAGTGAACACCGTAATGAAGAGCATCGTGAGAGAATGCCGGAGGGCCCAGCGCAGACTTTTGTCGTAAATGCTCCGCATTTGGTCGAATATCCACTCCGTAGCCCTGTAGAGAAAATTATGAGCGCGGGTTGTCTCCTTCTTGAGGATGGTTGCGCACATCATCGGGGTCGTTGTAAGAGAGACGACAAGAGAGATCAGGATGGCCACGGAAAGAGTGACCGCAAACTCGCGGAATAAGCGGCCCACCATTCCCCCCATCAAAAGAATGGGAGTGAATACGGCGACCAGGGAAATGCTCATCGACAGCACGGTGAAGGCAATCTCACGAGCGCCCCGCAGGGCCGCCTGCAGGGGAGATTGCCCTTTTTCCATGTACCGAGTGATATTTTCGAGCACAACGATAGCATCGTCCACCACGAACCCGGTGGCGACGGTAAGGGCCATGAGAGAAAGGTTATCGAGGCTGTAGCCTAAAAGATACATAACCCCGAAAGTGCTGATGAGCGAGACCGGAACGGCGATGCCCGGAATAAGCGTGGAGCGCAGGTTCCGCAGGAAGGCGAACACGACGAGAATGACGAGTATGCCCGAGATGATGAGCGTGTGCTCGACATCCCGCAGAGAACCGCGGATTGGCGGACTTCGATCGAGAACGACCGATAGATCTATGCTCTGGGGTATCGTGGTCGCCAACTGTGGAAGCATTTCGCGGACCCGGTCCACCGTCGCGATAATGTTGGCCCCCGGCGACCGGAACAAGACCAGCAGTATTGCAGGCTTGCCGCTTACCGAACCCGCCGCCCTCAAATCTTCAACCGAATCCTCTACAGTCCCGAGGTCCGACAGGCGGACCGGTGCTCCATTTCGATAACTGACGATAATGGGACGGTATTCCTCGGCCTTATGCAGTTGATCGTTGCATTGGATTTCCAGGGCTTCGGACCCATTGGCAAACTGTCCTTTGGGCTGGCTTACGCTGGTGGTCTGCAGTACGGCGGCGGTATCATCCAGGCCGATCCCGTATTTGTTCAATGGTCCGGGATCCAATTCCACACGGACCGCAGGCAGAGAACCCCCTCCCACGAAAACCTGGCCGATACCTTGCACCTGTGAGAGCTTCTGCGAAAGTATCGTGGAGGCCGCATCGTACATCTCCGCCTTGCTCACGATGTGGGAAGTAAGCGCCAGGACGAGGATCGGCGCATCCGCCGGGTTGACCTTGCGATAGGTTGGATTGCTCGGCAGCGTGGTGGGCAGGTAACTTCGCGCCGCGTTGATTGCAGCCTGCACGTCGCGTGCGGCGCCGTCGATATTGCGGTCCAGGTCGAATTGGAGGACGATGGACGTTGAGCCCAGGTAACTGCTCGAAGTCATCTCGGTAACCCCGGCAATATGCCCGAGCTGCCGTTCCAGGGGAGCGGCCACCGATGTAGCCATAGTCTCGGGGTCTGCTCCAGGCAGGGTGGCCGAGACGCTGATAGTGGGAAAATCGATCTGCGGCAGAGGCGATACCGGTAAAAAACGAAACGCGACAAATCCGGCCAGAGTAATTCCCAGCGTTAAAAGGGTTGTGGCCACAGGGCGTCTTATGAAAATCTCGGAGAAGTTCATGCCGGCCCCGCCGCCTTGCGCAACCACTTAACCGCCTCTGCATAGTCCTGTCGCACGCCGCGGCCTTCCTCGTACATCATTCCCGGATTATTTTGAGCAGCGGCAAATCCCTGTTCCCCCGCCTTGCGTGACCACTTCGCCGCCTCTGCATAGTCCTGTGGCACACTTTTGCCACTGAAGTGCATCTCTCCAAGGCAACCTTGTGCCTTAACATGTCCCAGGACCGCCAACTTCTTGAACTCTTCATAAGCCTTGGCGTAATCGCCTCTTCCAAAAGCCGCTTTACCTTCATCGAAACCGGCATGAGCAATGGCGGCGAATCCGATGAGAAGAGCCACTATTAGTAATAATTTAATTCTTGTCATTTTCGCCTCCTCGAATTGGGGGGCCATCAACGGAGAGGGGGCGAAGCAGGAACTTGGTGGAAAATCATATTACAGTCACATTCCGGTTTCGCAAGAATATTTTTGCGATTAAAAGCTAACCGAACCGGGGAGTTATTTTTAGACTGTTTCGCGGTTTCACGAAATGATGACAATTTCTTCATTTGATCAATTCTGATGCAGAATAAACCCAATATTCACTTTTCCTGCATTTCGACGTTGCCCCTGATTTCTCTTTTCATCTTTTCCTGAAATCGCGGCAATTCCTCCGAACGGCATCATAAAATAAATAATTAATTAAAACCGCTAGTTAGGTACAACTGACGCCTGGCATTACTATTGCTGTCCGTTGGGGCGCGGTATTTGTTCAGTTTTTATCCCTTTTTATTTAGTCTCGGATCGACAAATACAACATCAACCATAGTTGCCATCGTTAGCGACAAAAAACCACTGAACAGGCTCTTAAAGGGCAAGGAGACGGAGGAGTGCCACTCGTGAAAAAATCTAAAGTCATGACAGCACAGGAGGCGGTATCTGAATTCATTTCTGACGGGGTGACGGTCGCCGTCGGAGGATTTTTTCACTCACCTTCCTATGCAATCACGCATGAAATAATCCGACAAAAGAAAGCGCGCCTCACGATATGTCAACCCAGCTTTAACGAGCATGCCGATCAGATGATCGGCGCGGGATGCGTGGACCGCATCATATCCTCCTATGTATGGATGGAAGTTTTTGGTCCGCTTTACTGCTTCAGAAGAGCGATGGAAAAAGGCATCCCCCATAAGATTGAGATGGAGGATTACACGAACTTCGCTGTCATGGCTCGCTACCTTGCCGGTTCTCTTGGCGTCCCCTACATTCCCATACACTCCATGAAGGGCAGCGACATGATGAATTATCGGGCCTGGCATGGGGAAAAGAAAGCCATCCTGATGAAAGACCCCTTCGGCTCAGGGCATGATCACGTGCTTGTGCCGGCGCTGAACCCGGATGTGGGTTATTTCCACTGCCAGCGTGCCGACGAGGAGGGGAACAGCCAGATGTGGGGCATTTGGGGCGACATGCCCTGGAGCATGAGGGCCAGCAAGAAGGTCATCGTATCCTGCGAGGAGATAATTACCCGCGAGCAAATCGGGCGGGACCCCAACAGGACGATCGTGCCCGGTTACAAGGTGGTGGCTGTTGTTCATGCCCCCTTCGGCGCCCACCCCAAGCATTGTCAGGGTTACTACGACGTTGACCGGGACTTCATCTTCAAGTACATCCGCGAGTCGGTTACCGAAGACGGCTGGAAGAAGTATATGGATGAGTGGGTGTACGGTGTCGCCGACCGGGACGAGTATTTGAAAAAATACGTGGACACCTGCGGCATGAAGAAGTTCCTCAGCCTGAAAGCGAAGGACATGATGTCCACCTCGGTCAACTACGGGTTCTAAGGAGGTCCGACCATGACAAACGACTATACCAAATTCACGATGCAGGAAATGATGGCCGTCGCCGCGGCCAGGGAAATAAAAGATGGTGAAAAGGTCATCATCGGGACCGGACTTCCCCTGCTCGGGGCCTTTCTTGCCCAGAAGACCCACGCACCCAACATGGTAGCCATTTATGAGTCGGGGGCCATCGACTGCAAGCCCATCGCGACACCCTTTTCGGTTGCCGACTCGGTGCTCGTACCAGGATCGGCTATGCAGGGCGGCCTCATGGAGGGCCTCGGGATTGTTCACGCAGGCGAAGTCGATCTGGGGTTCCTGGGCGGCGCCCAGATCGACAAGTACGGCAATCTCAACACTCACGTTATCGGTGATTACTGGAAACCCAAGGTCCGCTTTGCGGGAAGCGGCGGCGCCAATGACATCGGGACCGGTTGCAAGCGTACCATCGTGATGATGCTGCACCAGAAGCAGCGCTTTCCCGAAAAAGTGGATTTCGTAAGCACCCCCGGCTACTTCGGGGGCGGCAGGGAACGGGAAAAGTACGGATTCTACGGAAATGGTCCCAGTGTCGTCATCTCCACCCTGGGTGTCCTCCGCTTCGATCCCGAGACCAGGGAAATGTATCTGGCCTCCTATCACCCCGGTGTAACGGTGGACCAGATCAAGGAAAACACGGGTTGGGACCTGAAGGTTGCCCCCGACGTCCGCGAGACGGAACGGCCCTCACCTGAGCTCATTCGTGTCCTGAGAGAAGAGTGCGATCCTACGGGCGTTTTCCTTAAGAAGCAATAGCCTTTGCCCCTTCAGGACAAGCTTAGTGTTTAACGCTTCGTGGGGCCCGCTCTGTCAGACGCAGCGGCGCGTGGCCCCTCCACACTCAGGAGAAGAGGATCATGACGGATTTGAAAGAGGCTGTTCTTTACCAGAAAGAGGAAAACATCGCCTGGATAACCTTCAACCGGCCCGAAGCCCTGAACGCGCTGAATACGGAGGTGAACTTGGCCCTCATGGGCTGCCTGAACCGCGCAGAGGCCGATCCGGAGGTGAGGGTCATCATTCTCAAGGGTTCCGGGGACAGGGCCTTTGTCGCCGGTGCCGACATCAAGGAAATGATGTCCATGAGCCCCATGGAGGCCCGCGAGTACGCCCTCAAGTCGAAGAGGGTCACGGACGCGATCTGGAATCTCAAGAAGCCTGTCATTGCGGCTATCCAGGGGTTCTGCCTGGGTGGCGGCCTCGAGTACGCAATGGCCTGTGATCTACGGATTGCCTCGGAGAGCGCCAAACTGGGACTCCCCGAAATCAATCTGGGCATCATGCCAGGCAGCGCCGGGACACAGCGCCTAGCCCGCCTTGTCGGCCTGACCAAAGCGAAAGAACTCTGCTTAACAGGCGGAATGATCGATGCCGGCCAGGCCCTGACGCTCGGCATTTTGAACGCCGTCTGCCCGCAGGAAGCACTTCTTGCAGAGGCGGCCGCATTGGCGAAAAAAATCGCATCGAAGAGCCCGCATGCCGTTACCCTGATCAAGTCCAGCATGAACAGGGGGACGGAGATGGACCTGGAGTCGGCGGCGCTTTTTGAAATTGATTGCTTTGCTCTGTGCTTCTCCACTGAGGAACAGAAAAAGGGAATGGAGGCCTTCGTTAACAAGAGCAAGAAGAAATGAGTCAATAGAGAAATGGAATAATGGCGGTATCGCACGATCTTTAATCCAGGCGCCGCGTTCAATTCATTAGAGGGAGGATTAAGATGCATCACAAAGTCACTGTCGTCGGAGCGGGCACGATGGGCTCCGGAATCGCTCAGATTGCGGCCGAGGCCGGGTTCGATGTGACCATCGTGGATACCGACCAGAAATTCATTGACAGGGGGATCGGCACCATCGGTAAATTCCTTGAGCGTAAGGCCGCCAAGGGGACCATAAGCAAGGAAATGATGGACCAAAGCCTTTCGAGACTCAAAGGGACGACGGACATGAAAGCCGGAGTTGAAAGCGCCGTCATGGTCGTCGAGGCTGTTTTCGAGAAGCTGGAGATCAAGAAGGACGTCTTCACGAAACTCGACAGCCTCTGCCCTGCGGAAGTGATCCTGGCAAGCAACACCTCCACACTAAGCATCACCGAGATCGCCGAGGTCACAAAAAACCCCGGGCGCGTCATCGGGACCCACTACTTCAGCCCCGTGCCGCTCATGAAGCTCGTCGAGGTGATCCGTGGCAAAAAAACGACGGACGCCGTCGCGGAAAAGACGGTAGGCCTTTGCAAGCAGTTCGGAAAGACTCCCATTGTTGTGAAAGACATCCCAGGGTTCATCGTGAACCGCTTTTTGTGCCTGCTCTACAACGAGTCGGCCAATATGATCCACAACGGCGCCGCGTCGGCGGAGGCCATCGACCAGGCCATGAAACTCGGATGCAACTGGCCCATGGGTCCCAACGAGATCATGGATCTTGCCGGCGTGGATGTCTGCTATTTCGCCATCGACGCAATGTATCAGATGACCGGTCAGGAAGGATACAAGCCCTCGCCTCTATTCAAGAAAATGCTCGATCAAAATCTTCTGGGCCGCAAGACAGGGCGCGGCTTTTACGGCTACGAAAAGAAACCTTGAGGGGTAAAACATGGAGACAAGAGAGGTTGTCATTGTTGAGGTTATGAGGACGGCCTTCGGAAAGATGGGAGGCGCGTTAAAGGACTTTACGGCGGAGGAGTTGGGGGGAATTGCACTCAAGGGTTTGGTGGAAAAGACCGGGATTGCGGAAAAGGCCCATGTGGATTCGGTCTTTGCCGGTTCAGCGTTTCCTATGGCCTATGCCATGAATCCCGCCCGCTGGGCCCTTCTGAACGCCGGGCTGCCTTTCAGTACGTCCGCGTCGTTTGTAGAAATGCAGTGCGGCTCGGCAATCGATTCGATCAACCACGCCGCATGGAAAATCCTTTGCAACCAGGCCGACGTCGTAATCGCCGGCGGCATGGAGTCGTTCAGCCAACTGCCCGTCAAGTTTTCGACAAGCCAGGAGCCATACAGACTGAAGCCGCCGAAGCTTCTTGAGTTTCAGCTCGAGCCCCCTTCGAGTGAGAAGGAGACCTACGGACCCTTCAGGATGGGGCTCACCGCCGAGAACCTTCAGGCCATGTACAATATCTCCCGGGAGGAGCAGGACGAGTTTGCCTTCCGGAGCCAGTCGCTGGCCAGGAAGAGCATCGATGCGGGGTATTTTACCGAAGAGATCATCCCCGTCATGGTTCCCCAGGGGAAAAACAAGCCGCCCCTCGAGTTCAAGCTTGACGAGCACCCTCGTTTGGAGCCTCTGGAGAAACTGGCGAAACTCCAGCCCGTTTTCAAAAAGGATGGGACCGTCACGGCGGGCAATGCCTCCGGTATCAATGACGGGGCCGCTTTCGCCCTTTTGATGACCACCCGAAAAGCAAAGGAGTTGAGTTTCGAGCCGATGGCCAGATGGATCTGCGGCGCCGACTACGGCATCGACCCCGCCATTATGGGTGTTGCACCCGCTTATGCCATCCCAATTGCTCTGAAGCGCGCAGGTCTCAAGCTTTCGGATCTCGACGTCATCGAGTGCAATGAAGCATTTGCAGCGCAAAACCTTGCGGTCATCAAAGAGTTGGCGAACCAGACAGGCGAAAGTGTTGACATGGAGATATGGAACCCCATGGGAGGCGCCATAGCTTTCGGGCATCCCAACGGCGCCTCGGGCGCCCGGATCGCAGGGTTCGCAATTCGGCACCTCATCCGCACAGGCGGACGATACGGATTGTTTTCGGCCTGCTGCGGCGGAGGCCAGGGAGTCGCCACGATAGTGGAGAATATGAGGCTTTAGAGAATTAGTTAAGAATCACTTAACCACCTGTTTCAGGAGCTCAAGATGGATTTTAGACTATCGGAAGAGCTGGTAATGATACAAGACAGCATCAGGCGGATTGCCCGGGAGCAGTTTGCGCCAAGGGCAGCAGAAATCGATTCCTCGGAGAGATTCCCCTGGGAGAACTTCGAGATCTTGAGAGACAACGGGTTTCTCGGTATCAATGTTGCCGAGGAGTATGGCGGCGCCGGCGTCGGACAATTGGCGCTTCTGCTCGTGCTGGAAGAAACAGCTCGTGCCTGTGCCTCCACCTCGGTGATCCTGACGAATCAGGGCCTCGCAAGCGAGCCTCTCATGATCGCAGGCAGCGAAGAGCAGAAAAAAAGGTGGCTTTACCGGCTGGCCACCGGCGAGTGCCCGGGCGCCATGGCCATCACCGAACCCAATGCCGGCTCTGATGTTGCGGGCATGAAGACCACGGCGAAAAAGACTGAGGGAGGCTGGCTCCTCAACGGCTCAAAAATTTTCATCACCCAGGCCGGCGTGGCGGGAATCATGCTGGTGATCTGCTATACGGACAAATCAAAAGGTAACAAGGGGATGAGCATATTTGTCCTGGAAAAAGATGCGCAAGGCATGACCCTCGGCAAGCCGGAGCACAAGTTGGGCATCAGAGGCTCTGACACCCGGCAGGTTTTTTTCGAGGACTGCTTCGTACCCGACGAGCATATGATCGGTCCTGAGGGCAGCGGCTTCAAAACCCTCATGAACACCTTTAATTTCTCCAGGCCGAACATAGCCGCCCAAGCCCTCGGTATTGCACAGGGCGCCTTCGATGCAGCCCTGGCGTATGCGAAGGAACGCGTTCAGTTTGGCAAGACCCTGGCATCCTTCCAGGGCATGCAGTGGATGCTCGCTGAAATGGCTCTTGGCATCGAAACAGCGAGAACCATCGTCTATCGCTCCGGCGCTATGATCGACACCGAACCAAACCATCCGGATATCCCGAAGATCGCTTCCATGGCGAAGTGGTATGCCTCGGATGTGGCAATGAAGGTCACGACGGATGCTGTACAGATTTTCGGAGGTTATGGCTATACGAGAGAATATCCTGTAGAAAGGATGATGAGGGACGCGAAGATCACCCAGATTTATGAAGGGACAAATCAGATACAGCGGATCATCATCGCGAACCAGTTGCTTCGATAAATCAACGCAGACTCCATGAATATGATTTCTATCCTCCTTTGTCGATATGCGAAGGGGCATGAAAGCCGATCAAAGTAATCAAAAGTCATGAGCGGTGATGTGGCAGGTTGGGCAGGACACGGTAAAAAGTGCTGACAAACACGAGGAGGGGAGAGTATGGCAAATCAATCAATTCCATTAGATAACACGCAAACAACAGCTAAACTGGAAACCGGCTCTCGGTGGTACATTGTCGTTTTGCTGGCACTGGGGACAGCGATCAACTACATCGACCGGGTCAACTTTGCTGTCGCCACGCCGACATTGATGAAAGAGTTCGGCCTCGGAACGGCAGAAATGGGGATCCTCATGTCGGCCTTCTTCTGGTCCTACACCATAGCAATGCTTCCATCGGGATACCTTCTGAATAAATTCGGGCCGAAAAAGGTCTTGGGCTTTGCCGGATTTGCATGGGGCAGCGTTACGATGTTGGTGGCGGTTTGCGTTGGTTTTTATTCGTTTCTCGCTCTGCGAATAGGACTCGGTATCACGGAATCGCCCGCATTTCCTGCAAATGCCCGAGTGGTATCGGTGTGGGTCCCGAAACGTGAACGGACATTTGCCTCATCCATATTCGACTGCTGCGCGCGGGTCGGGGGTGCCTTCGCCCCACCCATAGTGGCCTTCATCATCGCTGCATGGGGCTGGAAAATGTCGTTCGTGGTTACAGGCGCCATGGCCGTAGTGTGGGCAATCTGGTGGCTCCTGTCTTATCATGAACCTGCCGATCACCCGAGAATCTCCAAATCCGAGCTGGCCTACATCCGCCAGGACGAAGTTATCACGGATACAGGCGCCGTCCACGTTGAACCCATTTCAATGACAAGGTTGGCCACGTACCCAGTCATATTGAAAGCTACTCTTGCCTATGCCTTTTACCTCTATGTCTGGACCGTCGCCATCTATTGGATACCCACATACCTCATGAAGGTCAGGGGCCTGTCCCTGAAGGAAATGGGCATTGCCGCATCCATTCCGTTCATCGTTGCGGTCTTCATGGAACTCGCAGGCGGAAAGGTCTTTGACAGTTGGTATCGAAAGGGCGCTACGATTACCCAACTGCGCCGTACGGGAATGGGAATCGGCATGTTCGGCGCGGCCATCGCGATCTGTATGTGCATGCGGGCCGATTCTGCCTTCTGGGCTGTTTTCTGGCTTAGTGCCTTTATGGGCATTTTCGCTTTTGGAGCTTCCAACGTCTGGGCCATTCCCAGCGATATCGCACCTTACGGCCAGGCCGGTGGCGTCGGTGGTGTCTACAATTTTGTCGGCAACTTCGGCGCTCTCTTCGCGCCAATTGTCACCGGCTATCTTGCCGCGTCCAAGTATGGCTTCAATGGCGCCTTTGCGGTCTGCGTTGCCTTTTCCATTCTTGGAGGTCTGCTCTTCATTTTCAACAGGTACGAGAGACTGAAGCCCAAGGCGGCGTGAGATTTGCCCGGTTAAACTGCCTTCTTCTGCTGCCGTCTGCATCGGTGTCCGCTTCAGGCCCTGGCTCGAAGCGGACACCCTGGGACGGTATACAGCGGCTAAGCGCGTTTTTTGCCGCTTGAAATATTGAAGCAATGCCGGAATGTAACAGTTGTGAGGCAGAAATGTTCGATTCTGAGAAAACAGCGTACATTTCGTCCCGGAGGTTTTAAAGGCCATGGGAACCGTCCTGCTGGTCTGCGCCATAGCGGTCGCATGTCTTGGCTTTTTTGGCTACCGGGGCAAGCAAGTCCTTCGGCGTCGAGAGTCATTTTTCCAACGTATCCGTGAAAGCGACAAAACTGAACTTGAATACCTGGGCTACATCTCCTACCATGGTGGCCTGCCTGAGATTCCAAAGCCACAGAAGCTGAATATTGCTGTCTCGAAAGATTACCTTCTGCTTTTTTCAAACACGACACGTTTCGGCAAAGTGGCCTTTGGCCGTTGGCATGAGATCGAAACGTTCACGACTAAACGCAAGCAGGACCCACGGAAGCAAAGCTTAGTCCTGTGGGGGCCGCTGAGCCATCTTTTGCACAAGGACACAGTGAGGCATTTCATTGTCATTCATTACATCGATACGGAAAATCAGGAGAATCACCTGCTTCTCGAGCATCCGGACCAGGAGAGGCTGAAAGAGCTGTATGAGAGGTTGTCTTCGGCGTACAAAAATTCTCAATGAAACAGATTGGTTTCTGGCTTTCAAAATGCAATGCATGGCCTGATAAAAAATGACGCAGACAGGCAAGCATATAACCGAAGCCATTACACGGGAAAAGCTGCTGACATCGATCCTGATGATCAATCAGTTGCTGGTGCGTCCGGTCTCCATCGACAAGGTGCTAAACGCCATCGTGGAAGAAACGCAAAAGATCTTCGACCTCACCCGCGTGGCGATCTTCATGGTGAACAAAGAGGCGCGTCTGCTGCAAACGAAATACGTCTCCCCCACCGGCTTCAACCCCGAAGAGATGGAAAGAACCATGACCAGGCACTTGCACCTGGATAGACATCCTTGCAGGGAGACTCTTGTAGCCAAAACAGGACAAACAGTCTACATCGTAGACCGCTTCAACGATCCGCGGATCACCCCAATCGATCTGAAAATGGATCTTTTCTGGAAACGCTATTCAACCATCGCTGCTCCACTGAGAATCGAGCAGGATATCATAGGCGTGCTTGAGGGGGACGCTACGAATCGGGCCCTTCACCTTTCCGAAAATGAGGTTGATCTGTTTACCTTCTTCGCAAACCAGGCCAGTATTATCATCGAAAACGCCAGGCTTCAGGATCGAAATCAAAGAAAAATCCATCAATTGCTTCTTCTCCAGGAAGTGACCAGGAAGTCTAGTTTGACCTTCGATGTTGATGAGTTGATCAACAACATTGCCACTAGCGCACTTCGGCTGACAGGGGCGGAAAGCTGCCTTGTATTTATCACCGCTGAAAATGGAAAGCATTTGAAACATTCCGGTGGAAGCGGTAAGCCCGTTCCAGAAAACGAACTCGTTGCATTCGGTGACGGGATCCTCGGTGGCGTTGCAGCAACGGGGCAGCCGACACTTATCCATGATGCGGGGAAGGTGTCGGGATCGAGCGGTCCGGATGTGAGATCGCAACTGGTGATCCCCATCGCGACCGAGAAGAAAGTGCTGGGCGTTGTCAGCGTTTACAGTGACCGTATCGGTGCATTCAGCAACGCCGACCTCGAGATTCTTTCCATAATGGCAAGCCACGCGGCGGTATTGTTCCAGAACGCGGCTCTCTATGAGCAGCTTTCTATGGAAAAGCATAGGGCTGAGAACATCCTGGAGAGTTCACCTAACGGCATCATCACGCTCAATGGGGGCGGGTTTATTCAATCGGTCAACCGGCAAGCCGAGCAGATTCTCGAGATTGACAGAAAAAGCATGCTGGGAAAGTCGATCTTTGAAATCGGGGATGACAGAATCGAAAAGGTTCTAAACATAGCTCTGCAGAAGGAACCCCGGCATAGCATCGTCGAGGTGGGCTTAGTAAAAAAGAGCGGAGAGGATTCCATTCTGGAAATAGCCACGTCTTCTGTAAAACGTCTCGAGGAGGTGAGTGCAGAATTCATTATCACATTTCGCGATATCACCGAGTCCAAGAAATCCGAAGGGATCATCCGGCGGATGGATAGGCTGTCATCACTTGGTCAGTTGTCCGCAGGAATCGCACACGAGATTCGCAACCCTTTATCGGGAATCAAACTTAACCTTCAAATGCTGTCGAAAAAGATAAAGTGGGACCAGGAATCCATCGAGAAAATCGGCGATTCACTTGAAGGAATACGCCGAATCAACAACCTGCTCAAGAGCGTTCTGAATTTCGCTCGTCCAACCGTACCGATGTTTAAGCACGATTACTTGCAGCGCGTCCTTAAAGACACTGTAGGTATCATGGAAGCACAGCTCAAACGGAAAAAGATCAGAGTGGCAATGGACTTACCGATAGAAGTACCGGCGATTGCCTTTGACGAGAATCAGATTCGCCAGGTATTCGTAAATATACTGTTGAACGCCATGGAAAGCATGCCCGACGGCGGAACGATCAAAATAACCGGGGTAATGGATCATTACGAGCCGAGTAGAACCGGTGTGTTCCGTTTGGTTATTTCAGACAATGGCAGCGGCATTCGGCAGGATCTTCTGCCGAAGATTTTCGACCCCTTCTTTACAACCAAGCCCGAGGGTACAGGTTTAGGATTGTCCATCGTACACAAGATCCTGGAGCAGCATAAGGCTATAATCGAAGTTGAGAGTTCCGACAGCGGGGGTGCGGTATTCACATTGACTTTTCCCATGAACGCAGTCGAGGCAGAAGATGTATCGGCATAGAATCCTGATCGTAGATGACGACAAACTATTGCAGAAGCCATTGAAGCAGATTTTTTCCGACAAATACGATGTCTCTGTTGCGGGGAGTGGTGAGGAAGCGCTTGCGATCATTAGAGAAGAGCCTATCGACCTTATCCTTTTAGATATTCGACTACCGGGAATAGATGGTGTTGAAACGCTCAAGGCCATCCGGGAGAGGGATAAGAATATTTTGGTGATCATGATGACTGCCTTTGAGGATGTTAAGACGGTCATCACTTCCATGAAGATGGGAGTCTTTGATTACCTGGTTAAGCCTTTGGACATGGATGAGATTGAGATCATCGTGGAACGGGCGCTTGAAAATCTGAGTCTGAAGAAGGAGATTGAAACGCTCAGGCGCGCCTACATCAGGGTTTTCGATCTTGAAAATATAGTGGCGGTCAGCGACGAATTTCGGGAGGCGTTCCAGAAGGCGGACAGGGTGGCGCAAAGCCGCGACACAACGGTATTGATCGAAGGTGAAACCGGAACAGGAAAGGAAATCATTGCGCGGTATATCCATTATCGCAGCGATCGATTTGGCAAGCCTTTCATGGCTATCAATTGTTGTGCAATCAATCGGGATCTGATGGAAAGCGAGCTTTTCGGTTACGAGAAGGGCTCGTTTACCGGCGGGCTGCATGAAGGGAAAGAAGGGAAAATAGAGGCTGCAAACGGAGGGACGCTTTTCCTGGACGAGATCAGTGAGATTTCCCCCCAGACGCAGGCAAAGTTGCTGAGGTTCCTCGAAGAGAAGGAGGTGTATAGAGTTGGAGGAACCACGAAGATACATATGGACGTGAAGGTCATCGCGGCGACGAATAAAAAGCTTTCCGAAGCAGTGACAGACGGGACATTCCGGCAAGACCTTTTTTACCGGCTGAACGTAGCTTGGATCTATATTCCACCGCTTCGGGAGAGAAAGTCTGATGTCTTGCCAATGGCCATGTTTTTCATGGACCGATTCAACAAGAAGTTTGGCAGGAATTTTCAATCCATCTCGAGAGATGCCCAGTCCCTTCTTATCCGCTACGACTGGCCGGGTAATGTGCGAGAATTGAGAAATTTCATAGAAAGAATCGTGTTGATGGAAGAAGGCAACGAAATAGGGGAAAATCATCTCATCAGGTTAATGGCCCTGGCGCACCAGAGTTCGATGACGAATTCATCTGAGATTGACATTCCCCTGCAGGGCATTGACTTGGAAGAGATAAACAAGAGGTACATGATTCGCGCCCTTGAAATAACCAAAGGTAATCTATCGAAGGCAGCAAGGCTCCTGGGTTTATCCAGGCCGACACTAGCCTATCGTCTTGCAAAGTACGGCTTTCCAAAATGAAGAAAAGATTTCAGTCTCTGAGATTCAAACCTTCTCCGCTTCTCAATAGTATTTGCGGAACTTTCTCTGTTAAAGTAGAGTAAAATACTTTCCAGATTCGTTTCCTTTAAGGCCGGCAAATATCCTTTCAATCAAATAGAGGAGGCAGAAGAAAGCCAATGCTCCGTGAGAAATCAACTGCCCACGGCATACTTCGATCGGGAGACAGGGACATAAGCAGAGGCACGGAATACGTGCGGGACTTCTTCAACACCTATGGTGTGAAGCGCTACTCCGTGCTTGCAGATCACACTTCGGTGGCCGAAGACCTGCCTGACCTGCGCGGCTTAGAGCTTTGCGGCTTCTTTACATTCGATATCAACCTGGCCGGCACAAAGCTTGCCGGGCACGAAGTTCAATTGATAAAGAGCTGCGGCCCGGTCCCGTCCTGTGACGGGTGGCTGATTCTGTCCACCTTGCGCGCCGCGACCTTCGCTCTCAATCATGCCCTGATGCTGACAGGCAACGAACAACAGGTTGTTTGCAGACTCTACGGAGGCCAGACCACCTCTATCAGCACATACATGGACTTCTTTTCAGGCGAGACGGAGACGCTGGTCCAGATCAGCAACTACTTCGACCGTAAATACAGGACGCTTTTTCCGCTCGATCTACGCTACACGATAAGGGAGTGCGACGGCACTGTCAGAGTAGCCGGTCAGCGCATCATTCCCCCCGGCGGATTGACCGTGGTGGACAGCAGGGAGCTCAACCTGGGTCAATTTGAAGGCTACATGCGCGTGATGGTGGAAGTGGAGAATCTGCAGTCCCGAGTCCAGCCCTTTATGCATTACTGGGCCGATTACATAAGCGAGGCGGGGCTTTGCCGGAACCATCAGTCAGGCTGGGACCAGTGGGCGGCCAATGTGGTCTTCTCCCGGGCCTATATGCCCGTGGAGCCGGACCTGGACCTGACGCTGTGCTTCTGGAACGAGAATGATGTCGAATCTCACCCGAGAGTGCTTCTTCACTTCAACCAGAACGGCGAGGAAAAAGCTATAGAAAGATCAGCCGCCACCGTCCCGGGCCGGCACATGTCCTATCAGAACATATCAGAGCTGTTCAGGGACGTGTCCCTGGAAGGTGCGAACAGCGCCTTTTGCCTGATCACCACGGACACACCGATTCACCGGCCCAATTACTACATACATCCCAAAGGAACCAGACAGTACATCAACACCAGTCATGAAACCGGCTCTGACGCCGCCCACTGGGCCGTTCCCACCGATTGCTATCAGGCCGATTACCTGCAGATGCTCCACAAGGTGGATACCGATCCATGGGTTATCCAGTTCCCCATGCTAGACAAGAGTTTCGGGATCGATACTTATCTCGGCTTGCTTTCTTCTACATTTTGCAAAATCAACGATTTCACCTTTATCTTCAGAAACGCCAAGGGTGAGGTGGTGTTCTCCAAAGATGAGACGATCGACGGCCGCAGCCCTCAGTTTTTGAACCTCCAGGATTACGCTCGGCGGCACGGCGTCCGGATCGAGTCGGGACTTTTCGGCCTCGCGCCGGCAAAAGAATTGAAGGAGGTGCCGCGGCGCGCCATCAGCATCGTTGGATTTAAGCATAAAGACCACCCTTATATCTGCACGGCGCCGGCCAGCGGCTATGAAGACCCGAATCTTCCCTTCTATATCGACAAGCTCAACCCGATGTGCCACATGTACGACTACAGCCCTGTCCAGGTTACCGACAGGTTCGGCCCCTGTATAGTTTCCGAAGAATACGACACGCTCTACATCGTGACCAATTGCTCACTTTGGAAGCATTATGACAGGGAATGCGAATACAAGATTGAAATCGTAGATCCCAAGGGAAAGATGTACTGTGTATATCGGAAGATTCCACCCCAGAGTTTTGACGCATTCTGGCTGAGTGAAGTGTTTTCGGCTGAGGGCATACCCTCCGGCAGTACCTACTTTACCCTGTGGGAAAGGAGTAACGATACGCTTCTGATCAGTTACCATTTCCTGTATCGGAAGCGCGATCATGCCATGAGCGCCGACGATACGTTCGGTGGCGTACTGATGATGGAGCCTCTGCTGTTCGACAGGACCGCCGAAGGTGTTTTCGTGCCTGCCGGGGATACGCCGGTAAGGAATTATATCCAGGTGAAGCGCTAATACCTTGTCAGCATAAAATTTCTGCCGCCCGCCCGGGACTAATACCTTGTCAACAAAATTATGACATGTTGCAAGGAATCGTCACCCCGGCGAAGGCCGGGGTCCAGTGCTTTTAACCAACTGGAAAGACGCTGGATTCCGGCCCCCGGACTAGACACTTCCGGGGCAGGCTTCGCCGGAATGACGGCCTGTAGGTCTAAAACAGACTTATGAACAACACTGAGCAAGAAATTGTCATATCGATTGCGGACACCTCTCAGCGATGTGCCTCGTGAAGCGCGGAAGGCGCCCGCTACCCAGGGTCTACTAGTCGCGTTGGGCGTTCGCGGGGCGCCTTACCTATCGGAACTTAGTTGACGCTGCACTAGAAGTCTTTTGTTACGACCGGGGGCAGGAGAATCGATTGCGGATTGGTGGCCGCTGCGATCGCCGGAATATTGTTCAGAAAAGTGACAGCACAGGCCGAAAGCCGTTGGGACTTCGGCGGCTTCGCCGATTCTAAACGCGACAGCGACATCCCCATCGGCGCGCAATGTGACCTTCATTTCCCTGCAGCACCCGGGAATTTGCGTGATCGCAACCGCCAGCGCCTTGCGCCCGTCAACCTGGTGGAACCATTGCTGCCGCAGGTACTCTTCGGCGGTTTGGACTTCTCCAACGTAGTCGGTCCGGCCGCCGGACGTGATTGACCAACGGACCCCTCCCGAACGTAAAAACTCGCTGCTCCAGACCATTTCCGGGCAGGTTTCCGACTGAAGGCTCCCATATATTGCTCCGCCCACGCCGAAATCACACGTCACAACGGATGAAGAAACAGCCATCGGCAGATTAAAGACCAGTTCGTCCCCGGGCCGAGTCCTTGAAAGGAAGTGCGTCAGCATTACCCAGGATTTATAGGCAGTTGTCTCAAGGTGCGTTACTGCCCCGCACCCGCCGGGGTATTCTCCCACGGCCGTCACGCGCGCGCTCAGAGGACAGCCGGCCGCGAACGCAGAGGCCCCTTCAAGAGCGGCCGGGCGCCCGTTGAGGCTGAAGGCGGCCTGGCGTCCGCAAATGCGGAACCGAATCATACACGACCTCATGGAGCGTTCCACACCGGTCGAACTCGACCGAGAAGCGCCGTTGTGTACTTCGGAACCGCTTCTTTTCCTCTATCTGCAAGGGATCGTCGGGGCCAAGCATCACGCCCGAAGCCGAAGGCAGCGGCGGGCTTGACTGCGGCGCCTCTCCGCCCGTTAAAAGCTTTAATTCGAGTTTCTCCAGGGGTGAAAGTGAGACCGCGAAATCAAGCCTGCAATATAGGCCGGGGTTAGTGTCGCTCGGCGTCACCTGTAGCGGAATCGGACGGCCATCGGCCATTATGAGCCCTGCCCCGTCGACCGGATGCAGCAGCGATGCTGGGATTTCAAGTGAAACAGGATAAAGAAACCGGCGGATTCCGTGAGTTTCACATACTCTCACAAGCCCAAGAAAACTCATTGGCTCATCCTTCCTTGCGGACATCTTTGTAAATGGCCGCAATTTCGTCCACCGTGCACCGAGCCGCTCCCCTGTTATTTTCAAAAACCGAATAGGCCGCGTTGCCCATCACCGTTCGTCGCTCCTCATCTTCGAGCAGCCACACGAAAGCATCCGTCAGTTCTTTGATTTGTGCTTCTTTGTCAGATTCGATCGCCTGGATTTGCTTAACCGCACCTCGATCCCGGAAATCACTGGCGATCTGCCGAAAGTTCTCCATTGAAGGCCCGATTACTATAGGCTTGGCATACCATGCGGGCTCGAGAATGCTTTGCCCTCCGTGCGGGATCAATGTGCCGCCAACGAAGGCGATAGTGGCGAACCGGTAGGCCGTAGCAAGTTCCCCGAGTGTATCCAGCACCATTACGTCCGCCCCGGTTGCCATTTTATTGTTTTCAGAGCGGCGCTTGACCAGAAAACCGGCCCGGGCCGCCAAATCCGCAACCGCATCGAAGCGCTCGGGATGCCTCGGCACCAAAAGAAGTCTTGTTTTCCCAAGGTCAGGCCTAAGCCTCACTCGGCGAAACACCTCGATCAATATCTGCTCCTCGCCCGCATGCGTACTTCCGGCCACGATAAGGTCCCCGTCTCCGGACGTAAGTCCCAGGCCTTCGTCCAGTGATTGAGCCACCCCCTCACTTAGTTCCTGTTCCACCAGTTCTTTGTCATACTTGATATTACCGCTTACGATAACCTTACCGGGCGGGGCGCCAATCATCCGGATGCGCTCTGCGTCATCCTCGGATTTCATTAAGAGGACACTGTAGTTGGCGAATATCTTTCGCAGCATGGGACTAACGAGACGGTAGAGGCGAAAAGATTTGGGCGAAATGCGGCCATTGGCCATGATTATGGGAATGCCGCGCACGTTGGCCTGGCGCAACAGGTTCGGCCAGATTTCGGTGTCAATGATCACTATGACCGTCGGCTGGATCCAGTCCAGAAAATATCGGCAAACAAATGCGAGATCGACCGGAAAATAGAAGATATTCCCGGGGCCGTATGCTGAAAACCGCTGCCGGGCCATTTCCTGACCGGTCTTGGTTATCGTTGAAAAGACGAAACGGGCTTCCGGGAAACGAAGGTGAAGCTCCTTCGCCAGCGGTTGGATACTCAGGGTTTCGCCCACGGAGCATGAATGGAACCAAAAGGTCGGCCGACCGTCTGAACGCAGGCTGTCGGAGAGGCGCCCAAACCGCTGGGCCAAGCCCTGCAGGTACTTCCCGTAACGCAATGCCCTGTACAGGAAAACCGGCATCATGAAAGCGATCCAGACGCCCAGAAGCATGCTATATAGCAGATACATCTATCTCTACCCGCTTTCAGGCCCTGAGAGCAAGAGATTTACACGCTGAAGATCGGCCTCGGTGTCTACCCCGATTGTGTCATACGGGGTCTCCACAACGTAAATTGCTACGCCGTTCTGCAGGAAGCGCAACTGCTCGAGCTTCTCCGCCGATTCCAGGGAAGATTCCGGCAGCGAATGAAAAATGGTGAGCGCCGCCCGAGTATATGCATAGATGCCAATGTGCTTGAAGCGCTTAACTTCGCCCGTGCCATCTCTGTCGAAGGGAATCGGGTGACGCGAAAAATACAGGGCTCGTCCTGAATCGTCGGTTACGACCTTCACATTATTGGGGTCCCGTGCACCGGCCTCGTCAACGGCAACTTTGAGCGTCGCCACCTGGGCATCTCCCGTCAGGAACGGAGACACAATGGCCTCGAGGTGGTCCGGGCGCAGCATTGGTTCGTCCCCCTGAATGTTGATGTAAATGTCCGCGTCAACCCTCTCCATTACCTCTCGCAGCCGGTCGGTTCCCGAAGGATGCCGGCCCGTGAGCAAGACGGGGATTCCTTCCCTCTCGCAAAACCGCACTACCTTCCCGCTGTCCGTGGCTACCAGCAGATCTGCCAGCAGATTAGATTGACGAGCGCTCCTATAGACCCAGTAGAGCATCGGTTTGCCCGCTATATCCCGCAATATCTTACCCGGAAGGCGGGTGGAATCGTAGCGCGCCGGTATTACTCCCAATATTTTCAAACTGTCAGCCATGTCCGTTCCTGCAGTTTTCTTACTGAAATTATTTACATGAAAGGGGGAAAAGGATTGGTGTCGGCGATTATTCCAACCCCTTCCATCTCGAAAAGCCACGCCGGCCGGCAGACATCGGCCTCCACGGTAATGAGGGGAATATTTCCGGGGAGACGTGCGCTCACTATCTCTTTCACGCATTCATAATCCTTGGGATTGCGTAAGTAACACAGCGCATAGGTCATATCGTACAATGAGGCGCCCTGACTGCGCAACAACGCCTCCGCGTTATCTATCGTCCGATGGGTCTGTTTCTCGATGTCGCCTTCATGCGCCACTTTTCCATTTTCATCGATGCTTGCCGTTCCTGAAATCACCAGGTGCGAACGATCACCAAATCTGACCCTCAGTCCCCGCTCGAAGGTCACCCCATAAAGCATCGTACGCGGCAGATGCTCGAGCGCGTCCATCGTATCGATTTGCTCCTCTTCGATATTTCCAATCGAAAGACTGTCCATAGTAACGATGGCTCCAGTCTGGGTACCCCTGCCCTCTATTCCCGTGCTCGCCACGAAGCGGGATTCCCTGCAGAGCCCCTGCGAATGGAAAAAGTCCTTTCGCGCTTCCACCATTCCGGCGTAATGGTTATCGATGTCCCTCACGTATATCCAGGTCCGCACGAGGTTTTTCCGTACACTCAGATTGTATCGATCCAGGAAAGCGGAAAAAGATTTGAAAATCAGCTCTGTCTGCCGCTGTGAATCAAAATGTCCGGCTTCTGCCTGATTGGAATTCCAAACCATTGAGTAATGATCGCCCTTAGCGACCATTCCAGTGCGCCACGCTTCCCTCCCGTTGTCCAGAATTTCCTTTTGAAACTTCCCTGATCCCTTTCTCAAATGATAAGAAAAAAGGACCACTGAATCGCGTGTAAGAGGAGTTTGCTCTATTACGGATACGGCGCCATGCCCAATGTGGCGAAAAAGTTCGGATTTTGCGAGCAGGTTTTTTTGATTAATGATATCGCTAACATGCAGACGGGAGAAAAGGAGAGTCTGTTCCGAAAGGCCGAGATATCCAGTTACGAATTGATATTTTTCACATAATTCTGAAATTGCATTATCAAAGCACCCGGCTTTATCACTTATAAACGTAAAATAATATTCCTCAGCGCCTTCCGGTGTTGAAAAGGAAGAGCACTTAATTGTCTGATCGAAATCCCATCTTTTAACCATTGCAAAGCTCTTTCCAGCGTTCAAAGGGGTGAGGAATGTCCGGAGTCTTTGGCGCCATACCTGGTTTCCATCCGGAAAGGGTTCTTTTCCGTCCTGGCGGTGTCAATCTCCGGTCTTGCTTGTGCGGCGTACCGACGTACGCCTCCGCACAAATCCTCGATTTCCTTGCCAGGACGAAAAATCCCTCCTTTCCGAATCGGAAACTGCTAGTGTTCATCCGGCGTTTCCGGATGGACGCTACCTGAATGGGTGGTGTAAATTGATTTGGAGTTTCTACTACTAATTCCGTCAGGGTGTCAAATAGTCTTTCGGAGGCCCGATGGACGGACCGAGGCGCGTTGTTCCAGGCTGGGGAGATATCGTTTCTGCACATTTTCCCGGCATAAAGGAGGTACATTTTTCGATAGCCCGCATATCTCGAGAGCTTTGCCGTGCAGGTCCACTCGCAATTTCTACCTGTTCCCGGCTGTTTTGCCGTGAGGAACTTTCTGTTGACACCCGGTTGAGCCTGACTATACTCAGCCCGTCAATCACCCGAAGCAAAATGGCTGGACGATGAGCTGCAGAATATCAAGTTCACCTCATAAGAAAACATAGAGAATTGCCGGAAATCGAAAACAGGATGATCGTTCTTTACGATTTGGCATTCGCCCTTGGCATTATCTTTTATTTGCCGATCCTAATCCTGCGGGGCAAGTGGCACTCGGGTATCCGGGAGAGTCTGGGTTTCATTTCGCAAGAAATGATGGAAACTCTGGCCACAACGAGAAACATCTGGGTCCACGCCGTGAGCGTCGGCGAGGCGGCGGCGGTCGAGGGCATCATAACGGGGCTGCGGCGGGACTATCCAGGGCATCGGATCGTGCTTACGGTCACCACCAAAACCGGGCATTCCTTTGCCCGGCACAAGTACCGCGACAGCGCCCTGGTCCTCTGGTCGCCACTGGATCTTAGCATTGCGGCCGGCAAGTTCGTCAGGGCCATCCGTCCCGTGATCTATATTGTTGCGGAAACCGAACTGTGGCCGAACCTCTTTGTGCGTCTTTCTCAAGACCGCGTGCCGATCGTGATAGTGAACGGCCGTATCTCAGACAGGGCCTTTCCGAGGTACCGGTTTGCCAGGAAACTGCTGCGGAATACTCTTCGAAGAGTAAAAATCTTTGGAATGCAGAGCCGGCTGGATGCCGAGCGGATCATCGAGATCAATGCTGATGCCAACAGGGTCCATGTGACCGGTAACCTCAAGTTCGATAATGTCCCTGAATGCGCTGCAGCGGCTCCTTCCGATTACGGCCTTGATGATGGGCACCGGGTGCTTTTAGCGGCCAGCACCCATCCGGGGGAAGAGGATATCCTTCTCGACATTTTTCAGTCGCTGAAGAGGACAGACCCGGCGTTGCGTCTTGTCCTCGTCCCCCGCGATCCCGAGCGCGCATCTTCCATCGCCGAGTCTGTTCGGAAAACCGGGTTTGTACCAGTGCTTCTTTCCGGCAACCATGCCGTCATCCGGCAGGAAGAGGTCCTTATTGTCGATTCCATCGGCCATCTTGCGGCGCTCTATTCCCTGGCCAGGGTAGCTTTTGTGGGGAAGAGCCTGACGGTCAAAGGCGGGCACAACATCATCGAGCCGGCTGTTTTCGGCAAACCGATCGTTATCGGGCCGCACATGCAGAATTTCCACGATATTACCCAGGCATTTCTTACCGGGAACGGAGTAATCCAGGTGAAGGATGCCGCCGCGTTGAGGGCGGCCATCCGGAAACTGCTCGAGGAGCCGGATACGAGCCGGGGTCTGGGTGATCGTGCCAGGATGGTCGTCCAGCGCCACCGAGGAGCAACGGCGCGCGCGCTTGACCTTATCAGGGGGGTTATGCCCCGATGATTTGACCGCCCCAGGGTCCTGAGTTAGAGATCCACTACATAAGTCCCGAGTACTTAGGCCGTCATTCCGGCGAAGACCGGAACCCAGTATTTTTAATAAATTTCAATCACTTCTGGACCCCGGCTTTCTGTCATGCCGGCGGAGGCCGGTACGGGGTGACGTATGCGTTGGCTCGATTCCCAAGCTTGAATTATGTTACGAACTTTAGACTCAGGACACCAGAGTTTTATGGTCAGTGTGCTTTTGCATGCACTTATCATTCGCAAATTCCCCTTGACTAGGAAACTTTATCGGCGTAGGTGTATGCGCGCAACGCAAATTCTCAAAGGTTTCCGAAACCGAGGAGGTCAAGCCGTGCAGCGTTTGTTTATAGGATTGCTCTGTTTTCCGGTCTTATATGGACTTTGCGGTTGTGCGTCTTTCAAGGATACTTCCAACCGCTCCGGACAAGAATCACTACCACAGCAGTCTGAAACCAAAGCCCCCGCTCTCAATCCCGCAACGCCTCAAACCTGTACCCTGGATCCTGCTGCATGCGTCCCGCCAACCACTCCCCTTGCCGCTGCGCCCGACAAGACGGCGCCTATCGTGCAAGTTCCCGAAGCATCTTTTGATTTGGGAATAATGCGTGAAGACAAAACATTCGTCCATAAGTTCCTGATAAAGAACGTCGGCGCATCCGAACTGACAATCAAGAAAATCAGTCCGGGCTGAGGGAGTTGGGTTGCCCGTTATGACAGGGCAATCCCTCCAGGTGGTGAGGGAACCATCACAATTGCGGTCAGCGCCACATCCTGCTACGGCGGTGCAAAGAAGATAGCCCTTGTTACGTGTAACGACCCTAAGACGCCCCATTTCTTTCTGATTCTCAAAGGCCAAGGCAAGTTTTAAGCTGGTTTCCGTCCGGATTTTTTGTCCTGGCGCATTGTCAATAAAATTATTACATGTTGCAAGGAATCGTCACCCCGTACCGGCCTCCGCCGGCATGACAGAAGGCCGGGGTCCAGTGCTGTTAACCAACTGAAAAGACGCTGGATTCCGGCGCAGGCCCATAGCCGTCAACTTAAGAGTTAGCAGGCAGAACATTCGTCTGCCGCACCCTTTCCTCGTGCATCCTTCGTGTTCTTCACCCCGCTGCGCTCCCTCTTCGTGGTTGCCAGCTTAAAATGATTTTCTCACCACGACACGAAGAGGGAGCGCAGCGGGGTGAAGGTTCTGCGGAGCCTGTACTGGGTACCTCGCGGGGCGTGGAGTTCTCACGCGATCTTTTTCGGATGCGCATACCGGCCCGGATACTTGATGCCTGACGACAAAGTCCTTCAGTGTGCCGAGAAGTATCTTTTTCGCAGCATTCACCCGCTGATCTCCATCGGGACGGCAAGCGACCGCTACAAAGGCTGGACCGGTCAGATTTACTCCGAAGAGCTTTACAGGGGGCAAATAAGCAGCCGTACCAACCGGGTTGGAAATAAAAACTTCCGGGAGGAAGTGCTGCCGGTGGACTCGGTTCGGGAATATTTCCGGCACTTCAAGGTACTCGAAATAGATTACACCTTCTATGCCCCTCTTATCGAAAACGGGGTCCCGACATCCTGTGCCAATACGCTGAAGCAATACTCGATGCGCATGGGGCCTGAAGACAGGGTCTTTTTGAAGGCGCCGCAGATGTTTTTCGCCCAGAAGTTGAGGCGCGGAAAGGACTACGCTCCGAACGAAAACTACCTCGCCTCGGATGCTTTTACCCGGCAATTTTACGAACCAGCGGCCGATCTGCTCGGCCCGAACCTTAAAGGCATAATTTTCGAGCAGGAATATCAGAGGCAGTCCGAGCGCATCCCACCCCTGGAACTCGCAGCCCAACTCGACCGCTTTCTCGGCTCGATTCCCCGTGACCACAGGTACCACGTGGAGCTGCGAACCGAGGCATACTACTGCAGACCGGTAATCGATGTTCTGCGAAAACACGGCACGGGCCAGATACTTTCACACTGGACCTGGCTCCCTACCCTCAAAAGACAATTTTCAAGGGCCGAAAACCGTTTTATAACCGCTGGGGGCCAGGCCGTCATTCGGCTAATGACTCCAATCGGCATCCGTTACGAGGACGCCTATGCCCGGGCCTTTCCTTTCGACCGGCTCATAGAGGAAATGATCCAGCCCGGTATGATTGCCCAGACCGCCCAGTTGATGTGGGAGGCAGTCAGAGGTGAGGTTGAGATCAATATCATAATTAATAACCGGGCGGGCGGAAACGCGCCGCGCCTTGCACAGAGGATTATCAGTGAGTTTGTGGCGCTGGGGAGTAAATTAGAAGACCCTCTCACCGCAGAGACGGGGCATAGTCCGGTCAAAGAGAGGACGCAGTTCCAGATATAATACCGGGTTGAGTTCAAGATGGTGCTGGGGAGCAAAAGAGAGAGCCCGGAGCCATGAAACGAACAATCGGAAGCGTGGGATGGTAAGACGGGCGCCACCCATAAGCGCTCAAATTAGCGGCGCATGATCGTTGCCTGTTTTGTTGAACAAGGCTTTCGATCGGAGTTGAGAGAAATTCACTGATAAATGCTATTGTGAATCGCAGTAAATAAAAGTACCTTGTTGATAAATATATTTCATCCGGGTCTTTGCATTGAATCTCGGGAGGCGACATAAAGCACATGTCTCAGCCTGTAGAATCACCGCATATGCTTTTCCCGTTCGAAAGATTCAGATTTACCATCAAAGTCACCAGCCTGATGGTCCTGCCGCCATATAAAGGCGCCGTTTTCCGGGGAGCTTTCGGGAACGCGTTCAGGCGTATAGTTTGCGCCGTGCCCAAGGCGGACTGTACAACCTGCATGCTGCGCCTCAAATGCCTCTATGTTTCCATATTCGAGCCTCCACCCCCCGCCAATTACCCCGATGCCGCCAAATTCAGCACTGCGCCTGCTCCTTATGTTCTCAACCCGCCCCTGACGGAACCGGCAGGCATTTCACCCCGGCGACCTGCTGGATTTCGAAATGGTCCTCATCGGCCCGGCAATCGAAGCCCTGCCCTACTTCATCTACACCTTCACAGAACTCGGGACCATGGGCCTGGGGAGCAGAACGAGGCAAGTACGATCTCGTCAAAGGTCGACCTGCTCCGGGAGAAGAAGTACGCCGGATATACGACGGCGACACGCAAATGCTTACATCTTACCCGCCGGCCGAGCGAATGGAATCTCACCCCGAAGACGGCCGGGCAAAGACCATCACCCTGCACTTTCTCACCCCGTTGCGCCTGAAAGTGAAAGGCGACTTAGTCACGCAACTCACCTTCCCCCTCTTCTTCGACCGACTCGCTCAACGGCTTACTCTTCTCTCAGCATTTTACAATTCTGCCGCCACTCCACCCGATTTCTCTGTGCTCTCTGGCTCTTGCCCAAAACATTGCCGTAACTGATGACGAACTCCACTGGTACGACTGGGAACGCTACTCATCCAGACAGAAGGACACCATGAAATTCGGAGGCCTCAAAGGTCGGATCGCCCTCTCGGGTTACCTGGGGCCTTTTATGCCATGGCTCAAACTGGGTGACAAGGTAAACGTTGGGCAGAGCACCAGTTTTGGGCTTGGGCGATATGAGGTCAAATAGGCAGATTTCATCATCACTCATGACCAGCCAATCACACATTACTGGCTGGCCCATGGATTTGGGAGGCTGATTAAGCCTGTGCGGTAGGAGAGATGTAGGTTCTGTGCGACGGAGGGACAATGAGCGATTTTGATCGACGGGAATATCAAACCGTAATTCTTGCGGCATTGCTGCATGACATTGGGAAGCTCCACGGTTGGGTCGAATCAAGACGGAAAGGAAAGCATCCAATTGTCTCATCTGAATTTGTTGCTGACAGACTGTACAAGAAAGCAACGGAGGACGGTTGGATCAACCAGCAGCTTCTGGCGACACTGGTTCAGCGGCATCATGAGCATCCCATGCTGGACGCCGATTTGCTCGTTCAAAATATCGAGACTCCGCATGAAAGAGCGCTTGCGTATATCGTCAGTAGCTCAGACAGCTGTTCTTCGGGAGAGCGTGACGAAAGCGAACGTTCCCGGATTTATTTCAAAAGAGCAAGAATCCTTTCTGTGCTAACCAGAGTGGACATTATGAGAGGAGGGACACAGCGAAGGCATCACAACCTGAAGCGGCTTTCCCCTGATGCCGCATTCCCGATCAAATTCAAAACTAAGGAGGACTTGAAGGGAAGCTACACCGAACTGGCAACTCAATTCGATCAAGAAATAGACAAGCTTCGTCCGACATCGTTTGAGCGACTCTTTAACGGTTATTTGTCAATTCTGAGAGATTTTCTGTGGTGCGTGCCTAGCGATACCAGGTCAATCTATCGGGACATTTCACTCTTCGATCATCTCTCGACCAGTTCGGCAATTGCAGCGTGCCTGTATCGATGTCACTGGCGCAAACTCGATGAAAAAGAGATTAAGGATGTCAGCAAGCAGAAATTTCTCCTGGCTGCTGGAGATTTGTGCGGTATTCAGAGCTTCCTGTTCGAGATCGGGTCGACCAATCCCAAAAAATTAAGCAAAATTTTACGCGGGCGGTCATTTTACCTTTCGCTGCTTACAGAAATTGCATCTTTGCATATCCTTCGCCGGCTTGATCTCCCTCTGAGCTGCCGAATCATGGATGCAGCCGGTCGGTTCGTTTTGCTTATTCCCAATACTGATGACGCCAAAAAAGCATTGAAATCTGCCGTTGAAACAATAGGGTCATGGATGTTTGCACGGTTCCTCGGAAAGCTTTCCTTGAATATAGCCCACGACACCAGCTTGACCATAAAAGATTTCAGGCGTGACAATTTCGGTACGAAATACCGAGCAATGGGGCAGGATGTCGAACTGGCAAAGAGCCAGCGCTACAGCGGCCTATTCAGTCGCGACGAGGCGGATGGGCCGATGAGAGAGGCCTATAACGCTTTGCATCGTGATGGTGAGGCATGCGAGTTCTGTCAAGTCTATCCGCGTGCGGAAAGTGGTGCAGCGCGATGCCAGATCTGCCTCGATTCGGAAGAACTAGGCCGCCGGCTTGTGAACAGCAAGACTAAACATTTGTATGTCTATGAAGGAATAAATCCGGAATGCGTAACCATGTTCGGTTACTCTCTTTCATTCGGAAAACGCGCTGACGACTGGCTGATCATGGAAAAACTCGACCGTGACGAAGAAGCTGTGAATCCCGGATATGTAAAGCGCGACTTGGCGCGCTACATCCCCCGCAAGAAACACGGCGACATCGATCTGTCACGCGAAGCGCCTGAATATGGCGACAGCCTGTGCGGATACTGTGCCAGCCACTGCTCTCTCGCCGAGACCGTAGACTCAAAAGGCGACAAGGTCCCGGCGCGAAAAGACCTCGTTAGTGAAACGCTCACTTTCCAGTGCTTAGCCGCGTCCGCTCGTCGCAAAAACCGTGGGAAAGGAGTTGACCACCTTGCTGTGCTGAAGGCCGATATTGACGACACCGGCATTGTCTTCAGCCAAGGGCTGGGAGATAACTTTTCCATCTCGCGTTATGCCACGCTGTCTCGCATGATTAACTACTTCTTCACTGGCTGGCTGACCAGTGAGATCGAAAGGGCATATCCCATGACTTATACCATCTATGCCGGTGGAGATGACTTGGTGTTGATCGCCCCTTGGGAAGATGCGCTTGAAATTGGCCGAGTCATCGTGGGGTCGTTCAAAGAATATGTCGGTTGTAATCCGAATCTCACCATTTCCGAGGGCGTCTCATTGATGCGACCAGGCAGTCCGGTGGCTTGGGGTGTGAAGCGTGCCGACGAATTCCTCGAAACATCAAAGCGCGCTCCAGACAAGAACAGTCTGACTGTTTTCGATACAACAGTGAGTTGCCAATCTCTCACCGGGCCTTACGAGTTCATGAAATCCTTGCACGCAGAGTACGGCAACCCAGACTCGGGGATAAATACCTCGTTTATGTATCGACTGCTCAAATACCATAACATGTATCGAGACTCCCAAAAGGGTTTCGTTCAAGGGCTAAAATTCCACTCCGCGATGACACGCGATGTCAGGCGGAATATTGAGAAAAAAGACAAGGGGGGTGCTGTTGTGAACAAGCGGATCGTGTCGGAGTTGGAATCTCTTTGCGCGGTCGGGCGCCGGTTTAACTCCAGGCTTATGGATACTCTGAAAATCCCGGTCTACTGGGCGCTTTACAAGAACAGAGGAGGAGGACGATGAGCATGGCGGATGCATTGAATAAGGCCGGCTATGCCAAAACCGGCACAGGAGTCGAAAAACATGGCGTGAGACAGCAAGAGAGAAATGACCCACCTAGCAACAGGCCTAAAGAGCCGCCGGCAATCCAGTTTCGCTCTGGCGAATGGCTGCGGCGGGAAATCCTTACCATTGACGCCCTGGAATGGGCAAACGCGCTACGGGGCGTTAGCAACACGCAGTTGCGCAATTTCTACAACGAAGTGAAATCGTTGCAAGCAAGGATCGAAACCGGAGGATTCGAGAAGAACTCGGCACTGGTAGGAATGCTGAAGGCCAAAGTGGCTTATGCTTTCGCCAGAGCCGACAGCAAAAGTAAAGACGGCTTTGCCCACCTTAAAAGAATGATCGAAAGCTGTGTCGATCTATCTGACTCCGAGCAGGCTTTCAACGATTTCGCCCTGTTTTTCGAAGCAGTGCTTGGCTTTTCCAAGGGAGAGAGATGATGAGATTCTTGCACTATCGAAAGATAAGCGGAGTCATTAGGTGCATGAGCGGCCTGCGGATTGGCGGTTCAAAGGAAACCATAGACATCGGTGGGATGGAGAATCCGATCATACGAAACCCCCTCGACGATTTTCCATACATTCCGGGTTCCTCCCTCAAGGGGAAAATCCGCTCGCTGCTCGAATGGGAAATAGAGGGTAAACTTAACCCAAAGGGAGATGTTCACGAGTGTGCTGAAGCGGCATGCCCCATCTGCCGGATCTTCGGCGTACTCAACGTGGGTACCGGTTTCGGACCCGGCAGGGGAATATTCCGGGATGCCTGGGTTTCGATCAATTCTAGAGCAGAACTCATAAAGCTGCGGGACCGTAAAGGCCTTCTCTACGTGGAGGAAAAAATGGAGACGGCCATCGACCGCCTGAGCGGAAAGGCAAGAAACCGAAGTCTGAGGCCTTACGAACGCGTGCCCGCCGGTACGGATTTCGATTTCAGTATCGACTATCGGGTCTTTGAAATGAACAATGGAGATGGCAAGACCGATGAAGGGAAAGTCGATCTGGATAATCTCAATTGGCTCCTCCATGGACTCTGGCTCCTGGAGCAGGACGCCCTCGGAAGTTGCGGCAGCAGGGGCATGGCGATATCCAGTTTGGCGTCTATCAGAAGCAGGATTCGAAAATAGAAGAAGACAAGCGGTCCTTCATGCCGGGTCAGGTGAATGTGGACGGAAAGTGTGAGGGACGTCTAAGGATCGTTATGCTGATTTGGTCCCGGACCAAGACAAGAGGATGAGGGCATGAACAGGTTCATTTTGACTATAAGGCCGACCTCGCCCTTTCAGACGCCACTTCACTCCGATACCTTCTTTGGGCACATTTGCTGGGCTATTCGGTATCTGAAGGGGGAGGAGGAACTTACCAGCTTCCTCGACACGTTCGAACAAAGCAACGCTCCACTCATCCTCTCCTCTGGATTTCCTGAGGGATATCTGCCAATGCCGGTGCTTAGGCCTCTGACAATCGATGAGGAAGAAGCTCTCTGGGAAAAGTATTTTCGAAACAATACAAGCAGACTCGCCTACTACCGGACCATGAAGGAACTGCGCAAATCGACTTATGTCAGCAAAAACGCTCTATTAAATCTGAAGGACGGCCTTACCTATTTCAGTATTTTTCAGAGACATTTTGACGGTCCACCTCTGCTGCTTAACCGGAAGGTGGGCGTATTCTTAAAACCGTCGCCGTCTGGAGAAGCAGCAAAAATAGACTCACGGATACTGTCATCACAGGACGGCTTTTCGCCACCATGGATACCTTCTTTGAAAAGGGAACAGCATTCACTGTGTACGTCGAAGACCACTATTTCGGCAGATGCCTGCTTGAGCAGATACTAGAGTTTATCTCCCGGAGCGGCTACGGGGCAGATAAGACTGTCGGACGCGGGGCCTTTGAGTTCGATCTCTCCGAAAACTGGGATTTGTGTCATGCCGCTTCCCCAAACTCCTTCATCGCACTTGCTCACTATCATCCCCAGCTCGGCGAATTCGTTAACGGTCACTACGACATCATTACCAAGTTTGGCAAACTCGGGGGGCACTGGGCAGCAGGTTTCTCAGGTGGCCCCCATAAGATGCCACTCGTGATGTTTCTGCCTGGATCTTCTTTCGCGGTTAAGCAAGTCAAGTCGTTCTACGGCGGACTGGTACGCCGCGTTCACAACGCAGACCATCGAATCGTTCACTATGGAATCGCACTGCCGCTCATGGTGCGCAGTGAGTGAGGTTCTTATGAGATATCCTTCAAGACAGCATAATATCACGGTAAAAGCCGAGATCCTGACTCCGATACATATCGGTTGCGGTCAGCCGGTTGAGCCATTCAGGTATGTGATCAATGATCGATTTCACAAGTTCTCTCTTGAAGAGTGGGTGGCCGACTTGTCGGGAAACGATGCTGTTGTTTTCAGGAAACTCATAGACGGCGATGGTCAGGAAGCTTCGTCATTAGCCGAGATTAGAGCCTTCATTCGGGATACGGTTCAAATTAAGCGCTGTTTGGAGTGGTCAACAGATGTGAGTGAAGCAGTCAGAACGCGTTACGGCCTCAAGTTCGACGCCATTGAAAATCAGCTTCCTGTTTACCCCATGATCAGGACCGGCGACCGCCCCTACATTCCGGGTTCTTCGATCAAGGGTGCCATAAGGACAGCCTATCTCAACGCGATCTATTTGAAGGTTGGTCGGGTGGAGCGAAAAAAACGGGCCGACCTCGTTGAAGGAGAGCTGCTGAAAGCCTTGGTCATCGACAGACGAGGGAAGGAACGGTTCGCAATCGATAAAGACCCATTCAGAGCCCTGACGATAAGAGATACTATGCTTCCGGACAATGCTACCTTTATTGCCGAGATCACCAATTACAAGAAGGACCAAGGGCAAATCACACCTACAACAATTCAGATGATCAACGAAGTAACTTATGGGACTTTGCTCGGTAAGCCCATCGAGATTGAACTGAATCTGGGACTGGATGAGAAGATACTTCACTGCCGAAGAAGCTGTATCGACGAGGTCCATAGTAACAACTTCAATGTAAACGATCTCTTTACTGCCTGCGATAGGTATTATCGGAATGCGTTCGAAGAAGAGAAGAAAAAGCTTCTGCATGATGTAACCAATAAGGGGGATCTTGAATCCATCTATAACCTCATTCTACATCATGCCGATGGCGGTCTGCTGTTTCGAATCGGCTTCGGCAGTGGGCTGATGTCCATGACCATCTCGAAAGACTTGAGGACCCAGTCCGAAAACGAATATGGAAGGTCTAAAAATCTCGTCGAAGGGAAATATCCCATGGGGTGGGTGAAGTTATTGATGGAATAGACTGTTACCAGCTTCCCTTCGGGCTGACTGCCTAAACCGCATTTTCTCCAGTGAACGGCAGGGCTGAGTCACGTTGAAGATACGGTTGCAGAGATAAGAAGAGCCTTCGGGTGATTGAGACCTCTTACAGAGGCCGGAAGACGGATGACAGAAGACGGGAGCGCCGAAATAAGAAGGGCCTTCGGGCTATTGAGACACAGCAGCCATGCCGGGGTGCAGAGACGATCCTTCTATAGATAGATGACACGTACAGTTCGGTGTGCTACGATGTCAGCGATAGTGAGGGCCGTCTCAAGGACGCGAAACTGGTAGAGGGATTTGGACGAACGGATTCCACCACAGAGGCGGGGCATAGAAAAGGCTATTCAAATCCACCGCAGAGCCGCAGAGGACACAGAGGGAAGCAATTGAACGAACAGACAAAACTAGAAGACAGGCCCCTGTTTGCTCCAGGTTTTTCCTGCATGCCCACTTTCTTTTCTCTGTGCCCTCTGCGCCTCTGCGGTGGAATGGGTCTCTCTGAGCCTCTGCTGTGGTGAGCGGGTACCGTCCTTGACCCTGAAGAAGATTTCCTTCGCATCTACCCGCTCTGCGCCGGGTGCATGAGACGAATTGAAGTCATCGGGCAGGGAAAGGTGACGGAAGACCCTGAATTCATTATAATTTAGAAGGGTAGCCCGTTTTGGCGAAAAACAGGCGAGGTTACCGCTTTCATATAAGCTAATGAAATTATTGCATTTCAAAGCAACTTGAATCGGATCGTGATGAGAAATTCGGACATAATCAAGGCCGTTGAAAGGAGGTTACCGTTTTTGCCGCTACGGGGCCTTGCCGGGAGCGCGTCCTGGAGGGTGGAGTTGCAGAGATAAGAAGAGCCTTCGGGTGATTGAGACCTAACTGCGAAAACGCTTCGTGGCCACTTCAAAAGTACTAAGTTGCAGAGATAAGAAGAGCCTTCGGGTGATTGAGACGTAGGTGCACGGCTGCTTGGGGCGACGTCGTTCTGCCCTGGCGTTGCAGAGATAAGAAGAGCCTTCGGGTGATTGAGACGGGCCACCGCTTTGAGACAAAGGCTGATCGAATTCTGCGCGGGTTGCAGAGATAAGAAGAGCCTTCGGGTGATTGAGACCCGGAATGAGGCAGGTCGAGCTTGTTGAGCCTGAGGGTTTCCGGTTGCAGAGATAAGAAGAGCCTTCGGGTGATTGAGACCTAGATGTCGGCACTGATCCGTTCACCAACCAATCATATGAGGTTGCAGAGATAAGAAGAGCCTTCGGGTGATTGAGACTAAACAGAAAAGGCATATTCCCAGCCCACGCTGCGTCGAGGTTGCAGAGATAAGAAGAGCCTTCGGGTGATTGAGACCATGCGCCACAATAGTCCGGTCACGCGTCTTGAACGGTTTCAGTTGCAGAGATAAGAAGAGCCTTCGGGTGATTGAGACTCATGCCACGCATTGTAGATTAGTGGGCGCCCTTGCATGCCAGTTGCAGAGATAAGAAGAGCCTTCGGGTGATTGAGACTTAAACCCCTTTTATCCGCAGATTACGCAGATGGCGCATGAGTTGCAGAGATAAGAAGAGCCTTCGGGTGATTGAGACCTCTTGCCGCCCATCCAGCATAAAGGGCTCCTCATTTCTTAGTTGCAGAGATAAGAAGAGCCTTCGGGTGATTGAGACCTCTTTCCGCCTGAAGCCCTCACAATCATAGGGCGTAAGCGCAGTTGAAGAGATAAGAAGAGCCTTCGGGTGATTGAGACACGGTAAATCTGACCGTGGTCGATGCGGCGCATTCAGCGTTGCAGAGATATGAAGAGCCTTCGGGTGATTGAGACACTTCTTCTTCATCAGCCAGCACGTATTGGCTGACCAACAAGTTGCAGAGATAAGAAGAGCCTTAGGGTGATTGAGACTTCTTAAGTTCCCTTTGAACCTGTTCGAGCGTTGTTATCGTTGCAGAGATAAGAAGAGCCTTAGGGTGATTGAGACTGATTCATAAATGCTCAACGATAAGCGCCGGATCCCTGTGGGTTGCAGAGATAAGAAGAGCCTTCGGGTGATTGAGACTTTTGATTGAGAATGATGCGGAAACAATCTCCCCTTGGCATGAGGTTGCAGAGATAAGAAGAGCCTTCGGGTGATTGAGACTACTGCATCTCTTCATCTACCGCAGTACCACTGGATACGCGTTGCAGATATAAGAAGAGCCTTCGGGTGATTGAGACTCTTTTTCCGAGCAGAAAGCGGCGTCATAGGTAATGCCAGGTTGCAGAGATAAGAAGAGCCTTAGGGTGATTGAGACGAAGCCCTAGCTCCAGGTCTCCGGCTCAGAAAAGGTCGAGGTTGCAGAGATATGAAGAGCCTTCGGGCGATTGAGACTTTTCAATCTTGGTAGCCGACGCCGAGATCGGCGAGGTCATCACAAGCAGTTGCAGAGATAAGAAGAGCCTTCGGGTGATTGAGACTTGAACTACATCATCGGTGTAGGTCGGCTTATCTCCGGTTGCAGAGATAAGAAGAGCCTTCGGGTGATTGAGACCCCGCGATGCAAAATCGAAGCGGGAAGCGAGAAGCGGGAAGCTTGCAGAGATAAGTAGAGCCTTCGGGTGATTGAGACTTACTGAACCGACCATATTCCATAAAAGGACGACTGGTAAATGCAACGTTGCAGAGATAAGAAGAGCCTTCGGGTGATTGAGACTATCTGTGAAAATCTGCGTAAATCTGCGGATTATTGTTGCAGAGATAAGAAGAGCCTTCGGGTGATTGAGACTCAAGGGCAGGACTGAGTTGCTCAGGACTGGGGACTGAGTTGCAGAGATAAGAAACGCCTCCTGGTGATTGAGACCCCGCGATGCAAAATCGAAGCGGGAAGCGAGAAGCGGGAAGCTTGCAGAGATAAGAAGTGCCTTCCGGTGATTGAGACTATCTGTGAAAATCTGCGTAAATCTGCGGATTATTGTTGCAGAGATAAGAAGAGCCTTCGGGTGATTGAGACTGCGCGGAGTTTAGTCGTCGGCCTTTACGGATTTACGGCGGGCATCCATGAGAACAAGGATTGAAACCTCATATCAAGAGCAGAACCAGAGAACGTGTAGGCCGATTTACGGCGGCCATCTCGATCATTTGATCCGGGTCGTTGTCTTGGTCCGCTGGATCTGGATTGGGAAGCAGGTTGGTCATGTTTTCAGGATAGGGGGTAATGCCGTCTCCAGTAAGGCGAGTGATTTTGCTTCTGAAGTCACATCAAAAAGCCAATCCCAGTTTTTGAGATTGGCCCGGTGTATGGCTAAAAGGACTACTTGGCCAGGGAGGTGAGTTTTAACCCATCGATCCGCTCAAAGTGGCGGACATTGTTCGTGAGAAGGGTCACTTCATAAAACAGGCAGGTGGAAGCAATCAGGAGGTCGAAATCACCAATGAGGGCGCCTTTCTTTCTCAATCTTCCTCGCTCTTTGGCGAACACTTGGCAAATTTCTTCGTCCACACCGAGAATGGAGACATTCTCCAAAAACTCGGAAAAGCCTTTTTGGCTGGTTTCCGGATCGCGGGAGTAAAACACTCCCTCATACACTTCGGCCAGTGAAATAATGCTCACCGCCAAACCGTCCGGCTTCAGCCGGCGAAGCTCCTCTTTAATAGGCGACGCACCGAGCAGGTAGTGAATAATCCAGTCGGTATCTATCAAGTAGGTGATCTTCATAATTTTACCTCTGGCCGAGTGGAAATCAGCCGATCAGCGTAGATATTGCGGATTAACTCTTCCCCGTCGATGAGGCCAGCCCAGGAACCCGCACTCCTTTCAAAACTACCTTCTTTCCGTTCGGTCATTTTTCCCTTTGCCTTGCGTCGTATGGCCCTAAGGCGTTCGGCCAATGATTCAAGAAGCTTAACATCCTCTTCCTCCAAGTCGCGCACGTTGATGACGTTGGTAGGCATGGGCTTTCCTCCTTCCTCTTTATTATTTGATGCCAAAGAATTAAACATATTAATAGCTTAGACAGTTAAGACTACTTCCAATTTAGAAAATCGCTTGAGAGTTGTCAAGGAAGCGATTTCCCAGATATCATATTAGGCCAATGTACGTCATGGCCTATGTCTTATACAACCCACTTTGCAGTTCCTTTCAGATATTCTTCCTTCCCGGGTTGCAACCAAAGGGCGAAAACCCATATCACGCGGAGACGCGGAGACGGGGCATCGTCCGGTCAAGGAAAGAAAACAACGGTTTAGCCTCAAATGCCTGCCAAAATTTCAAGAAACTGCACGTTATACCGGGTTGAGTTCAAAATGGTGCTCGATGCCTCACAAAATCCCCCCTGCCCCCCTTTAGAAAAAGCCCTCTCACCGCAGAGGCGCAGAGCACGCAGTTATAAATATAAGTAGCCTATTCAGGTCATTGACACTTAAGTATATGGAGCGATTTGTATTGGGCTTGTGGTATTTATTGAGGAACGAATTATCGAGAAATAATGGTCTCGAACGCACCCGGTTTATCGGTTCTCAACGGGCACCTCCAGCATGAAAAAGGGAGCGCGCTCAGGAAAGCGCTGCTTCAAAACCTCAACGGCAACATTATATACAGGTACGTTTGCGCTGGTTTTACCTTCAAAGTATCCCTGATGAGCGTGGCCATGAAATACTGCCGTCACCGCGAAGCGGTTCAAGGGTTCCTCCAGCCGGCTCGATCCCAGGAAAGGGAATAATTCCGGCGGCTCACCGGCCACAGTGCCGCGAATCGGGGCATAATGCATCACCACAATCCGCGGACCGGGGTCCAGTTTGGATAGCCCGGTTTCAAGCTTTGCCGCCTCGACGTCGACTTCCTTCACAAAGTCCTTTACAACCTGCTCGCCCCATGGGTGTACGGCCAGCCGGCCGAATCCACCCCCGAACCCTTTGACTCCAGTAAAGCCAACGCCGTAAATCTCCAGGTTATCCCCATCCATCATAATCAGACCGGCCCCGGAAAGCTGTTTCCACAGCACATCCTGCTTTCCGGATTCGAAATCATGGTTTCCAAGCACACAGAGAACAGGAATTTTATTCAACACAGGCACGGCTTGTTCGAGAAAGACACCAGCCTCCTCGGGGAGGCCCAAATGGGTAATATCGCCGCAAATCAGCAGAATATCCGCTTCATCCGCAATTTGATCGAAAACCGGCCTGAGCACCTGTTTGGAATCCCGTTTGCAGTGAACGTCGCTGATTGCAGCTATCCTGACCACATTTTTTACGATGCTTCCGGTCAATTTATCAGATAACCATTTGAAGTTGGGGGTAAAGACTGTGCTTAAGCCCAATACTGTTCACTTAAGCGCACAGGTATCACATGGTACGAGCCGTTGTTCGTCATTCCGGCGGAAGCCGGAATCCAGTCTCTTTAAGTCTTTCTGGACCCCGGCTCCCGGACTAGACACTTCCGGGACAAGCTTCGCCGGGGTGACGGCGTTCGGCATCGAGAATTTCCTTAAATCAACAGCATTATGCTTAAGCTATCTAAAAAGAGCAGAAAAAGGCGCCGGACAGATTACCCGGACCGCTAACGGGTACAGCGGCTGAATCTATTCATCATTTCCGGTTTTCATTATCCAGTTTCGCCAGGACGTCCAAATTCCCGCGAACCTGCTTCTGCTCGGCTTTCCTGTTGACTTTATTGGGGGCGTGCTTTCTGTGCCTTATTATTTCGGTCTTTTGAGTTTTCGAACCCATCTTTGTCTCCTCGTATTTATACAATGCTGGCAGTGAGGGCGATATAACAGATAAGATCCCTCATGTCACCAGATTTCCTCACCGCTTTGATATACTGTAATTCCGATACTTCCGGCCAAGCCGGAGGCATGGAAAACCATGGTCCGCTCAAAGCGGTTGGCGGTACTTGCTAGCTCCGAGAATATCCGCATGGTCTTGGACTACCGCGCCATCGTCATTCCGGCGGCGCTTTTGAGCCGGAATCCAGCAGATTTTCGCAGGTTGGCATACAGCTTTAGCCAGCGCTTCAAATTTGCAACCGACACCTTTAAAGTCCCTGACGAGACACAAGAACCTTGATTCCGGCCTAAGCACTGCCGGCGATATAACGATAAGATCCCTCAATGTCACCAGATCTCCTCCCCCCGGATTTGATATACTGTAATTCAGGCCGTGCCTCCGGATAGCTGAAACCAGTTTGTACAGGCGCGGGAATTGCGTCCGGCCAAATTTGGGCAAATGCCGGGCCAACTGCTCAAAGGCGAACGGAATGTAGTAGAGAAATTGCTTCTTGTTCTTCGTAACCCCCAAGAAACCAAAGGCGCCCAGCATTTGAAGATTTCTGGCGAGCCTGACTGCCTCGAATTTCTTTATGAAATCTCCCTTCGATGCGCCCAGGTACTTCCCCGCAGACGACCAGTACATTGAAACAAGTCCAGCCTGCAATCGTTCAGGGACCCTAACATAAGGGTCGATCAGCAGCGAAGCAAGGTCATAGGCCGGAGGCCCGAACCGCATTCCCTGAAAATCGAGCAGCCAGAGCCTTGCGCGGCAGACCATGATATTGCGGCTCTGGAAGTCCCTATGAAAAACGAGAGAACTCTTGTGCACTCCCGCAGCCTCTGCAAGCGCCTCGAAATCCGGGCGGAGGTCATCGGCAGCGATTTCAAACCCCAGGCATTCGTTGACAAAGAACTCTCGAAAATACTCGAGCTCACGCTCATAGACAAAAGAAGGATCGTATAAGGCCGTATCGAAGCAAAACCCCGGCTCGAAACCCTTCGGGGCTTTCCTGTGGAGCGCTCCAAGCATCGTAATAACACGTCTGTATATAGATTCGAGGTTTGTCCGGCGAGAGTGGACAAAATTCTGCAAATGCAGGTCTCCGGCGTCTTCGAGGAGAAATCTTCCCTCACGGACGTCAGCATAGAGGATGCGCGGTACAGGTAACCCTTTCGAATGCAGGTGGTTGCCGATTAAAAGATACGAGTCGTTCTCATCGGTGGAGTCTTTTCTTGTTCGAGGCGAAATCAGACCGACCAGCGAGGAAGATCCGCAAAAAATCCGAAAAAACTTCCTGTCGGATCCATCGGCGAAAAAGGGAGAGACCCGAATCTTTTCAAAGGCGCCTGAGATGGTTCGAGCCTTTTCGACCAGGTCCTCGAGTCCCGGCAAATTATGGACGATCGATTTCACGTCACTCCCGGCGCGAATATTTTTCCCGTATGGCTGCCCGAAATACTCATCCCATCCGCCACAATGCAGTCTTTGAGAGAACTTCCTTTTTCAATCCGTATATCGTCCCACAAGATGACGTTCTCAAGACTGACGCCCTGGCAAATTCGAACCCCATGGCCCGCCACAACCGATCCTTTGAGGCGGCAGTCCGGGTGTACAACCGCTTCCGGATCAATTGAAATCTTCTCTCCGGTTCTAAGAGGCAAAAGGGACCCGGGCTCGAGTTGACAAAGCTCCCCGGTAACTTTTCCGTAGCTCTCGACGGACCCCACTTCGCGCCAGAAAAGGCCCTCTTGTGTAACGGCCCTGGGTGAGGCGCCCTTCGCTATAAGCCTTCGATAGATGTTGAGAATATCTTCCGGCACTCCGGCAGCAGCGCCCGCAAGAGCCGAAGGATTTATGAAATGAATTCCGGTAAAGGCCATCAGTCTTACGCCGTTGCCCCTCTTTTTAACCTCTTCCGCCTCGCGCCCGAATCCGAGCACAAATCCATCCTCACTTACCGCTACGTTATTGAATTCGGGCCAGTCGTGCATCAGGAGGCTGACTTCAACGCCCGCGAGCTTGTGGCGCTCATAGAGCGTGTTCAGGTCCGCGTTGCTGATGATATCGACGTTGATCACCGCGAAAGGCTCGTCTGCAAAGTGCTCCGCCGCAGACCTGATACCGCCTCCCGTTCCAAGGAGCATCGGCTCATCGAGCACTTTGACCGGCATCGGCCACTGCCTTTGCGAGACCTCTGCGGCAAGGCGGTCTTTGAGGTGATAAGCGTTGAGAAACGCAGCGTCGAACCCGGAGCGATAGAGCCTCTCAACCCAGAATTCGAGCAACGTGACTCCGCGAAGCGACACAAGGGCCTTCGGGCGGCAGTTTGTAAGCGGCAGAAGCCGGGTCCCAAGCCCGGCAGCCAAAATCATCGCGCGCATGAATTATCCAAAGGCGGTGGGACCGCCAGCCAGGGCGGTGGGACCGCCAGCCAAAATTGACGAGCGCTGACTCGCCGCTACCTACGGTGGCGGCGGGCGCATCGTGCTCTCATTATCAGACCGTTTCCCACTTGAATATGCTTAGTGTCCTGAGTCTAAAGTTCATAACATAATTCAAGCCTGGGAATTGAGCCAACGCCTACGTCACCCCGTACCGGCCTCCGCCGGCATGACAGAAAGCCGGGGTCCAGAAATGATTGATATTTATTAAAAATGCTGGATTCCGGCCTTCGCCGGAATGACGGCGTAAGTACTCGGGGACTTATGTAATGGATCTCTAACTCAGGACCTAGGTCCTACATGCTCTTGCGACCCAACCGCCAACAATCCCGGCATAATTCGGGTCAGTGATTTCCACGCGCGTCCCGCCGTCCGGCGCGCTTTTCAATGCCACATCTCCCTGCGCAAGCCAATTGATCACCTGAGAATATACTTCGTACTCGAGCGATAATCCGCGCCGGCGAATTTTATCGATATCGTCATCCGGCCATATTGGATATACAGCCTGGGCGATAATGGGCCCCGTGTCTTCGCCTTCGTCGGCGAAGTGGATGGTGATGCCTCCCCACTTGCAACCGTATTGGAAAGTATCCTCATAGCCGTGTTGACCCGGAAAACAGGGAAGCAGGGCCGGATGGATGTTGAGGATTCTCAAGCCGCCTGCATTGAAGTGATTTATGAAATAAGGAGTTACCAGGCGCATGAAACCCGCCAGGCAAACATAATCGGGCCTGTAAGAATCTATTATTCGGATCAGCTCGTGTTCGGCCATGACCAACCGCGCGAGCCGTGTCTGCCGCTCGATCCGGTCGGGATTTCTCACTATTTTCTGCCTCTTGTCCAAATCAGCGAGATCGACCGGCAATTGCGACCTTTTCGAGTTCCGTGGGGGAGTGTTTCAGGAAAGCTTGATAATCCACATGGAATGCGGGGATGTTGGCCCTTGCGGCTCTCTCCAGACCGAAGGCCCCCGGTCTGTCGCTGAGCGCCACAACGATTTCAGCACTCAGGGTCCCGGCCAGGGACCTGTCTATCATCGCCTGCAGATTGGTCCCGCTGCCCGAGATGAGCAGGGCGAGCCGCAGTTTTCGTGCGGAAATGGCCATAAGCCGATCTTTTAATTGAGCAGCGTGTCCGGTTATTTAAAATAGCCCACGGCATTCCGAAAGAACTTAATCCCCTCACCTTCTTCCGGAATTGGTTTCCCCTCGCGCCTATATTTTTCTTTAAGAAAAGTCCAGTCGGGGTGATTCGTGAAATGGTTGAACGCCTCGGGATGAGGCATCAGCCCGGCGACTCTGCCTGTCGGATCGCAGATTCCTGCAATATCTTCTACCGAACCGTTCGGATTGAAAGGAAACTCCCCGAGGGCGGGGCTGCCGTCAGGCTTTGCATAACGCAAGAATACCTGCCGGCGGCCAATGAGCTTTTCAATAACGCCAGGTTCGGCGAAAAACTTCCCCTCACCGTGGCGTATCGGAAGCTCGACACTCCGGATATCGCGCGAAAGAACGCAATGTGATGCCGGGTTGACAGACAGGTTCACCCACTGGTCGCGAAACCCCCCGCAGTCATTGGCGATGAGAGCGACTTCCCGCTTCATTTCGCCCCGCTGGAATCCCGGCAGAAGTCCCAGATTAACCAGCACCTGGAAGCCATTGCATATCCCGATCACAATTCCGCCTGTGTCCACAAGTGCTGAGATCTGGTCCTGGAGCCGGTGTTTGAGACGCATTGCCATAATTACGCCGGCCCCGTGGTCGTCGCCCCAGGAAAATCCTCCGCCTATCACGAAGATCCGGTAAGAGGCCAATGATTTCTCGCCTGAAATGAGACTGTTGAGGTGCACTTTTTCCACCTCTGCCCCGGCAACTTCCAACGCATACGAGGTTTCAAGATCGCAATTGAGACCGAAACCTGTCATCACGAGAGCTTTCACCATTTCAAACTTTAACTCCCACCGGCCCCCCTGGAATATCAGGGGCCTGAATCCCGGCCCGCCTACTCCAAGACCGATGTCCGTTCTATAGTAAATTCCCTCGAAGCGGACCTTTGCCATTTGTGAAAGAGCCGTTTCCCTTGCTTCTTTAAGGGTGTTTCCGGAACTCACTATGCACAGCACCCTTCCGCCGGTCGTAACGAATTGGCCTGAATCGTTCTTTTCCGTACCGGAATGAAAAACAAGGCATCCCTCGTCGATCTGATCCACTCCATCTATAGGCACGCCGATTTTGTAACGGTCCGGATAACCCTTGTACCAGCCTTTTTTGCTCTTGGTGCGGCCGCTCGTGGCAATTAGGCACAGGCGGTAGTCCGAGTCCCACTCCGGCTTTATCCTGTCGAGTCTGCCGGTTGTAATCGCCTCGCAGATGTCCACCAGATCGGTTCTAAGCCGGGGAAGTATTACCTGGGCTTCAGGATCTCCCAGACGGATATTTATTTCAAGTACGTAAGGAGTAACTTCCGTCCCGCTTTCTACAAGCATCAGCCCAAGGTACAGGATCCCCCGGTACAGAATACCGTATTTTTCCCGCACGCCCCTTATAAGCGGCTCGGCCACCTTCGACATGATGGTTTTTACAAGAGAATCATCCAGCCAGGGGTGAGGCGAATAGGAACCCATTCCCCCGGTGTTTTTCCCCTCGTCGTTTTCTCTTGCGCGCTTGTAATCCTGTGCTGCAACCATCGGAATTAACGTGTAGCCGTCTGTAAAGCAAAAAAAGGAAAGCTCCCGGCCGTAGAGTCGTTTTTCTATATCGACACGCTCACCAGCGTCGCCGAATATTCGCTCTTCCATAATTGAGCGTACGGCCTCTTCGGCCTCCTGAACCGATTCGCAGACCAGGGAACCCTTGCCGGCAGCCAGACCGTCAGCTTTGACAACAACCGGATATCCGACGCTCCGTATGTAGTCGCGGGCTTTGCCGGGTTCGGTGAAGTTTTCGAATTCCGGGACCGGAATTCCAAGCTCCCGCATCATCACCTTGGCTTCACATTTGCTGGACTCCAGCATGCTCGCTTTTTTGTCAGGACCGATGATCGGCAGCCCGTAAGATGCGAATAAATCGGCAATTCCCGCCGAAAGGGGCTTCTCGGGGCCCACGAACGTCAAGTCGATTCTCTCATTTTGCGCGAAATTAGCCATCTCTTCGATGGTTCTCAGGTTCACACAGTCGGCTGTTTCCGCTATCCCGGCATTTCCATGCGCGACGTAAACCCGGCTGACTCGCGGACTTTGAGTGAATTTCCACGCAATGGCGTGATCTCTGCCCCCCGTACCTACCACCAATATTCTCATCAAAGAGCTTTCAAGTTATGTGGAGTTGTTATTCTCTGCCTGTTACCTCCGTGAGGTATTCGCAGATATTGGCGTCATAGCTGCTGGTCGAGCAAAAAGCCTTGCAGGCCAGCCGCAGGCTCGTCTTTGTCGATACACTGCCTTTGAGCGTCTGCATTTCCTTCAGGACTTCAGGATAATCCGAAGGGTCTGTTACCACCGCCACGAACCTGTTATTCTTCGCTGCGGCACGGATGAGGGTCGGCCCGCCGATATCTATATTTTCTATTGCCTCTTCCAGCGTGCATCCCGGACGGGCAACCGTCTTTGCGAACGCGTAGAGATTCACTACGACCATGTCGATAGGCTCTATGCCGTGCTTAGCCATAGTCGAGACGTGTGCCTGGTTGTCACGGATTCCGAGTATTCCGCCATGAATTTTAGGGTGCAGCGTTTTGACTCTGCCGTCGAGCATTTCGGGAAACCCCGTATAATCGGAAACCTCGGTTATTTCGATTCCGGCATCACGAAGCGCCTTGGCAGTACCTCCGGTCGAGAGCAATTGCACGCCGAATTCCCGCAGTCCCCTGCCGAATTCGGCCAATCCGGTCTTGTCGGTAACGCTCAACAGCGCGCGGCGCACAGCAAACATCCTCTCCTCCTGTTTCGCTGTCAAAAAAAGACTACTCCACTCTATCCCGGTTATTGAAAATCCTTTCGAACAGCCTTTCGGCAGCCTTTACCACCAGCGTATCATCGGGAAGCATTACGGTAGGTTTTCCCTCCAGATCGAACTTTGAAATCAACGGGTCGGCTGGAAGACAGGCGATCTTTTCCTTTTCAAAAATACGGTGGACATCTTCAGGCCAGCTTGCCGGTTCCTCCCGAACCTGGTTTATCACAAGCACGATCTGCGAGACACGCATCGGCAGAGTCTTGACCAGTTCGGCTATGCGGCATGCAGCTGAAAGCCCTCTCCTGCTGGGGTCGGACACCAGGATCAAAAGGTCTATATCCTTCTGCGTAAGACGGCTGAAATGCTCCATTCCAGCCTCATTGTCAATAACAATGAACGGGTAGTTCCCGATGAGGCGATCGATAAGGCTGCTCAGGAGGTTATTTGCCGCACAATAACAGCCGGGGCCTTCCGGACGGCCCATCGCGATAAGATCGAACCCCTCCGCCTCGACAAGGGCCTGTTCGACCTTCATCTCCATGAATACATCTTTTGTCATGCCCACCGGAACGTTCGTCTTCATTTCTTCGCGCGCTTCAGACAGTGTTTCTTCCAGCGGCACTCCCAGAACATCATTCAAATTCGAATTGGAATCGGCGTCTATGGCAAGAAGCGGCTTCATCCCATGATTGAGCATGTATCGAATCAGAAGACCCGCTACAGTCGTCTTGCCTGTTCCGCCTTTCCCGCCCAGTGCAACGGCGTAACCCAAATCCGCCTCCCACGATCTTTATTTTGCATATCAAATTATACAACAACACCAAGCGACACCGGCCTACCCTTCACGAATCCGGTTTACTTCCGGCAGAAGGTGGTCGAGTATTCCATTGATAAATGCCCCCGAATCGGGGCTGCCGAATGTTTTTCCCAGGTCAATCGCTTCGTTTACGGATACTTTTGGGGGGATTTCAGCATGGTAGAGCATTTCGTAGAGGGCAATCCGAAGCACGTTCCTGTCGATTATCGACATTCTTTCGAGCCGCCAGTTTTCCGAGGCCGCGACGATCATTTCGTCAAGCTCGTCCCGGTGAGCATGAACGCCATATAGAAGCTGTTCGGCAAACGGGCGAACAGCTTTGCCAAGATCGGGATTCTTATTATCATCATCATCATCGCCAGAAGCCAGTTCGTAGTACAAATCGATGACCACAGGCGGAGGCTGTCCGGTCATCTCCATCTGATAGAGCATCTGCAATGCGATCTCTCTTGATTTGCGCCGCTGGCCCATTGGAAAACTCAATTCAGAAAGTCTAATCGTGAATGCGGTTCGGTAAAATCGTTCAATACCGGTCTTGCGGCGCAACGAGCAACAGAAATCAAGCCGACATCTGCTTTATAAGATTGGCCATCTCTATGGCTGAAAATGCAGCGTCCCAGCCCTTGTTGCCTGACTTTGCTCCGGCCCGCTCGATCGCCTGCTCCAGCGTATCGGTTGTGAGTACCCCGAAGCTGATCGGGACACCGGCTTCGATGGCCACATTGGCGATCCCCTTGGAGACCTCCGCCGCAATGTAATCAAAATGAGGCGTCCCTCCCCTGATTACAGCGCCAAGACAGATCACGGCGTCATATTTGCCACTCTCGGCCGCTTTTCTTGCGATCAAAGGTATTTCGAATGCTCCGGGGACCTTGAAGATATCGACATTTTTCTCGTCAGCCCCGTTCCTTTTGAGGGCGTCGAGCGCGCCTCCCAGGAGCCTCTCTCCGATAAAGTCATTGAATCGGCTGACGATGATTCCAAACCTCAGGCCCTCGGCCAGCAGTTTCCCTTCGAAAACTCTCATGAAGCCTCCCCCTCAGCGGATATGCAGCTCAAGATATGACCCATTTTCAGGCACTTGGTGCTCAAGTACTGGCGATTACACTCGTTTGGGGCAATTTCGATCGGCACTCTTTCGGTTACCGTGATACCATATCCCTGAAGCCCCACGATTTTGGTCGGGTTGTTTGTCATGAGTCTCATCTTTTTGATGCCCAGATCGACGAGCATTTGCGCACCTATTCCATAATCGCGCAGATCGGCCTGAAATCCAAGGGCCTCGTTGGCTTCGACCGTATCGTAGCCTTTTTCCTGAAGGGCATAGGCTTTAATCTTATTTACGATACCTATTCCGCGTCCCTCATGGTTCCGCATGTAAAGGAGCACTCCTTTGCCAACGCGTCCGATCTGAGTCAAAGCTGCCCGCAGCTGCGCGCCGCAGTCGCAGCGAAGAGAGCCGAAGACATCGCCCGTGAGGCATTCGGAATGGACGCGCACAAGTATTTCCTCATCAGGGTCGATCTCACCTTTGACCAGCGCCAGATGACAATATTCGTCTATATCGTTGGTGTAAGCTATTATATCAAATTCTCCTCCAAACGTGCTCGGCAGCTTGGCCATAGCCGCCCTGTGGACGAACATTTCGTTCTGCATTCTGTACTGAATCAGGCTTGCGATTGTTATGATCTTGAGTCCGTGTTCCGCGGCGAACACCTCCAGATCGGGCATCCGTGACATGGTCCCGTCCTCGTTCATAACTTCGCAGATGACTCCAGCCGGCTTCATCCCGGCGATCCTGGCAAGATCGACCGATCCTTCGGTCTGTCCCGTTCTGACCAGAACGCCGCCTTTTTTTGCGCGAAGCGGGAAAACGTGGCCGGGGCTGACCAAGTCTTCGGGCTTCACATCTCCGGCGATGGCGGTAAGGATTGTATGCGCCCTGTCCGCTGCGCTGATGCCCGTCGTAACCCCTCTTCGCGCCTCGATAGATATGGTGAATGCCGTTTGAAACGGCGATTTGTTTTTAGCAACCATCATCGGGAGATCAAGCCGATCCACCAAGTCAGGCGCAAGGGCAAGGCAGATCAGGCCGCGCCCGTATTTAGCCATAAAGTTGATGGCTTCCGGCGTCGCTTTCTCTGCAGCGATGCAAAGATCTCCCTCATTTTCCCGATCTTCATCATCCGTTATAATGACGGGCTTTCCCTGCCGTATATCCTCAATCGCCTCGGGGATTGTTGCCAAAGGCATCCGAGTGTCCTCCTTCCAAAAAAGTAGCCTCAACGATTTACGAATCTGTCGGCCATATATAACATATTTCGAATAATCTCTTCAAGTTGGCGGGTTGTATCGGTTTAGGGCTTGTCCGTAAATAAAACCTTTGCGCTCGCATCCGGCTTCTGGCCGGCTTTGGCCGCTCCTCAATCGCAAAATCCTCGACGTAGCACAACTACGCCTGCGGTTTTGCTCAATCTTCGCGACCAAATCAGTCTCAAAATCCGGCGCAATCCCTAAGAGGCTTATTTGCGGACAAGCCCTTAGGCAAACCCGTGCTGTTTCAAAAAATTCAAATCAATATTATTTTTGACACCGCCTTTTTCGAATCTGCCTTCCCACGAACAAACCAGCTTTTCCACGTATTTTCCGATCAGGTCCGTTTCTATATTGACCTCGCTGCCGATCTGAAGACCGCCCACAGTGGTCATCGAAGCGGTATGGGGAACGACGTTCACATCGAAACCAACATTTGAAACCCCGTTGACCGTAAGACTTATTCCATTTACTGCAATAGAGCCTTTCTCGATAACGTATCTCATAATTTCCGCGCCGGCGTCAAAAAAAAGCCTTAGCGAGCGGCCTTCGGACTTGCGCTCTTTAAGTACCGCAATCCCGTCAATGTGTCCGGTAACCAGATGACCGCCGATACGGTCGCCAAGCCGAAGCGCCCTCTCAAGATTGAGCCTGCTCCCCGGGGCTTTGCCGGCCAAGGTCGTGCATCCCAGCGTCTCGGCGGAAACGTCCGCCGTGAAAGCATCCTGCTTGAAATCAACCACGGTGAGACAGGCCCCGTCAACGGCTATACTTTCACCCAAAAGCGAAATCTCCATACGGAAATCGGGACGAATCACCATCCGCGCGTCCAGTCCGTGACGCTCCATTCGCTGCAAAGTCCCGGTGCCTTCTATAAGACCGGTGAACATAATGTTTCAACCTCAGTAGAGCTGCTCGTGGAATCTGCCGCGAACAAGCAGGTCCTCTCCCAGCTTTCTAGTACTGATCCCGTAGGCCCGAACGCAATCAGCTATCTTTAGCCTCGACGGCCCGCTCAACATGCATACCCCGCTTGGATCGGCAAGGATTTTGGGGGCGTAGAAGAAATAAAACTCGTCCGCAATCCCGTTTTGAATGAAAGATCCCAAAACACGCCCACCGCCTTCAACAAGAATGCTCGATATACCCCTTCGACCCAGTTCTTTTAGCATAAACGGCAAGTCCACACCGGACTCTCCCGACGGGACCCTTATCACGTGGACACCGGCGCTGCCAAGAATTCGCTCTCTGGAGGCCGAGGCGTCCCGGCGGCAAACGACCCAAACCGGAACTGTGGAGGCGGTTCGGACCAACTGGGAGCCCAGCGGGATCTTAAGCTCGCTGTCGAGAACAATCCGGATCCTTTGACGGCGATTTTTTCTCCCACGCAAACGCACAGTCAAAAGGGGATCATCAGCAATGACAGTCCCAATGCCGGCCAGAATGCCGTCGGCACGTGACCGAAGCCGGTGCGCAAACCGTCGAGACAGCTCGCCGGTGATCCACTTTGACTCACCGGCCGAGGTTGCGATAAAGCCGTCGAGCGTCGCTGCAGCCTTCAGCATAACATATGGGACCCCGGTAGTTACGTATTTTATGAAGGCTTGGTTGAGTGCTCTGCATTCCCGCTCGAGAACGCCTCCTTTGACCTCGATTCCCGTCCGCCTTAAGTGTTCGGCCCCCCCACCGGCAACATCGGGGTTCGGATCGACCATTCCGAACACAACCCGTGCAATCCCGGCATCAACAACGGCTTTCGTACACGCAGGGGTCAGACCGTGATGATTGCACGGCTCAAGTGTAACATAGATGGTCCCGCCCAGGGCGGCGGCGCCCGCGTCTGCTATCGCATTCACTTCGGCATGCGGCCCGCCGAGCGTCTGGTGATAGCCCAGACCAACAATGGCGCCGTCTTTTACTACAACGGCCCCAACCAGAGGGTTGGGACTGGTCATGCCGGCGCCCAGCGCGGCCAGACGCAGGGCCCTTTTCATAAACTGCACGTCAGGATCGGTTTGAACCATATTCTCCAGGCGCTGCTTTCCATATCGAAATCAAACTGGGGCGGCATAGCGCCAGCCCCATACAAGCTTCCGGAAATTCCCGCCTTTTGTGAGTTGTCTTAAACTTTATGCGTGCAAGGAAAAACCGGAGCAGAATTCAGCGACCTCACAGGCCAGTGATTTCAGCATTGCATCGTTGCCCACCGATTCGAGGGCGCGGTGCATGAGACTCCCGATTGTCTCCATTTGCTCGGGCCCCATTCCGCGGGTCGTTACTGCCGGCGTGCCCACCCTGATTCCGCTGGTCACGTTCGGTTTCCGAGTGTCGAAAGGTATTGAGTTCTTGTTCACCGTAATTCCGGCCTTGTCCAGGGTTTCCTCGGCGACGTTTCCGGTTAGCCCCCTGGTACTCAGGTCCACCAAGCATCATATGATTGTCTGTTCCCCCGGAGACGAGCCGATATCCATGGCTGGATAACACCTCGGCAAGCCGCCTGCTGTTCGCCAGGACTCTCTGCTGATATTGCCTGAACTCAGGCTGAAGAGCTTCCTGAAACGCCACAGCCTTGGCGGCTATTACGTGCATGAGCGGCCCTCCCTGAATTCCCGGAAAGATCTGGCTGTCAAGCATCTTGCTATATGGGGCGTGAGACAGAATCAAACCACCGCGTGGTCCTCTTAAGGTCTTATGGGTAGTGGAAGTTACGAAATCGGCGCATGGTACGGGATTCGGATGAAGACCCGCGCCGACAAGACCGGCAATGTGGGCCATGTCCACCATCAGGTAGGCGCTGATGTGCTTTGCAATCTGACGAAAACGTTCAAAATCGATAATTCGGGGGTACGCGCTGGCTCCGGCTATTATGAGCTTCGGCCGTTCCTCCCTGGCTATTTGCTCGACATGATCGTAGTCGATCTGCTCATTGTCATGCCTAACTCCATAGGAAACGACCCGGAAAAGCCGTCCGGAAAAACTCACCGGACTTCCGTGAGTCAGATGCCCCCCCTGGCGTAAATCCATTCCCAGTATAGTATCGCCCGGTTGGAGCACAGCGAAGAGCACGGCCATATTCGCCTGAGAGCCTGAATGAGGCTGAACGTTTACATAATCGGCGTGAAACAGCTTTCTTGCACGGTCCTGCGCCAACCTTTCCGCGACATCCACATATTCACATCCGCCATAATACCTTTTCCCAGGGTAGCCTTCAGCGTATTTGTTTGTCAGAACGGACCCTTGAGCTTCCCGTACCGCCCTGCTGACAATATTTTCGGATGCGATGAGTTCCAGGCGCCCCCGCTGACGATTTTCCTCTCCCTCAATGGCCTCAGCTATTTCAGGATCAATCTGCTGCAAATAAGACATGCCCTTACCTCTTGGAACAAAATACTTAAAGGCCCCGTTTCGACCGGAAATTTTACCGCCATCGTCCGTATGTTTACTAACGGGAGCGGCGCCACAATCGATGAATTATAGCTCAACTGAGCGAATTTAGCCACAGATATTGCCGCGATTGCCCATCACAAAACCACCGGTCTTAAACATTTCACTGCAAAGCCGACATTCTGCGCCAAAGATTGAATCACCGCCTGAACCGTACATTACTTTGCCTACTGAGAAAAGCATTTGCTTCAGTTAAAGGCGGATTTCCGGATTTCCATTTATTTGGGAAATAAGCTAATGTCGATCGAGGCATTCAAAAAAGCAAACCGAATTGAAAGCCTTTCGATTATGAGCCTAACGCACAAAACCCAAGTAACGATTGTCGGTGGAGGCTTTATCGGCCTGACCGCTGCCTTTGAACTCGTTAAGAAAGGTATCTCCGTAACACTCTTGGAGGCAGAGGCCGAGATTGGTGGGCTGGCAGCCGCATTTAATGTTGGGGCTGAGAAGCTGGACCGGTTCTACCATCACTGGTTTACCAATGATATCGAAGTGATGCAATTGATTGACGAACTCGGTTTGAACGACCGGGTCGAGATTAACCCTACCAATACCGGTGTCTATTACGCTAACAATTTCTTCAAATTGTCGACTCCGTGGGACCTGATGAACTTCTCGCCCCTGGCCTTTACCGACCGGATTCGTTTGGGCCTGCTCACTTTGCACGCCCGGCGCGTTAAGGACTGGATGGCGCTTGATGCCAAAACCGCACATGAATGGCTGAGGGAACATGGCGGTGAAAACGTTTATCGCGTTGTGTGGCAGCCCCTCATCAAAAGCAAATTCGGGCCTTACGCCGAGCGGATTTCGGCGGTGTGGTTCTGGAACAGGCTCAAGCTGCGCAGTGGCAGCCGTGGAAAATACGGAGAGGAACGCCTGGCCTATTTCAAAGGAGGCTTCGTTGGTCTGGCAGATGCACTGGCGCAGAGAATTCGCAACATGGGTGGACGCATCGAGACGAGCGCGCCTGTTTCAAAGGTGGCGCCTGTTGATGGAGGTTGGCAAATTCTCACACCAAATGGCGTGGTCACCTCCGACCGCGTGATCGCTACCGCCGCACTGCCCTTGATTGCGGACATGGTGCGCGGATGGGCTGCTCCTGACTATGTGAAAAGTCTCGAAAGAATTCAATACATCGGAAACGTCTGCCTGGTGCTGGAGCTTGATCGTCCTATTTACAGAAAATGTTTCCGAAAATGGAGCGCAACTGGATCCAACGCCACCACCTATGGCGCGCCCGCTGGTCACAGCCGGTTGTGGAGAAATATTACAGCAGCCTCATCCCTGCGGAAGACGGCCCGAAAAACGGTCTTCATATTTGCTCAATGGCTCAGAGATATCCCGAAGGCCGCGGAACCAATTATGCCATCCGCGACGGTCGAAACACGGCCAATCGCATAGCTGGATTGATTCGAGAAGATACCCGGGGGGGGATTTGCCATCAAAGCACGCTGTCGTGAGACATTGACGATGAAAGAACTCGAATTCAACTATCAGGTCAGAAAAAGCGCCGGGAGAAAGACACTTACAATTGTCGTCCATCCGGATAACCGGGTAGTCGTCAGCGCGCCCGCAACTTATCCCCGGAAGAATATCCTGCAATTCGTCGAAAAAAAATCCGCCTGGATTCGAAAAGCAATTCGAGCCAACCTCCAAAGGGATCAGCAAGGCCAGGCAAGGAGATTCGAGACCGGGGACAAATTGCTTTACCTGGGCAAAGAATATATTTTGCAAGTCGAACGTGGAGATTCTTCGCAAGTCATCCTGAGAGATGAGGATATTTGCGTGCGGCTGCCTACGATCGCAGGCGCGGCGCCCGAGCCTTCGGTGGTAAAAGAGCACCTGATCAAATGGTATCAGACGTGCGCCCTGGCCAAAGTTAATGAAAAGGTCCCGGCCTACACGGATCAGCTTGGCGTAAATCCTCGTCTTGTGGCCGTCAAGTCATTGAAGTCGCGCTGGGGTAGCTGCTCTATCCACGGGCGGATCAGTCTCGCCTGGCACATCATAATGGCGCCTGAACGAATTCTTGATTATCTCATAGTTCACGAGCTCTGCCACATGGTTCACCACAACCACTCAGCGCAATACTGGAACCTGGTTGCAACCATTCTCCCAGACCATCGGCAAAGCAGGAAATGGCTGCGTGAAAACGGCAATCGCCTAAAACTGTAGCACGAACCCGGCTGCTGCTTCGAAGGCAGAAGTAATTGGTGTTTATATATCTACGTTTTCTAAATGTGAGCACGAAGTTCCATATGATAGCCGGTTTGGTTGAGCAGGGCCTCTATTTCCCGGATATGCTCGAAATTGCGAGTCTCGATTTCAAGTTCCACCAGGCTCTGATCAATGGACATGTCGGCCCCGCCCCGGTTGTGATAGATCTGAAGAACGTTGGCCTTCGCGCCCGCGATTATGCCCAGGAGCTTCGCCAGGGCGCCGGGCACGTCATCCAGCCGGACACTGAACCGCATAATGCGTCCGTTCCGCGACATACCCTTCCGAATGACCCTGTCCAGCAGAGAAATATCGATATTCCCCCCACTGATAACCAGTACAGCCTTTGTCTCCGCAGGGACCTTTATCGCCCCGCTCAGCAGAGCGGCCACACAAACCGCTCCTGCCCCTTCGGCAAGTACCTTTTTCCTTTCCAGGAGCATAATCACAGCTTCCGCGATCCGGTCTTCGCTCGCCAGGACGATCTGATCGACCTCTTTACGGACTATATCGAAAGGAATATGTCCGATCTGCCTGACCGTTATTCCGTCGGCAATTGAGCGGAGCGCTTCGACCGTGATTCTTTCGCCGGTTTCGACGGCTTTGAGGGCTGAAGGACACCTCTCCGCCTGAACCCCTATGATCCGAATCCCCGGCTTGACAGCCCTCGCAGCCACTGAAATTCCGGCCACCAACCCTCCGCCGCCGACCGGCACGGCTATCAGGTCCACATTCGGCAGCTCTTCCATTATTTCCAGGCCAATGGTCCCCTGTCCCGCTATTATCGACGGATCGTCAAAAGGATGGATAAAGGTTTTGCCGTCTTTTGACAGCTCCAGCGCTCTTTTTATCGAATCTGCAAGGCCCTGTCCCTCAAGGATGACTTTGCCGCCATAGCCTCGCGTTGCTTCCTGCTTTGAAATCGAAGCCCATTCAGGCATTACGATGGTGGAGGGCAGTCCTGCCAGGCTCGCGGCCAGGGCGACACCCTGAGCATGATTTCCGGCCGATGCCGCAATCACCCCTCCCTTCCCGATCCGGTCAAGCTCAGTCAGGATCTTGTACGTTGCGCCGCGAATCTTGAACGACCCTGTTGCCTGCAAGTTCTCCAATTTCAGATAGATTTCGAACCCGGCCAGTCTGCTGAACGTGGGAGAGTATACAAGAGGGGTCCGGATTACGCGGCCCTTAAGGACGCCGGCCGCCCTTCCGATTTCGGCAGCCGAAATCATGTTTCAAACCTCTCAGACAGTGCATTGATTTTGAAATCCCAACCGTTGACCATCAATGAATAGATCAAACCGTTTGTTTAGGCAGGATAATAATAAAATCCGAGCCGTCTTGTCTCGATTCGTACCAGATGTCGCCTTCGTGCTTTCGGATGATTTCCCTTATCAGGTAAAGGCCCATGCCGAACCCATCCTGTTTCTCGGCCCCCTCGTCTACGTGGGCAAACTTGCTGAAAAGCCTGTCCCTGTATTCCTCCGGAATCGGGTTACCGCTATTGTAAACGTTCAAGCGATAAAAAGAGCCGTGATCTTCGAAGCCGAAAGCGATCCTGCAGCCTTTACCACCGTATTTTATGGCGTTTCTGAAAAGGTTTCTGAACACGGCTTTCAGCCATATCATATCGGCGCCGATTGGAATAGTTCCGGCTGGAATCGCTCCGAGACGGTTGTCGATGACTATCTGCCGTTCTTCAATTTCATTTGACACCTCATCGAGCACCGCATCTATGATATCCTGCCGCAGGTCCACAAATTCCTTTTTTTTGACAAGCACACCCTCAACAGAATGCGCGCTCCCAAGACAGTCCTCGGCTAAGCCGATCAGGCGCCGAACCCGAGCCATCAAATCGGAAACCGTGTTCCATACGGATTCGTCCATTCGTCCGAAGGAGCCGCGCATGAGCAGCTTAAGAGTAGCGGCAATGGAGACAAGAGGTCCCCGGATATCGTGAGACATGATCATCAGCATGTTCAGTATATGCTGGTTGAGCTCCCGGATGCGCCGCTCGGACTCCGAAAGCTCCCGGTTATGTCTTTCGGCTTCCAGATAAGCCTCCCGGAGTTCCTTTAAGCCCGATATGTCCCTGAGCTCCCCCTCCCACGATATGGAACCGTCATCCTCGAACCACAGGGTTGCCGTAATGGACCCGATGAAAACGCTCCCGTCCTTTTTTTTCAACTCCGCTTCATATTCTCTTAGAAATCCGTTTTCTCCGAGCCGCTGTTGAAACTGACGTCCCTCTTCGGGATCGGAGAAAAGCAGGCACACATTGTCTAACCCGAGCAATTCCTCTTTGCTGCCATAGCCGAACAGTTCCACCCCGGCCTGATTCACATCGAGCAGTTTGCCGCGCCCGCTCGATATAAAACGCATGTCACCCGCTCCGTTGAAAAAACGCTTATACATCATACCCATATGAAAACCGGAAACCTGCAAACCAGAAGAAGGAGGATCTTTATCTGTTCCATGGGCCATCTTGCATTCACCGCCGCGAGCCTTTCCGCCGGCTCCGCCCGTGAGGGATCATACTGGACTGAACTGATGGTATTATATCTGCTTTTCGGCACGATGAACAAGAAAATGACAAAAAACAATCAAAACTTAAGCAATTAGATTCTCAGTCGCTCAAACCCATTTCAATTTCTCCATGGGACTCCAAACCCAGAAAATCGGGACCGAACCTGTATTGATCTTCGGCCCCCGTCCCAAATCTCAGCGACTGGAGTATTCTGGTGGCTTTTTCCTCGACTTCGTTTATCGTATGGACAATGGCCCTCAAAGATTTGAGCACCCTCAGCATCTGTTCTTTATGACAAACCGGCAGGACCGGATGTTCAACCAACTGGATTACTTCATCCAACTGAAAAAGGTTACTCGATGTTATCTGCACATATGCAAGTTTAGACCACTGCCCCAGAAGCCCGGGCGGCAAGCCGTCTATCCTATTCGAAAAGTCGTAGTTCATACCTGTAGTCAATGCATTTGCAAGGCGGTCCAACAAAGACTCAATTGCCGACTTATCCCAAAGGCTCGTCCCGGAAAGGAGTTTCCCCCACTTGGGGTAAAGCTTGTTTTTGACCCACTCCCGCCCCTGGTGAGGAGAAAGATAAAGGCTCGCCAGTTCTTTTTGTTCACTGAGCAGCCTCTCACTTATGACAAATAGATCCCCGTAAGAACGCAACTCCTGGACTTTTTCGCTTAATGCGGCGCACAGCTCGTCGAGAAGAGGTCCTTTCCACTCAAGTTCCGGCGCGTACTTTTGGAGGAGTTCTTCCCAACTCGCCCGAAGAATGCTCATTTGTGCGTTTATCGCCGAGAACACAAACCCTAGTTTGACCAATGTGTTCCTGAGTTCATGGGCCAGGATTTCGCAGGTTTGCAGACGCTGGTGGATAAATTGTTTACCGGCCTGAGCGAGTTTTTCTCTGAACAATAAAGAGAGCAGTTCGGAGCCAAGGCTTTGGGATACATCCTTGATGATTCTGGTCGAACGATCTCCGCGCTTCAATGTCCCCGGCTTAAAATGAATCTTTATGACGGCTGCAACCACGTTTTCGCTATCCTGCCAGATAGGGTTTCCCTGCCAATCGACCGGATATTGAATCTTTTCGACTGAATCGCCGTAAAGGCTCTTTTTCCGAACAAGAACCGGCTCCATGTGAAATTCATCTTCCCGTTCTCCCGCGAGTTGCTTTCTGACGCTGCGGGGGTCTTGCATCGGGTTGTCCGCCGTCCAGCTCATCTGATGTTCGACACACCAGCCCATTGCTTCCAGGACGCGGCCAGGCTGGTCCTTGTAATGGTCCCAGTTTTTGCCGGGAGGATTGTAATCGGAGACTGCCGGCAACCCCCACTCCAACTCATCCGAATCTTGTTTTTCGGCGCCTGACAGAACGCGCATAGCGATCAGTTCCGGCATCGGGCCGATCTTGTAAATTGTGCCCTTCGTCGCGTTATCCAGGCATGAAAGGATTGTCTTTATCATGGTCCTACAGGTTGCAACGAGCAGATCGTCAGTATTTTCCATGCCTTTCTCCAGAACATATCTTCATCTGAGACCCAAAACAGCCGCAATCGGATTTGCACCAGCATATCAGCAGCCGGGATGTCTCGAATACTAAGTCACAAAACTCTTCATATCAAGATAATCGAACATCCCGGACAATCCCTGAATGTAATTTTTCGAAGCGAGGCGGCTGACGCTGACACGGGGACACGGGGACACGGAGAAAAGCTTAGACAGGATCTACAGGATTGTAAAATCAACATGGACAATGAAATATCAGTATGGCTTAAGAGCGGGTGAATAGGTGAATGGATGAATAGGGAATGGGCAACGATATCAGGGTGAGGGTGGAGATGCGTTCACTACGACACGAAGGCGAGGCGGGCGGCTGTTCGCCCCGAATGACCAGCTGTCCAGGCCACCCGCTGGTACGATCCCCTGGCGGGGTGAAAAAATACGATGCTTTCGGCGTCGATCATGGCATTGTCCGGCCGTCCTCTTGCGCGAGGCCGATTTCCTGGTATGAGAACTCATTGAGCCGAGCATTGGCGCGTGCATGCTCAATTGTCATGCTGACCAGGTTTCCCTGCTTGTCGAGGTCAGCATATATATTTTCGCTAATCTCTCTTGTCTCTGCTACCTCGTGATCTGTAAATTCAACCAGCGCGGTATCAGTATCTGAAAAGTACTTTACCCTCATTGCCGACTCTCCTTAAAGGACCTGTCGCGCCTCTTTCGCATGTGCTCGAAATACCCGGTGGTTTTCAAAGCCGGTCCCCCCATGCATAGCATAATCGGTCGAACTCGGTGGATACCCACTGGCAATCACAGTAAATTAATATGACGCTGTGTATAGAAAAGAGTATTTTGGGTTTGTCTATATTTCATTCTAATTTCATTGCCAATTTCCATTTTCAAGGGCTGCCCCCTATTCATTTCATTCGAACCGGAATTTGCTAGCCACGAGATAAGACTCCACGCTCTCAATTGCGATCCATCGGCGGTTGAGTCTCTCAGCTACAGCCCCGGTGGTGTTGGAACCAGCGAAAGGGTCAAGCACCAGGTCATTCTTATCAGTAAGGAATCTTATAAAAAACTCCGGCAGAGCAGCCGGGAAACGGGCGGGATGAAGTTTGATGCCTGCTTGTTTGCAGCGGATCGTGTAGAGGTCATTGGCGGCATTATTGCCGAACTTCAGCATATCGGTGGGGATATCCTCTTCCACTACATTTGTGGGGATTGAGCCACCGGCATCAATATCGCTAAAACTGGGTTTGATGTTGTGGCCGGACGGCCTCGTCGTATGATTGAGGCCTCTTTGATTAAGTCTGTGCATGTCCTTGCTGTAGGGCTTCAGCACCGTGCGATTGCTGGCTTTGGGGTAAGGAGTCTTGGACAGCCACCAAACATACTCCACTGAATCCCTGATTCTGATCCGGCGAACGGTCACCCATTCGGCGGGCATGGGCATTTTGGCCGGGTTGTACCAGAAACATTCCTGAGCCAGATGAAAGCCGATCTGCTCAACCAATGCGATCAGCAGTTTGAAGTGGTAAAGTGAACGGGTCGGAACGCCCTTGTTGTAGCTGCCCCCGATATTCAGAACAAAACTCCCATCCTCGGAGAGTACCCGGAAAATCTCCTTCCCGAATTCTAAAAACCAGTCCACATAATCAGCCTTGGCTACGTTTCCATACTCTTTCTTAAAATGGAGCGCGTATGGCGGTGAGGTAATGACGGCGTTCACGCTCTTATCAGGTAAGGCTGAAAGCACCCTTAAAGAGTCTTCCAGGTAGGCCGCTCCAAAGTTGGCCGTGTAGAATGGGTCGAAATCTGGGAGAAGCAAAGTCGGGGAATTTTGTCTCGATGAAATGGTTAACTGTTTTACCGCAAGCGTAGTTTTTGATTTTACCATCCCTTGACCCCCATTTTTGGATGGAAATAAACTGAGCTTTCCTTATGATAGTCGGGTGTCTTGATAATGTAAATAATAAAATAGGTTAACATTGTCAACCGATTTAAATAAAGAAAAAATCGATCCAACCGAGTGGATTTCCCAATCGGAGGCCGCTCGAATCCGTGGGATTTCGAGGCAAGCTATCTCGAAGCTTGTCAGGAAAGGACGGATCAAGAGCCTCATTATAGCAGGCTATACCTTGGTGAACCGCGAAGAGGTAGAAAATTTTGAACCGCAAGATGCAGGAAGGCCAAAGGCGAGGGTAGATGACGCAGATTGAGCAGATAAAGGAGTTGCTTAGCCGTTGCAGCGTCGCGCAAAGACGTGAGATATTTAAATATTTGAGACCCGAGTTTTTAATCCATCCCATCGAGGAAAAACTTAATACCCAAGCCGAAATAATTCTGGAGGCCATAGACCGGGCAAGTGATTTAACACTGCGCGGCATTCGTGGAGTAATCGCTGAAGCTTCCTTTGAAATCAGTGTGGTGAACCCCCTCCCCGGCTGGGAAAACATTACGCCGGATGGAGACTTCCCTTATGACTTCCTTTTGAGGGATTCGGTAGGTTCTGTCCGAATCCAGGTCAAAATGCAGCGCCTCAAAGATCATATTCCCATGACCGCTAACCAGGCCTATAAATTTCTTCCTTCTGACCACTGGGTAACTGAAACCCAACGAACTCGCGGTGGAAAAGACCCCTCCGGTGGAGATACCCGGCCCTACAGGTACGGAGAGTTTGATATTTTGGCGGTCTCGATGCATCCGTCCACAAAGGACTGGAGCAAGTTCATGTATACCATTGATGACTGGCTGATCCCGAGGCCCGATAATCCAAATCTGCTGCTCAAGTTCCAACCCGTAGCAAAAACGGCCAATGACTGCTGGACGGATGATTTTGAAATATGTGTATCCTGGCTGAGATCAGGGGAGAAGAAGACCATTTGCACTCCAAAAGAACTAAAGGATTAAGTAGAACTCCACCGCTCAATCTTTTTTTCCACTTTATGGCTGGGCCTTGCGTACCGTACCTTGGACACCCGCGCAGTGTTTTTTTGATTTCCCCGGCAGTCTTCACAAGGGGGTATGGTAACGGCACTGAAAGAGTTTCCGGCGACGCCGTCGATCATCAGCCTCAGGTAGATGTGATGTTGGGTGTGGCGGGGTTAAGTCTCCTTATGACCTGTTGTGTTGAAATGTTTTTTCCAATAAGCCGCCAGTCGGCCTACTTCCTCAGCCGAAGAAAGCGCCCCAGGAATCCGAAGATAAAAACACCCTGGCCAACGCCGCTGAACACTTAAAGAGTTGAATCCAGGCTCTCCAAAAAATCCAAGATAAGTTCTGTCCAGTTCTTCGATGATTTTCGTAAGAGCTTTAACCGGATACAGAAAGAAGAGGGACGGCCCCCTTCCAATGCTGTTGAATTATAGGAATTGAGGGATTTAGAATTTGAACGATTCGAGAAATGATCCATCGGGGAATTGAGGAATTGAAAAATCCCTAAATCCCCGAATCCGCTAAGCAAAGAAATCGGCATTTTGCCGCCAAATCCAAATTTTACGATATTTAAGGATCACGCTTCAGCCAGCGGCGACAGGCCAAGGATTTGCGGTAACCAATTACTTTGACCAAATGCGCGCGAAATAGTATATGCCAAAGCTGACATAACGTTTCTTTACCCCGATATAATCCGAAAGGCTGCTGTTGCGTTTTGAAACCATTGCTGGTTGCCAGAAATCTTCGGCTGGCAGACTCCGCCAGGGACATTTTCAGTGTGGATTATTTCTCCCTGAATCAGGGGGAGACCATCGCGCTAATAGGTCCGAACGGGGCAGGAAAAACAACTTTCCTTCTCACTTTGGCCCTGCTCCATCAGCCCACAGCCGGATCCATCGAAATTGACGGCGTCACCGCCGGCCCAAACAATCTTCTGGAGTTGCGCCGCCGAATGGCCGTCGTTTTCCAGGAATCCCTCCTGCTCGATATGTCTGTACTTGGCAATATCACTACGGCTTTGCGCATACGCAAAGTGCCCGGAAAAGCGGCTCTTGCCAGGGCGCAAAAGTGGCTCGAGCTTTTTGGCGTAGGGCATATTTCCTCGCAGCAGGCAAGATTGCTTTCAGGAGGCGAGGCTCAACGTACGAGCCTTGCGAGGGCGTTTGCCCTCGAGCCTGACCTGCTTTTCCTGGATGAACCGTTCGGTTCGCTTGACTATCCCACCCGCAATTCGCTTCTTAACGATCTGGGCGCGATTCTGAAACAGATGAACATGACCGCCCTGTTCGTTACGCACGATTATACCGAAATTCCATTCCTGGCCGAAAAGACAGCGGTCATGTACGAGGGCCGAATAAAAAAATGCGGGTCAAACCAGGAGATCTTTGGCCAGGAGTTTTTTCAGAGAAAGTATTTGAGTCCATGGACAGATTGAAAGAGCTGGAAGCAGGGAGCAGGAAGACTGAAGAGTTTTTAGTTACTGGTTGTCAGTTTTTAGTAACTCAAAACTAAAAACTTAGAACTCTTCTAAATGCTCATCCAGTTCCGGCGCGCGGCCGTGTCCATTCCGGCGAATATAGCCGAGGGGTTTCGAAAATACACGGCGGCGGATAAGGCGCGTTTCTCTAACACTGCCGAAGGATCAGTGGAGGAATGCCGGTATTATTGCATCTTGGCCCAGGATCTCGGGTACGGCAATACAATCAATCTTCAAGAAGCGTTGGATGGGATTTCAGGGCAACCGGCAGCCTACATTCATCGGCTTCGGGGGTCTTGATTCCCGCTCCCTGTTGCGAAAAGACTTGGTGGGCTGCGCTCCGCTTACGCCCGGCACCCCACCTACAAGTCTTCCTGCTCCCCGTTTCACATCGACTTCAACACTGTTCGAGTATCTTCTCAAAAAGCCTGCTGAGTATGTTTCCTGAACTGCTTGCTGTTTCCATGATTTGCTCGACCACCGCCGGCTTGTAGCAATCGGGCAGGTTGACGTTTGTTATTGCCGATATTGCCAGGACCTCCATGCCTGCGTGAACTGCCGTTATGACTTCCATGATGGTGGACATGCCAACGGCATCCGCCCCTGACATTCTCAAAAAACGCGTCTCGGCGGCGGTCTCCAGACAAGGGCCGAGCACTCCGGCATATACGCCTCTACGGAGCCCAATGCCCTCTTTGAGCGCCGTTTTTTCGGCAAGCTCAATGAGGCGGCTGCTATATGGCTCGACCATGTCCGGGAACCGCAAGCCCCACTCATCGACATTGGGTCCAACCAGCGGGTTTTGCCCGGTAAAATTTATGTGGTCCGTTATCACCATCAGGTCCCCTGCCTGGAAATTCGGGTTCAGCCCGCCGGCAGCATTCGAAAGTACAAGTGTTTTCGTCCCCAGTGCCCGAAGGACCCTGATTGGAAATGAAATCATCTGGGGCGAATAACCTTCGTATAAGTGAAAACGCCCCTCCATGGCAATAACCGGCTTTCCCGCCCACCTGCCGCATACCAGCCGTCCCTGATGGCCCGGGGCGGTACAAACCGGATGATGAGGTATCTCCCGGTAAGGCGCCACGACAGCCTTATCGATCTTGTCCACAATGCCGCCGAGGCCCGTTCCAAGGATTAACCCCACTGCCGGTTCGCTCGTCAGGCGTAATTTTATCGAATCGGCGGCTTCCTGCACTTTGGCTTCTAACCCAGTCATTCACGTCCTTCCATTGCCGGCGGAAAATAAACCGGAATTCTTTGTGGCGATTATAGTAGAATCTAATATTGACTCAATCAAAATGGAGTGGTTAGACTCGCATTCGATGGCTGCTTCCCCGTCCAAGAGAAAATATTTCGACATTGCCGCTATTCCGCAAGTATTTGTGCCCTCCTACCCTGCCGAGCTGCCTATTACCCAATGGCGGGAAAAGATCGTCAACGCTATCCGCGAACACCAGGTCCTGGTAATTACGGGTGAGACAGGGTCGGGCAAGAGCACGCAGATTCCCAAGTTCTGCTTAGAGGCGGGAAGAGGCCGATCCGGCCTCATCGGATGCACCCAGCCGCGTCGGATCGCGGCGATCACCCTTGCCGCACGCGTATCCGAAGAAATCGGACAGGACGCACCCGGCCTCGTCGGATACAAAATTCGTTTTCAGGATCGCACCGCCCGCACTACCAGAATAAAATTCATGACGGACGGCATTTTGCTCGCTGAAGCGCAAAATGACAGAAATTTCGGCTCCTATGACACAATCATCGTGGACGAAGCGCACGAACGCACCCTCAATATAGACTTTCTCATCGGCATTCTCAAACAGACGATCCCTAAAAGACACGACCTTAAAGTGATTATTACGTCGGCCACGATCGATCCGCAAAAATTCTCCAGCGCATTCGGCGGGGCGCCCATCATCGAAGTTTCCGGAAGAACCTGGCCGGTTGAAGTGTGGTACCGGCCCGCCGCTCAGACTGACAATGAGGAGGCCGGGGATGTGAACTACATCGATCAGGCGGTTGCAGCGGCTGACCTGTTCAAACTCAGCCCCGGCAAAAGAGGCGATATTCTTATATTCATGCCGACCGAGAGCGACATCATGGAAACGGTCCAGCGCCTCGAAGATCAACGCTATGCGAACACAGCTGTCATGCCCCTTTTCGGTAGAATGGCAGCGTCCGACCAGAAAAAGATTTTCGCCCCGATTTCCGAGGACAAGATTGTCGTTGCCACAAACGTCGCGGAGACTTCCATCACAATTCCGCGAATAAAGTACGTAATCGACACAGGACTGGCCAGAATAGCCTGGTACAACGCACGGTCAAAGACTCGCAGCCTTCCGGTGGCGCCAATCTCCAGGGCGAGCGCCGACCAGAGGAAAGGGCGATGCGGCCGCGTGAGGGCGGGCATCTGCGTGAGGCTCTATTCCGAAAGAGAATACCTTGAGCGGCCCCTGTATACGCCACCGGAAATCCAGAGGTCCAACCTTGCCGAGGTAATACTGCGAATGCTCTATCTAAAGCTGGGCAGAATACAGGATTTCCCTTTCCTGGATCCGCCCTCTCCCGCCGCAATCAAGGACGGCTTCGCAGTTCTGCGCGAACTCGGCGCAGTTGACGATCACCACAGACTTACCACTATTGGCAAAATGATGGCCCGACTACCACTCGATCCGCGTATCTCCAGGATGCTGATCGAGGCGAGGCGGGAAAACGCACTCGCGGGAACTGATGATTATCGGCGCTGCCCTGAGCATCCAGGACCCGCGCGAAAGGCCCCTCGAGCAGGAAGCAGCGGCTGAGCAGGCGCAGGCTGTTTTTCGAGACCGGCGTTCCGATTTTGTGTCTCTTTTAAAAATCTGGCAGGGCTGCTGGCAGGAACCGGTCACATCCGAAACCATGCCCGAAGCGGCCGGCCGGACCACCAGCGTGTCCCCGAATGGCGGTGTGAGCCTTAACGGTAATGCCACTCACAGCCGGATAGATGGAAAACTGCACCCCCGCAGAACTTCCAGCCAGGTTCGAAAGTTTTGCCGCGAGCATTTTCTCTCTTTTCGGCGGGTCCGTGAGTGGCGAGACATTTTTGAGCAACTTCGCTCCATTCTCAACGAACTCGGCGATTTTATCGAAAATCCTACCCCAGCGAGCTATGACGCCATCCACCGCTCGATTCTGAGCGGCTATCTCAGCCAAGTGGCTTTACGCAAGGACAAAAACATCTACTCGGCCGCAAGAGGCCAGCAGGCCATGATATTTCCGGGATCCAACATTTTCAACAAGGGCGGCCAATGGATCGTCGCATCTGAACTGGTACAAACCTCCCGGCTTTTTGCGCGCACGGCGGCAAACATTGACGCCGTATGGATAGAAGAGGTCGGGCGGCACGTGTGCACGGTACAGTTGGTCAGAACCGCACTGGGAGAAAAAACGCGGCCAGGTCGTGGCTTTCGAAAAGGCCACTGTCTACGGCCTCACCGTAGTGGACCGACGCAAAGTCAACTTCGCGCGCATAAATCCTGCCGAAGCGCGCGAGATTTTCATCCGTTCAGCACTCGTCGAAGCAGACCTTCCCGGCAGATACGGCTTTCTAGACCACAACCAGGCTCTGCTCTCAGAAATTGAGCAACTCGAAAGCAAGACCCGCCGCAGGGACCTCCTTGTAGATGACCGAGGCCCTTTTTGAATTCTATGATGCGCGCATTCCGCAAATCGCAGATATCAGGTCCTTTGACAAGCTCATCAGAGACAGGGGAGGAGACGATTTTCTGAAAATGAAGAAGGAAGACCTCCTTCGAACCGAACCCGAATTCGACGTGATGGAGCAATTCCCCGATACTCTCAGGGCAAACGGGATCCGAACTTCCTCTTCGATACGCGTTCCGCCCCGGCGAGGAGGACGACGGCATCACGCTCACGGTGCCTGTCCATACTCTGCCGGTCCTGTCTGCTGAACCCTTCGAGTGGCTTGTTCCCGGCATGCTCCCGGAAAAAGTCACGGTCCTGCTAAAGGGTCTTCCCAAAGGCATTCGAAGGCATCTTGTCGCCGGTTAACGAAACTGCCCGGCGCATATGGCAAGAGCTTGATTTCGGACACGGAGACTTTTACCGCCGGCTTAGCGAGGCGGTGTTCAATCTCACGGGAATCCGGATTACCCCCGAACAGTGGGACACAGAGCAGTTGCCCGATCACCTCAGGATGCGGTTTGAAGTGCTCGGACCTCAGGGAAACGTTCTGGCCTCGGGACGTAACATCGAAATCCTTCGGCCCTTTGCCATTGAAAAGCACGAAGACGAACTGTGGAATGAGGCCAGAGAAAACCTGGGAACGAGATGAACTCGCAGGCTCCGATTTCGGGGACCTGCCGCAGAGCATAGAAATTGGAACGGATGCATTGGGGATTCGGCGACTTGCCTATCCGGGTTTGGCTGATGAGCAAAGAAAGGTTGCCGTTCGTCTCTTCGCTGAGCCTGGCAGCGCAAGGGAATCGACCCGCACAGGGCTTATGCGTCTATATAAACAGACATTTGCCGCCGAACTCAAAGGGTTCCGGAAAGATTGGGCATTTCCGGATACATTCGCATCGAAAGTTCTTTTCATGGGCGGCATAAAAGAGGCTTCTTCCGCTCTCTATGATTATATTCTCCGCGGCCTGTTCGGATTGGACTCGGCTCAGCATCCCAACCGGGACGGTTTTCTGGAAAATGTTGACAGACTAAAAGGCCGTATCGGAATTCTCGGCAATGAGATTCGCACACCGGTTCTCGAAGCGGTGGGACAGAGGCATGATACGCGCGCTGTACTTGATCGGTTTATGCGCATGGCGGGCGCAAACCGGGCTGTGATCGACCGGCTGGCCGTGATCGCCGCAGAGCTTGAAACACTTATTCCGCCCGATTTTCTATCGCGCTTTTCAGATCGCCGAGTGAGACTTTTGCCACGCTGCCTCAGGGGGCTTAAAATTCGGGCGGAGCGGGCCTATGTCTCCCCGGAAAAGGACCGTGCCAAAGAAGCTCAGTTAGGTGTATACAGGGCTGAATTCGAAGAGATCAGAAAACGGATTCTTTCCCGGCCCACGCAAGAGGGGCTTGATTTTATAGAGGATGTTGGCCAAATGATCGAGGAATTCAACATCAGCCTGTTTGCTCCCGAAATAAAGACCCTGTTTCCGATCTCGGGCAAACGCATAGAGAAAAAGCTACACGGATTTCCGACATGAACAGCCCGCCGGCCGATTTGAACCTGGTATTCGATGCCGCCGCTTTGCAGGAGCGCGTGATCAGCGTGCTCTCAGAGCGCTGCGGCATGGAGACCCTTTTTCAAAACGAGGATTGCCGGTACGGCGTGCGCACATCAAGCGTATTGCTCCTCCTTGGGTGGCTTTTTCCCGAGGAAGGCGGCATACCGGAGATCTGCATTATCCTGAACAAACGCTCGAAAGAGGTCAAACAGGCTGGAGACCTTTGCTGCCCCGGCGGGGCCATTGAAAAACTCGACCATTTTCTTGCCCGTCTTCTGGCATTTCGGGGTTCAAGCCTTTCGAGATGGCCCTTTTGGAGCGAATTGAAAACAGGACAGCCAGAAAATGCCGAATTTCTCTCGCTGCTTTATGCAGCAGGCCTCCGAGAGGCCTGGGAAGAAATGGGTCTTAATCCTTTCGGCCTGACTTTCCTTGGCCCGCTTCCCACCCAGTGTCTCATTCTTTTTCGCCGGTCAATCCATCCGATGGTTGCATGGGTTTCATACCAGAAACGATTCCACTTGAGCTGGGAAGTTGAAAGGATCGTGCAGTTTCCCCTGCGTGCTCTTCTCAACCCGTTTAACTACGCCCTTTACAGGAGGTTCGTTCCTCCCCATCTGGAGTGGAGATTCACAGGGACGACCGTGGATTTCCCATGTTTCATTTATAAGATCGGAGAGCGGGCCGAACTTTTGTGGGGGGTAACCTTCAGGATCGTTACCCTGTTCCTGGAGATGCTCTTTGGGTTCCAGGTCCCGGATATCGAAAAGCTGCCCCTGGTGCCAGCAAGCGTAAGCGAGGAATACGTGATCGGACGGACACGAAATGGCGCTCGTGAAAGTGACCTGTCCTTTATACCTCCCGATCATTGAACCAGCGCGAAAAATCGCCGGTCTGGGTACATTCATTTCCGGATAAAGTGTATACTGATTTTAATAGGTCCGGTGCGGACCAAGCAACCGGAGGTACCAACAGGCATTAATGACCAAAGTTGGGGACGTCGTTCTCGTATATGTGGATAACAACCCGACCTTTTTTGCCAGAGTCGACGAAATATCCGCCGACGTAAAGCCGGGTTGGTTTCACGTGAAACTATTGGTTGCTCCAGGTTCCTCTGCTGGTGGTCAACCTGGATTTTGCGCGAGCCCTATTACAACGGCCAGGAATTCACGATGGGAGGCCGGCCGATGCGAATTGAAAAAGTGATCGCTCCCGCCGAAGAACATTCCCATACCGAGCCTGAAGACACAAGAAAAAGCCCGGCAAAACCCGAATTGGTCGTTCACAAAAAACAGAAAGAAGAAAAAACCGGCAAGCAGGGTAAAGTGATATCGATATCCGATCACCGAAAGAAAGACCCCGAATAATTATCACTCCATTTAGACACCCGGTTTGCGTTCATTATTCTTCCTAGATTTTTCCCCCACCACTCATCGTGTCCTTTGAACCACCAGTCTGTTGAATCCGTCGTCAGGATTTCTTCGGCGATCTCTTTGGCAATCGAAGTAATCAGGCGCTTTCTGGCAAAATGTATCCATTTTTCGGCGTAGGAATTTCCGAGGTCGTTTTGCTCCTTGAGCTCCAAAATCAGGTCAAGCTGGTCGGCATCGTGAACGAGTCTGGCTTCAACTGTCTCGGACTCCCTGTACTCTTTGAGAAGCTCCTTCATCTCGTCCCCAAAGGGAAGTGACTCGGCGAGATCAGCTATTGCACCGGTTTCGTCTACTGTGACATATCTTTTATTGACATAGTTCCGGTCCCCGGTGCGTGCTTCCGGCAGATCGTGAACCAGGCACATGCAAACGACCTTAAACGGGTCAACGTTTGAGTCCATGCGCGCAAGAGCAAAGCCGATCATTGCCACACGGAACGAATGGTCGGCAACGGATTCGCGGCCGGACCCCAGAAACTGAAAACCCGAGCGAGGGGTTTTTTTGAGCATTCCCAGTTCAAAAAAGAAGTTTATGATCTTACTGTAGCCCAATCGATCTCCTTGTAACTAAAATAAATAGCCTTCGACGCTCTTGCAGCCCTGGCGCAAAGGTTTTGAATCTATTGCGCTTTAAAAGATCAGTCAATGTTGATATATTTCGTCCAAACCGTGTAAATTCAACATGCTTCCAAAACTCTGCCGGAGGTTTCAAATAAATGGATAAGCACACCCTTTCGGTGCTGGTTGAGAACGCTCCAGGTGTTCTGACTCGAGTTGCAGGCCTGTTTGCACGCCGCGGCTTCAATATTGACAGTCTGGCGGTGGGTCGCACCGACAGAGATGATGTCTCCCGGATGACCATCGTGGTAGAGGGAGACAAACCCCTCATAGAGCAGGTTACCAAGCAACTCCACAAGCTTATAGATGTTATCAAGATCAGTAATATAACGGAAGACGAATATGTTGACCGGGAACTGGTCATGATCAAGGTTGCGGCCGAACCGAGCCAGCGAGTTGAGATCATGCACATCGCCGGGATATTCCGGGCTCGTGTCGTTGACCTGGGCAGGAAGACCATGACTTTCGAATGTACCGGGAATGAGGGCAAAATAAACGCATTCGAGGAATCCCTTCGCCTGTACGGGATCAAGGAACTCGTTCGCACAGGAAAAATAGCCATGCTTCGGGGGAGCAAATTCGTAGCCCTGGGCGGCGCCCTACCGGCGCGGGAATTGGAAGACGATTAGAACGGCGGACCGCAGGTGCAGCCGGTTGCAGAACTTTCCGGAGGTGTTTTCGTGGAAATGACAGTTGCCGAGGCCCTGGTTGAGTGCCTCGAAAGAGAAAACGTGGAAGTTGTGTTTGGCTATCCGGGCGGGGCAATCCTCCCGGTTTACGACGCCCTGTATCATTCGACCAAGATTAAGCACGTGCTCGTGCGGCACGAACAGGGGGCTGTGCACGCTGCCGATGGATACGCCCGGGTTACCGGCGGCGTAGGTGTGTGTATTGCGACTTCCGGCCCGGGGGCCACCAACCTGGTTACCGGCATCGCAAACGCTTACATGGATTCGGTCCCGCATCGTTTTGTTCACCGGACAGGTTCCTACGATACAGATTGGAACGGACTCCTTCCAGGAAGTGGATATCACCGGTATTACAATGCCGATTACCAAGCATAATTACCTCCTCAAGGACCCGACAGAACTGCCGGTCGTGGTGAAGAACGCATTTCATATCGCATCGACCGGCCGGCCCGGCCCGGTACTCATAGATATTCCAAAGGATGTGGCTCAGGCTAAGATAAGTTTCAAATACCCTTCGACGGTGCGGCTGAGAGGCTACAGACCGACCTATAAAGGGCATCCGGCCCAAATAAGCGAGATCGCCAAGCTCATAGCAAAAGCCAAAAGGCCGGTTATCTATGCGGGAGGAGGGATACTCGCCTCAAACGCATCAGAAGAACTCTTGAAGTTTGCCGAGGCGATATCGGCGCCGGTAACCAATACCTTCATGGGCCTTGCCGGCTTTCCCGGCGACCATCCGCTCTTCCTCGGCATGCTTGGTCTGCACGGGACCCGCTACGCCAATCTGGCAATTACGGAATGTGACCTCCTGATCGGCCTCGGCGCGCGATTCGATGACCGGGTCGTAATGAACATCAACAGCTTCGCCCCGCACGCCACCGTAGTCCACGTTGACATCGATCCGGCAGAAATTGGAAAGGTGATCGCCACACATGTGCCGCTGGTCGGTGACGTAAAACTCATTTTGAAGGCGCTCCTCCCGCTTATTGAAAAAATCGACCGCTCCGAATGGCTCGCGCGCATCAAGTCCCTTAAAGCTGAATACCCTTTGAGCTACAATCGCGATTGCGGTCTAAAGCCCCAGTTCATTATCGAGCAGCTTTGGAACTGCACCAGGGGCGAGGCCATTATCGTAACCGACGTAGGCCAGCACCAGATGTGGGTAGCTCAGTACTACCATTTCAAGAAACCACGCACGCTGATTTCCTCCGGCGGGCTGGGCTGCATGGGATTCGGCCTGCCGGCATCTATTGGCGCATGCTTTGGCGCTCCCGGCAGTAACGTCATTCTGGTGACCGGGGACGGCAGTATCCAGATGACCATGCAGGAGCTTGGCACGATGATGGAGCAGGGCCTCAGCGTCAAAATCATCATCATGAACAATTCCGCTCTGGGCATGGTGCGCCAGCTCCAGGAATACTACTGCCAGGGGCGCTATATGGCCGTAAATTTCTCATTCCATCCGGATTTCGAAATCCTTGCGAAGGCATACGGCATCGCGGGATACACATTCAGGACCGAAGAGGACGTAGTCAAAGGGCTGCCAGAAGCGCTGCGAAAACCTGGGCCGGCAATTATCAACTGCATTGTCCCCTCCGAGGAGAATGTCTTGCCGATGGTTTTGGCCGGCAAGGGAATCAGCGAAGCAATTGACTGTGGATAATACCTAAATGAGCGTCGGCTGAAGTCATTATAGGTCATATATGACCTATAATGACTTATACGCCGATCCGCTTTCGGGCATCTTCTCAAGGCCAACCGGAATCGCTCGTCCAAACCCGGCTTCTTGACATGGGACCCTTTGCCCTCGTATAGTGCCTCTTTTTGAATTCAAGGAGACCACGGAACATGAAAACTCTGCTTCTAAATCCTCCGTCATTCGAGAAATTCGACGGGGGAGCAGGCGCCCGGTGGCCTGCGCGCCGCGAAATCGCATCCTACTGGTACCCTGTCTGGCTCGCCTATGCCGCCGGATTGATAAAGGAAAGCAGGCTTGTTGACGCCCCGCCGCACGGAATCAGCCCTGAAGAAACTATTCGCATCGCAAAGGATTTTGAATTCCTCGTTTTATTCACCAGCAAGCCCGGTTTTCACAACGATGTCCGCCTTGCCGAGAAGATAAAGGAAGTCAATCCTGCCATTAAGATCGCCTTTGTCGGCCCTCCGGTTTCCGTCCAGCCCGAGCAGGCCTTGAATGCGTCATCGGCGATCGATTTCGTTGCAAGAAAGGAGTTCGACTACACCGTTGCCGAATTCGCCTCGGGAAAGGACCTCAAGGAGATCGAAGGGGTCAGTTACAGGGAAAATGGGAAAATAGTTCACAATGCCGACCGGCCGCCCATCGAAGACCTGGATTCACTTCCATTCATCGTGGAAATATACAGGCGCGACCTTGATCCGACCAAATACAATATTCCTTTTTTAAAGCATCCCTATCTTGCGTTTTACACCTCGCGCGGATGCCCGGCCAGATGTATCTATTGCCTCTGGCCGCAGACTTTCACCGGGCATCCCTGGCGCGTTCGCAGCAACGAAAGCGTCGTTGCCGAAGTGAAGCGCGCGCTTGAACTTTTCCCGGAAGTAAAAGAAATCTTCTTCGACGATGACACCTGGGCATGGGGCAAGACGCGTGTCATCGAGCTTTGCAAGCACCTCAAAGGGCTCAATTTCACCTGGTCCTGCAACAGCCGGGTGCATGCGGACTACGATATGCTCAAGGCCATGAAGGAAGCGGGCTGCCGTCTTCTGGTGGTGGGCTTTGAATCCGGCGTCCAGGAAGTTCTCAATAACATGAAGAAGGGAATCACTGTCGAACAGTCCCTCACATTCATGAAAAACTGCCGCGAACTGGGTCTGACCGTCCACGGAGATTTCATGATCGGCCTGCCCGGTGAAACCAAACAGACCATAATGCGCACCATCGAATTCGCCGAGCGACTCGATCCGGAAACCATCCAGGTCTCTCTGGCGCACCCTTATCCCGGCACTGAATTTTATGAATATCTTCAAACCAATGGCTATCTGACCGAAGACGACATGTCGGACGAACTGGGACATCAACTCCCCAACTACGAGTATCCCTGGCTCAGCCGGCAGGAGATCGTGGATGCGGTCGAATACTTTTACGGCCGCTACTATTTCAGGCCAAAGGTGATCTACAGGATAATGCGGCGGGCAATCTTCGACAGCCATGATCGCAGCCGCCTTTATCAGGAAGCCCGAGATTATCTGAGACTGCGGGCGCGGCGCAAAAAATTTACCGGCAACGTTTTCGAGAAGACCAGGTGAAATAATACCAGATCTCACCTTCGCTTTTGGCAACCGACAAGAGATGAAATCCCGCCGCCTGATTATAAATGGGGATGATTTCGGCTCTTCCAGGGAAGTTAATGAAGCCGTAATCCTTGCTCACCGCCGTGGAATTTTGACAAGCGCCAGCCTGATGGTCTCGGGCCAGGCGTTCGAGCATGCGGTAACTCTCGCAAAAGAAAATCCCCGCCTTGCCGTAGGACTTCACGTCACCTGCGCCGATGGGCGCCCGGTTCTGCGTCCATCGGAAATCCCGCACGTTGCCGGCAAAAATGGAACTTTTCCATCCGACCCGGCCATGGCCGGCCTGCGGTATTTTTTTTGCCGGAGCGCGAGAAAGGACCTTTTCAATGAAATCGCCGCTCAATTCGAAAAATTCAGCCAATCCGGCTTAATTTTTTCTCACGTGGACAGCCACTGCCACTTGCACGTGCATCCCGTCGTCCTTGATGCAATAGTCGAAGTCTCCGAAAGGTACCGCATAAAAAGAGTGCGAGTCCCGGCCGATAGTTTTTTTTCAGCCCTCCCCTTTTTAGGTTCACCCCTATCAGCAGCCGGATATGCTCTTGTTTTCAAACTCCTCACCGGGAGGATGAAGCGAAAACTCCGAAGGCGAGGATTTATTTTCCCGCAGAGGGTATACGGAAACCTGCTGACCGGCAATATGAGCATCGAGTACGTCTTATCGCTGCTCGACAGTCTGCCGCAGGGGACCAATGAAATATATTTTCATCCCGCGCTCCCGTGTTCGCCATCAACCTGCGATGCAAGCCAATTGCAACAATTTCGGGAACTCTCCATCTTGATCGATCCCTGTGTGCGTTCTAAAATCGAAGGGCTTGGAATAATCCCTTCCACCTACTTTGATCTGGAAAAGGATTTATGAAAACAACGCTTGTAATTACCCTGGCGGTTATTACCCAGGCAGTCGCAAATACACTTCTCAGCAAAGGAATGAAAGTAATCGCTTCGATGCCCTCATTCAGCGATGGCTTCTCTCTCATGATGCTGGCATACGCGCTGAAGAGCCCTTTTATCTGGGGAGGAATCGTTCTGCTAATCGTTTTTTTCGCCTGCTTTCTTTCCGCTGTTTCGTGGGCCGACCTGAGCCTCGTGCTTCCGATAACTGCGCTCGGATACATTCTGAACGTGTTTTCCGGCAGCTACTTTCTGGGCGAACGGGTCTCGCCGGCGCATTGGTTAGGCTCCGTGCTTATCGTTCTGGGGGTCTTTCTGGTTTCACTCTCAGGCGCAAGAAAAGATAAAATAAGGGACTCGCTTCCCAAAAGCGGCGAACCTGGACCGGGGGGAGTTGCATGCTGACCGCCCTGATGGTCCTTTTGGTTGTCTTTTCAAATGCCGCCGGGGACGTTTTTCTCACCAAGGGCATGAAGCAGGTCGGCGACGTCTCGGCGGTCAGCCGACTTGAGATCCTGCGAACAATAAAGCGAATAGCCGGCAATCTGAACTTCATTCTTGGCGTTACATGCCTGGCCGTGAGTTTTTTTTCTTTCTTGACCGTACTCTCCTGGGCCAACCTGAGTTTTGTGGTTCCAGCGACTGCACTCGTTTATGTGGTAACGGTCCTGGGGGCAAAGTTCTTCCTGAGGGAGCAAATCGACCGGATGCGCTGGGCGGGGACTTTTCTTGTATGCTTTGGCGTAGCGCTCATCTGCCTGCCCGAAGACCACACCTTATCCCTCCCGGGTTTCATCGAACACGTCAGGATCTTTCTTGGAATCCTGACTGCGGCTTCCGCCTGTTATTACCTGGTGAGCATAATTGCCGCCGAGAAGTTCTTTGGACACGGGGACGCGAAGACGCGAAGACGCGGTGACAAAACCGTCTCCCCCTCCCCGTGTCTCCCCCTCTCCGCGTCTGTCTCCAAAGACCCTGTTTCCATTCTGATTCCTCTTTGCGGAGCGGACTTTCGGGCCTATCAAAACTATGCATCCCTTTGCCGCCAGGACTATCCCGAATTCGAAATCATCTTCGGGGTCGGCGATTCGCAGGATTCGTCCGTTCCGGTTATCACGCAACTGCAGGCTGACTTCCCCCATGTCCCCATCCAACTGGTGATAAGCGCCGACGAAATCGGCCCTAATCCGAAGGTAAGCACTTTAAACAACATGCTCCCGCAAGCCGGCCATGAGATTCTCCTCATGCTGGACAGCGACATCCGGGTTGGACCGGATTTTATCAAGGCGATCTGCGCTGAATTTCCACCCGATGGCCTGCTCACCTGTCTCTATCGCGCCGGGGAGGCGCCCGGAACGCCGTCAAAACTGGAGGCGTCCGGAATCTCATCGGAATTTGCTCCTGGGGTACTCGTGGCCGAGATGGCCGGTGGGATCTCCTTTGCCTTCGGAGCAGCCATCGCCATCAGTAAGAAAACACTCGAGACCATAGGCGGATTCGCGGCTATTGCCCCCTACCTGGCGGATGATTACATGATGGGTAGCTTGGTGCGAAAGGCCGGTCTGCCGGTAAAACTCTCCAGGTATGTGGTCGAAACGGTTCTCTCGAGGCTGAGCATAACCGATTTTGTCCGGCATCAGTTAAGGTGGGCCAGGGGTATACGCGCCTGTGCTCCATGGGGGCACGCGGGCTCGCTGATTGCTAATGGGACGGCCCTTTCCTTTCTCTATTTCGCCTTTTCGGGCTTTTCAAGATTCGGTCTGTTCATTTTCGCATCAGTGAGCGCCTTAAGGCTCTGGATGGCCTGGATGGTGGGCGTGCGAAGGCTCGGGGACAAAATCCTGAGACACAACCTGCTGCTCGTTCCACTAAGAGATTTTTTCAGCCTTTTCATCTGGTCGGCAGCCTTTTTCGGCAAGCGAGTGGAGTGGAGGGGCCGGGTATTCCGGCTTGAAAAAAACGGCATGATCAGTCTGGAACCCACCACGAAGAACAAGACTGAAAGCGATTCACCACAGAGGCGGGGCATAGTCCGGTCAAGGAGAGGACGCAGAGAAAAGCATTCTTAGACAGGATTTACAGGATTGACAGGAAAATGCCAGATACAGACGAAGAATTCTCCCTTTGCACCTGAAAAACGGATTGAGGAAGTGCCGGATTGATGAATTTGATCCCCAGAATCCCTAAATTACACATTTTTCAATCCTGTTAATCCTGTCAAAATCTCTGTGTCCTCTGTGGTGAATGGGTATGCTCTTCGTGGTGAACGCTTACAAGGAGAAATTATGGTACTCCCCAAAATCTTTCTTCTGATTGCATTTGCAGTTTTGCTCTTTGCCGGTTTCGCTTCAGCACAGGGTAAGGAACCCAAGACTTTGGTGATCACCAAAGAGGATAACGGAAAACAAATCGTCGTGCCCGAAGGCGAAATTTTCGAAGTTCGTTTGGAGCACGCAGGCGGGACGGGATATCTGTGGGAAATAGTCGAGCCGGACGAAACGCATCTGAAGGTGCTGGAATCCAATGAAATTCCACTCAGGGAGGGACGGATTGTCGGCGGGCCGTTATTGAAGACATGGAAAATCAAAGCGATGAAGGTGGGACGAGCCGATCTCAAAATACTTCTGTACCGCCCCTGGGAAGGACCTGAAAAAGCGGTCGACAGCCTGCAGGTCAAGATTCAGATCAAATGACAGAATAACCTTGCAAGTATACCGTAGATCCATTGCTGTCGCCGACCATGTCTGCTTTATCGGCTTTCCAAAAGCTTCTTCATCTCGCCGATAAATGTCTCAGTCATGTCGAGAATTGCCTTTACCTCATCGGATTCAAATTCCACGATGGGCTGATAATCCGCCTGCTGACGATGGTCGAAGACCCATTCGTAAAACGGCCCCCAGAGAACATCGATTCTTCCGGGTTTGATAAGATCACGGTGAAAACCGGCTCGGACTTGGGAGTGTTTGTTGAATGTTTTTCCTTCCTTCATGAAAAGTGCTGAAACGATGTGGAAACAGGCGAAGTAGATGTCTCGCACGGCATTGGACAATCTTCCAGATTGGAAATTTACCTGTGCTGATTCAAGATCATTGCGAGCCTTATCAATCCAGTGGTTCACAAGAACGGCGCTGTAGTCTTTCTCTTGCCGATCATTCTCCGTCATGCCGCAAGCACTCCATCCCGTATGATTTCCTGGTAAATCGGGAACGCGGTAAACATACCCTCCGTCCATTCATCCACCGGGACGATCAGAATGCTGATGATCGCATCGTGAGCCATCTCGATATCGAACAGAGCATAAATCATGGCTTTGCGTTCCCGCCAGCGGATGGGCCGTGAGGTTAAGAGGAGGAGGTCGATGTCGGAGTCCTCATCTTGGTTACCCCTTGCTTTGGAGCCGTAAAGGATCACCTTCTCAACCGGAAATCGCTCCATGAGCATCCCGACGGCTGCTTTGATAGTCCTGGTATCCCTTTCGGTGAGTGGAGCCTCGTCAAGCATCTTCATCCCATATCCTCTCATGGTACACTTGTCTCGGAGTTGTATTACCAAGTTCCCATCTGGAAACCGGGTATGGCTACAGGGCGAGCGGATCTGAAATCCTCCTTTCTAATGAGGGACTTAGGAGGATTTGCAAGTAAATAAATGACTTACTAATACAAAAACCTCCCTTCCCCGGCCCTCGGCAATGGGGATTTCCAGACGGATACTACCCAATCTTCCGCCCATAATGTATAAGAAAATTGTTAACTGTGCCATTTCTTTGTCTTGTCAACGGATCAAAGGCCGTGGTGTTTACCAAGGAGGACCACGGAAAAGAAAACACTATATTCGCAGCCGCAATTGTCGAAGTCCGCCTGGAGCAGCACGGCGGGATATCTGTGGGAAATAGTCGAGCCGGACGAAACGCATCTGAGGGTGCTGGAATCCAATGAAATTCCACTCAAGGAGGGACGGATTGTCGGCGGGCCGTTATTGAAGACATGGAAAATCAAAGCGGTGAAGGTGGGACGAGCCGATCTTAAGATACTTCTCTACCGCCCCTGGGAAGGAACTGAAAAAGCGGCGGACAGCTTGCAGGTCAAGATTCAGATCAAATAAAAGAGTCGCTCCCGGCAGAAATCGGACTACAAAGAGCCCGGTACTACGCCGATGATGCCGCCGGAAGTGTCATATCCAGATACATCGAATCGGGCATTTTGATTGACGCCAATTCGACACAGTCATATTCTAGATAAATCACGCAACCGCGTAAAACCGGATTGGAGGTTTGGGGATGCTGTTGGAATATATTCAGGCGGCGCTTCGCCGTGCAAAGTACGATATCTTGCCGGATGATGGCAGCTACTATGGAGAGATTCGCGAATGTAATGGTGTTTACGCGAATGCAAAGACACTCGAAGAATGTCGAGAAGAACTCCGGGAAGTGCTGGAAGAATGGGTTCTGTTTCGGGTTCACAAGAACCTCAGATTGCCGACGATTGCCGGGATTGAACTTCTTATAAAAGAAGTCGCCTGATGCCTCCGTTTGGACCAGTCAAAAGAAAAGTTATTGAAGACATGGCTAATAATAGCGGTGAAGGTGGGACGAGCCGATCTCAAAATACTTCTGTACGCCCTTGGGAAGGAACTGAAAAAGCGGCGGACAGCTTGCAGGTCAAGATTCAGATCAAATAAATGAGTCGCTCCCGGCAGAAATCGGACTACAAGGCATCCCGCTGACGGCCTAACGCACATGACAGACGAACCGAGCGGGATGCCTTCTGCGCTACGCAAAGTACCTTCCGCCTATAGGCGGTAATTTGGATGACCAGATTATCGCCAAGGGATGCCCGGGGGAGCATTTCACCAAATGATCGCTTACTGTTGTTAAAAAGTCTGTCATACCAGGAGTTCATCCGGTATTCCGCCGACGATCCCGCCGAAAGTGTCATATCCCGCATCATAGTAAACTATGGGTGCCAAATCCAAATGCGCTAATCGGTAGGGATGACGTAGCAGTCTTTGCGGACAGTGTCCACGTGAATGGCGGCTTGTTCCCCTTTCGAAGGAAGGGGTTTAGTTGATGTGCATGTCTACTATTTTATTGCAGGAAAGTAGAATTCTTATCCGAATAATAAATTACTTTTTTTCACTTCTTCCGTTTTTCTGTGTGTGTAAACCATCAGAAATATCAGGGTCACGATCCGAATGACAACCTGTGAGCCGACATAGATCATGTTCAACGGTGGCGGCAGGAGATAAAGGCCGCCCGGAGCTAACATGAACAATAATGTGATCCCAAGCAGCACTCCGGCCAGCAGACCCATTCTCAGAGCATAAAAATCGCTTTTCGCAATCCTGAACAGGGTGACCATGGGCAAAAGCATCAGGAGATCATCATACCACCGGTGATAGGACCAAAACCTGGCGATCAGCGCCGAAACACCTATTAAAAGCCAGATATCGCGATGGCGGTGGCGATAGACCCAAAAACCCAAAAGACAAAGCAACAGGAGCGAGGCAGGAAGAAGGTACACTTGAAGCCCAAGATAGCCAAGAAGAATGTGTAGATTTGCCTCTCCCGCACTGACACTCAGACTGGAAGCGTGTGTCATCCACTGCTGGAAGAGCGAAATAAGCCCTGCATCCTGAAAAGTTGCGGCAAAAAGAGTCAATACAATGTATCCAATACAAATGAGGCCGGCCGGCCGGAAACTCCCCGCAGAAAAGATGACGATCCAGAAAAACGGCGCCGCGATGATAGGCTTTGCGAGGGCTGCAAGGAAGAGAAACGAGCACAGGAGATCCCTAGTCCAGTTACCTGCTCGACTGCGGACCAGTAATATACCGGCAATCATCATGGCTATGATGTGGATTACGAGTTGGCCGTTGCCGACGACGGCACCAGTCGGGTAAACGGCAAGAGGCATCAAGGCCGTGAATGTCTTCTCAATAGGGGATGTCGCTCCACTCTCCCTGACAACCAGATAAATCAGCCACCCCAGTGCTGCAACGGCACTGATTGTCCATACGAACATGGTTGTCTTTTCACCGGTCCAGCCATATATCGGCCAGAGGATAGCATAGGTTGCCGGAGGGTGAACGGCGATGCCGCCTTTCTCGCCAGTATATACGGGTATTCCCTGAAACCAGCGGGTCACAAGGCTGTGTAGATTCTTGAGGTCGATGGCGCCGGGGTGGATCGATCTGGATCCGATTCTATCCGGTTGCCAGAAGAGGCGGTAGAATTCATAGCCCAGCCATATGGATGCTGCAACAGCCATGAGAATCACAGAAACAAGGAGCACTCCCCGGCCATGACGTGCCCACCACATCCTTATTCCGGCTTCGATTTTTGGAATCATATCAGTCCGGCATTTTCAAAGAAGTCCTGCCCCTCCGTTCCCGGCCTCGACGCTCGGGTCGCTCCCCAGCGCTGCCCTCATGGCGTATAGTAACATATTAGCATACAGAACTTAGACGGATACAAGGATGTGAATGTCGCAGGCATTTTTCAGAACATAAAAACAGCCTAGACAGCAGAAAATAGGTCACGTTCTATTGCCGTGATGTCGGATCAGGCCCTCCTGTGCGACCGTAGCCACCAACAAGCCTTGCTGATTGAAGATCTTACCATAGGCCAGTCCCCGAGAGTTGCAGGCATTGGGGCTTTGCATCTCATACAGCAGCCATTCGTCCATGCGAAACAGCCGGTGAAACCACATGGCATGATCCAGGCTGGCGACTTGCATAAACGGTTGCCAGAAACTCCGCCCGTGGGGGTAAAGCGATGTGGCCATCAAGCCGTAATCCGACGCATAGGCCAGCAGGTACTGATGAGCCGAGGGATCATCCGGCATTTTGTCGATGGCCCTGACCCAATGGTATCTAAGCGGTTCGCGCTTCTCTGGCGCAAATAGATTCATGGGATTCACCGGCCGGACCTCGATTGGATATCGGCATTGAAGCTTTTCGCGGATGGGGGCAGGGATCCGGTCGGCGATCCGGTTAACCAGTTCCAGTTCTGAGGCAAGGCCCTCTGGCCCGGGGACGGAAGGCATCTGGTCCTGATGGTCGAAGCCAGGCTCGTCGATCTGAAACGAGGCCGCCATATTGAAGACTGCACGGCCCCTCTGGACGGCCACCACGCTGCGGGTAGTGAAACTCTTGCCGTCGCGGATGCATTCTACGTTGTAGACGATAGGCTTCTCGACGTCGCCCTGCCTGAGAAAATAAGCGTGCAGGCTATGGGCCTGCCGTTCCGGTGGCACGGTCTGGTAGGCGGCCGACAGTGCCTGCCCCAGCACCTGCCCGCCGTAGACGGTGCCGAACCCCAGGTCCTGGCTCTGCCCGCGGAAGATGTTCTCCTCGATCTTCTCGAGCTTCAGCAACTGCAAAAGTTCTTCCAGTACGTTGCCATCGGAGCATGCCTTCATCGCTGTCATTCTCTCCGGCTTAAAGTAAACCTAAACTATAATGCTGCGAAATGCGACTTTGCGCTAAAATATCATATAGCTGGGACGAGTACAGTCCTATTCGTCGGCATGCAAACTCATAACCGGGTGAATGTTGCTCGCTATGCTTAATGGCATTAGGTCGGAGCAAGACAAGTATTTGCATATGTCGTAGGAATTATTAACCAAATATACCAGATTTATCAATTGCTTGCTGCGAAGAGCGCAATGTTTACCATTATTCTATGGGGTAGTGACAGCCTGTGCTCGACCCACAAGGAACGGGTCAACGCGGGTCTGCTCGCATTCTTCAAGGCTTAGGTGAAACTTCGGAGTAACTGAAAATAACACCAGGGAAGGAGCACAACATGTCCCACCATCTCGATTCGCCAATCGCGCGACAAGACGTTCGCCTCGATATCACCGACCTGTATTGCTTCCGCGGTGAAACCGGCACAGCGTTCGTGATTAACGTATGCCACTCAATCGCTGGCGACATTCCTGTCCCAGGGTATCATCCCGAGGGGATGTATGAATTCAAAATCGACTTGGATGGTGATGCGGTCGAAGACCTCACATACCGCATCATATTCGACGAGCGCGACGCAGCCGGCAAGCAGCGCTTTGTTCTGCGTCGGATTGCGGGACCTGAGGCCGCTGACCCTCGCTCGGCTGGTATGGTCATCGCGCAGGGTTCCACCAATGAAACCATCAACAAGGCGTCCGGCCTTCGTATTTGGGCTGGCAGGGCGTACGATCCGTTCTGGATCGAGCCTGACGTATTGCATGCCGTCGGACACGCGTTCCAGGACGGCACCATTGTTGATCTATCCGGTTGGGATCCAGGCAAGGCCAGAAATCTATTTGCCGGTCACAGCGTCTATTCGATTGTGCTGGAGGTTGCTGACTCAGACCTGCTCCCCGACGCCGGCCACAACGGCCGTATCGGTTTGTGGGCAGTGACGTCTCTCGCTACAGACGCCGGAGGATGGCGCTCAATCAACCGCGTTGGACTTCCGATGATCCATCCGCTGTTCACTCAGTACAACGAAGATCTCGGCAATCAACTCAATGCAGGGCGTCCGGCCGACGATTTCGCGAGATATGGCGAGACCATCATCAAGGCAGTCGCTGGTGCCATAAGGGCCAATGGAACCGCAGAAGATCCTCACGCTTATGCGGAGAAAGTGGCACATCGGTTTTTCCCCAATATCCTCCCCTATACCGTCGGTACCCCGGCCGTGTTTGGCATCGCTGAGTGGAACGGCCGCTCTTTGACGGACAATGCTCCGGATGTCATGTTCACGATCGCGTCGAACACGCCTATCCGGCTTGGCATCGGCAAAGAGTCGGTCACCTCAAAGCCATCCAAGGCGTTTCCGTATGTGGCAACGAAGTGGGAGGAGATCGAGGTGGCACGGGCCGCGTAGGAAAGAAGGACTCTTTTGAAATTGACAAGAGTCAGAAACTCACTGAGTGGCAGTTTACATCGGGAGGGAGAGGTAGAAAGAGTCTGGATCCTGGCAAAATGCCCGGATCTATTGTCGTGGGCACGGATGACAAAGTAGATAAGTACCTGCTGTTGGCCAATTCCCATACGGGAATGTCGTCACTCCAGATAAAGCTCACTCCGATACGTGTTCTGCAACAATAATCTTACCATGGCGCTGACTTTCGGGGACTCTCTCTAGATCCCTCATTTTCCGGATGTGAAAAAGCGTTTGACATACGCCATTGAGCTCATTATCCAATATCCTGAAGAAGAATGAGGCTGTGGAGAAATCTTTTCCAGCAACGGCAGACATTACAATGAACGGAAATTAATTCACCGCTTACCTGGATCAGGTGATGCCAGTGCCCGAGCTTCCACCGAAACCGAACGCGGCACAGCTAGCAAGAAAAGAGAGGGTCGAAAAGTACAGGCGGTGAGAAACTGGCGATGGCGCATGGTTCCCGCCTGGCCGTCCCGGGCGGGCCGCGAACTCCCGTTTTCCTCCTCGCAACGGTTTTCAGGAGGGCGCATTGAAACCGGAAATTTCCGACCTGCAGCGTCAGGTTCAGAAAAACTGCGATATATCGGACGCCCGGCACGCCGGGGTGTACTCGCTCTGCGGCCTTCTGCTGAGGATGCGGGACCTGTACAAATGGGAGCACCGGATGGTCCCCTGGCAGGAGCCCGAATCGGCCGATCTTATGGGGTGGATAGAAGACAGGGAGCAATACTGGGAGGAAATCATAGGAGGAGAAATCGCGCCGGTTGTCCTGGGCGGAGAGCGGTTCGATCCTTACGACATGGCCGGACTAAACGTCCGCCTGCGCCCGCTGGGTCTGGTCTACGGGGCGGGCTACGGCATCGGCATGAAACCCACTTTTTTCCTGGCTGAATCCGCCGAATCGAGCTCGGTGGGCGGGCTGAGAATCGACGTGGTAAACCGGGAGCTTGCCCGCGACATCTTCATGACCCCGGCAATGCGGCGGGGAAAGCAGATATTCGCCAGGCGGTCTTGCATGCTCTTTTTCCTGTGGGACCATATTCTTGAGGCGCTCCCCTCTGCGCGGGAAGCCATGGAGTTCGGTCTTGCCCGGTACGGGGTGGGTCTCGATGAGATCCGCCGCAACGCGGCGCGCCTCGGGGACCTACTGGAGCGGATCGCCGGACGGGAACTCGAAACCTGGGTCTACCACGAAATCGGGGAAGTCTTAGAGACCGGCTTCGACGGCGGCCTCTGGCAGGAAATGGTCTCTGCCTATGCGAACACCCCGGTCGAAATCTTTGCCCGGGTGCTGAAAGACGTTCTTGCGGACACCCACTCGGAAGGGCTGCTCGGCCACATTGTGCAAAACCGCGTCGAATCCTCTATCGGGTTCTACGTCGCTTTCCAGCGCGCCATCTCGCGGACGGTTTTCCCGGAAATCCGGGAAGCCTTCTTCCGATTCCGGCAAACCGGCGACTGGAGCCTGATCGAGGCGGCCCGAGAGTGTGGGCGGCGGAACATGTACCGGCACGCGGCCGCCCTGACGCGGCTCCACCGGGAAGCGCAGGCCTCAGGGACCGACAGGGCGAGGGTTCGTATCATATCGGAAATCCTCGAACCCTTGGGCATCGCCAGAGGCGGCGGCGAGTAAGACCGGCTGGAGGGCTGATACGTGAATCGGTGGATCGGTGAGAAGGGGAACGAAGCATCCCTGCGTTAATCGAATTACGCCTTGCACTCGCCACATATCTTGTGGGGCTAAGTTATAAAGAGCCCCGGATTGTCCTTTTCAAACCCCGCAAGATATTCTCGCTGATCGCCTTCGCTCGGTCACACCATCAGCACCGAAATAAAACGCTTTGGACTTGGCCAGGAACCTGACCAAAGAGGAACAGCAAGCATTATCTTCTCGACTCCAAGCCTTTCAGGGTTCCTGATTTTGCTTGAGTGAAGGCAATTGTCCAGAAGTTGCTGTATCTCCTAGCCCTTGAATTCCTGATGTCTCAAGAGTTCGGCACATCCGGATCATACTTTTTATGCGCGGCCTCCTCGGTCAGATTCCACCTTCCGGCAAGGAATCTTCAGTTTTTTTCCTTTCTGATTTAACCTAAATAAGCCACTGGTAAAATGGCTCGCAAACTATGATTTTTCTAGTTGTCTTCACGCCCGTGTCCCGCGATAATGAAGACCCTTCACACCGAATAAGCTGATCCTGAGCTTGGGAATTCAGCCGTTCTGCTTACCTGGCTTTAAAGCCCTCACCGGTCGATTCCGTACACGCCAAGGAGAGGAGATCATTATGGAAAAAGAGCAAGAGAGAGCATCATCGCTGTCCCGCCGTAATTTCATGACAAAAGCGGGCATTTTCGTGGCAGGAGGAATAGCGGGGTATGGTACCAGCCTTGCGTTGCCTCCCACCCCAAAGGTGACTGAACCACCGCCCCTGCCATGGAAATGGGCCAAGCTCGATCCGCTTGAGGCCGGCCGGCGCGCCTATCGCTTCTACCTTGAGAAGAAAGGCTGAGGGAATGGCGCTTGGCTGGGGTTCTCCAGCCTTTTAAAAGAGAAAGTCGGTTATCCCTGGACAACCCTGCCAGCCTACATGTTCGCCCATGCCAAGGGAGGGTACGGCGGACATGGCACCCTTTGCGGCGCCCTGGGCGTCAGCTCGTGCCTCATCAATCTCGTTATCTACGATAAGGATGACAGCTATCGGACCGTGATAGACCGCATGATGTGCTGGTACGCGGGAATGAAATTCCCGACGGAACGGTTCGACGATATCTCTGCGCTCCCCAAGCAGATCCAGGTTCAAGCGATGACTCCGCTCTGCCACACATCGGTTTCGAAGTGGACGTTGGCCGCCGGCGTCCAGGTCACTTCCAAAGAGAGATCTGAGCGCTGCGCCAAGGTAACGGGGGAGGTCGTCTATACCGTGGTGAACTATCTCAACGAATACTTTGACGGAAAATGGAAGCCTGCGAAATGGACGCCGTCGAATGAAATCTCCCATTGTGTTAAATGCCATGGTCCAGAAGATGGTTTCCCGCGATACGCAGATGCCATGAACCACCAGCAGGGTCATATGGAGTGCCTTCTCTGCCACAAGGATCACACTAAATGACGCAATGGGGGAACGGAAACGTCCTGGACTTTGAGAAATCGGGCGCCAAAATCTTCGCCGTTTTCGAATCATATGCACGCGGAATCCGTGCTTGAGAGATATTTTTAGTTCAGGCAAGAGTCAGAAACTGATCGAGTGGCAGTTCACATCGGGAATAGACTTCAAATGGCTCCCCGATAGAAGGCCAGTCTCTTGGCGTAGGGATGGAATATTCCCACGATAGCCTGCTGTTCCTCCGGGCTGAGCGGGCTAAAGCTTCGGCCTGTTTCGGCAAGCGTTCGAACATGAGAACCGGTGGAGCAACCGACGATGGCAACGGTGATGGGCTGTGATAAGGCGAATCGGATCAGCAACTCCGGCGTGATACCCGCGTCGGGAAATATATAGTGGGCTGCGCCAAGCACCTTCATTCCTATCACGGCGATGCCTTTTTCCAGTGCAGCGGGCAACGCCGAATCCATGAATCCGCCCATTGCCGCTTCGACGGGATTGACAGGCATCATGACGGAATCGACCGGCCATTCCCGTATGGCTTTCTCAAGGATTTTCGGATCGTGATGCCCGGTAACTCCTATAAAGCGCGTTTTTCCATTGGCTTTGGCTTCCATGAACGCCTCCATCGCCCCGCCGGGACGGGAGATTCGTTCGAGGTCTTCCTCGGTTCTTACGTCATGGATTTGCCACAGGTCCAAGTGATCGATGCTCATATTCCTGAGCGTTTGATCGAGATCGGCAAGTGCCCCGTTCTTGCTTCTCTCCGCTGACTTGCCCGCTTGAAAAATCCCGGCCCGGTCCTCCGGATGCTTCGACCAGACCTGTCCGTAATAGCTCTCACTTCCTGCATAGGCCCGTGCGCAATCGAAGTAGGTAATCCCCTGAGCGACGGCTTCCAGGATCACCTTCGAGGACTCTTCTTCCTGCCCGTAAGTTCTCAAGATCCCTTCACCGCCCAATCCCGTCACGGTAACTTCCATGGGGATCTTTCCGAATGTTCTGGTGGGTATGGCACTGATTGGCATCGCAGCATTTTGAATCACTGAAAACCCCTTTTTCGTTATGTTAATGCAGCTGAGCAAGATTTCATGCTGTGCGAGCAGAAATTCAGATATCTCTTGGGACTTGAGAAATAGAGCGCGGAAAAATGCATCCTTCCCGCATCTTCGCAACTGGCCCTTTCGTCCAGCCTTTGGGTTTTGAGATGCCCCGCAAACCTTCACCCAGAAATTACAAACAATTGCGGGATTGAGGGATTGAGGAATCTAGGGATTGTAAAACGAGAAACGTTAAGCGAGAAACCATCAACGCGAGTGAGCGGGAAGCTTTTTCTCTCTGCTCCCTGCTGCCGTCTCTGTTCGTTTTTGCACCCGCGCCTCCGCGTCCCCTCGTCAAACCTTTCGCGTCTTCGCGGCTTCGCGTGCAACATTTCCTAGTACATTGTCAATAAGGTTATTACATGTTGCAAGGAATGGTCACCCAGGCGCAGGCTAGGGTCCAGTGCTGTTAACCAACTGAAAAGACGCTGGATTCCGGCCCCCGGACTAGATACTTCCGGGGCAGGCTTCGCCGGAATGACGGGCTGAAGGTCCTTACCTATAGGAACTTAGTTGACGCTGCACTAGCCTCCGCGCCTCCCCGTGACCTAAACAGCATCCCGTCCTCAGGTGTTCCAAGAAGGCCGAGCAAAGCGGCGAGGGTTCTCGATTTTTTCTTTGCGCCAGGAAAAACGGCCTATGAATACAGATTTCTCTCAGAGGAACCGCACAGAGACTGTTTCTTTCGATATCTTCCTTCACGGCGAATGAGGAGATTATGGATATTCCGATCCGGGCTTTTATCGCCTCTCTTACCGCTTCGGTGCTGCCCATTTCCGCAACGACATTCAAAAGCGACGGGGCAAATCCGGCCGCATCGAGTGCCTGGGCCATTACCATACGAGTCCCCGAAGATCTTTCACGCAGAATGAAGGGCATCCCTGCCAGTTCATCGAGTTCCACATTTTCACGCCCTTCCCAAGGATGGCCCTTATAAACGGCCAACACCAACTCATCGGAATAGATCTCTTCAAACAAGATCCTCTTCTCATCCCACCTGGCGCCGATTATTCCAAACTCGACTTTGCCGTCGAGAATCTTCCGGACTATTTCGCCGCTGCTTCCAATTCTAACCGTAATCTGAATCGATGGATAGCTTGCCTTAAATGTCCCAACGAGCCGAGGAAGTATATAGGTGCCTGGAATTGTGCTCGCCCCAACATACAGGGCGCCCGAGAGGTTGCCTTTGAATTTCCCGATGGCCTGCACCGCCTTGTCCCTAAGCTGGACTATCTCACGAGCGTACCTGTAAAGGACCTTCCCGGCCGGAGTGGGCAGGATTTCGCGTCCCAGCCGGTCTACGAGTTTTTCTCCGAGCGACTCTTCCAGTGCCCGGATATGCTCGCTTACCGTGGGCTGCGCCAGGCTGACAGCCTCAGCCGCTTTGGTGAAACTTTGCAGATCGATAACCTTGCAAAAAATCATGAGCCGGTGGATATCCATTTGAAATCCTTTGGTAGCGGGAAGCAAAAAGCAGGAATGGTTTTTTCGCTCCCTGCGACCGTCTTTCCGGAAATCGGTTCTCTTTGCTCTCTGCTCTTTCCTCTTCGTTCTTTGCTTCCCGTTCCCTGTTAGGAAAAGACCTGGTGGGCTGCGCTCCGCTTAGCCCACCCTACAACTTACGCCCGGCACCCCACCTACAAGTCTCCCTGCTTCCCGCTACCCGCTTCGTATCTTTTGCTCCCCGCTTCCTGCTTCCCGCTCCCTGCTTCTAAAACTTTCCTCTATTTGCTCAAGCTCCAGAACTTTTGCTTCCCATTGGCCGGTTAACTCGTGAATCGCGGTCCTGCGCCTGCCGGTGTTGGGATTGAATCTCCACGGCCAGTCTTGGCTGCCTGTAAGTCTCAGCGTCGGCGAGCTGCTCTCTGAGACGCTCCAGTTCAGCGTGGCAGGAATCGAGGTCTCGCTCGATGCTTTCAATCCGGTCCTGAACGGGTTTTCTGGCGCCGAAGAGTTGCTTCCTCCACTCCGCCTCGGCTCTTTTTTGGACAGTGCGCGCTTTTGCGCCTGAACCGTTACCCTCCGGCTTTCCCTTCGCCGCGTTCTGAGGCGGGATATCGAGGCGAGTTTTCCAAATTCGCTGAAAGTCGTCGTAGTTGCCGGGGAAAATGTGGATCTCGCCCGATTTTACCACCAGAATCTTGTTTGACACTGCGTTTATGAACCGCCGGTCATGGCTGATAAAGCAGATTGTTCCGGGGAAATCATCAAGAGCTTTTTCCAGCACCACCCTGGATGAAATGTCGAGATGGTTTGTCGGCTCATCGAGGAGCAAAAAGTTTGCGCGCTGAAGCAGGAGCTTGCAAAGGACCAGGCGCGCCTTCTCACCTCCGCTCAGCACCGCCGTTTTCTTCAGAACGTCTTCCCCGCGAAACAGAAAGGCCCCCAAAAGCCCGCGCAACTGTGTCTGGAGCATGTCGCCGCATACGCATAGCGCCTCCTCGAAGACTGTGGCGTCGGGATTGAGCTGCTCCCATTGATGCTGCGCATAGTAGCCGGCCGTTGTATGAAAGCCCACTGACAGCTCTACCGGAACTCGGCGGGACAACCCCGGCGAGAATCTTTAAAAGGGTGCTCTTTCCAGCCCCGTTAGGACCGAGAAAAGCGATTTTGTCCCCGCGCTCTATAACGAGGTCTATCCCGGAATAGACGTTGGTATCGCCGTAGGATTTGCTAACGTCCCGCAGCTCGATAACTCTTTTCCCTGACCGGGCCGGTGGAGGAAATGAAAAATGGATTTGCGACTCCGCAACCGGAGCTTCAACTTTCTCCATTCTTTCCAGCATCTTTATGCGGCTTTGAGCCTGCCCGGCCGTCTTTTTATCGTAGCGGTTCCTGTCTATGAATCTTTCGAGCTGCCTGATCCGGTCCTGCTGGTTTTTGTAAGTCGCAAGGCGCACTTCCATGCGCTTAGCCTTCTCTTCGAGGTAAAAATCATAATTCCCGGCGTATTCGTGGAGCGTCCCCTGCTCGATTTCAATTATGCGCTGAATCGTTTTATTGAGAAAAGCACGGTCGTGCGAGACCAGGATAAAAGCCGATGAGCAGTTCAGAAGATAATCTTCCAGCCACAGAAGGCATTCCAGATCGAGGTGGTTTGTCGGCTCGTCGAGCAGCAACAGGTCAGGTTCCGACAAAAGAAGCCTCGCCAGCTCAAGGCGCATCACCCAACCACCGCTAAGCTCAGATACCGGAATGCCAAACTGGCTGCTCCGAAACCCGAGGCCTTCAAGGATTTTTTCCGCTCTTGCTTCAAAGTCGTATCCAACCAGGTGCTCGACCCGTTCGAGCGCCCTGGCGTGTTTCGTTGCAAGGGCGGTCAGAACCTGAGGGTCCTTTTCGCGATCCAGCTCCAGTTGGATGGACTCCAGTTCGGCCCGCAGCTCTTGCGCATCCTCATGGACGTCCGTAGCGCGGGCCAGAACGGATTTGTTGCGCGCCGGAACCATTTCCTGCGGAAGATGTCCGATTCGAAGGCCCCTGGTTTTGGCGACACTGCCTGAATCGGGTTCCATAACGCCGAGCAATATCTGGAACAGAGTGGATTTCCCGGATCCGTTGAGACCTATGAGGCCGATCCTCCGACCGGGATGCACGTGCAGGGACACTCCATGAAAAAGCTCCCTTTTCCCCAGATATTTCGAAACATCATTTACGGACAGCAACAAAACGACTCCTAAAGGTGCAAACCGGCTTCGGCTGATTCTATTTTATCTTTAAAGCGCGGGAATTTCATTCAGGCTTGATTCCCGTGAAATTTTCATGCATTGCCATTCTTATCAGGAAGCCGCTATGGTTTGAAATGAAAAGAATTTTCAGAAGCATTAAAAAGTGCTAAACATACGATTCGATTGTGAAGTCTCCCAAGGAGCGTTAGTAACTTGGTCAATTGTGAAACCACCTCCGATCCGGACCTCCAGGCAGTAATATTCGACTGCGACGGCATTCTCGTGAATACCGAGCCGCTGCATTACAGGGCCTTCCAGGAGGTGCTCGTCCCTCTGGGGCTGGGACACGATTTCGAGAGTTACCTTGAGCATTTCGTAGGTTTTGACGACCGGGACGCTTTTATCTACGCTTTCAAAGAGGCGGGGTTGGATCTTGCCCCGATGACTCTGGACAGGCTTATCGAAGCGAAGGCTCTAGCCCTCCGGGACCTCATCGGACAGGGGGTCCCCAGTTTTCCCGGAGTAGTTGAACTGGTAAAGGAACTGATGGACAGAGGGGTCCCAATGGCTGTAGCATCAGGGGCGCTCCGGCATGAAATCGACGCCTTCATAGCATCTCTCGGCCTGAACGGAGCGTTTCTCGCAATTGTGGCTGCAGACGAAGTAAAGAAGAGCAAGCCCGACCCGGAGACCTATCTTCTTGCAATAGAGCGGCTGAGGCAGGTCCAGGGACCCAGGCGCCTTGACCCGATGAATTGCATTGCAATAGAAGATACCCCCGCCGGGATCAGATCGGCCAAATCGGCGGGGCTTCCGGTCATTGCCGTTACAAACTCGTTTTCAGTGTCTGAACTTACTGAGGCGGACAAGGTGATCGACTCTCTTTCGGAACTTAGCTTCCCGGAAATGGTGAAGCTGCTGAAACGGCGGCGCCAGGTGCAACAATGAAACGCCTAAACATCCTTTTCGTACTTCTCGGCTTATTTGTCCCCTTAACAGCGTGGGGAGAAGTTGCACGCATCGACCTGCCTCAGCCTCTGAGCAAAGAAACCGCCGTAGAATATGCGCTGGCCCACAACAGGGCTTACAGGGCCGCTTTCGAGGACGTCTCGGTGGCCGGGGAAAAGGTCTCCCAGGCTAGAGCCGACTTCTTTCCGAAGGTCGACGGGTCTTATGCATTTACACGGCTCTCCGAGCAGCCCACTGTCTCGTTACCCGAGCTGGGCTTTTTCAGGCTCCCGTTTTCGATACAAACCAGCAACAGGTGGCAGGTCGATCTGGTCCAACCTCTGTTTACCGGGTTTGGACTGGAGTCCCAGTACAAGGCAAGCAAGGTTGGCCTGAAGATATCTCGATACCAGCTCGAGGAAGCCCGCATCAACCTCATACGCGACGTTCAGATCGCGTACCTCCAGACGCTCCTTGGGCAAAGACTCGTTGAAGTGGCGCGTGACAATGTGGCAAGCCTTGAAGTGCAGAAAAAGAACGCCGAGGCCAATTACCAGCAGGGAGTTACCGCTCGGAACGATATCCTCAAAGCCGATGTCGCCCTGTCTGAAGCGGTGCAGCGGGAGAGAAGCACCGTAAAACAATTAATTGTTCTTCGCTCGAACCTGAATCAACTGATGAACCTCGACTTGCAGGAAAAAGTCGAACTGGCCGGAATAGAGGAAAGAACTTACCAGGTCCCCGATCTGCATGAGCTTTATTCGGCTGCCGAGGAGAAAAGACCCGAATATCTGGCCATCAAAGCCTCGATTCAGCAGGCCGAATACTCAAAAACAGCGGCCCGGAGCCGCTATTATCCCCGTATCTCCGCTTTTGCTCAATATTACCGGGAAGGCGAAGATTTCACGGCCGATAAAAATCCATTCGCAAACTATGAAAACGCGGCCGTGGGCGTAAGAGTGGACTGGAATCTTTTTGAGGGGGGCAAGACAAGAGCTTCCGAACTCGAATGGGAGTATCGCCTGAGAGGGATCGAGCACAGACGCGACGACCTTCTTCAGAAGATCCGGCTCCAGGTGGAAGACGCATTCGAACAGTTAAAGGTGGCGAAAGCAAACATCGACACTACCGGGATCGCCGTCCAACAGGCCGAAGAAAACGACCGGATCACCACTCTCCAGTACAAGGAGCAGGTCGCGATATTCCTTGAGGTTTTGAATGCACAGGTATTTCTGGCCCAGACGCGTGCGGATTTTTATCAGGCCATCTACGGGTACGAAATTGCCAAGGCGGAACTGGAGCGGGCAATTGGAGGGCCCATAGAGTAGTTTCGATCGGAAAGGACCCCACTTTCCACGCGGGAGGGGATAAACCCACGACAGGCTTCGCCCTGCGACGGAGTTTCATGGTATCGGATATGGCAAACGAAAAACCAATCGAATCCGAGCGCCCGAAGAGTAACGGCGGTGCGCAGCGAATCAAGATCGGAGGATTCATCGTCCTGGTTGTGGTGGTTGTGGCGAGCATCTACTGGTGGGTTTTCGAGAGAAATTATGTGTCTACCGATGATGCTTATGCCAGGGCGGACAGCGCGATGGTTAGCGCCCGGATTCCCGGAACTGTCCTCAAAGTGTTCGTGGATAACGATTTTGCAGTCCAGACCGCACAGCCCCTCATCGAACTGGACTCAGCCGATTACAAAGTTGCCGTAGATAAAGCAAAGGCGGCGCTCGACGGAGATGAGGCCGAACTCAAAGCCGCAGAAATAATGGTGCCGCCGGTCAATATCCAGACATCCTCTCACGTAGAGGCCGCAGAGGCTGTACTCAAGGCCGCCCAGGACACAGAGACTCAAACCAGGCACAATATTGAACAATTAAGGAACAGCCGCGCCGCCACTACAGCCGATTTCGTCCAATCTGAGCGCGATTACAAACGCTTCGACAGTCTTTCAGCTTCCGGCGCGGGGACCCAACGCCAGCGAGAGCAGGCACAAACGGCGTATGACAAGGCGAAGGCCCAACTGAGAGCAGTAGATTCCCAGATATCCGCATTAGAGTCGGCTCTTGCGGCATCCTCTCAACAGGTTGCCAGAGCCAGGGCTCAGCTTCAGACCGCAATAAGCGAGCGGGCCAACGTAGATGTCCAGCTCCACAAAGTTGAGGCTCTCAAAGCTAAACGCGACAAATCAACGGCCGACCTTGAGGCGGCTCGGCTCAATCTCTCTTACTGCTTGATTACGGCGTCAATTGACGGCTACATTGCCCAAAAGAATATTCAGGTGGGCGACCGGATTGAGCCCGGACAGGCCCTGATGGCCGTTGTCCCTCTGAGCAAGATCTACGTTGAAGCAAATTTCAAGGAAACTCAGCTCACGAATGTGCGTATCGGTCAGCCCGCCTCAGTATCGGCCGATATCTATCCCGGATATCCGTACAAAGGGAAAGTGGCCGGAATCAGGGCGGGGACCGGCGCAGCTTTTTCCCTCATTCCACCCGAGAATGCCACCGGCAACTGGATCAAAGTTGTTCAGCGGATTCCGGTAAGGATCGAACTGGACAAACCACCACCCCCTGACCATCCACTGAGGGTCGGAGCGTCTCTGCAAGTGACCATAAATGTGGCGGACAGAAGTGGTTTGTATCTGCTGCAAAACACCCCGAACATTGCTCTGCGGCCATCCTCAGAAAAACCATGACCTCCGAGATCGAGTTCCGCCCCAGGGTCAATAAATGGGTTGTAGCCCTCTCGGTGATGCTCCCGACTTTCATCGAGGTTATGGATACCAGTGTAGTCAACGTCTCCCTCCCGCATATTCAGGGGAGCATGAACGCGGGGGTGGACGAGGTCACATGGGTACTTACTTCCTATCTTGTCTCCAACGCCATCATAATTCCTATTACAGGTTGGCTGGCCAGCGTTTTCGGCAGGAAGCGCTATCTGATATTTTCCCTTTTGCTTTTCACGGCCAGTTCGATTCTTTGCGGCGCTGCGCCATCTCTTAACATGCTCATAATTGCGCGGGTCCTGCAAGGTCTCGGTGGAGGCGGACTCCAGCCGCTTTCTCAGGCAATTTTGCTCGAAACCTTCCCGCGGCGCGAACACGGTATGGCCATGGCCGTTTTCGGAATGGGCGTGGTAATGGCCCCCATTGTCGGACCTGTCATAGGCGGGTGGATTACGGATAATTGGTCCTGGCGATGGGTTTTCTACATCAACCTGCCGGTCGGAGTACTCGCCGTCTTCATTACGACTCTTTTCATCCACGATCCGGCCTACATAAAGCGGGAAGTGTTCCGAATCGACAGATGGGGGCTTTTCTTGCTTACCCTTGGCCTTGGCGCGCTTCAAATCGTTCTGGATAGAGGGGAGCGTGAGGACTGGCTTCAGTCTAATTTCATTGTTATCCTCTCAATTACGGCTGCGCTGGCTTTGACTCTTTTCATCATTGTGGAGCTGCTCACCGAACATCCCGTTGTCGATCTCAGGGTTTTCAGGGACAGAAGTTTCAGCGCCGGAACCATAATTATGTTTCTGGGCTTTTTCACTCTGTTCGGGAGCTTCGTTCTGCTGCCCCTCTACACTCAGCAGCTTATGGGATATACGGCGCTTTGGGCCGGACTGATCCTGGGTCCGGGAGGTATATCGAGCTTTCTTATAATGCCTATTGCAGGCATTTTGATGAGAAAGGGAATCAAACCACGGATCCTCCTGTTCGCAGGACTCAGTACCGCATCTTATGCATTATGGATGATGTCGAATTTCAACCTCCAGGCGGACTTTTACTCGATAGCCGTGCCTCGGCTAGTCCAGGGTCTTGGCCTTGGGCTGTTTTTTGTTCCCCTTTCCACGGCAGCTTTCACTAACGTCCCGGTGGAGCAGATGGGCAACGCATCGGGAGTCTTCAACCTCGTGAGAAACCTTGGGGGCAGTTTCGGGGTAGCCTTCAGCGCCACGCTCCTCTCGCAGCGCGCCCAAGTCCACCAGACCTTTCTTTCTGAAAGAATTACTCCTTACAATCCCGCCTTCAGGGAGGCCTATCACAGGGCGCACGATTTTCTCCAGATGAATCATTCGGCGGCCGCCCCATCAACGGGAGGACTTGCATTCCTCTACCAGGAGGTTATGCGTCAGGCCAGCATGCTTTCGTTCAACGACACTTTTTATGTGCTTTCCATCGCGACAGCTATTCTCATTCCTCTTACCTTATTGTTGAGAAAGGGCCGCTCCGGGGCTGCTTCATCCGGAGCAGGCATGCACTAGCCCTGGCGCGGATTGTTTGTCTGAAAAGATTTGGAGGAAAACAGTTGCAGATCGTACCCACAAGCGAGATTGCAAACAGGATTGTCGCGCTGCAGGCGCTGCTGAGGAAAAATGGAGTCGATGCCGCAGTAATACGGCAAAATGCCGATCTATTCTACTTCACAGGCACGGTTCAGGATTCTCACCTCATTGTGCCCTCCTCAGGAAACCCGGTCTTCCTTGTTCGGCGAAGCCTTGCGCGAGCTGAGGCGGAATCGCCCCTGCGTCCCATAATCCAGATGAAGAACCTGGTTCAAGTGCGCGAAGCCACCCTTGAAGCATGCGGAACCAGCGAACCCAAAACAATCGGTTTAGAACTGGACGTACTGCCGGCCAACGCATTTTTCGTCTACGACGAAAAGATCTTTCCCAAACAGCAGATCGTTGACATAAGCGGCCCCATACGTCAGGTACGTACGATAAAATCATCCTGGGAAATCCAGACAATGCGGGATGCGGCCGTCATATCGAAACTGGTAGCTGAATCGGTCCCGCGTCTTATCACGCCGGGAATGACCGAACTCGAACTGTGCGCTGAGTTGGAGGCTGTCTCACGCAAGGCCGGCAATTCAGGAATGACTCGCTTAAGGGCCTTTAACATGGAGATGATTTTCGGACATGTTCTCTCGGGAACGAACGCCGCAGTCCCTTCCTATACTGATGGGCCTACGGGAGGTCCGGGCATTTCGCCGGCATTCGGACAGGGCGCAGGAGACAAAAAAATAAACACCGGTGAAATTGTGAGCGTCGATACAATGATTATTTGGAACGGGTATGCAAACGATCAAACCAGGAATTTTTGCATCGGCCCGCCTCCCCCCACGCTCGCCAGCGCTTACGAATTCGTTCAGTCGGTGCATGCCCGCTTCAGGACTCTTGCGCGTCCGGGCGCCATCACGGGCGAACTCTACGAGACCGTATGGCGCTGGGCTCAAGAAGCCGGATGGGCCACGTGGTTCATGGGCTGCTGTGATCCAAGGGTTACCTTCGTTGCACACGGGATAGGCGTTGAGGTCGACGAGTTTCCATTTATCGCCCAGGGGCAGAAATTGGAGCTTCAGCAGGGGATGGTTTTCGCGTTCGAACCCAAGGTAATAATTCCGGACGAAGGAATTGCCGGACTCGAAAATACCTACCTTGTCACAAGCGATGGCATTGAATCTCTGAATACAGCCACCGAAGAACTGGTGATAATTTGAGCGGAGGGTAAAATGAACGAGGATCTGGACCGTAATCTGGATTTATGGAAAAGCAAACTCGAAAAAGCGTGGCTCAGGATTCCCAAACCCTTTCGCAGCGAACGGGCCGTTCACAGAACGCTTCAGTGCCATCTCTACAGGATGCTGCATGAACTCGGCTTCAGTACCGTCGCCGATTACATGCCTCCACGAATCGCTGACCGGCCGGTTGACGTTATAGCCGTGAAGGAGGATAACGAAATAGTTTACGCCGTATGCCTGGACACTCTGGTTACCCTGGCAGCGGTCAAGAGCCTCGGCAGTTTCGCAGCACTGAACAAAGTTATTTTCACAACGGGTATGCTTGAGAAGAAAGTAAAGGAAAGCAGGTTTTTTCTGAATGCAGAGATAAAGCACATTCATCTGAAGCCGTTTGAGCATTGAGAAATTGTATTCTTTTCCCCTCCATGATCGCTCACTGATTCATCTCTCCAAAATGGAGGACCATTATCTCGTGCTCTTCAAATAGCTTTTTCACCTTTCCGGAAACGAGGAGATCTTTTTCCCTTGCTCGGGAATAGAGCAGCCGTGACTTGCGGCGGACAAGATCCGCGTCCACTATGCCCGGATGAGTCATTAACTCGCTTAGGCCCGGCTTCAGCATCCGGCAGATGTGCCGAATAATTTTCTCGTTGATGAACCCGGTGGGAGAAATTCCATATAACCCGGCGGGCGTTTGAATTCCAGCCTTGCGAATCCGCGACCTGAAAATCGGTCGAGCAACAATACTTGCGCGAGCCAAAGCAAACTGTTTCACGAATTTGGCCCGCTGGCCCATTTCCAAATCAGACAAAAACCTCCACGCGCCCTTGGTTTCGAAAGGTTCGCGCATCCATTTCACCGAAAAGCGTTCCGCTATTTCGATAATAATATCGAGCACCGTTGGAATGATATGAACATGCTTATGGCTGTCGAAATGCGTAGGGGTGATTCCGGAATCAAAAACTCTCTCAGTCTGAGCAAAAAGCTCTTTTCTGATCGCATCCTTCAGCGTCTTTTGCGCCGCGATCTTTTTCAACAGTTCGCCAGGTCCTGAGGGCAGCAGCCCCTCCGGACCGATAAGGCCGGAAAGTTTCTCTATAGGCAACAGGGGTTTTAATCCAGTGAGTACAAAATGGATTCCCGTCCCAAACTCCTCCCGCTCTTTGACAATTTCCACCGCGTCATCGAAAGCGTCTCCGTTGGCCATTAAGCTGGCGCTTCGAAGCAGTCCGGCATCGGCGCATTCGGATACGGCAAGGTTAATCCCTCTGGTCAATCCGAAATCGTCAGCATTAATAATCAGCCGCCGCCGCATAATCTGCCTCAGTCGAGAGCCCCCCTGCATTAATTATGTACCTACCCAGGAACAAGGTTCGCTACCAGAGATGGAGGCCAATGTCAATTTTTTCAAAGCATGGTTTCCGATCCGGCACTTTAAAGGTTTGGAAGCGATCAATTTAAATAAAATACGGCGACTCCACGGCGCAATACCGCTGGAATGCCGCTCAGCCTTACATGCCTGGGTCTGGAGACTTAAGTTTTTTGAAAAGCAAGTGAAGGATTAATCCTTTAAATCAGACGACAATTACTGTATAAAAGTTTGCCGGTAATTTGCAATTAATCCCTGGTTACGAAGGTTTCGAGATGACTGAGAAAGCCGTTCTTCAAAGCCGTTCCTTGCTGGCGCTCCTTTGTTTTTTTATTATCACGCTGCACTTGGGAGCTTCTCAAGCCGCCGAACCGAGGGTCTTCAGTCTGGATCAACTTGTCCAAATGGCACTGGAGACCAGCCCTGAGTTAAAAATGGCCGAACAGGACATACTGGCGGCCAGGAGCCAATATAAACAGGCGAAGGGCGGCCTGCTCCCACAGATGGACCTTATAGCAACAGCCGGTCCGGTCGAAGACGCTAAAGTCCCCACTGTCATATTGACTGGTCCAAACACCGGCGCTCTCGTTTCGCATGATCAACCATGGGATATCGGTATTTTCGGAAGGCTCGATTTTGTTCTCACACAGCCCCTCTATACCTTCGGGAAGATATCCAACCGCAAAGATGCAGCCGCATTGGGGATCGAAGCTCGGACAGCGTCCAGGGAACAACGGCACAATAAGATCGTTCTTAACGTCAAGGAGCTTTACTACGCATATCTTATAGCGCTGCAGGGCAAGAACGCCGCCAGGGATGCCGACGCGTACATAAATGACGCCGGCAAACGCATCAAACGGTTAATCGAACTGAAAGCAAAAAATGTTGACCCCAGCGATCTTTACCGGTTGGACGCTTTTGGAGCCGAGGTTAAGGCTTTTGCCGCCAAGGCCGACTCAGGATCTCGCACCGCCTACGCCGCTCTAAAAACAGCAATCGGATTGCCCGAACGCGAAGAATTCAGGGTCACAGAGACTGAACTGCCCAAAAATCCGGTGAACCTTGAACCTGAAGAGGAATATACCCAGCGTGCCCTGGCAAATAGACCCGAGCTCCTGGAAGTGAAAAAAGGGGTCGAAGCTAAGGGAAAACTGACTGACGCCGCCAAAGCCGACCTGTATCCCTCATTTTTTGCCGCCGCCGTAGGATCGGTTGCCGGCGCACCCGACCGCCAAAAATTCGATAATTCATACATACCCGATCAATTCAATCATGCTTACGGTGGATTTTTTGCCGGGGCTCAATGGCACTTGGATTTCGGTATCGGAAAGGGGAAGCTCGACCAAGCGAGGGCTGAATATCAGAAAATGCGCAATACTCAGGAATTCGCCGAAAAAAATATCCCCGTCGAGGTGGTAAAATATTACCAGGACGCTCTTGAAGCCAACAAATCCTTCACGGCTTATGAGCAGGCGGCCGTGGGTTCACGCCGGTGGATTGTTACGGCTTTTTCCAATTTCGATCTGGGGATCGGCACAGCCCGAGATATGCTCGATGCCATAGACCGTTATGGAAAAAACCAGGGTGAATATCTCCGGTCGTTGTACGATTACCACGTGGCGCTTGCGCGTTTAGATTACGCGACAGGTAAAAGAACCGATATGCCTTGAAAAACCTCCCAGGGAAGCGCATATCTGATTTGTATATAAAAATTGTTACAGGCTTCCGGCCAGGACAAGAATGAATCTGCTGGCAAGATTCTCGAAAGGCCTCGTGGCCTGGGTCCTTCCCAGGCCACGTTTTATTCTGGCTGCCGCATTGCTGAGCGTAATCGCCTCGCTCTGGCTTGCGGCTGTTCGGCTTGAAGTGCGAACCGAGCAGCTTGAGCTCATCTCCCCCAGACATCCCCTTATAGCCAAAACACGGATATTGGACGAATTCAATTTCCACGGTAAAACCACCTTCGCGCTTGTCGTCCGAGGCCCCACACAGAACAGGGCCATCGAGTTCATGAACGCCATAGTTTCAAAAATCCATGCCGACCCCGAACATTTTCAGGACGTATTTTACAGAATAAATCCGGATGAGTTCAAGAAATGGCTGCTGTATTACCTCGATAAACCCGAACTCGTCAGTATCAGGAACACGCTCGAACAGAACTCTGTTGCTCGTTCAACAAGATGGCCGTCAACCCTGACCTGCTCAATTTTTTCAAACTGGTAAACCAGGATATGGCGTCCAGGATGGTCGGCGAGTTTTTTACCGGCTTTCTGGACGAGAAGGTGAGCCCGGAAGACCCCGGTAAAGAGACCAAGCCGTTGGACCTCGAATTTCTGATAAAGGTTCTGGATGGGTTTTCAGGATATCTTTCCGGCACAGCAAAAGTATGTTTCCCCCTGGTCCTCATTTTTCAAAAGCGGGGCATGGGACCTCGAAAAAGAGGGCTACCTTTGGGAAGGCAAAAAGAAGTTGCTGATAGCCGAGGTGATGCCCAGCAAAGTTTCCGGGCAGGTAAGCAAGACTCTGGGATCGCTTAGCCAACTGCGAAGTTATATACATGAACTCAAGACATCCGGCTTCAGTGACTGTGAAGCCGGGGTCACCGGGCAGGAAGCGCTTAACAACGATGAAATGCTAACGGCAATGGCGGATATGACCAAGGCGACCTGGTTATCCATGCTGGGAGTCATGCTGGTAATGGTCTTGTTTCTTCGAGGGTTTCGCCATCCGCTGATAATCACCCTGTCTCTTGCCGTGGGTCTGTGCTGGACATTCGGCTGGACGGCGCTTTTCATAGGTCATTTGAATATCCTTTCGATCGTCTTTGCGCCGATGCTTTGCGGTCTTGGAGTTGATTACGCGATCCACTGGTTTGCCAGATTTGAGGAGGAAAGAGATCTCTATGAGGGGAGTCGCTCCGCTGTTATCAAAAGGGTCATGGACAAGTCAGGCCCCGGGATAATGCTGGCGGGTCTGAGCACCGCATTTTCTTTCCTTCCCTTTATTCTTACCGGTTTTCGGGGACTGATGGAACTCGGCATGATAACCGGGATGGGAATTCTTTTTATCGTGTTGGCCGACTTCACAGTACTGCCTGCACTGAGTCGCTATCTGGCTGTCGAAAAGCCTCTTTCCAGACGATCCGCCACTCAGGGGAATAACAGGTATCTTCTGCGGCTCGGCCCAAAGGGCGTACGAACTGTCCTCGCCGCAGCTCTGATCCTCAGTATAGCGGGTTCCATCGGCGCTTCCCGCGTGCAGTTTCGATCTGAATCCTCTGCGCCTCCAGTCCAAAGATGCTGAATCAGTCTATTGGGAAAAAGTCCTGGTCGATAATTCCGACCGCTCGATTATTTCGGCGGCGAGTCCTCACCGACTCGCCTGAAGAAGCGAAAACCGAGTCGGCAAAATTCAAAGCACTGCGGACCGTTTCGCAGGTGGATAATATTTTCTCACTGCTTCCCGAGCAACCAGGAAGAAAAAATACCGGTTTTGAGGTCTATTGCGCTCCTGGTTCCCGAGCTGAAACCATCTGTTGCACTCTGGGCAACGGAACCCGGCCGCAGCAACCTCGATGGGACAGTCAGAGCCGAGCGCCGGTTCATCCTACAAGGCCGAATTTATCGAAGTCCTTCAGAGGATCAGGTTCAAGATGCAGGATGAACAGGCTGAGAAGTGGGGAGCCTCCAAGCCCCTGGTCGGACAAATGGTTAAAGTCAAGGAATCGATAGACAGCATCGTCCAATCGCTTGAAAATTCACCCTCGGGGCTCGAGAGGCTTTTCGAATACCGCCGGCGTTTTAAAAAAGACATCGTGGAGCAGTGGACCCTGATAAAAGAAAGCTCTTCCGCTTCTCCAATGAGTATCCTGGACATCCCATTGCAACTGAGAGACCAGTTTTTTCAGGAAGGTGAATACCTTATCAGGATTTATCCCAGGGAGTCGATCTGGGAGGAAGGAGCATTGACGCGCTTTGTCAACGACCTCCAATCGGTGAACCCTGACGTCTTGGGCGACCCCATTAATCTGTATGTTTTTGCGTCGGCTTTCAAGAAAGCGTCAATCAACGCTTCCATTTACGCACTGGTCGCCATCGCGCTGCTTCTTGCATTTACATTCCGAAGTTTGCGGCTTATGCTTATATCTATTATCCCACTCGCGGTAGGGACGATCTGGACAGTGGGCATAATGGGAGCAGCAGGCTTCGATTTCAATCTTGCAAACAGCATATTCATGCCGCTCGTGGTCGGGGCCGGCGTAGAATACGGGGTGATCATTCTTCATAGATGGAGAGAGGGCCGGACAGGGTATGGACGCCTTGCTTTCAGTACGGGCAAAGGGGTCATCCTGGCAGCCTTAACCACCACTATTGGCTTTGGCACGTTGATGATATCAAACCACAGGGGGATTTTCAGCCTGGGTTTTGTGGCGTGGGCAGGAAGCATCTGCGTTCTTGTCGCTGCACTGTTCATCCTGCCCGCAATTCTGTCTTTTATGGAGGAGCCGGCCCCGGTTGCTGATAAGGAGGCTATAAATGTTCAGAGTTAGGATATGGAATTTTCTTTTCGCATTCTTTTTGATCGTCATCGGGACCGCCGCGCCTCTCAGAGCGCAATCCGGCGCTACCGACCAGGTGCGCTCAGTGCTCGACGAGGCCATGGACATCCAGACCAAGCCCGAACTCCAGGGGCCTGAACACCGCAAAGAACGAGGCTGCACAGATTCGGAAACTGATTTCTGAAAATTTCCTGTCCGGGGAAATGGCCAGGGAATCGTTGCAAGGCTACTGGGAGAAACTTTCAGCAAAGCAGCGCGAGCAGTACCAGGCGCTTTTCACAAGTATTTTCACGGATTCCTATTCCAGGCGCGTTTTGGACTTCCTGAAAAGGGAGACAATTCAATACCCCGGTGAGACTCCCGAAGGGAAATACATAAAAGTGAGCACTATAATAATGCGAACCAATGAGCACATCCCGGTCGGGTATATACTGGAGCGCAAAGGCCGGAAGTGGATGATCAGAGATGTGATAATCGATGGAGTAGGCACGGTCGAAACCTATCGTAATGGTTTCGGCGCATTCTTAAGAAATAATTCTTTCGATGCTCTTATTCAGAGAATGGCAATTCAGAAAAGAGCCGGAGACGAATCTTGATCGGAATAACGCCGCCTGATTTGAATTCCGGAGCTTCAGCGTCCTGAGTCTAAAGTTCATAACATAATTCAAGCCTGGGAATTGAGCCAACGCCTACGTCACCCCGTACCCGATCCGGGGCGGAATTCCCGTCATGCCGGCGGAAGCTTGTACGGAATTAAGAAATTATTACCAGTTTTCAGGCGTTTCTCCCACCAGGGAACTCTTTTTCATCATCCTGTCAGGGCCCGGATCGCTGTTTTTATTTACAAAAATTGGCTTTCTGTCAGATGCTTTCCACCTATTGTGCATCCATAAATACTGTTCGGGAAACCTCCGGATTATTTCCTCCATTTTCAGATTTATTTCCTCGGTGATTCGCACCATTTCGGAGCGCTCATCCTCACTATGCGGGTCCGGCCAAATCGGGTCCGAAACGAATCCTTCAAAAAAGTAAGGATCGTTAGTGCGGCACGCTGCGACAACGACAACCGGGCGCCCATGTCTGATAGCGAGCATCGCCGGGATCGGAGTAACTGTGGCGCTTTCTCCGAAAAATTTTACCCTTAGCCCCCTGCTGGTCTTTTGATCCGGAAGCATTCCAATCGATTTCCCCTTCCGCAGCATGCGTTCCAGTAAGAACATTGCGTTCTTCTTAGGAATCATGAAATGCCCGCTTGTGATGCGGCTGGAGAAAATAGCGCGTTCGAGATAAGGATTGTCGAGTGGGCGAATGACTATGGCAAGCGGGATGCCGATCAGAGCGCTGACATAGGGCATCAGTTCCCAGTTGCCGAGGTGCGGGGTAACGAAGATACATCCTCCGGCCTCGTCATGAATCATCTTTGCCTTCTGAAAAAGATGTTCGAGATGCTCGGTCTTGTAGCGACGGTCGCGGATAATCCTGGCGCCTTCCAGGCGAAAGGGCGATTTTATCATTTCAACGGCAGTTAACAAAAAAGCTTTGCAACTCAAGCGGGCAAGCTTTCTTATCTCTTTTTCACTCATCTTGTCGCCGAAGGCGATGCTGATATTTTGCAGGGCTATTTTACGTCTTCGAGGTATAGCAGCGTAGAGCGCGTATCCGAGAAATCCGCAAACTACCCGGAGCATCCGTAGAGGAAGCGACCTTGCGATGGCAACAGTGGTATAAAAGGCCAGGTATTCGACAATCTGGAGAGTCTTGCCTTTCCCTTTTTTCCCCATGTTCAGCGCGCCCGGCCCTCGACCAGAACGCTCGAGCACTGGCCGATTATTCCATAACTAACAGATAGAAAGCTCCTGCCCCTGGCTTCCCTGGTCGAGGCTGAAATACCCATGCCCTCGAAAGCCGCTTCGGTTTTCGAGAAGTTGAGCGTCCCCGGAACAAGGCCTTCATTAATTGCTGCAATGCCAAGGATAACTTCACAGATGTCGCTTGCCGCGCCCATGTGCCCGGTATAAGCCTTCAGGGCGCAAACGGGAACATCATCTTTTGGAGCGCCCATGATTTGAGCGATAGAGTTAAGCTCAGAGCGGTCCCCTTTGCGCGTCCCACTTCCGTGAGGGCATATAAAAGCCAGATCGCGCCAGTCGACGGCCCCGTCCTCCAAAGCAGCGTTTATGGAATTTTTCGAAATTTGCTCCGGAACACTCAAGCCTTTCGCCTGCGGGACCTCGATACAGTTGCCAAACCCTTTTATTTCGGCCAGAATCCTGGCGCCCCTGGCCTTTGCCCGTTCGTTGTCCTCGACCAATATGGCTGCGCCCCCTTCTGCGGCAATGAATCCATCCCGCGCCCGGTCAAGCGGCCTGAATGAAGCCGGACCATGCCTGCACTTGGACAGGATCCCGAGTCCGTCCATTTCGTACATGGGGATTTCCGTGATCCAGCATCCACACCCTACGGCAAGCGCAACATCCGCCTCTCGCCGCACTAATTTTGCGGCACGCGAGTTCCAGGGCGTGGGCGCCACAGGGTGAAAGGCTTGCAAGGCTCGTGTTCGGACCCATAAACTCCAATACAGCCGAGAGAAAGCTGAAAAGATTGTTGCTAATGGATTCGAGCAGGAAAAATGGATTTACCTTGTTCATAGCGGATTTGTTGAGGATAGACAAATCCACTCCTTTTTCGACGTGCTTTGTCGCATCCTTGAGGGCGGGGTGCATGAACTCGTATCCGACCTTTGTAAGGTCCCCCGAAGCTATCACCAGAGACCTGCGCTCCCTTGGGACAGTCGAAAGATCGATATTCGATCTCTCCACGGCCTCCTTTGCAGCTTCAAACCCGAGTACCGAACCTCGGTTCAGGAACCGCACCTGACCGGCCATGTTGGCCGGAATACCATTCGGCCGCTCCAGCCCATGGACTTGTCCGAAGAACTGGAGATATTCGGGCAGGCCTGCACGCTCATGGCGTTCGATTCCAGTCCTGCCGGCCAGCAGACCCTTCCAGTTAGCCTCGACCCCGTTTCCCAGAGGCGTGACCAGGCCCGTTCCCGTTACGACAACCCGCCTTCGCAAAGACATCGAAAAACCCTTAGATACAAATCAAAGGATTGAAGAATTAATCCCTGACTGAATTCCTAAATTCCTCAACCACTGCGGGTAAGTATTTGAAAAAACCTTTTCTGTTCTTCTACTTCCTCGATGGTTTCCAGGTTGACCAGGTTCCCCTGAAACTCCGCCTTGATCTTGCGTTTTCCATTGACCCTGGCAGCCCCGCTGTAGATCCTGAGGTCTTCCGAAGGTGCTGGACCCACGCTCACAGCTCAGTTCCACCTGGTCACCGGGAAGAACAAAGCCGTAGAAACTACACTTCAACACCCTGGAAACCAGAAACCATTTCCGAAAATCGGAAGATGCCGCATCGAGCCAGCCGCTGAGCTGAATGAGAGCTTCAAGGAGCATTATGCCCGGCATGATTGGGTTTTTGGGAAAATGGAATTCCAAAAAGTCCTCGCTCATGGCGACATTTTTCACCCCGGTTATTTTATTCCCAGGCTCAAGGGCCATTATTCGGTCAACTAGAAGGTATCTCACGGGATGGCTTCCTCCCTGATTCTGAGTCCGGTTTTTCGGCGGCAAGAATTACGGACGCGATGGCAAAATCCCCTGAATGAGAAATCGATACCGTGTACTGGTAAACTCTTTTCCGGCGTCCGATTTTTTCCGTCCAGCCACTGAGCCGGAGAGAAGGTCTGCCGGACTTCTCCGGCGCAACTTCTATTTCGCGCAGCGCGCCGTCTATTCCGCTACCTGACAATCCCGTTCCGAGCGCCTTCAGACAAGCTTCCTTGGCCGCAAACCGCCCGGCCAGATGAACGTAGGGGTTTGGCCTGGAAAAACAATATTCCCGCTCCCTGTCTGTGAAGATTTCCGAAGCGAATTCCGGGCGCGCGAGCATGATGCTCTTCATTTTCGAAACAGGCACGATGTCGACCCCTTGCAAGATGTGCATCATGAGACGCTCAAACCTCCATCCACAGGGATTGCCTGCCCCGTAATGTAATCCGAGAGTTCTGAGGCAAGGAAGAGGACCAGGTTAGCCACTTCCTGCGGCTTGCCGAATCTCTGAGCAGGTATGCGGTCGAGAGCCGATTCTCCGGCCCGCCGCCTCGCACGGACGCTCATTTCCGTTTCTATAAAACCGGGCAGGACTGCATTTACCTGTATTCCCTTGGGCGCAAGCTCGATCGCACAAGCGCGGGTAAATGAAATCAACCCGCCTTTGGCCGATGCGTAGTTCGTCTGGCCCCGGCCGCCGCGAATTCCTGACACCGAGGCGATGTTTATCATCTTTCCGCAGTGTCTGGGCACCATCAATTCAGCGGCCATGCGGGTAGTCAGGAACACTCCCCTGAGGTTTACGTCATGGACCTTATCCCAGTCCGCAACACTCATGGTGAGCAGGAGCGTGTCACGAATCACGCCTGCATTGTTTACCAGGATATCGAGCTGACCGGAATAGCTTCTGATGAATTGAAAAAGCCTGTCCACCTGAGCCGGTTCGCTCACGTCCGCCTGGAAAATCTGCGACTCAAATCCCTCTGAGCTTAGCTCATCCCGGAGCTTTTCGGCCCTATCGCCGGATTTATTGTAGTTTATGACAACCTTCACGCCGGCAGTCCCGAGCGTCCGGCTTATGGACGCGCCGATACCACGCGCGCCTCCGGTAACAAGGGCGGTCTTTCCCCTTAGGTCCAGCTTCATTTCACATCGCACCTGAATACTTTCTTACCACAATCGTGGCATTTTGCCCGCCAAAGCCGAATGAGTTCGACAGGGCTGCACGAACAACTTTTTGTCGCATCACATTCGGAACGTAATCCAGATCGCATTTCGGGTCCGGATTGGATAGATTTATTGTCGGATGAATTTCATCCCTGGCAACCGAGAGCACGGTAAACACAAACTCCGGCCCACCCGAGCCGGCCAGCAGATGACCCATCAGGGACTTGCTCGAACTTATCGCGAGTTGATTTGCACATTCTCCAAAAACCTTCTTTATGGCAATTGTCTCGGCCAGATCGTTCAGCTTCGTCGATGTACCGTGAGCATTTATATAATCGATTTCACCCGGCCCCATCCCCGCATCCGCCAATGCCCGGGACATGGAACCCTCCGCCCCCTGCCCTTCAGGATGAGGAGCAGTCAGCCGCCATGCATCCATAGTGGAGGCGTATCCGGCAACTTCAGCATAAATCCTTGCGCCTCGAGCCAGCGCGTGAGACTCATCTTCCAGGGCGGCAATGCCCGCCCCTTCGCCCATGACCAGTCCGGACCTTTTCCGGTCGAAAGGACGGCAAAGGCACTCAGGCTCGATTTTCGATAAGGCAGCCGAACCAAGCAGCACGAAAAATACCAGCCCCACCGGGTTTATCATTGAGTCGGCGCCTCCAGCCAACATGAGGTCCGCATCTCCTCTTTTGATTGTCCCTGTAAGCGGTGCCCAGGGCCTGAGTCGCCGATGCGCAGGCGGTAGTAACCGTCGTATTCATTCCACTCAGACCGAATCTGCCGGATATAACCGCAGCCGGCGCGCTCGAATTATTGCGGATTATCGATTCCCGATTAACCCGGTCCAATTCAGCCGCAAACCGCGCTGAATCGAATTTTCTCTCCGGGCTGAGCCAATTGTAGATGTCTTCCAGCCGATTTATTCCAAGTCCAGAGCCAAGCGCCACGCCAAACCTCGATCGGTCTCCTCCGTTTTGCGCTAACCCCGCGTCGCTCAATGCCTTTTTTGCGGCCCAAAGAGCAAAAAGGGTCCGGCGCTCCCCTTCTGATTCGGCCTCGGAGGGGAACTCACGGCAAATCCGGCCCCAATCTTCGGCTGAAACCTGTCCAGCTGCCTGAACGGGCGATTTTCCGGCACAAGGCAGCTTTACTCTACTCACCCCGGAGACCCCGGACAACGCTTTGCGCCAGTTCTCCTCGACTTCCAGCCCCAAAGCCGTGGCAAGTCCAAGACCTGTTATTACTACCTTTCGGTTGCCCATGTCAGCCTTTTTCAGTCCCCTTCCAACCCGCCGTAGTAGCGAAACATTCTACGCAACGCATCCTGGTCCGCCATGGAAGAATGGACGTAGATGATTCTGCCGATCGATGCTATTTCGCGGCCCTCAACGCTCATCCGCGCCGAACCCAGCGAATCGCTCATCGACGTTGACATCAGGCGTCCGGAAATCTCAGCGGAAAAACCGGGCCTCAGATCGGGTGCCACCTTTACATCCTCGATCAGCGACATTACCGCCGAGAGCCGAAAATCATGGGTATGTATAATCAGCCAGCCAAGGAGCTGAGCCATGGCCTCAATGAACATCACCCCCGGGATGAGTGCTTCCTTGCTGAAATGCCTGCGGAAATACTCTTCAGAAAGACAGAAGGTCTTTATCCCCGTTATCGATTCCCCGGGCACCAGGGCAGTTATCCGGTCATAGAGCAGAAGTCTCATATATTTTCACCGGCGGTTTTCTCGACGATCATGGACGCGCACCGGCCTTCATAACTGATCCCATTTATGAGGACCCGACCCGTGTTTGATGGGCCCCTGGGCGGACCGCCTCCCAACGGCAGGTATGCGTAAATATCCCGCGGCAACACTGCCAAATTCAGAATACTCAGACCAATTGCCGTATTCAGGATGGGTCCGGCTGCAAACGTTTCACCCAATGTTTTGGCCGTAGCGACCATAACAGGCGCTTTCAAATCCATGTCGAAAATCTCTCGGACAGCTTCCAGCTCGTTTTGACTCAAACTTCCGAACATAATCAAATCGATCTGGTCGGAGCCAAGTTCGGCCTGAGAAAGCGCTCCCTTGATCGCGGAGAATATGGCCTGCCCGGAAGCGAAATCACCTCCCTGGTCCTTTTCGCATGCAAACCCGAAACCAAGGACCCTGGCCAGGATGTTTGCCCCTCTATCAATGGCGCCTGACAGCGGCTCCAGGACCAGCATCGCCCCGCATTCTCCAAGGACAATCCCGGCAGTGGTCCCCTTTGGCCTTCCCGCTCCCGATTTGTACTCAGGCGGCCCTATCAATCCCTTCAACTTGGCCCGAGCGAGGCTGAGCGGCGATATCTCCTCACTCACACCCCCTGCGAGCGCCACTTTTGCTTTTCCTTCCTCCAGAGTTTTGACTGCTTCGGCGACAGCTTGAATCCCAGCGTCCCCGTGCGGCGAAAAAACGCAGTTCTCGCCGCGCAGACCGAAGTGTATGGCGACCTGGCAAAAAACCACATTATTAAGCATGCCTAGAGGCCACAAAGGATAAATTTCCCGGCAGCCGGCGGGAAAGAATCTATCGTAATCCAGATCGCCGCTTTGATTCAACGACTTGAGCACGGCCGAAAGCAGGTCCTCGACGTGATAATCAACCATTCCCATACCGGCAAAAAAGCCGATATCTTGAGGATCGAACATACCCGAACCGATCCCCGCCCCGCCCAGGGCCTCCTCGGTGGAGGCCAGCAGAAGCGAAAGATGCTTCCCCATCGACCTGGCAAGCTGAGGATGAATATCGGTCTTAATTGCGGGGGGATTTTTCACCTGAGCAGCTAAAAAGCCTGACTCGCCGACATCGAAATCCGTAATTTCTCCGATGCCGGATTTTCCGGACGTCAACCCCCTGCCGATTTCCTTCATCGAATTGCCGAGCGAGCAGACCGCTCCCAGCCCTGTTATAACGATTTGATCGGTCAAAGGAGATAAACTGCTATCAGGAATGGCTTTCATTGGCGGAATTTACCAAAACATAGACAGGCGTTTTGCCCGCCGAAGCCGAAGGAATTGGATAGCGCGACCCCATGTTCCAGTTCGCGAGCCCGATTGGGAACGTAGTCGAGGTCGCATTTCGGATCGGCGAATTCGTAATTGATCGTCGGCAGCAGCACGGAACGGTTCATGCCCATTATGGTAAGGCCTGCTTCTATTGCGCCAGCAGCTGCAATGGTGTGGCCTATCATCGACTTGTTGGAACTGACTGGAACCTTCTTCGCCCTTTCTCCCAGAATCCTTTTGATCGCCAGGGTCTCTATCTGGTCATTTTGGAGAGTCGAAGTTCCATGAGCATTAATGTACTCGATATCGGCGGAACTAAGACCGGCATCCGCGATGGCCCCCTGCATGGCAAAAGCGGCGCCGTCGCCTTTAGGATGAATGTCCGTTATCCGAAACGCATCGGCTGACGAACCATATCCAAGCACTTCGGCGAAAATGGGAGCCTTTCGCTCAAGAGCATGATCGAGGCTTTCGAGAACCAGCGCCCCGGCTCCCTCGGACATGACGAAGCCATTTCTTTTTCGGTCGAAAGGCCGGACGCTTTCTCGGGAGAGGAGTACCTCTCTGAAAGCGCGCGGATCAGCACAAAGCCGACAAAACCCGAAAAGTTGAGATTGGATTCGCACCCTCCCGCAATCATCACGTCCGCCTTGCCATCTCTGATGATCCCGAGCGCCTCGCCGATCGCCTGCGCCCCAGCCGCGCAAGCGGAAACAATAGTAAGATTGCTGCCCCTGCAATCGAACAGAATCGACAGGATCGAGGTGGCCACATCAGGTTTTCTGCGGAAGAAATTAAAGAAGGAATAAACGCCGTTTTTTGTGAGGCCGCCGACATCCCAGACGTCTTTACCGCTATAGCGATATAAGAGGAGCATGTCTTCGACCGAAGGGTTTTCCCCGTGATACCCGAGGCTTACGCCGATCCTATCCCTGTCTTCGACTAAATCCAGGCGGGCCGCTCCGACGGCTTCAGAAACCGCCGATATCATGAGTTTGAGGCCGCGCGAGCTGCATTTTTCTATTCCCTGAATCCCTTTAGCCGGAAGAGTATTCAGCCAGGAATCGTCCACCTGTCCTCCGATTCGGCAGGGCAACCCCTCCGTTTCAAAAGAACCCAGGAAATCTATACCAGAGACCCCGTTTCGAGCATTTCCGAAGGTTTCCCGACTGTCTTTCCCGATCGGGGTGATCATTCCATAACCCGTAACGACCACCCGCTTCCTTGTTCTCGGCATATTCAAAATACGGTCCTGAAGCTTATCCTGTCGTTAAAATATTTTTTTATTCTCCTGAACCTGCTTCAGCCAGATTTCTATGAGGTCATCACCACTGGTGAATGTGGCCACCTCACCACACGATCCGCAATTTATGCGGGTTTCCTCGTGCAGGTTCCAGCTTTGGGCCCCACAGTTAATACATTTTTCAGGCAGCGTATCCAGAAGATTCATTACCCCTTCGACAATAGAGCTGACCGTAACCATTGCAGGCAGATCGTCCATGTCCATGCCGGCGTCAAGCTTATAGCCTGACCCGTCGTACCGCATGGCCAGTACGTCGGCAGCTTTTTCGGTCAGCTTGCCGTCCGAATCGATCGCGGTTTCTTCACCGAACAGTTCCTCCATATGATCAAGAACGGATCGCCGAGCCATTTTGATCCCGAAAGTCTGCTCCAGGCGGTAATTTATATCCAGAAAATCGAGCGATTCGGCGCCAAGGTCTTTCATCAGGGAACTCTCCGGTTTAACACTCTCCGGATTGATATCGATTCCCTCCGAGATCGCTTTTCTTACCTCCTCCAGGACCCTCTGTTCCGGAATGAGATTTTGTTTCATTATGAGTCAACCCCTTTTCTTGATTTCTGCTCTCCTGCCCATGCGGGGCGGTATAGTCTATTGCTCAGGCCATTGTCAACCACAATGGTCTGGCCGCAAATCCCACGAGCGGCGGGACCGCAAAGAAAAACAGCTACGTCGGCAATGGCGTCCGGACTTACACAAAGTTCCTCAGGTATGTACTCAAGCTCTTCCATGTGCTGCCGCAGCACCTTGAACGAGTCCGTCCTGACCACACCACCGCAGATTCCGTTGACGGAAATGTTCCTGGGAGCAAAACTCTCGGCGCAGTCTCTCACTACCGCTTCCATTGCCGCTTTCATACTTCCAAGCGGGTATGCAGGGTTGTAAAAACGGCCCCCGAGACTCGATATGAAAACGATTTTACCCCCAGAGGCCCCCAGGAGAGGCAAAGCCTCCTGAATGCAGAAGATATTCCCAATGAAGTTGGTTTCGACAAGTTGGCGAATTTCCCTTTCGAGCAGCCTTTCTATCGGCTTGAAAGGAGCTTTGGCCGCGTTGAGCACTAGAAAATCAAGCCGGCCGTACCAGCCGGAAATCAGCGCAATCATCTCCCTGACAGATGATTTCAGTCCAATATCAGCCTGTACAACAAAAGCTTTACGCCCCAACCTCTCGATTTCGCGGCAAACCTCCTCGGCTTTCTTCTGCGAACTACCTCCGGCTTTGGAATGATTTATAACCAGGTCGGATCCGGCTCGCGCAAACGCCATAGCAATAGCTCGGCCGATTCCCCTCGAGCTTCCGGTTACAAGCGCCACTTTACCTGTGAAAAAATCCTTTTCCATCACAGTCAGGAAACCATCACGTCAAATTCGATGAAAAGCTCATATAGGTCCTATAAGACCCATATGACCTATAGCACACCTGGCTTTTACGCCGGCCAACAAAAGCAAAGAGTCGCTCAACTCAGGTACGAAGTTAAAAGAATCATTTTAGCACAGTAGCCGAATTTTACAACCGGTTGCCGGTGGGAGTTTGTCGACGAACCAACCCGGCGAGGGAAAGGAACTCTTGTGCCGAAAGGGTTTCCGGACGCCTTTTCGGATCAATCGCAGCCTGCTCACAAACGTCTCTTATGGCGCCGGAGGAAAGACCCATGAAGCCTGCGAGACTGTTCGCCAAGGTCTTTCTGCGCTGCTGAAAAGCTTTGCTGACCAGTTTTCTTTGAAAATCGAAACCAGAACCCACAGGGCGCTCATTGGCGAAATCGATGCGAAGCACGACTGAATCTATTTTGGGAGGCGGATAGAACTGGCCGGGCCCGACGGTGAACAGTATCCGCACTCTTGCGTAAATCCCGAGCAGGACCGTGAGCACCCCGTAGTCTTTGGTGCCTGTAGAGGCGGCAAATCGCATGCCAACCTCTTTCTGAACCATAAAGACAGCCCGCTCGATTGCCGGAAAACTCTCGAGCAGGTGAAACATCAAAGGAGAGCTGATACTATAAGGAAGATTGCCCAGCACAATCAGGCGCTTTCCCTCTCTGTCGCAAAGATTTACAAAGTCAAATGAGAGTGCGTCCTGTTCGTAAATTACCGCTTTTTCCGCCTGTACTCTTTCACGCAGATACTCAACCATTTCTCCATCCACCTCGATCAAATGAAGCCTGCTAACTTCAGGCAATATGAAACGGGTGAGCGCTCCAAGCCCCGGACCTATCTCGACAATAGCATCGGCGTCTCTCAGCTCGGCGCTTTGAACGATCCGGAGGGCGGTTGCAGGCTGCGCAAGGAAATGCTGCCCCAAATGTTTTCGCGGCCGGGATTTCTTCTGGTGAAAATACTCGCTGGGCGATAGCAAATCAGGCATAGAGAATAAGACTCACCCCCACTTAGCGAGAAGCAAAGCTGACCCTTTCGCCAGGTCCGGCAAACGACACCTGCAGCACGAATGTTTCATACTCCGAAGCCCACAGCTTGTCATTATGCAGAATCTCGAGCATGGCGCCGAACCGTTCCTTGGGTTTGAAGGCACGCCCTCCCCTCCCCGTCCGGTGTCGTCTTCCGCCGTCTTTCGCGCCAGGGCCGCAAATCCGGATGCTCCTGCAATGGTGCCTTCGAGCGCCGCCAGGTCATGCAGATGCCGGATCATCGTCGGATCGTCATCCGCGCCTCCTCGCCAGCGCGCGCACACGCGCCAGGCCAGCGTGCTCAACTTGTCGGCGGCCGTTTCTATGGGATCAATGCAGGGAAAGCTTGAAACTTCCGGAAGCTGTTTTTGCGCCTGCGCAATCAGCGACTGAAGCGGCCGGTTGATCGGCTTCAGCGCCGGTGTGTGAAAGGACATCTCAACACGAAGGTGCGGCCGGAGGCCTTCGCCTGTTGCGAAATGGCTTTGATAGGCAAGATCGGCCGCGAAAAAGTGGCTTTCGATTGCCGATCAGGGGCTCGCCCAAAAGCTCGAATTCGTTTGCCGTCAGGGCCGAGAGAATGCGCTCGCGGAACGCCCGCCGTTTGTTGCGGCTTGCCGTGCCGCTTGCGGCTTGCGGCATTGCAACCTTGAAGTCGATATCTTCGGAAAAGCGCTTGATAAGGCCCCATCCTTTCGACAGCGACGTGCCGCCGGAAAATACCGGCGTCGCGCCGGCATGATCGAGAGATGCAATCATCTCGATCGCGCGGACTATGTACCAATCTTTCTCGACCATGACTTCGTCGGTTGAGAGCGCACCGGCGATTCGCTCGATGAGCTGCCGGTCAAGCACGTTCGAAACTCACGAAGGTCCCGTTATAACCAATCTTGCGGCGCACCCTCTTCCTGACGGCGACCACGCGGCCCGCAGGCACTTGAGTTGTTTGTCCGGAATTGTAAGCTTGTTCGAAGCGCGTCGGAGCGCTCTCGACCCCAAGCCTAATAATGCGTCCAGCTCGAGCATTCCATGTTGTGGACCGGAACGTATCCAGATGCGGTACGCGGCGGATGCTATCATCACAGCGTTGTCGGTACAGAACTGTATCGGGGGCAGATAAAGCCGAAAGTTTCGGGATGCGGCCTCCTGCGCCAGCCTCTTCCTCAACCTGTTGTTTGCGGCAACTCCCCCTACAGCAGCGATATCAGACAGGCCACACTGTTTCGCTGCCTTGATAGTCTTTTCGACCAGCACGTCAACGATAGCTTCCTGGAAGCTCGCTGCAAAATCCCCTAACGTGTAAGACCCAGCCCCGCTTCGGGCAAAATCCGGAACAGGGGGACCGTGCATGCGGATAAAATTGGCGGCGGCGGTTTTTAAACCGCTGAAGCTGAACTCAAGAGATTCCTTGTCAAACCGGGAGCGCGGGAATTGAATCGCCTCCGGATTTGCGCCGGAAGCGAGTTTGTCGATCTCAATACCACCTGGATAGCCAATGTCGAGCAGCTTTGCTATTTTATCGAATGCCTCTCCCGCCGCGTCGTCCCTCGTTGCTCCCAGCAGTCGGCTGCCACCGTCCTGATCAACCCTGTATAGAGCGGTATGGCCACCGGAAACGACCAGGCAGATAAAGGGGTTCCCCGGTATGCCGCTGGAAATGAAGGCGGCCTGGATATGCCCCTCGAGATGATTGACCGCAATGAGCGGCTTGTCGAGAGCATATGCCATAGCTTTTGCGGCGCTCAAACCGACCAGCAGCGCCCCGACAAGCCCAGGGCCCTGCGTAACCCCAATCACGTCAAGTTCTTCGCAGGAAACGCCTGCTTTTTTCAGCGCGCTTTCGATTACAGGGATGATATACTCCAGGTGCTTCCTCGACGCCAACTCGGGAACTACCCCGCCATAAGGGCCGTGAATAGAAACCTGGCTGGCAATCACGCTGGACAATATTTCTTTTCCGTCCCTGACAACTGCTGCAGCGGTTTCATCGCAAGAAGTCTCAATTCCCAGAATTATCACTCACATGTTCCTATTTTGCGCCATCAATGCTAGAAGCAATTTGAATCGGAAAACGGAAATTTATCATACATCACCGATTTTCGGTAATTACTCGACAATGTAAATTATTGTAAACTACGTTTTTTTACCAACCCATAATGGAAATTCTTCTTCCCAAAACTCACCTTTCTGGCATAATGCCGCGTTTCGGGTTGCTCCTGCCCCCAAAGTGACAGGGACACCCGAAAAGTTTAAGAACCCCACGGGGTTATTTCTTTTTAACGCCTTACTGCCTAACAAAATGCAAACACGGGAGCATGGGCAATGCAAGGAACAACATGATCCGGTATTTTCTCGACAATTATCTGCTTGTTCTGGGGTTTTGCGGCCAGGGATTGTTTTTCGGCAGATTTCTGGTCCAGTGGATTGCGAGCGAGAGACAACGCAAAAGCGTAGTTCCTCTCGCCTTCTGGTATTTCAGCATCGGCGGCGGCGGGCTGCTTCTCATCTATGCCATACTGAAAAAGGACCCCGTGTTCATTCTCGGACAGGGGGGCGGTCTCATCATATACCTTAGGAATCTTTACCTGATTCACATGGAACACTCCAGGGGCAGGGTCTAGAGTGCTTATGAGCCCCAGGACACTCCTCTACTCGACTGTTCTCATCGCGCTGTGGTCTGCAATTTTCATCGCCACGATTACCCGTCCGGCAATGTTCGACGACAATGATTCCGGCCATGCTGAGGTGGTCCGCGAAATGGTCCAGTCGGGAGACTGGGTTACCATGAGAATAGATAACGGCATCAGATACCTGGAGAAGGCCCCTTTTATGTACTGGCTGGCGGCCCTCTCGGTTTCCGCTTTCGGGCTTCAGGACTGGGCTGTACGGCTGCCCCTTGCGCTGTTCTCCCTTTTGTTGATAATGCTGGTCTTCAGGTTCGGGGCGCGGTTCTGGGGCGAAAGAGCAGGCTTCTACTCAGGGATTGTGATCGCAACCTGTCTCGGCTTTTACGCTTTCACCCGGATATTCTTGCCCGACGTGATTTTATCCTTCTTTATCGCTTTTTGTTTCTATATGTACCTACGCATAACAACCGAAGAAGGGGGGGCCAAAAAGGCCGGACCGGTCGACCTCCGGTGTGCCGCACTTTACATTTCCGCCGCACTGGCTGTGCTGACAAAGGGACTCATCGGCGTCATCTTTCCGGGCGCAATCATTTTTGCGCATATTCTGGTGACTGGAAACTGGAAGGTCATCAGGAGGCTACAGATCGGGTACGGAATCATAATTTTTCTGATAGTAGCGGCGCCCTGGCATATTGCGGCAGCCCTTGCCAATTCAGATTTCCTGTGGTTCTATATTATCCGCGAGCACGTTTTGCGCTATCTCGGCATGCGGTATCCCAAAGATTATGATACCGTTCCCCGCCTGTTGTTCTGGGGCCTTCACCTTGTATGGCTGTTCCCATGGAGCGCATTCATATGGGGGCTTGTCCGATATTTCCCGAGGTCCATCCGCCCGCAGGAGAAAACCGAACGGGTTTGCCTTTTTCTATTTATCTGGATTGGCGTTATTCTGACATTCTTTTCGTTCAGCACAACCCAGGAATACTACACCCTTCCCACCTTGGCCGCATTCGCTCTCCTGCTCGGCAAGACCATGGCGGACCTCGATTCGCAGGAAACCTCCCCGAAGTGGGGCCCCATAGGCCTCGGGGTCTTGGCCGCCCTGACGCTCTTAACAGGCGCGGGCATGATCGCGCTCACATGGTTGGGCAACCACTCGAAAGCGGCGTCTACCCTCGCCGGAACTCTTACCGCTCATCCGGAGCCCTACCTGCTCACTTTCGGACACATGCAAGACCTCACCGCGGCAACTTTCAGCCACCTGGCTCCACTGGTGTATCAGACCGCCGGCTTACTGATCCTCGGCCCGTCAGCCGCATTTTTCCTCGCTCTCCGTAAGCGCTGGATGGTCTGTTTCCTGGTCCTGGCCGCCATGATGGTAGGACTGTGCCATTTATACAATGCCGGAATGGTTGCCTTTGAACCGGTGCTCAGCTCCAAAAGCCTCGCCAAAGTCGTCCAATACCACTATAGGCCGGGAGATAAGATCGTCATAAACGGTTTTTATGAGAAAGGTTCAACCCTCAATTACTATACAGGTCTCCAGGTTTACGTCATGAACGCCGGGTTCGGCGTTCTCTGGTACGGCCTGCAGGATAAAACAGCCCCAAAGCTGTGCCTCACGCATGATGAACTGATCAACGAGTGGACGTCCGGGCAAAGGATTTTCCTGTTCAGCGAACAAGGACCGCTCAAGTCTTTCCTTTCATTGCATCCTGATTTTAATTATCGGGTACTGGCCGAGAGCGGCGGAAAGAAGATCCTGATAAACTGGTGAAATTGAATTTAGAGATTTATGGAATCCCCCCCCACTTCTATCAGGGGGAAAGGTAGATCTTAAACTTTACCGACATATCCGATGCCTTCCTTCTGAGACCAAAAGACCAAATCTTTCCCCTTAGAGTCGATCAAAAGCTGCATCTTCATCTGAGCTGCCCTTTCCCCCCTCGTGGGAAAATACCCTAAGCCACCAATTCCATCATTTTGCCATCTCATTTATCTTGACTTACTCACAAAATTGCCTGATATTTCAAAAACACATTCGCTCCCCTGTTCATTACGTTCGAAGAGGTCAAGAGATGAAATTCTGGCGCGTTCCCCTGGATACAGAAGAGATCGTCGTTTCCAAAGGGATTGTCTATATCATAGAAGACCGATGCAAAGGGTGCGGCTACTGTATCGAATATTGCCCAAGAGATGTTCTGGAGGCCTCCGAGCGCTTCAACTCGAAAGGATACCACCCTCCGGCGATAAAGCAGCCGGATTTGTGTGTCAACTGTCACTATTGCGAGGCTATTTGCCCCGATTTTGCGATCTACTCGCTGGAAGCACCGGCGCAAAGGATTTCCGAGCTTTCAATCCAATAACTTTTATGGGTTCTTTTTTTTATGAAACGTGCAGTTCTCACCGGAGAACATTTCATGGATGGTGACTCGGCATGCGCGGAGGGGGCGCTTGCCGCCGGATGCCGCTTTTTTGCCGGCTATCCTATCACACCGGCCACCGAAATAGCCGAGCACATGGCAAGAAGGCTTCCGGAACTTGGCGGGGTCTTTATTCAGATGGAAGATGAGATAGCCGCAATGGCCGCAGTTCTTGGCGCTTCCTGCGCCGGAACAAAAAGCATGACAGCGACCTCCGGTCCGGGGTTCAGCCTGATGATGGAAAACATCGGACTCGGGTTAGTAATGGAGACTCCATGTGTAGTAGTAAACGTACAGCGTGCAGGTCCTTCGACGGGCCTCCCGACTCTCGGCGCTCAGGGCGATATGATGCAGGCCAGGTGGGGCTCGCATGGTCATTACGAGATTATAGCACTTGCCCCTGCTTCGCCCCAGGAGCTTTTCTTCCAGACCATTACCGCATTCAACTTGAGCGAAACATACCGGCTCCCCGTAATGATAATGGCCGATGAGGTAGTCGGCCACCTATGTGAGAGGGTCATCATACCCGATCCATCAAAAATAGGGCTCCAGTCCCGCCCCCGCCCCAAAGGAAGAAAGGACCGTTTCAAACCTTTTCATCCCGGCGCCAATGGAGTAGCGCCAATGGCTAATGCCGGCGAGGGCTATCAGGTGCACTTTACGGGTCTGACGCACGACGAAAAAGGGTATCCGGTGATGACCGCCGAGGCGCATTCGGAAATGGTCTCTCGAATAACGGGAAAAATCCGCGCGAACCTCAGCAAGATCATACAGGTGGAGGAGTACCGGCTGGAGGACGCCGATGTAGCGCTGATATCCTACGGGATCAGCTCACGGAGCAGCCTGGCCGCCGTCGATGAGGCTCGGGAACAAGGCATAAAAGCCGGTCTTTTGCGACTGGTAACCGTATGGCCTTTCCCGGAGCATGCAATAAGAGAGCTTGCAAAACGGGTGCAGTGCCTAATAACGGTGGAATTGAACCTGGGGCAGATGCACCTGGAGGTACAAAGGTGCGCCGGAGGTATGGCCCCCACCCTGCTGGTCGGTCATGCCGGAGGCACTGTTATTACACCCGCCCGGATACTCGAAGAAATACATGTCGGCAGCGGTCGGGGATAAACCACGGACTTATAAGACCTATTGATTTTGCCCGGGAGGGTCGCTCTTAGCATTGAGTCAGGACGCGCATGAACAACAATCGCTCCCCAAAACATCCACTGGATAACATCCTGCGAATCGATCGCATCCCGCACATATGGTGCCCCGGATGTGGAATCGGCACGGCCTTCTCCTCATCGCTGATCGCCATCCAGTCAGCCGGGACGGACCTGACAAACACCGTAGTAGTGTCGGGGATAGGGTGTTCGGGAAGAGGCGCCGGGTACGTCAAGCTCGACTCCTATCATACCACTCATGGGCGGGCAATCCCTTTTGCCACCGGCATGAAGCTGGCCAATCCCGAACTGAGCGTTGTCGTTTTCAGCGGCGACGGGGACCTGTTTGCAATCGGCGGAAATCATTTCCTTCACGCCGCCAGACGGAACATGGATCTGACGGTGATCTGCGTGAACAACTTCAATTACGGAATGACCGGCGGACAGGCTGCGGCGACAACCCCCAGTATGGCCAAAACGACGACCACACCACTTGGCAATCCCGAACCGCCATTCAACCTGCCCCTGCTGGCATACGCTTCCGGGGCCACCTACGTTGCGCGTTGGACAATGCTTCATACGCGCGATCTTACTCAGTCGATCGGGGAAGCCCTTGCGCGCCGAGGTTTTTCGTTCATCGAGGTTCTCGCCCCCTGTCCTACCGGATATGGCCGCAGAAACAGGCAGAAGCCGATTGATTCGCTCAAGCTCTATCAGGAAAAGGCAATAGTAAAAAATGGCGCAAATCCTGCCGAAGTTATCCTGGATTTCAAGCAGGGCATAACTCTTGGGAAATTCGTAGAGTACGACAAACCGACCTTTTTGGAGACCTACGAAAGGATATGCCGCCCTCGTGCGTCATGAGATTGAACCTGAATCGCGAACAATTGAACCCCGAAGGCTGATAATAAGAGCCCAGTGAGAGTGCAATGGAGCGGACCACTGCTGCAAAACTAAATACAGAGATCCTCATAACCGGCCTTGGTGGGCAAGGGCATAGTCCTTGCCGGCCAGGTGATAGGGATGGCGGCTTGTCTTACAGACCGTCTGGAGAGCACTCTTACGCAGTCATACGGCCCCGAAGCTCGTGGCGGGGCTTGCAGCGCTCAGTTAATCATATCGGACAAACCAATCCATTACCCTTACGTGCGCAATCCGGACATCCTGGTGTGCATGTCCCAGATGGGATATGAGAAATACCGCCATCTGCTCGAAGACAACGGAATCCTCATTATTGATCAGGACATGGTGAGGTCTACCGATAATGCCGGCGGGAGTGTTTTCCCGATCCCGGCAACCCGCATTGCCGAGGAACTTGGCAGAAAGATGATGGCCAATATCGTCATGCTCGGCTTTGTAACCTCGATAACCGGTGCAGTTTCCCTGAAGGGTATGCTCACCTCTGTAGCCGATTCCGTCCCCAAGGGAACTGAAGACGCAAACATAGCCGCCTTCAACAAAGGTTACGATTTCGGGCAGGCCCTGCTCAAGGCCAGGCAGAAAAAGGCCGCTGCAAGCAAGGGGGCCGGTTCATGAAAAATCCCAAGGAACGCCTTCAGAAGGTGTGCGTAATCGGCGCTACACCGGCGGGGATCGCTGCAACCAATAAACTGGGCGAGATGGGGATACCGGTCACGCTGATTGACGAAGCCCCTGACCTCAACGAGAAACTGGCCTCAGATATCTGGCGGATGCCCTCGGGGGTTAGCTTCAACTATGCTCTGCGCCCAGGGCTTCTTCGAATAATGAGAAATCCAAGGATCAGGCTTCTTCTTCCCGCTTCGATCAAGTCGATCAAGCACACGCCCCAGGGATTTTCAATACGTTACAAAAAATCGGCCTCCTACGTTGACGCCGATAAGTGCACCCTTTGCGGTCTATGTTCGGAGAATTGTCCGGCAGTCAGCCCTGACGGCACAAAGGCCCTAAAGTACGGAGGAAGGCACGCCCTCCCGGGAAGGCCGGTAATTGATAAGCGCAAGACTCCTCTGTGCCAGGCAAATTGCCCTCTGGGAGTTAACGTCCAGGGATACATGGCCCTGGCGCGTGCCGGGAAATACACCGAGGCGCTCGAACTTATCAGGAAGGACAACGCTTTGCCCGGCATCTGCGGAAGGATCTGCACTCATCCATGCGAGGCTGCATGCCGCAGGAACGATCTCGATCAACCCCTTGCCATACGGGACATAAAGCGCTTCATTGCCGATAACGCGTCTCCTGACATGACTAAGGCAAAACCAGCCAGGACTCGGCCCGAAAAAATTGCCGTGGTGGGTTCGGGACCTGCCGGACTTGCCGCAGCACACGACCTTATCCGCTTAGGATATCGAGTGACGGTCTTTGAGAAACAAAAAGCGCCGGGGGGCCTTTTGCGCTACGCAATCGGACCTTACCGGCTCCCGCGCCCGGTGCTCGACCAGGAAATCGAATACCTTCAGCGGATTGGAATCGAATTCCGCCTGGGCTGCGAATATGAATCCTCACGGGACGCTCGGGACTTCTCGGCGATTGTTCTCGCCACAGGATTGTGGGAAGACCGAAAGCTCGATGTACCTGGAGAAAAACTTGACGGGGTTGTCGGATGCGTCTCATTTCTTTCCGCCGTGTATCGGGGAGAAATAAAGTCTGTTTCCGGAAAAACTGCGGTCATCGGTGACGGCAACGCCGCATTTGAAGCCGCACGGACGCTTGTTCGCCTTGGCGCCCAAGTTACATTGATTTCGTGGTTTCCCGAGGAACTGATCCCAGCGGACACACTGGAGGTGGAAGAAGCGCTAGGAGAGGGAGTAGCGATAAAGACCAGCCTCAAAGTCGCCCAATTTCTGGGAGATGGCGGGAGGCTGAAAGCTATACGCCTGTTTCCGACCATCCCGGGCCCACCGGACGCCAAGGGAATCCCATGGCCGGTCCCCGTTGAAGGCGGCAAGCCGATCGAGATTGAATTCGAACGCGCTGTCATAGCAATAGGACAGACGGGAACCCCGGCTCTTTTTGACTGCTGCCCACAAAACCTTGCCACACCTGACGGGCTCACCCGGGTAGACGATAAAGGAAGGACCATCGCTAATAATGTCTTTGCCGCAGGCGACGCCGTGACCGGACCGTCGACGGTCGTATCGGCGATGGCCTCCGGCCGGGCGGCTGCGCTGGCCGTTCACAGTTTCCTGACCGGCGAAGATTTTCTGACCGGACAACCCGCTGAGCCTTGCTCTTTATCCCGGCCGCAGGAGTTAGACTTTCCAGAGATCACCCCGGAGATTCCCTCTTTTCCCCGCGCCAGGATGCCGGAGCTTCGTCCCACCTCACGCAGGGAGCTTTCCGTCGAGGTCGCCCTCGGCCTGACTGAAGATCAGGTCCACTCGGAGACTTCCAGATGCCTCCAGTGCGGCGTATGTTCGGAGTGCTTCCAGTGTGTCGAGGCATGCTCGGGTGCGAAGGCTATTTCTTACGCAGACGATTCGTTCGAAGCGGTCGAACATGCGGGGGTCGTCATTATCGCCGATCCGGCCGCCGCTCCCGGAGTGAAAGGCGAGGACGTGATCCGTGCGTACAGTTCCAAGGCCATCAAACCGGACATTTTTGCCATGACGCTACGCGGTTTTGCCGCCGCATCGGAAGCTGTTCTGCTGCTCGGCGACAGCGCTCCGCACATGAAGGGCCATGGCATTTCGTTTTCGCCTCCAGGACCCCAGCTCACATCCGACCTTCGCATCGGTGTTTTTGTATGCCGCTGCAACGATTCGCTCGGGTGGGACCCGGAATTGGACAGGTTCATTTCCTACCTTCCGGAGAACTCACCGGTGGAATACGCCGAGTCGGTTCCCTCAGCGTGCACACTGGAAGGCGCCGCTTCAATGCTAAGGACGATTCGCGAAAAAGGCCTCACCCGATTCGTACTCGCTTCCTGCGTGTGCTGCCCCCTGGACCTCATTTGCAGTGCGTGTACCGACCAGCGCAGCCAGGCTGAAGGCTGCGATCTTCCAGGGTACCGGTATAGCCAGGGCAATGGCCGAGACATGCAACCTTCGAGGCGAGGCGCTTGCCCTGTTGAAGAGTGACCCACCTCTGGCTGTAAGCCGCTTCAAGGGACTCCTTCAAAGATCTATACGGCGCGCCGCCCATCTCAAGTCCCTTCCCACTCCAGCGCGCCAGTATAACTTCACAACCGCAATAATCGGTGAATCCGAAGCCGCGCTCAGGAGTGCTCAGACCCTGGGTCAAATGGGAATGGAAGTCTTTTTGTTCGGAAGCCCGGACAGACCTCTTCCTTCGGCGCCCGATTATCCCAACGTTCACGCATTTCTCGGATCGTGCGCCAGGTCTCTTAAGGGCACAGTGGGAGACTTTCGGGTGGTCGTGATTATGGAAGACGGCACCCACCAGGTTTTCAGCGCGGGAGCGGTAATTCTGGGAGACAGCGCACGAAAAAATATAGCTTATATGCCTCACCCGGACATGCCGCCGCATGAGTTTACTCACTCCATGCAGGCAAAGGGCCTGAGAGGAATCCCCTTCTTCGTTCCCGGGGCTACCTCGATACCGGGGCTTCTGCTGGCGAGTCCACCGGGCATCAATGCCTCTGAACGGATAAAGGGCACAGCAGCAGGCATTCTCGCAGCCACCGTTATGCCGCGGGGACCAAGACAAAACAAGGGATACACGGTTTCTATAAATGAGAATCTTTGCAGGGGATGCGGCCGGTGTGTGAACGCTTGCCCCTATCGGGCGGTGAGCTTTCATACCAACACGCTGGGGTTTGGTTATGCGGTTGTCGATGAGGCCCTTTGCAAGGGCTGCGGCAACTGCATTTCGATCTGTCCGTCCGACGCCGCCGACAGCCCCTATCGCGACAGGCTCTTCCTGGAGCAGATGATAGAGGAGGTAACGGCTCGGGGTTCTTGAAGCAACTCCCTGGCCGGATTAAGATTCATGGAAGATGATCTCAAAATAATCCTTTTCCTGTGCAACTGGTGCCCTCACGCCGCATTCCAGACCCTCCAGGACACGCTTGCTCCGCTGCCCCGCGAGATCCGGATGATAAGGATACCTTGCAGCGGCCGAATCACCAAGTCGCTCCTTTTCAAGGCTTTCGAAACCGGCGCCGATGGGGTAGCCCTGGTCGGGTGCCAGCCCGGCACCTGCCGTTACGGGATAGGGACTCGTGTTGCCGAGAGAAACGTGGAGGACACCAGGGGGATTCTTCGCCTGCTGGGTCTGGGAGAGGAGCGGCTCGGCTTTGCCTCGTTCTATCCCGACCAGCCCTCAGAGATGCTCGATTTTCTGACCGCGTTCAGAAACAGGATTCGGCAACTGGGCAAAACACCCGTCGAACCTCCCCGTCGAACAAAAGAATCTTCGCTCTCTCCCGAGTCGGCTGCCTCTATTATGGCCGCCCACAATATCTACACTTGCCAGGACTGCGGCAAATGTTCATCCGCCTGCCCGGTAACTCTCTCCGGAAAACAGTTTTCCCCGAGAGCAATCGCAAACGCCGTAGTAGCGGGCGACCTGGACTCCTCCTGCATCAGGGAGGACATCTGGTCCTGCCTTACCTGCGGCCTTTGCTATGACCGATGCCCCTCGGCGGTCAGCTTTCCGGATTTTATAAAAGAGATGCGCAACGCAGCATCCGGGAATGGCCGGTTTGAGGCCCATGAAGGTTTTTTCCACTCCCTCATGCGCGCTTTGGCCTCGCCCAACCTGCCGGTGGAGCATTGGAGATGGCTGCCGCCCGAAATTCAAACCGACCCGAAAAGCAAAACCCTGTTCTTCGGAGGGTGCGCTCCCTACTTCGACACATTTTTCAAGAATCACCTGGGCATAAGCACCAGCGACATTTTGGCCGATGCGCTCAGGCTCATGAACTTTTTCGATATTCATCCGGCAATAATGCAAAACGAGAGGTGCTGCGGCCATGATCTGCTCTGGTCGGGGGACCGCGATCACTTTGTCAAACTCGCCCGGCTCAATGTAAAACTGATCTCGGAGATGGGAATCGAAGAACTTGTTACGGCCTGTCCGGAATGTTACCGGGCCTTCTCGCACGACTATCCCGAAAACGGGATCGAAACCGGATTCAAAGTTACCCACATTTTCGAACTTGCAGAAGCCGAAATCAGCAAGGGCGCCATCGGTTTCTCAAAACTCAACAGGAAGATAACCTTTCAGGACCCTTGCAGGCTCAGCCGCACACAAACCGGATGCCAATTGCCGAGAAATCTTCTTCAACGGCTCAACGTGCGCGGCTTCAGCGAAATGCGCGACCGGGGAGCTTCTTCCCTTTGCTGCGGAAACTGCGCATGGACCGGATGTGACAGCTACTCCAAAGCTATGCAGGTAAACAGGCTGAGGCAGGCAAAAGAAACCGGAAGCAACCTTCTGGTAACCGCCTGCCCTAAATGCCAGATACACCTCAAGTGCGCCATGGAAGACCCTTTCCTGGGAAATGAAATCCGAATGGAGATGGTCGACCTCACCTCCATCCTGGCCCGAACAATACAGTGGGAATGATAGACCGGATTGACATGCAAAAACCTCCATACATGGCCAAAATCCGCGAATCGGCGTCTTTGTCTGCCATTGCGGATTAAACATCGCCAGAACGGTCGATTGCCAGAAAGTCGCCTCCGAGAGCGCCAAACTTGAAAATGTCGTTCTTGCGCGAGATATCCACTATGCGTGCTCGGAACCCGGTCAGCAGAGCATCAGGGAAGATATTGCCGAGCTCGGGCTCGACCGCGTGGTGATCGCCTCCTGCTCTCCAAGGCTCCATGAACCCACCTTCCGGCAGATGCTCGAAAGCGCCGGCCTCAATCCTTACCTGCTCGAAATGGCTAACCTGCGGGAACAGTGCAGTTGGGTTCACATTAACGAACCCGAAGCCGCAACCGGCAAAGCCGTTCGACCTGGTGCGAATGGCAGTGGCCAGGGCCGCTCAGGCTCGAACCCCTCCAGAGCCGAAAAATACCGCTCAGCAGGCGGACTCTGGTAATAGGGGGAGGCATCGCCGGAATCCAGGCCGCGCTCGATCTTGCCGATAACGGCTACGAGGTCGTCCTGGTGGAAAGAAGACCCTCCATTGGCGGCCAGATGGCGAGACTTGACAAGACCTTCCCCACGATGGACTGTTCCATCTGAATACTCGGGCCGAAGATGACGGATGCCGGTCGGCATCCCGGAATAAAGCTCCTCACTCTCTCCGAAGTGATCGACGTAAAAGGATATGTTGGCAACTTCGAGGTCAAGATTCTAAAAAAAGCCCGATACGTATCCGAGAAGGACTGCACCGCTTGCGGCGATTGCGCAGAAGTGTGTCCGGTCGTGCGCCCCGATGAGTTCAACTCCGGTCTTTCTTCGAGGAGGGCCATCTACTCGCCTTTTCCGCAGGCAGTGCCTTCCGCTTATGTAATAAATATCAATGAATGCCTCGGCCACAACCCGGTCGTGTGCGCGAAATGCGCCGAGGTATGCGAAAAGAAGTGCATTAACTTCCACATGTCCGATGAGGAAGTGGTGGAAAATGTGGGAAGCGTCGTAGTCGCCACCGGGCTGGAAGCCTACGATCCTACGGAACTCGACGAGTACGGCTACACACGCTATGAAAACGTGCTGAGCAGCACCGAGTTTGAACGGTTGATAAGCGCCGGAGGTCCGACCGGCGGTGAGCTGATAAGGCCAACGGACAGGCAACCCCCCAGGTCGATCGGGTTCATTCAGTGCGTCGGTTCGCGCTCGGCAAGGAAGGGCGCCTCCTACTGCTCAAATGTCTGCTGTATGAACACCGTCAAGAGCACCCTGGTCCTGAAGGAACACTATCCTAAAATAGACATAAAGGTCTTTTATATCGACATCCGTGCTTTCGGAAAAGGTTTCGAGGACCTCTACACAAAGAGCAGAAGTCTTGGCGTGCAATATATACGGGGTTTGCCCGGCAATGTGATTGAAACCGCCGAAGGACGGGCTGCGGGTTGCCGTCGACAACAGCGCAAGAGGAAAGATATCCTTCCACGATCTTGACATGCTGGTGCTGGCGGTCGGCATGAAACCGTCCAAGAACGACGAAGAAACTCCAGGAGATGTTTGGACTTCAGCTCTCGCCTGACGGATTTTTTCTGGAAGCCCACCCCAAGCTCCAGCCGGTTGATGCGGCCACCAGGGGCATTTTCTTCGCCGGATGCGCCGAGGGACCGAAAGATATAAAGGAGTCGGTCACCCAGGGGTCCGCCGCCGCAGCGCGTATCGTTCGCCTGCTCCATAGTGGAGAAATGCTCTCCGACCCCATTACGGCAGAAGTGATTCCGGAAAAATGCAAAATCTGCGGCATATGCGCCGAGGTATGTCCTTACGGGGCGATTTCGCTTGATGTGAAGCGCAAAATTGCAGCATCCGTAAACCCTGCTGCCTGTTCCGGTTGTGGCGCCTGTGCCGCCGAATGCCCGTTCGATTCGATTGTGATGAACCACTTCACGGACGAACAGATCATGGGGCAGGTTGACAGCGTCCTCTCAGAAAACCCGGCGACCAAGATTCTTGCCTTTGCATGCAACTGGTGCTCATACGCCGGGGCCGATTACGCCGGAGTCTCACGCCTGCAATATCCGCCAACCCTTCGGCTGATCCGGACCATGTGCTCGGCCCGCGTGGACGAGTCTTTCATATGGGAGGGATTCGCAAAAGGAGCGGCGATAATTATGGTCAGCGGCTGCCACATCGGCGACTGCCACTACATAAACGCAAACCAGTGGACCGTTAAGCGTATCGACAAGATACGCAGGAAAATGGAAAAGCTCGCAATAAGGCCTGAAAGACTCCAGCTCGAATGGGTCAGCGCCGCCGAAGCCATCCTGTTTGCCCAGTTGATGGAAAAAATGGAAAAGCTCAGGCGCGAGGTCACACCGGAGGAAATTGCCCGCACTGTGCAACTGCTTGCTGAAAGAACAAAGAAGAATAATTCGGACTGATTTTTTGACGCCCGCTTCCGATGAGCGTGCGGAGCCACCTTTCCATCAAATCTGAGCAAAGGTTCAGGCCGGCGATCTGCAAAACCGGGATCATTTTCCCTTCGAGGCATCGCCCCGCCCAACATAGCCGATTTCAAAGTTAAACTGAGGGAATTTCCTTGGAAGGGTCATCAGATTGAACACCATGACCCCGATGGCGAGCCTGTCGAGCCATGAAGATAAAGGCCAGCCGAAATGGATGGTTATATTTCTGTCGGGCAATTCGTATTGGACAATCCTTAGCACAAGCATAATACGCTGGTACAGGCCGCTTCGGATCATGGGGAAACGGAAATGGTTCTTCGCCATTTTTGGCGGGATGCCCTGGCGCGGCGTATAGAAGGTTACGTAAGCTTCGTTGTCTTTCGGTTCTCCAAGGGATTCCTCGCGTGGGCGGCGGAAGATTATGTGTATGTCGGGCGAGGATGACTCCGCCAGATAGAGTATCATTTCCATCTCATTGTCGGCCTGGCCGATCTGAACGATTTCCGGCGCTCTTTTCTTTGCCAGCAGGCCCCCCGCCACAAGGACAAAAGCCGTTATGCCCGCCCAGAGCGCCGTGCCGTGTGGTTTGTCTATCGCCAGAAAAATAAAGCAGCTTACCAGAATGATCCAGAGAATAAGCGTGCCGACGCGGCTCGTGTAATACGGGATTACTTCCTTGGTGCCGACAAAATAGCGGTAGATCAGAAGCGATCCCATATTGATACAAAAACTCGCTACAAGACCTATTGCGTACATATCGGCCAGAATTTTCTGAGAGCCGCTGGTAATGATGATAATCGTCGAAAAGAAGAGCGCATTGAGCGAGGTGAATCCGATAGAGTGAATGGCGCCGATTTGTCACGATCAGCCAGTGGAATCCATAGCGGTGCGCCACGCGCTCCAGCAGTTCGCTGGAGGCCACAAAGGCGGTATTCACAGCCATAGTCAGAGTGATGCTGGCCAGTCCGGCAACCAGGATGCCGAAGAAGGTCCCGTTGATCTGCGTTGCATAATAGGTGACCAGATCGCCCTCGTGCTCGCCGAAATTAATAGGGGTGCAAAGAACCAGGCCGGCCACCAGGGGCGTCGCTATGCCGACCGTAACGGCCAGGAAAAGATAGGCCTTGTGGATCTCACGCCAGCTTCGCACGAAACCGGCGGTCTGAATCACCGATTCGATTCCCGAATAGGCCAGAATACAAAATGCGATGTGGGATATAAAATTACCGTAATCATGAAGCCAGGAGCCGGTCTCAAGCGGCTTTAACGCGCTTCCGCCCGACTCTTTCAGGCGTCGCCAGAGCGGCGCCGTCAAATTCGACTATCCCCGAAACAATAAGGTTCAGGATAATGAATGCGGCCAGAATAAATACGAAAAAGGTAAACCTCGCATTCTCCCTGATGCCGAGAATATTCAGCCCTGCAATTGCCCAGAGTATTCCGAGCACGAAAAAAACAATCAGAGTGGAGGATTCGGAAACCTGAGGGAAAAAAGAAGCCGCATTGAGAATGGCGCTCACAGCCGAGATACAGGCAGTAAGCGTGTAATCGACCATAATGGAGGAAACGGCCACAAACGACATCATCGGACCGAGCACGAGATAGGAGAAAGAATAGACCCCTCCCCCTATGAGTCCGTTATACTCCAGGATTTCAGCGATTTCGGTAAACCGGGTGCTCATGAACCGAACAAGAATGCTGGTCAGCGCGATAAAGAATATGGCGCTCGAACCGATGAATCTGTATGCCTCGGCCGGGGCGTAAAAGATGGACGTAAATTCGTCCATTAGGGTGATTATGGCGACGGCCAGCCAGGTCAGCCAGAGTCGTCCTGTCTGGGAGTAGGTGAGGAGGTTCGGCCTTCGCATGAGATACGCAAAAACACCGACTAGACCCAGATTAAGGAACGACAGTATGAGGATTTTCATCTCTTGAATTCTTTAAGTTACTTTGGCTCGGGCGCTTGCATTGGCCATTCACTCGGATTCCGAGTCGCGGACGGGCATTCTGTACGCTTTCTGCTTATCTGCCGAAAGCCTGAGGAGGGGGCTTGCCATAGCGGATTGATGCCGAAAATGGAACAACGCAATAAACTGTGCTGGATACTGGCGGCTTAATCCCCTCGACGCCTGCGAGGTTAGCTGACGGGCTAGGGCCGAAGAGGTTGCCCTACACCGGTTTCCCGGCGTTTCGCCCCGTGTTCATGGTTTCCCCGCTCCAAATTATTGGACTCGGCGATTTGGCGGAATGCACAATAATATTTTCCGATAGTGGCGTCAATCAGCAAAAAATATTCCATCTTCATGCCATGTTACCCAATGGCGTGTTCTTACGCCGGTCGCCTGAATCGATAAGTAGGAATTGCGCGCCCGGTTATTGTTCGCCGCACAAATACGGCGCAAGATTGTTATAATTGCACTAGATCGTACAAATTCGTGCCAAATTATTCGTACATTCTTTAGCGCACACAAACCTCAAACCTTATCAGACGCCATTGCCGCGCGAACGACGACGTTTGGCAGGGCCTTGCCCTACGCCTAAAGTGACACGGTGCATTAGAGGCTGAAAGGTGATTACAAATGGCGCAGCGGGTTGAAATGAAAATGGGCCGATAAACCCTGCCCTTACGAAAGGTCATCGTCATGTTAGCCCTTATGGGGTGCTCACCTTTGTCAGGACTGTCCAAGTATGCCCTTGGCTGGTATTCTCGTATTTATTACTGGATATATCCGGGGATAACGGCGGTGACGATAATGTATGGATTGATCAGATTAATTATACAGGACTGACCTTAAAGGTGAGAGAAGAGTGAGAAAAACGTCGTATCATTTTTGTCCGAACCTGATAATGGAATCCATCCCGGTCCTCCCCGATCATGCTGCCTCATAATTCGGTAAGGCCTGCTGCCTGTTCAAGTCGACTTGCCTTGGTTCGGCTTTTGCGTCGACCACCACCACGGTATGGCCATGTGCTTTCAGAATTAACTGCTCAACGACCGTTTTTCGTCCGAGCAGACGTTTCCACCAGGGAACAGGCCCCGGACGGCCGATGACGATGTGGCCAACCCGGTACTCCCTGGCGAAATGGAGAATGGTGTCCACAATATCTTCGCCCTTATAGGTGAAAACGATAGCGCCAAGCGTGTTGGCAAGGGTCAATGTCTCCGAGAGGTACCGCTGTGTGGTGGCGTCTATGGCAGTAGGGGATTCCATGGGTCTCTGGACGTAAACGGCGTACCAGTTGCGGTTCAGGCGTCCGGCAAGCCTCGATCCGTAGCGCAGAAGGCCGGCGCTGTTGGGGCCGCGTGAACTTAAACAAACCATTACCTGATCCGGGGCCGTCCCATGCTCCTCTTCGGGAGCGCTTCTGCGTTTAAGGTCGATCTGGGATGCAAGCTCCCTGAACGCCAGTTCGCGCAGCTCATTGAGGTTCGTGCGCTTGAAGAAATTGTCGAGAGCGGTTCGGACTCTTTCCTGCGGGTAAATCTTGCCCTCCCGCAAACGCTGCTGGAGATCCTCAGGCGCCAGATCGATGTTCACGATCTCGTCGGCTTCCGCAAGGATGGAATCAGGCAGCCGTTCGTGCACTTTAACGCCGACCAAATCTTCCACCGTGTCGTAGAGACTCTCCAGGTGCTGAATATTGAGTGTGGTAATCACATGAATGCCTGCCGCGAGAAGATCCTGCACGTCCTGGTATCGTTTTGCATTTTCGCTTCCCGGAACGTTGGTATGCGCCAACTCATCCACGAGGGCCACTTCCGGGTGGCGCGCAAGCACCGCATCCAGGTCCATTTCTTCAAGGATGATGCCCCGGTACTGAACCTGCTTTCTTGGGATGACCTCCAGGCCTTCGATCAGTTTGGCCGTTTCCGCCCGCCCATGGGTTTCCACCAGCCCGGCAACGACATCGATCCCTTCCTGCTTCAGACGTTGCCCTTCGACAAGCATCTGCCACGTTTTCCCAACCCCCGGTCCATAACCGAGGTAAACCTTCAGCTTACCGCGTTGTGAACGGCGTATCAGTTGAAGAAAGCTAAGAGCCCTGTCTTCGTCGGACATTGGCCTCCCTCTTCAGCTCTCCAGAGTCGGCATCGGAACCGGTCCGCACTCTTTTCCAACCGGCAGAGTCACGTTGCAACGGGATACCGCTTTCGGCCAAATATTCCACTTCAAGCGAAAGAGCCACTTGCTTGACAAGCGATTCCATAAGATGACGCTGGTCGGGCAGGAGGAACCGTTCAGGATCGCCGGGCCGTAGCGCCAGAACTCCCAGGGCGAAATCCGCCACTTGAAGCGGCGCATAAAGCACTTCGTTCTCCGGTGCGTGTTTCGTTCCCCACCCCGTAGTCTCACCCGTTTCAAATGCCTTCCGCGCAATCTCAAGTTGTTTGGTGACATCCTTATGAAAGACCAGAGAAGGATCGCCGCCCGCCATCTTTAATCTACCATCCTTTTCAGGCAGCAGCACGACCACATGGGAGTCGAAAATTTCCGAAATGTATTCCACGGCGATCTGCAGGGTCTTTTCAACACTTCTGGCGGCGGCGAGCTGCCTGCTAAGACCATGCATAGCGGCTACCTGCCTCTCCTGCAGACGGGCCGTTTGGGTCTGTTTGCGCATGACCCCCGTCAGGTGGCTTATAGCAAGGGCGACCGCAAACATGACAATAAAAGTCACGATGTACTGGGCATCATCCACAGTGAACGAAAAACGCGGGGGGACAAAGAAGAAATCGAACGCCAGTACGCTTAAGAAAGAAACAGCAATGGCCGGTCCGCGTCCGCATTCTATCGCTGTCACCAAAACCGCCAGCAGATAGACCATTATGAGATTGCTCAGATCGAAATACCGATACATTAACGAACAAAGCCCTGTAGCCAGCGCCAGGAAAAGAAGGCCGGTCCCATAATCCGACCATGGAAATTCCTGAGATCGAATCCGATACGGCGTGTGGACCGGTTCGCCGGAATCACCTGAAACAATTTCGATGTCGATTTCTCCGTCGACTCTCACCAGACGATCCACGGGACTGCCCAGAAGAATGCTCTTCAGACGTGGACGCCCAGGTTTTCCAGCGATTATTCTTGTTATATTCCTCTGGCGCGCAAACCTCATTATTTCATCGGCAATGTTACGGCCCGTCACGGTTGCGGTCTCCGCCCCCAACTGCTCTGCCAGCCGCAGATTATCAATGGCGTGGTTGCGCTCCGCTTCCGGGAGCAGCAAGGCGCGGGGAGCTTCGACATACACTGCAAAAAGCTTGGCGCGCGTGCCCTCGACTTTTCTAGCGGCGTACCTTATGACCCCCGCAGAGGATGGACCGGGGCTCACGCAGACTAAAATCTTGTCCACAGTCACCATTAAATCAGACATCGTTTATCTCCAGTATCCCGAAGCAAACCGTTATTAAGGCGTTCCATCTGATTCAGGCAAGGGTCATCCAAGCTGTGTTCAACTTTCATTAACTCCTGTCGCAGTTCTCATTTGTTGCCCGGCCTTTGCCAGGGCCCGTTCGGCAGCGATTTCATTTTTTAGCCGTGCGATCCGCATTGCAAATTCAGTCGCCTCTATCTCGGTATTATCCAGTGCCAGAGTTAAAGACTCCAGAAGAGCGAAAAGCTGTTCATTTTGCTTTGCCAATTCATCTCTGTCTCTTTTTATCTCGGCATATTCGGATTGGAGTTTTGCCCGGAAGGCCATTACCTCCCGCTCGAACTCTTCCGTCAACAGGTGTTGCAAATCCGAAGGGAGATCGGCAATATGGGTTTTTATGGCCCGAGCATGGCAGGCCCCCGCATTCAATGATAAAATACTCTGTTGAATCTTACTCATTCCCTGAACATCCATTCCGGCACAGACCGATCGCAGGGCCGGGTGTTTACCGGCGTTTTTGAGGCGACCTGCAATTCCGGTAACTGTAAGCTTAGCACGGATTTGATTCATCTTCAGCTCTCCTGAACGGCATTTGCCCCAAGGCAATGGATTCAGTACAACTCGGTTCGGGTTGTACTGAGGCTCCAATGTCTTGTTCAATCGCCGTTATGGCGCTCCGTATCGTTTATCAAGTTCCAGGTTTACTTCAAGGACATTGACGAACTTCTCACCTGCAAGTCCCCCGAAGGGCGCTGATGCATTTTCCTGCAAAATCTGCTCGATCTCCTTTTGAAGCAGGGCCGGGTCGCGTTTCAACTCTTCCGCTCTTTTAGACGCCACGCGCTCCAGTTGAAACTCAGCATTTTGCATGCTGATATGCGGGTCGAGCCCGGAACCTGAAGCAGTAACCATGTCGCCCGGCACGTCCTGAAAATCGGCATCCGGATGGTCCTGACGCCACATCTCAAAAAAGGTCGATTGAATGTCACTACCCGAATCGACAACGTCGAAAGTCGTTACCGATTTGCCGTCTTTTGTTTTAGTCACTGCAGACAGGAATTTGCCGGGGTTCTTCTTCGAGAAATCCTCGAAGAAAACGACCGCCAAATCGGGGGCCTTGGGCTCGGGCGTGGCAGGATTGTCCTTGATCCATTTAGCCACCATCCCGGGATTAGCCTTTGCCCATTCGTCCACATAGGTCCCGTGGGCTGCGTCCGTCTTCACCCAGGCCTGGGCAAGCGAATTGTGCAGGTCTGCCCACTGGGCGACGATCTGCGGCTTACCCTGGAATTTATCCTCCGCAAACCAGCTCTCCACGTCCGGAGCAACCGGTTTTCCGGCCTTCGGCCCGCTCCTGTACGTCACGACAGGTCCGAGCGACCGGGCAACCCTGTCCCGCAACCCATAGTTCGATGCCGCAAGGCTCGAGGAAGCCGAGGCGGACGCATCGTAAGACGCAGCGGAGGGCCGGGGTTGAAAGTATTCATCCTTTGTAAAAGGCTGTGCGATCAGTTTTGATCCAACGAATTTCCCGTCCGGTCCCTTGAGCATGCTGCCGTTTGACTGGAAAGGGAATAAAGTTTGTCCGATCACCCACAGCACCAATGGATAAATAATGCAGCAGATGACCACACCGAATATTAAAAGTAGAACGCTCTTAGAAAGATATTTCATCATGTCCGCGTCTCCTGGGACTCATGTTTTTAGCTGACCAGGCGCAAAGCCACCATCACCACGTCGATCAGTTTGATTCCAATGAAAGGCAAAATCACGCCTCCAAGACCCCATACCAGCATGTTTCTACGCAGCAGGGCATCCGCGCCGAGCGGCCGATAGCGGACTCCCTTTAGTGCAACCGGGATGAGCGCGGGAATAATCAACGCATTGAAGATAACAGCCGAAAGGATGGCCGAGGTCGGCGAATGAAGGTGCATAACGTCAATCACCTTCAGCCACGGCAGGGTCCCGGCAAACAGCGCTGGAATGATGGCGAAATATTTCGCAACGTCGTTTGCAATGGAAAAGGTCGTAAGCGAGCCTCGAGTCACGAGGAGCTGTTTTCCGACTTCCACCACTTCGATCAGCTTTGTCGGATCGCTGTCCAGGTCAACCATGTTGGCGGCTTCCTTGGCCGCCTGGGTCCCGGCGTTCATGGCCAGCGCAACGTCTGCCTGGGCAAGAGCCGGGGCGTCATTTGTGCCGTCACCCATCATTGCAACCAGTTTTCCCCCCACCTGCTCCTTTTTGATGTAGGCAAGCTTTGTTTCAGGTGTCGCCTCGGCCAGGAAGTCGTCGACTCCCGCCCTTTTTCGCTATCGTTGCGGCCGTAAGCGGGTTATCGCCCGTAATCATTACAGTCCGAAGCCCCATTTTTCGCAATCGTTCGAAGCGTTCCGACATGTGCGGTTTAAGAATATCCTCAAGAACGACCAGGCCTACAATATTGGGGCCATCGGCGACGGCCAGGGGTGTAGCGCCCTGGGACGCCACGCTGTTGACCAGCGAGCTGAATTCCGGGGCGCTGCCGCCATTGCCGCCGATAAATTTAATAATGGCGTCCGGTGCGCCTTTCCTTATTTGTTTTCCATCGGGCAGGTCGATTCCACTCATGCGCGTTTGCGCCGTAAATCCAATGAACTTGGCCTCCGGCGGTACATCTACCGGAGCCGAGCTATCTTTTTCAAATAACTGCACTATGCTTTTCCCCTCCGGGGTGGCATCGGCGGCAGAGGCCAGTGCGGCAAGCCGCCCCACATCGGAGGCCGAGTACTTTCCAACCGGCAGGAATGTGGTCGCGTTCCTGTTGCCTATGGTGATGGTTCCCGTCTTATCGAGCAGCACGACATCGATATCACCGGCCAATTCCACTGCCTTCCCGCTCTTGGCGATGATGTTTGCCTGAAGAGCGCGATCCATGCCCGCTATCCCAATCGCTGCGAGCAGTGCGCCGATAGTGGTCGGAATGAGGCAGACCAGAAGGGCGATAAGGGTCGGGACGTCTGTTCCGAGACTTTTCACGGGCTCCTGAACGCCAAGGTAGCTCTGCATGTACAGCTCGGCATTCCGGGCCATGGGCAAAAGAGGGATCACCACGATGAGAAAGATCAGCGTAAAGGCTGAGAGGACAAGGGTGAGGGCGATCTCGTTTGGGGAGCGCTGGCGGATGGCGCCCTCGACCAGGGCAATCATCCGGTCCAGAAAGGATTCGCCGGCGCTGCTCGTTATCTCGATCACGATACGGTCCGAAAGTACGACCGTACCTCCGGTAACTCCTGACCGGTCACCGCCCGCCTCACGAATTACCGGCGCCGATTCGCCGGTTATCGCCGATTCGTCAACCGAGGCAATTCCCTCGATGATTTCTCCATCCCCGGGAATTGTCTGTCCCGCTTTCACTACGACCCGGTCACCCTGTTTTAGATCGGCCGACGAGACTTCTTCGATAACGCCTTTTGCGTTCAGGCGGTAGGCAAGGGTGTCGTGGCGGGCTTTTTTGAGCGATTCAGCCTGGGCCTTGCCGCGGGCCTCTGCAAGGGCGGTGGCGAAATTTGCGAAAATGACCGTCAAAAAAAGCCATACATCAAGAGCTATAAAGTAACTAATGGACACCTGGCTCGTGGAACCGCCCCATGCAGCTTCGACAATGTACAGAAGGGTAAGAACAGCCCCAACCAGAACCACGAACATGACGGGATTATTCCACTGGAGGTCGGGCCGCAGCATGATAAATGCCTGCTTCAAGGCGACCTTTGCGGTCTCCTTTTCCAGCAGCTTCCGCGCTCTAACGCGGCGCACCGGCTGAGACTGCTCCGGACCCGGACCTGTCTCCTCTACCGGTATTTCAAAATCTGGAACTTCCTTGCTCATATCTCGAACTCCTTTGAGTGCGTCTTTTTCTCGCCGTATCCTGATATCGGTTTTCATGAGCGCTCCTGACCTTTATCCCCCAAAAGGCATCGGGCCAAAGTGCTCCGCTACGGGTCCAAGCACGGCAGCAGGCAAAAAGAGCAATGCGCCGATGATAATTACGGTCCCCAGCAGGAGAAAACCGAACGTTGTGCTGTCATCCCGAAGCGTGCCAAGACCAAACGGGCTCGATTTCTTGGCCCCCAGGGACGCCGCCATGGCCATTGGTGCTACAATAGGGAGAAAACGGCCGAAAAGCATGGACAGACCGGCAGCGATGTCGAATGCCACAGCGCTCGGGGCTGGACTCGTTGCATTCCAGAAACCATACGTGACCCCGAGACCGTCGAATGCAGAACCGTTATTGGCCGTAGCCGAAGAGAACTGGTAAAGGATTTGCGAGAAGCCGTGCGCGCCGGGGTTGCTTATTGCCGCAAGCCCCCAGGTTGTCCCGGCAAAAAGCCCCGTGGGCCACAGAATAAAGACGGGATGAACCAGTATGGCGATCATTGCGAACGTTACTTCACGTGCCCCGATTTTCTTTCCCAGATATTCCGGCGTTCTTCCGACCATCATGCCGGCTACGAAAATCCCGACTATGATAAAGGTCAACATGTTTATCATCCCGACGCCTTTGCCGCCGTAGACGCAGTTGAGCCACATTCCAGCCATGGGCGAAAGCGCCGGCCATCGGGTTCAGGCTGTCCTCCTCCGCATTTACCGCGCCGCATGTCACATCGGTAGTCAGAGCATCAAAAGTTGCGCCCGCAGATGTCCCGAAACGCATCTCCTTGCCTTCGAGATTTCCCAGGTGCTGCTCGACGGGCAGGCTCGGAACTGCCGGCAGATTCATCGTGAGCTTTCCACCCGGAGATGCCGCATTGGGGACTTCGAACTTCTGTTCCACAGATTGTCCGGTTAATCCTGGATTAGGTTTGAGAGTATCGAAATAGATCGACCAGACGATTGTGCCGGCCATCATGACCATCATGACACAGAATACCACAAGGGAGTGCCTGAACCTGTTCAGCATTCGGCCAAACATAAATACCAGAGCAAACGGGAACATCATCATCGCATAAGTATTAAAGAAATTTGACAGTCCGGTGGGATTTTCGAACGGGTGGGCCGAGTTCATGCCATAGAACCCGCCCCCGTTGGTGCCCAGCATTTTCATAGATTCCCAGGCCGCGACCGGCCCCACGACAATGGTTTGCTGTTTGGCCTCGCCCGTGTCGGTTGCGCCCATCGCCCCCGCTTCAAGTGTCGAAACATCGTACGAGGTTTGGAAGGTCATCGGGCTGCCCTGGGTTATGAAGATGAGGCCGAATATGAGCGCGGTAGGCACGAACATGTAGACCACAACCCGCCACATATCGACAAAGAAGTTGCCGAGCTTTGATTGGCCCCGCAGGGCGCGGATGATGGCAACCAGCGCGCAGAGGCCTACTGCCGCCGAGAAAAAAAGATTAAAAATCCCGAAAAAAATCTGGCTGAAGTTCGATAGGTGCTGGTCCCCCGAATAATGCTGGAGGTTGGTGTTCGTAATAAATGAGACGACGCTGTTAAAAATGGTGCTCGGCGCCAGCATCGTAAGCCCTCTTGGGTTTAGCGGCGTATAGGGCTGGACCGCCAGAACAAGGAAGGTGTACACGAACATCAGGGTATTGAACGTGAGCAGCGAGAATAAATACTGTTTCCAGTTTTGTTCACCGCTGTCCAACCGCTGCTCGAACCAGCGGAAAACCGCCCAGGGGCGGTATTTTCCGTCCATGATCCACGCCATGTAACGACTCAACGGGAAAGCAACGACAGTGGCCGTTACAAGGAGCGCTATAGGAAGTAACCATATTTGAATAAACGTCATTTGTTTTTCCTTTCAGGATCGGTAATTTGCCGGACTTGCCTGGTGTCCATCCGGAAACACCGGAACCAATTCCACGCCCCGCGAGGTTTCTGTTCGGAAAGGCGGCCTTTTTTCGTTATGGCAAGGAAATCAAGGGCTTGTGCGGAGGCGTACATGGGGTACGCCGCACAAGAAAGCCCGAAGATTGACACCGCCAGGGCGGAAAAGGACCCTTTCCGGACGGAAACTTGCCTAGAACCATTCCGGCCGTATCATTGCAACTGTGAGATAAACAAAAAGGAAAACCGCAACAGCCGCTGTAATGTAGATCATCGCTTTGAACTCCTTTGCCTTATATTTTCTCGCAACCTTTTACGAACAGAAAGCAGACTACCATCACCGCGATTCCCAGGAAAAACATCCCCGGCAGCCATATTGCTAAATCCATCTGTTATTCCTCCTTCCGAAAAAAGCCCTTAAATCGCATATCTTGGCGTGTTTCCCATCTATTTGTTCGGGCCAGTGCAGCCCTATCTATCATGAGGCCCTCATCTCGCTTGAAACCCCGCCCGCAGCAGCAAGAGTAAAAGTAAATTTCGTGCCTTCCCCAGGTGTGCTGGTCACCTCCACCTTGCTGCCGTGGGCTTCTATGATTTCCTTAACGATGGCCAAACCCAGTCCAGTGTTGCTCTGTTGCCCGCCGCGGCCGGGCACCCTGAAAAACTTTTCAAAAATATGCGGCAGGTACTCCTCAGGTATTCCCGAGCCGGTATCCTCAACGGAAAAAAGCACCGCACCGTTGTCCAGGCGTGCCGATACCTTCACCTCTCCCCCTGGAGGGGTAAATTTCAGCCCATTGCTAAGGAGGTTTGTAAAGACGATTTCCAGTCTCATCCTGTCAGCAAGGACCTGCGGGATATCTCCCGGCAGGTCGAGTACGAGGGAAACTCCCCGATCCACGTATGAAGGCCTCATCTCCTCGACAACATTGAGAAGGACCTGTTCGGGGCTCAAAGGAACAAGCTCGACAGTGGACCCTCCCGACTCCAGTTGACCGATGTCCAGCAGGTTCTCGATGATACGGTAAAGCCGGTCGCTGTCATCTCGAGCAGCAATGACAAGTTCGGCCTGTTTGGGGCTCAGCGGACCGAGTTTTTCATTCAAAAGCGCATGGGCCGCAAGTCTAATGGAAGTCAGAGGGGTCTTAAGTTCATGTGAAACGGTTGAAATAAGACCGCTTTTCACTTCATCAAGCTTGCGCAGCCTGGTCACATCCGAGAGAATGAGCGTCACGCCGATGAGTCGTCTTTCCTCGTCCATTATTGGGACCGCCTCAGGCAAAAAGAAATGTTCCTCTCCATCCCTGAAAACCTGAATGGCCCAATCATAGGTTTTCAGCCGGATGGGCCGCATCTCGTGGCGTGCACGCTCGAATAGTTCCCCCATCCGGACATTTTCGACCGACTGAATGGTCGTTCCCGCCTTAAGTGCAAACAGGTGCTGGGCTGTATCGTTTGAAAGCTCGATGACGCCCTCCGGATTGCAGATAATGACAGCGTCGGAAAGAGAGTTAAGCGCCGACAGGGTCGCCTTCTGGGTGCGAATCAGCCGTGCGCGGTTCGTTCGTCTGAATTCACGCAGGCTCCTTGTCATATCGTTGAAAGCGGAAGCCAGTTGGCCGATTTCATCTCCCGACCTGGCCTTTACGACAAGATCGAGGTTCCCCTGCTGAATCTCTTTCACAGAACGGGTGAGGTAGGATATCGGCCTTAGTATGGAAGGTCCTATAATGATAACGAAGATCAGCGCCAGCACTGATCCAGCCAACACCAGCACGATTACGTCGCGATTTGTTTCTGCTGCCTGCTGGCGCACCTGGCCATCAGCAGAGATCATATTGTTCAAGTTGATGTCGATTATGTGCTGTGCAGCATCGAGAACCGCGTCTGACTGCGGCAGCAGCCTAGTCCTGTAAAAATCCCGGCGCGCAGTGCCGCTCTCCCGCATTTGAACAAAAGCTTCCAGTTCGCTCCTGTAAGTTTTCCACGATTCTGCCAGCTTATTCGTCAGTTCCTGTTCGCCAGGCAAAGTGACATTGCCCTGCTGGAACTTCAGCCTTTGCGAAAACCTTAGAACGGCAGAGTCAATAATAGTTTTGTCAGCACTGCTTTCGTAAAGAAGCGGCTCAACGCCACGCTCAATTTCCAGGATTGCCTGTTTCATCACCAGGCCGGCGGCTACACTGTCGTAGTTTTCCCTGAAAATCCGCTCGAGCGCCTTGCTTGACTGGGTGATGGTCCGGATGCTTATGAGGCCCACCACCAAAAGAATAAGAAGTGGACCGCAGGAAGCCAGGATCAGTTTTGTTTTTAAACTCACGCCCCTTTACCCTTCCTCTGAATTCTTAAGGCAAATCACATGCCAATGGGAAAATAAAACTAAATTATGCAATTTCAATGGCTTAGCGAAACATTACCCGGTGAGGCAACCTGGAAGATTTCAAATTGAAGGATGAGTTAGTTTAGGACATTTCAAAATGAAATGCCAAATTTATAACCCATATTTCTTTCGTTTTCGCCAAAAAGTCACGGAATCCATTCCCAAAATCCGGCATGCTTCTTCAATGGATCTGCTCGAAGCCAGTACGCGCCGGATGTGCGTTCTTTCAAGCTCTTCCATGGTTACCAGGCCGCCGGGGCCGGGCACGCGCTCCGACGGCTTGAGCTTGAGCGGAAAATGGTGAATTCCGACTCTATCGTCTCTACACAACAGGACCGCACGTTCGATCGCATTTCGGAGTTCCCTCACATTGCCGGGCCATTCGTAATTCTTGAGGGCTTCGCACGCTTCCTCGGCAAATCCCAGTATCCGGCGATGGTTCTGCCTGGCAAAAAAGGCCAGAAGGGCCTCGGCCATCGGGACAATGTCCTCCCGGCGGTCTCTGAGCGGAGGAATCACAATCTCGACGACATCAAGCCTGTAGAAAAGGTCCTCACGAAACCGCCCCGTCTTTACTGCCGATTCAAGATCGATATTGGTCGCCGCCAAGATTCTAACATTGGCCTTTCTTGTTTCCAAATCCCCCAGACGCTCGTAAGCTTTTTCCTGGAGTACCCGCAACAACTTGGCCTGGATGGACAGTGGCAAATCACCGATTTCATCCAAAAAAAGCGTCCCTCCGTCGCAGGCCGCAATGCGTCCGGAATAATCGCGCAAAGCACCGGTAAATGACCCTTTCGCATGCCCGAAAAGCTCGCTTTCAAGCAGTTCGGCCGAGAGCGAAGGACACGAAATAGTCCCGAAAGGTTTTGACGAACGACCGCTCCATGAGTGTATTGCATGAGCTAGAATGGTTTTGCCGGTCCCGCTCTCACCACGAATCAGGATGGTGGCTTCACTGTCCGCCACTTGCCTGGCCATGGCTAAAACCCGCTGCATCGAAGGGCTGCGGCTCTCGACGACCGCCTCGGGAACGGATTCTCTCAGTCTTTCCTGAAGGGACGCCACTTTTTGCTCCAGGGTCCTGACCTCAGAAACCTTGCTGACAAGAACCGATACCTGATCGTGAGTGAAAGGCTTTGGGCAGGTAATCAAAAGCGCCGCGCCGCATTGCTTCGACAGCGGTATCAATCGAAGCATAAGCCGTAATAACGATGCACTTAATCCACGGGCAGATCGCCAGCAGATTGCCGATCAAGTCTATCCCAGACTCCGAGCCCAGGCGGAGATCCACAAAAGCAAGGTCGAAATAGCGCCCGTTGGCCTCAGTCAACGCATCTTTCGGGTTGCTTACAGTTGAAACATGATGGCCCCCGGCCTCCAGAGCGATACTGAGGGTCTTCCGGATATTGGGTTCATCATCGACGACAAGAATGGAAAGGGCCAATGCGCTGTTCACGTTTGCTCCCATGTTAGTACTTCAATCACATGGATTTAACTTCATGGGGCTCTTCAACAGGCCCCCGTCCAGCCAGACGCTCGACAGCCTGTGCGACCTGCCTAATGGTAAAAGGCCTCCGCAGAACTGCCGCCCACTTGTGTTCATCGGCTAATTTCCTGCCTTCATAGACACCTGTAAGCAGGATGACAGGCGCTCCAATACTGGCAAGTTCGTCCAGTTCCCGGCTTTGATATGCAAGGTTTTTGATTTCGAGAACGATTGCGGCAGGCTTTTCGACAATCTTCCGGTAGCGCATGACAACGGCGTGGAAGATGCTTTCAAAGCCTTCCACCTCGCAGCCGCGCTCGATCAGAACGGCCCGTAAGTTTACCCTCTCCCAGTGATTGCTGTCGATAATCCAGATCAGAGGCTGTTTGAGGCTTGCCATAAGGCGCCAAAAAAGGGCGGCGATCATCCGCCTTTTGGGTCTCGTTCCGGGGCTCCTAAGCGAGCGCCCGGGTGAGTGGAATTCCGTCCTGAAGTTTGAACGTGTACGAGCACTCGCGCCCCTGCACTCTTGGACAGTTGCCAGGCGCCGGCGTCACTTCATAGTTCAGGCCCAAGGCGTCCATCCATCCCGTCACGCGCGCGAAGACGCCGCACTCATACGCCACGTCGATTCCGGCCCGCGTCACGTTCTCGTGCGCAAAGCACCGTTGGACCGACCACTTCGATTAGCCAAGTATCCATTGGCGAGAGCACAGCTTCTTCTAATGCCCGCAGTGAGGGCAGCTCGGCCCTTCATCCTCTTCGGATTTTTTGCCATCGCCTTCGAATTCTTTGGCGAACTTGCGTACGATTTCAGAAATCTCCTTCAGCCTGTCGTCAACTTTCCTGTAGACGGTGCCCTCCGGATAACTTCCATCCTCCTGGAGCTTGCCCGCATCCATTCCCGTAAGGATTCTCAGGCCTTCCTCAACCGTGGTGACAGGCCAGATGTGGAACTTGCCTTCGGCGACTGCATCTACCACTTCCTGGTCAAGCATCAGGTTGCGGATGTTCTTGTGCGGAATCATGACGCCCTGTTCGCCCGTGAGTCCTTTGGCTTTGCAAATGTCGAAAAAGCCCTTGATCTTGTAGTTCACGCCCCCGATCGGCTGAATCTCACCCCTCTGGCTGACCGATCCCGTTACAGCGATACCCTGTTTCAAGGGCAATCCACTGATTGCGCTGACAAGGACATAGTATTCCGTGCTCGAGGCGCTGTCTCCATCTATCATTCCGTAGCTTTGCTCAAAGCACACCGAGGCCGTGAAGGCTATGGGCTTGTTATGGGCAAACCGCTCCCTGAAAAGGCTGCTTAAAATCATCAGTCCCTTGGTATGCGTGGCGCCGCTCATTTTCGATTCGCGGTCGATGGACACCATCCCCTCGCGCCCAACCGAAACGGTTGCCGTGATCCGGTTCGGCCTGCCAAAAACGTGATCGCCGGTCATCAGCACCGCAAGGCCGTTAACCTGCCCGACCTTTTCACCTTCGGTTTCGACCCATATAATATCCTTTTCTATTACCTCCTTTACGCGCTCTTCGATGAGGTTGGAGCGATAGATACGCTTCTTGATCGCCTCGTCGACGTGCTTTCTCTGAATAACTTCGTTGCCCGTCGAGGCCGGCAAAGTAATTGGATTCTCGAAGCAGGTCGGCGATGGTCCCAAGCTCGAGGGTGAGCTTATCCCTGTCCTCGGTAAGCTCCACACTGTATTCGAGCACGCGGGCCACTCCCGATTTGTCAAGGTGCCTTATATTGTGGTCGTTGCAGTAGCGGGCGATCATCCTCGAGCATTCGAGGACCTTGTCCGGCTTTCTGTCCATCTGGTCGCTCATGTGGGCCTTGACCTTGAAAAGCTTCTGGAAGCGATCGTCAAGGCTGTAGAGCAACTGGTAGATATAGGGATCGCCGGTAAGGACGATCTTTAAATTAAGCGGAATGGGCTCGGGCCGGATCGTGCGTGTGCTGAAAATTCCGTAGAGCTCGCCCAGATCTTCGATCCTGATTTCTTTGTCGCGCAGCGCCCTTTTTAAAGCTTCATAAGAGATAAACCATTTAAGCAGGTCGAGCGCCTTCATCACCAGATAGCCGCCGTTGGCCTTGTGGAGCGATCCGGGTTTTATCATCGTATGGTCTGTAAACAGCGCCCCAAACCAAGCCTGCCTCTCTATGGAGCCGAAAAGGTTGGGATAGGCCGGATTTGATTCGATGACAACCGGAGCGCCCTTCGTTTCCGAGTTATCGATGAGCACGTTAACATCGTACTTGCGCAGGTTAGCCTCCTTGGGAGGAACGGCAAACGGCGCGACGGGCTGCCCCGGCATCTGTTGCTGGGCTTCGGGCTTTTTCTTGAAATCGTCTATATTTTCGAGAATGTCCTCCTGGACCTCCTTCAGGTAGTCGAGCACCTGCTGGTCGTCCTTGTATTTTTCCTCGTAAGAATCCATCAACTGTCCAACCACGAACAGGGCAATCTCGTTATCAAGCTTTGTGTGCTTTTCCTTGAATTCGTTTTCTGCCTCGCGAATTTTCTTGATGGTGTCCTTCATTCTCTCATGCAACTCATCGCTCTTGCTGCGCAGGAATTGGCGGTCTTCCTCGCTCAGGTGGCGCAGATCCTCCTGGGTCATCGGCTCGCCTTCCTTGTTGGCGGGAATGATGACCATACCAACCTGGGAGAACTGAAGAATGAATCCCTGTTCGCGCGCCTCCTGGGAGAGTTCGTCGATATACTCCCGCCTGCGCTTCTCGAAATCCTGGTGCACTTCGCCTTCTTTGGCGCGGTAGTCGTCGCTGTCGAAAACCTCGGGGATTTTCGCCTGCAGCGTGTCTATAAAATCATTCATATCCTTCTTGAGCAATTTTCCGGTGCCGGCGGAGATTTTGAGGCCCTTGGGCTTGTCCTGCTCCTTGAAATTGAAAACATAGCACCAGTCCGGCGGCGTGGGTTCCTGCCTGGCCTGCTCTTCGATGAAGGTCCTGGCTGTGTAGGTGAGGCCCGCTTTCGACGGCCCCGCAATGAAGATGTTATACCCCGACTCCTTCATCCCCATCCCGAATTGGATGGCGTCAATCGCGCGTTCCTGTCCCACAACCTTGTCTGCCACATCCTCCAGGGAAGCGGTAGTATCAAACGCAAGCAGGTCGTCCTCGAAATGCGCTCGCAATTCACTTGCGGGAAGTCCCTGGGCTATCTCAGGCATAAGCTTGGCTCCTCTTTATTATCGTCAGGTCGATCGATTCGGCATGGGATATCTCCATTTCGGTCGGATAGCGTTTTGTGATCCTCATTGGATACTCGATTCCCAACCTCCGATTTTCAATTTTCGAGAGCAGGGATCCGTATCACTCCTCGATGCTTTCCTCGAGAGGCAGGTCACCCTGGTCCTTCATCTCCAGCTTAGCTCGTTTCTTGCGGCTCGAGGCCGCTGTCTGTAAAACGGTGCGGATTGCGTTTATCGTGTTTCCGCTTTTCCCTATAATCTTGCCGATGTCGTCAGGTGATATTTTAAGCTCGATAAGCACCGTGTCATCCTCCTCACGTTCCACGAGCTCCACTTTTTCCGGATGATCGACAAGCGATTTTACAATGTATTCCGCCAAGTCTTTGAGGGCCACATTATCCTCCGGCAATCCGGTCCCGTCCGAGCTTCTCCCGGACTGACCGAATTTTCTGTTCCGTACTGCCTTTCCTGTCCCGCCGGTCGTCAATCCTGATCTGAGTCAGGACCCGCATCGCACCGGCATCAAAACAACTCTCATGCATCTGCCGTATGGCTTTAACAATGTCGTCCAAATCGCCTGAGATAATTGTGCCCATAGCGGTCAGCTCATATTTGAGAGCGGTTTTTTCAAGCACCTTTATCGCCCCTGCCACATAAGAACTCAGGCTGGTGCTTTCAATACCGATTGGAACAATGCTCAGCTCCACGATTGCCATGTGCGCCGCCTTTACCGACCGGGTCCGCTCGTTCGACTATTTACAAACTCGTTAAATGAGGCCATTGCGGCCAATCCCGCCACAGTCGCGTACATGTGCTCAACTGTATGAGGTTCCATGGTCAGCACGGGCGAAATTTTCTTTTCGCCTAAAAAATAAAAAAGATAATCAAAATCGATCGTACCGGACCCTACAGGAAAATGTGTGTCAAAGGAGCCATCATTATCATGAAGGTGAACTTCCTTCAAGTACGGCCAAGTCGCATGGAGCCATTTATCCAGGGTTGTCCGAGAAAACGAGTGCTGGTGCCCGATATCCAGGCAAAAACCAAACCATGGCGATTTTATCCCCTCAAATAACTCCAGATGCAGCTCCGGGTCTTCCTCCCAGACATTCTCCAAAACCAGCGGCGTCCTAAGGATTTCCGCTCGCCGGACAAAAGGCGTCCATGTAGAAAGACTGTTTTCAATCCACGCTCGGCGATGCCCCTGATGATGCCTCGGATCGAAGCCGGTATGACAGACGACCTGTTCCGGCCGGATTTTCTCCACCAAGTCGAACAGGCTGCCCAGCCTCGACACGCTGACTCTTCTTATCCCGGGATCAATGCTTCCGGAACACAGGTCCCAAAAAGGCCCATGAAAGGTGATTCGGATTCCTTTTTCACGCATTCGCCCAATGGCGGCGCAGACATCACCGGCCGAAGAGCTTTCCAGATCGTCGGCCCCAAACCCGATCTCGATATTTATGCCGTTTTCTAAAACCAGGTCGATATATCGTCCCATATGGCGCCAAGGCATGTTGATAAACACCTGCCCGAGCACCGCCCGCATTGCGGGGCTCATTTCATGACCTTCCATGGATTCAGACACCGGTTTGGTTAAACTCGACATCATAAACACTTATGTCAATACAAGAAGCCCTGATTTAGCGCGATTATACATTTCATTTCCGAACTTCTTTAGGATAGCATACTGCGTCATCCAAACCTGCCTCCGGCTGCCGCAAACAAGCCGCAACCGGCACCTATAGGAGCAAGAAGACAATAAGTCAAATGCTTAGTTATAGTTTCCCTCCGGACAACCCTGTTTTACTGCATTATTTACTTGTTTTCACTCCGCGCCCCTTAATTTTGAAGTAGAGCAACCGAAAGGGGTTATTTTGGGTTTCCAGTTCGACTCAAATGTCCGATAATCCCCTGAACTTGCATGTAAGAGAGAAGATTATGAAGGACAAATGAAATGGAATCGATATCAAGCGGCTTTGTTGAAGCCTTTCGACTCCTGATAACTCTTGACCCCGAGGTCCTGGAAATTTCGTTCCAGGACGCTTCAGGTTTCAGGGATAGCAACTTTTATCAGCGTTCTCATAGGATTTCCCATGGGCACAGCGCTTGCGCTTACCCGATTTTTCGGCCGAGGGCTGCTGGTAAGCGTAGTAAACTTCGGGATGGGACTTCCGCCCGTGGTCGTGGGATTTGTAACCTGGCTGCTCCTGATGCGTTACGGCCCCCTGGGAGCCTTGGGCATTCTATACTCGCCCACGGCCATGATAATCGCACAGGCCGTAATCGCGTCTCCAGTCGTGACCGGATTCACTCTGGCGGCCGTGCAGTCCATAGATCCGAAGCTGCGCCTCCAGATACTGTCTCTTGGAACGACCCGCCTGCAATATCTTTTGCTGCTGCTCTGGGAGTCCAGGCCCGGTATTCTGGCTGCAATCATTGCAGGATTTGGACGCGTCCTGGGCGAGGTGGGCGCATCGATGATGGTAGGCGGCAATATTCGCGGATATACCAGAGTGCTTACCACTGCCACCGTGCTCGAAGTCTCAAAGGGTGAATTCGAACTGGCGGCCGGATTGAGCATCATCCTGCTATTGCTCTCCTTTTTTATAATGGCTGCGCTAAGTTACCTGCAGCAGCGCGGAACTCGGCACTGAACGGCGGCCCACTTAAAATCAGGACAATAAGATGAAGCAGTACGTAATTGATCAGCTAAGGGAATCCGACTACGAGAAGATCCTTGAATTCCTGAAGAAGAATGCTGAAGCATCGGAATTTGGAGACATTTTCTGGGTTATGCTTCCTGTAGAACTCTACTCGGATATACAAAAGGAGCACACCCAATGCCATCCCTTCTGCTTTGCCGTAAACCTGTCGTTTAACCAGGCAGATTTCGAGCTGCTGACCCGCAGCCGCCGGATTCTGCGGTGCGCTTGCATTAGCTACGCCGACAGGAAGCAGAGGGATTATATCATGGACTATGCCGACCGGATGCTGGAGGAGCTGAATATCAAGATTTAGGCCTTCACTGTCGATTCATTGGCTCTTTCAGATTTCTGATATTTTGCGCGTAATCACCCCTGAAAACCGCTGAACCGGCGACAAAGACATCCACGCCCGCTTCCGCAAGTTCCCCGGCATGTTTCAGGGTTTACTCCTCCGTCAACCTGGAGCAGTGTCGAAAGCCCCGCATCATCTATCATACTGCGGCATTGCCGGATTTTGGGGAGCACGTTCGGAATGAACGCCTGTCCGCCGAACCCGGGATTAACAGTCATGAGCAAAACCATATCGACATCCGGCAGAACCAGATCGATCATGCAGAGCGGTGTCGCCGGATTAAGCGCAACGGCAGCCTTCACCCCAAGCTCCTTTATTCTCTGGATCACCCTGTGAAGATGAACACAGGCTTCGGCATGGACTCCCAACCAATTGGCCCCCGCTTTGACGAAATCTTCCAGATAGCGGCCAGGTTTTTCTATCATCAGGTGAACGTCCAGAGGGAGGCGTGTCACCTGGCTCAGCGCTTTTACCATATCGGGCCCGATAGTTATGTTGGGCACGAAATGGCCATCCATGACATCGACATGTATCCAGTCGGCCCCTGCGGCTTCGACAGCTTTGACCTCTTCTGCAAACCTGCCGAAATCGGCAGACAGAATGGATGCGGAGAGCAGTTTTTTCATTGTTTCCCTTCAGTTTTGGTTCGTAATGGACGATGCTGATTCACGGGACAGACTAGATCGCGTCCATCCGGAAACTCCGGAGCGAATTCCACGCCCCGCGAGGTTTCTGTTCGAAAAGGAGGCATTTTTCGTACTGGCAAGGAAATCGAGGGGTTGCACGGAGGCGTACGAGAATTCCACGCTCCGCGAGGTAAGCCCGAAGATTGACGCCGCCAGGACGGAAAAGGATCCTTTCCGGATGGAAACTAGATCACAGCTCTGAGCACCTCCTCCAGAGCGGCAAGTCCCATCGGCGCCTCACCGCTCAAATGGACCCTCAAGACTCTGCGCCGGTGTTTGCGCAGTGCTTCGAAATCGCCCAGGGCCTGGGCACGCATCAACATTCCGAAGGTATATGGCTGACCGGGAATCCCGGCGTCCTCAGCAATGTCCGAGGTAAGCAATGAGAAAAGACCCCTTGTTCGTTCCCCCTTTGTGAAGCTGGCCGGTCGAGTGCAGGTAACGCGGACCGTAGCCTACTGTCGTGGCGATTCGCATTCTGTCCCTCACAACTATACGAATCCGCCGCAGTCCTCTCTCGTTCGTTTCATTTTCGGTCAGGTAGGCAAGAATGCCCAGGTAACCATCTCTGGCAGCCCCCTCGAAAAACAGGGACAACGCCTGCGGGACGCTGGAAGCTCCCCCGGCCAGGTAAAGCCGCAACGGACCCTGCGACATTTCCATCCCGGCCTCGGGCACCCTGCCCTCCTTGCTGACATCATCGAGAATTTTAGCTGTAAATTCCTTGGATTCCTGCACGTTCGGTTGATCGAACGGATTTATGCCGAGCAAAGCCCCAGCGGTAGCGGTGGCAATCTCCCAAAGGAAAAACTGCTCTCCGAGATCGAGCCGGTCGCGCATATAAACTGTGATGACCGGGTGGCCGGCTTTTCGCAGAGAATGGGCTTTGGCCTCAAGGGCCTCGTCCGGTTCGTTTTCTATTCTGAATTCCACAAACAGCCGGTCTTCTCCGTAACTTTGCCGGTTTTCAACCGGATCGCCCGATACCGGAATGACTCCTGTGCCATCCTTTCCCGTACTTTCGGCAATGAGCTGTTCCAACCACATTGCAAACGAGGAAATCGGCCCGGGCAGAAGAAAGGTCAGCTTGTCCCTGCCCCCTGCCGCAAGGACGCCGATAGCCACCCCGAGCGCTACTCCCGGATTTTGGGAAAGGGGCTTCCGCATCCGGCATTCATCCAGCATCTTTGAGGCCCTGAGGAGCAACTCATCTAAATCGATGCCCATCAGAGAGGCCGGCGCCAACCCAAAAAAGGAAAGCGCCGAATAGCGTCCGCCGATATCCGGATAATTGAGGAAAACTTTGCGGTAGGAGCGCTCGGCGGCCAGTCTCTCAAGCATGGAGCCAGGGTCTGTTATCACCCCAAAGTTTTCGCTGGCGAGGTTTGCCTTTATGCTTTTGACTCTTTCAAAAAAATACTCGCCGAAAGAACGGCTCTCGACGGTGGTGCCGGACTTGCTGGCCTCGATGAAAAAAGTGTTGGCAAGAGGAAGGCTTCGCTCAAGCCGAATGACAGTGGCCGGATCGGTGGTGTCGAGCACCGTCAGCGGCAAGCCGGGAGCATGCCTGCCGAAAGTTTCTCTAAAAACCAGCGGCGCAAGGCTGCTTCCTCCCATGCCCATAAGGAGCACGTGGCGAAAGCCGGCTTTCTTCAGTTCGGCGGCAAATTCAGTAAGATCGGGCACAGCCTGCCTTATCTTCAAGGGAGAATCCAGCCAGCCCATCGAGTTTGCAATTATTTTCTGCTGGTCCGGTTCCATTTTCCAAAGCGCCGGGTCCTTTTTCCAGAGCCGGGCGCAGAAATCAGCCTCCTCAAGGTTTTGCAGCCTTTCCATTACCGCCGGTTCGAACCCGGTCAGATCGACATCCATTCCGGCCAGTTTCATGAATACTCCTTCAACCAAAAAACATCCACCGCCGAGACGCAGAGAGCGCAGAGGGAAGCAATTGAACAGCAAGTAAAACCAGAAGTTTAAATACTGCACACTGCTCACTGCTCACTGTTCACTGATTTCAGGTTCATTGCGAGCGCCGCAGCCCCGATGATCCCGGCTTCATTTCCCAGTTTTGAAGCACAGATGACAAGGCGGCCGGTTGCCGCACTCAATGCGCGGCGGCGCACTCCCTTGTCTATGCGCGAGACCATCTCCGGCATGCCTTCTATAATGCCGCCGCCCAATATTATCCGACAGGGATTAAACGCGTTTACCAGGGCAGCGACACCAGCGGCCAGAGCGTCCGTAACCTCGTCAATTATCTCCGCCGCGAGCGCGTCTCCAGCGTAAAAAGCCTGCACAAGTGTTCTTGCCGTGATGTCCTCGACTTTGCCTCCCGCCATCTTCAAAATTGTGCTGCCGAAGACCGGGTCGGCCTTCACACTCTCATGCGCTCTGCGAGCTATGGCCCATCCGCCGGCCAGTGCTTCCATGCATCCCCTGTTGCCGCAATGGCAAAGCGGACCGTGAAGGTCCACCGTCATATGCCCGATCTCCCCCGCTGTGTTGCTGCACCCTTCAAGCACCCTGCCGCCGCAGACGATGCCACCGCCGATTCCCGTCCCGACAAAGATACACACCAGATCGCCGCCGCCTCGGCCTGCCCCGAAAAGCCATTCGCCCCACAGCGCAGCCCGAACGTCGTTGGTTACCACGACGGGAATTGCACATGCCTTTTGCACTTCCGCCTGAAGCGGCACGTTATGCCAGTCCAGATTGGGCGCGAACATAACGGCCCCGGTCTCGGGGTCCACCTGCCCGGCGACACCGATGCCGATCCCGGACATCGAAATCCCGGAAGCGCCCTTGAGCTGCTCAACTCCTTTGACAACCTGATTTAACACCGCGCTGTAGCCGCCCTGCGTCTCAGTGTCATAGCGAAGCAACTCCAGCAAGCCGTCCTTCCTCATCGACTGTGCCAAAAGCTATCTTGGTGCCCCCCAGATCGATCCCTATAGCACAATGCTTGATATCCATAAGCACCTTGGTCCAGGTGCAATACCCGTGAATGAATTGTAGCCCAGCCCCTTGTGGGCGCTTCTGAATCAAGCTTTCCGGATTTTTTCCGGCAAAACTCGAACACGGAAATCTTTCATCTTTCGCCAATCCAGCGACTGGTGGCGCGGAATGACCAATACCCCTTCGGCCGTGCGATCCGATACCGAAACCATGATCTCCAGGGTCCCATTGTCGAGTTCAACAGATACCCTGTCACCGTCGGAAAGCCCCGCATTCTGCGCATCTTTTGAGTGCATCAACATATATGGTCCAGTGATGCCGGCGTCAAGCGAATCCGACCAGGCCGAGAATTCCGTTGTGCCGAACATCCATTCGACCATTAAAAGTTCGAGGCCCTCAGAGCTTTTCGACTTTCCCAGGGACCCTACACCTCGCGGGGCGTGGAGATTTCCGTTACCGGACTTGCCTTGAAGTATCCTTATCCCATCAACCGGATAATTGTCCGCATCGAACCCCTCAAAGGCCGTGTGCTCCGCCGGGATAAACTCTCCAGGGGAGATATCGCTCAGTCCGCCATCCGGCATCGGCATGCCCGCAATTTCCCAAAGCGCTTTCCAGGCCGGCAGGTGATCCCCTCCGGGAACAAAATCCCGGTAAACACGCGGCGGGTGTTCTCCTCCCCAGATCGGCACGCCTCCGTGATGGACCCGCTTCGCAAACTGGGCCCTTCCTTCCTGATTTATATATGTCGAACCGGTTTCAAAGATTGTGGAAGCCGGATAAAAAATGGAAGCGCGCTTGACCGTCTCGGTCGGAAAATAATCGATTGCTATCAGAAGTTCGAGTTTTGACATGGCTCGATCGAGTCTCTGCCGGTCCGGATAATAGTGAAAAGGATCGCTCTCCACAACGACCAGCGCTCGAACGCGACCCTTTTCGATATCGCCGACAAGGTCCGCAAACGCTTGTCCGTCCGCTCCGGAAAGAAGGGCTGAGCTGAAAGCGCCTGCCCCCGGCAACAGATAAAAAATGCCTGCCTGTTTTCCCGTCAGGGCCAGCAACCGGGCGCAATCGGCGGCAAACGCGGGCGTGGTTTCGCGAGTCACGTCGGTTCCGCAAATTATTACCGGCCTTTTACTCGAGCCGAGCTGTTCGGCAAGCGGGCCAATCCGGGCCGGAAGCTCACGATCTCCATGTTCTGCGACCAGCGCACGATAAAAATCCTTTGCGTCTTTTCCGAACGCTGCCGAATCCTTTTCGACCGCCTTACCGACGAGCATGCCCAGGTACAGCTCAATGTCGCCGGGCGCAGCCGGTATATGTTCGAAATCGCAGGGCAGGAAGACCGGGCGTGGATCGATCGTCACAATGGGTGCTTGCCTCCTGGAGGCCTGCCTGAGCGCCAGCGCGGCCATCCCCGCTTCGTTGAGGGGATCGGCCCCTGCAATGATAACAAAATCCGCTTTCTCGATTTCCCGCATCGATACGGCGATTTCGCTGTCAAGCCCTTCAATGGCTGAGCGGGTCTTACGGAGCTTTGCGGGATCGAAAAAAAATACCGGGCCCCGCCAGTCTCGTGTTCTGCAAATTCGCTTGAGCATGCACTGGGACTCGAGGCTGTTTCGAGTCGAGCCGACCGCGGCAATGGCATTGGGACCGTATTTTTCAGCAATATTGCCCAGAGCTTCCCGCGCTCTTGCAAATGCGGTCTGCACGGAAACGACGCTCTCTCCAACTCGCGCTGCCCAGGGGCGCTTTTTGTGATCGGCGCCGCCATTGGAGTAGGAAAATCCGAATCTTCCAGCGTCGCATATAAAGTACCCGTTCACATCATGGTTGTAGCGCGCCTCCACCCGCATGACCCCGCGGTAATGGGCGTTCCCGACCGTATTGCACCCCAGCGAGCAGTGGTTGCAAAGGGAGGGCGCTCTCTGGAGGTCCCATCTGCGCACTTTGAACCGGGCGGTCTTGTCGGTGTAGACGCCGGTGGGGCAGATATCCACCAGGTTTCCTGAAAAAGGGCTTTCGAGCTTACCGTCCGAAAACCTGCCGAAGTAGAGACGGTCCCCGATCTGCATGGGGCCGAGGTCTCTGTATCCGGCAAACTCCTGGTAAAACCTCGAACAGCGGTAGCAATGGATGCAGCGGTTCATTTCATGCTGAATGTAAGGTCCCAGGTATTGGTCCCGATACGTTCGCTTCCTGCCCTGATACCTGCGCACGCCGTGCCCGCCGGACACTGTTTCATCCTGCAGCAGGCATTGTCCGCCCTCGTCGCATACGGGACAATCCAGGGGATGGTTCATCATCAACAGCTCGATTATTCTCTTGCGAAATTGAACCGCCTCTTCGTCGGTTGTCGAAACGACCATCCCATCCTGGGCATCGACCATGCAGCTCATCTGCACGCCCTTGAAGGGACCCTGGATAAATTTGACCGCGCACATCCGGCATGCGCCAACCGATCCCAATGCCTCGTGATAGCAGAAGCGCGGAATTATAATGCCCAACCGTTCGGCGGCGTCGATGACTTTGCTGCCCTTTGGGACCTCTACTTCAAGATCGTCAATGACCAGCCTCGGCATGGAAAGGACATCCTTTTTGGCTAATGTGTTGGCGTACTTCGTCTTCAAAAAAATCCAGAAGGCTGATTACCGGCTCGGCGGCCCCGGGAGCAAGAGCGCAATAAGAGTTCCAAACCTCTTTGCACAGTGTCCTCAAATTGGGGATGAATTCTTCTTCCCCCTCTCCATTTTCGATTCTCCACAGCAGGTCGCGCATGTAGGGCAGCCCCTCCCGGCAGGGCGTACACCACCCGCAGGACTCGCGGGCGAAGAATTCCATGAGGTTCAGAGTGGCGCCCACAAGGCAGGTTTTGTGATCGAAAACCATAATGGCGGCTGTACCGAGACGGTTTCCGATGGTCTTCAAATCCTCGAAATCCATCCGGATATCGTAGTGCTCCCTGGTCATGAACCGGGTCGAAGCGCCTCCCGGGAAGGCATGCCTTGAATTCAGAACCCGGAGTCATTCCTCCGCAGTGTTCATCGATTATTTCACTCAGCCGGGTACCCATCGGCAACTCGACCGCGCCTGGAACATTCACTTTACCGCTTATGCAGTATATTTTCGTGCCGGACCCATGAGGGGTGGCGCTCAGGCCCTTGAACCACTCGGGACCGTTGCGCAGAATATGAGGGACATTGGCCAGGGTTTCCACATTGTTCACAACCGTCGGCTTGTCCCAGAGGCCCTTCTCGGTCGGGTACGGAGGCGGCTTCACCGGGTTCGGCTCTTTTCCCCATTATGGCGTTGAGCAGCGCGGACGCCTCCCCGCAGATGTATCTTCCTCCGCTTCGGTGAACGACTATATCAAAAGAAAAATCCGTACCCAGAATGTTATTGCCAAGAAAACCCGCCTGCCGCGCGTATTCCAGCTCGCGCTCAAATATGACGGCGCTGCTTTCGTAGGACGGACGCACGAAAAAGAAAGCCTTGGAAGCCGAAAAAGAGTAACCCGACAGGATCATTCCCTCGATTACGCAGTGCGGGTCAACATGGACCAGCATGCGGTCCTTGAATGTTCCGGGCTCCATCTCGTCGCCGTTTGCGGCAAGGTAGCGGGGAAAAGCGCCCGAGTCCGGCACCGCAGCCCATTTCTTCCCGGTTGGAAAACCGGCGCCGCCTCGGCCCAGCAGGCCCGATTCACTCACCAGCCTTATGATCTCTTTGGGAGAAATCCCACCGCCGATGAACTTTTCGAGCGCCTGGTACCCGCCGCTTTCGCGGTATTCGTCCAGGGTCGCCACCCGGTTCGGTTTCCTGTTTTTGAACAGTACCTGGGGATATTGCGGCATGAGCTATTCCGATTCGTCAAATTCGGCTTCGTGAGCCAGTTTATCAAGAATTCTGTCGATCTTTTCCGGGGTCAGTTTTCCGTATACCCGCTTGTTTATCACCATTGCGGGAGCACGGTCGCAATAGCCGATACAGCAAACCGGCAGAAGCGTGAAGAGCCCGTCCGGACTGGTCCCCCCCATGGGAACCCCGGCGCGTGCGCTTATGTAGTCGATTACACGCTGGTGGCCCTCCAGCCAGCACACGGTGCTGTCACAGACCTTGATTACATATTTGCCTACGGGGCTGCGGTATATATAGTCATAGAAGGTGGCAAGCTCCTCCAGTTCCAATGGCGTCATGCCGAGCAGCGCCGCCGCTTCGACCATGGCTTCATCGCTCATCCAGCCCTGGAGTTCCTGTATTTCAAACATTACATCGATGGCTTTTTCGCGGGGCGATTCCGCCTCGGCAATCATTTTCTGGAGCTTGAGTTTCAATTCATCCGGCAGCATATTAGTTTTAGTTCCTCCGTAAAGGCAATCCATGAGGGTCGACTAGGCCGCTTCACTTATCGGTTTCGACTTTACGATCCCCGGATCGGCCCTGACAACTGGTATGAGCCGGGACATATTTCGCTCAACATTAGCATAGAGATTTGTTTCAGTTAGGAAAACGGATAATGGGACACCACTTGTAATTTATTGAAATTCTTTCATATTACATGAATTTGCATTATCGTATGTCATCAGAAAACTAAGTCTGTGCCGGTAAAAGTCAAGAAAGCGCGGGAGAATCGGATATTCAGGAACCTGCAGCCCATGGCAGGCAGAGCTATTCAACGCTCAGCCTTCGCAAAAGACTACCGGGGGACATGCTCGACTGACTATATTTTCGTTCTTCAATGCCGTTTCACTGTCTTGAAGGAGAACTCATGAAACCCGCAGAAGCCTACCGGTGGCTGCTGGACTATTCCACAACCACCTCTTTGTATCGAATCGATGAAAAGCCTGCTCAACTGGGACCAGCGCACATACCTGCCCAAAGGAGGCCATTCACACAGGGCGCAACAAATTGCGGCAATTACCGCCCTTCTTCACAGGCGCGCAACGGACCCCGAGTTCGGAGAAATGCTTGCCAGGGCCGAAGCCTCGGCAAATCCCCGGTGGACCTCTGTCCGATGAAGCTGTGAATCTGCGCGAATGGAGAAGAAACTACGACCGCGCAACCAAAATACCGGAAGCGCTCGCAGTCGAACTGGCAAAAGCGGCCTCGGAGGGAGAGCTTGCATGGCAAAGCATGAGGCGCGAAAATGACTGGAAGGGTTTTCTTCCTTACCTCAAGCAAATCATAAGCCTCAAGCGGCAGGAGGCCGCCGCGCTCTCTACCGGCGGGGAAGAGATTTACGATGCGCTGATCGAAGAATTTCGAACCGGGGGAAAACGCCAAGCAGTATCGAGGTGCTCTTCGACAAGCTGGCGGACGCGACTTTCGAATTGCTCGAAAAAATCGAAGCCGCCCCCCGAAAACCGGACCCCACCGCTTTGCAGGGTGATTCGCCGCGTCCGTGCAGAAGACCTTCATCATGGAAATAATCGCTCACCTGGGCTACGACCTTGGCGCAGGCAGGATAGACCGGTCGGCCCATCCTTTTACCTCAAAGATCGGACCGGGAGACGTTCGCATCACTACCAGATTCGATCCGAACTCGTTTGTCATGGCCCTTTTCAGCTCGATTCATGAGACCGGACACGCCCTGTACGAGCAGGGGCTTCCGGTCGAACACTGGGGGACCCCGCGCGGCAGGTCGATATCGATGGCGATCCACGAATCTCAGTCGCGCATGTGGGAAAATATGGCGGCAAAGTCCCCCGGGTTCTGGAAGCATTTTTATCCTTCGGCGCGCAGGCACTTCCCGTGGCTGAACAAAATCGATATCGACAAATTCCTCTTCGCCCTGAACGAGGTTCGTCCAAGCCTGATTCGCACCGAAGCAGATGAAGTTACCTACAATCTTCACATCATCATGCGATTTGAACTGGAGAGGATGCTGATCGGCGGCGAGCTGGAGCCCGAGGACCTTCCCGAGGCATGGAACACCAGGATGGAACGATATTTCCGGCTGCTCCCGCCCGACTATTCGGACGGCGTGATGCAGGACGTACACTGGCCGGCGGGAGCAATCGGCTATTTCCCGAGCTATGCCCTAGGAAACATGTATGCAGCGCAGTTTTACGCGAAAGCGGAAGAGAAGCTGGGCAATTTGCAGGAAATGTTCGAGGCGGGCGAGTTCGGTCCTTTTCTCGGATGGTTTCGGCAAAACGTTCATTCGCAGGGCAGCCGCCATCTTCCGCGCAACCTGGTCAAAGCCGCTACGGGGGAAGACCTGAATGCGGATTACCTGATCGGTTATCTGAAACAAAAGTATGGCAGGCTGTACGAACTGTGATCGGCAAATCAAGATCAGGATTTACATCACTTTTGCGGTTTCCTTTTCAAGCATCTCGGCAATGTACTTGTTCAAAGTTATGCCTTTCTGTGCGGCAGCCAGTGCAACCCGCTGGTGCAGGTCGGCGCCGATTCTGACGTTGAAAGACCCTTTGAAAGGCTTTTCAACCGCGATGCCTTTCTCCTTGCAGGTTTCCAGGTAATCGTCAACCGCCTCTTCAAAGGCCCGGCGAAGAGATTGCACATCGGTCCCCTCGTAGCTGATCAAGGCGCGAATAAATTCCACCCTGCCATAAAATACACGGTCTTCATCGCTGTAATGTACCGAGCCATAGTAGCCGCTGTAGTGCATCATGTCTTTCATATCAAGCCCTCTTCAACGAGGATCTCGGCGATCTGCTCCAACTGATAGCGTTTCAGAACCGGCGTGGGGTGCGGTTTGTGCAGACTGATCGGCGGGAGTGTCAGGTGCAAAAATTTCACCCTCGAACCACCTGATTTTCCACCGCTAACTTGCGTCCATCCGGAAACTCCGGATGGAACACTAGCAGTTTCCGATTCGAAAAGGAGGCATTTTTCGTACTGGCAAGGAAATCGAGGGGTTACGCGGAGGCGTACTTGGGTACGCCGCACAAGCAAGCCCGAAGATTGACGCCGCCAGGACGGAAAAGGACCCTTTCCGGATGGAAACTAACTTGCTGATAGCCGAAACCCTTTAGCATTATGACAAGTTCCTGCCAGGTAAAGTCGCTGGGCAGAGCGAGAAAGCGTTGAATCAGTTTGTCGCGTTTACCCATTTACACCCTCGTGAAAAAGAATATTAACAGAAATCAGTGACTTTGCAACTATTTTTAGTTGCAATCCGAGGTACTGAACTACGTTCAGGCTTAAAATAAATTCAAGAATTAAGGAATTTAGTGCCCGGCTGGTCCCCCGAAATTAATGAATCCGAGCTTGACCCTTGCACGGTTCTTTTCATGGTGTCCCACGGAACATGCTCGACTGTGGTGAACTGCGTTTTTTTGCTGCTTCCTACTCCCCGCTCTTTTTCCTGTTTTTTCTGTTCACTGTTCACTGTTCGCTGTTCACTCAAGTTTCCCCTTGCTTGATTATGCCAGAATTGGCATAATTACCCCATGCCGGCCAAATCTTTAAAACCAGTTGAATGGGTGGGTAGCAGCCGCAAAGATATGAAGGCCATGCCGGAAGACGTTCAGGATACTTTCGGCTTTGCCCTCTATCTCGCCCAGCTTGGGGAAAAACACCCCGACGCAAAACCGATGAAGGGATTTACCGGCGCAGGAGTGCTGGAGATTGTCGAGGATTACAGCTCGGACACATACCGGGCCGTCTATACCGTCAGGTTTGCCGATGCCGTTTACGTTCTGCACGTTTTCCAGAAGAAATCAAAGCATGGTATCGCCACACCGACGGAAGAGATCGAGAAGGCGCCCCGCGAACGCCCAACGCGATTGATAGACCCTGCGCAGCGGGCGCCTTCCGCGCTTCGCGAAGTACATCGCTGAGGGATGCCCGCAATCGATATGGCAATTTCTTGCCCAGTGTTGTTCATAAGTCTGTCTTACGAGGTTAAAGCCCGCTTGAAAATAGCTGAAGAAATGCACCGCGGGAAGAGGAGCAAGCACCATGAATGAAGAGACCGAAGTATATCACGGGAGCGGTAACGTATTTGCCGACCTTGGCCTGCCTGATGCCGAAGAACGCCTTGCCAAGGCGGAGCTTGCCCGCCAGATTCTCAACATCATTGCCAGGCGTCGCCTGACACAGGCCCAGGCTGCCGAACTCCTCGGTATAGACCAACCGAAGGTATCGGCCCTGACCCGGGGAAACTATCCGGTTTTTCCATGGAACGCCTGTTTCATTTTCTGAATGCCCTTGGCCGAGATGTTCAGATTACCGTCAAGGCCAAACCACGGTCACGGCAACAGGCCCATTTAAAGGTCACCGCCGCTTGATTTTTTTGGGGGTATTTTAGTGAGAGCTACACGCCCTGTGAGGTTATATTTGCCTATTGGATTTGGTCATCCTTTGAATTCGAAGCTTTCGCCGGTGTTTCATTGGTGTTTCAGAACACCGTAAATACGCTCCTGGTATATATGATCCCGGGTTCGACTCCCCCCATCATTGCCGGAAAGAGTTCCTCTCCCAATCCCCCAATTCCTTAATTCCTCAATTCCTTAATTCTTCGATATACAAATCACATGTTTTACAAACGACAGCGCTCCTGGAATTTGCAAATGTTGTCCCTCGCCTGGAAAGGCCCTCGCTTGGAAGGCCTTGATCTACGGGGCCCTCAGTGCGATAATGGCGCCTAAAGAAATGAACTCATGGCCGTTCCTCAGGCTTTCCCGAAAAAAGCTCAACAACGCCTGTCCGGATAACGCAAACGAAAACATTTGATCAGGTAAGGGCACACGGATGCAGAAAAGAGTTATGAACTTAATGAAGAAGGGAGCCATCTCCTGTGGCGAAGAGACCAGCATCAAGGAGGTGGCTCAAATCATGGCGGTTAATTCAACACGCTATTGTGTGGTTACGAACAAGGAGCATGAGGTCCTCGGGATCATTTCAGCGCGCAGCATTCTGAAGGCGTTCGGTAAGGACCTCGACGAAACGTTGGCCAAAGAAATCCTTCTTCCCCACACTTATACCATCAGCCCAAACATGCCATTAAGTGAAGCGATCCGATTAATGGACCGGCGCAAAATCGAGCACGTCATCGTTACTTCAGACCGTCCCGGAAGCAAAGCCGTCTTGGGGATGCTCCACATTGAAAACGTGATTGACGCCATGGTACGGGAGGAGGGTTCAAACGAACATGCGAGTATGTGATCTGATGGACCGGGAGGTTATCACCTGCAATCTGGATGACAACCTCAAGGCTGTCTTGACAATGATGAAGGAGAATCGGTTCCGCACGGTGGTGGTGCAGGATGAGACCGGTGAGGTTTGGGGCCTTATATCCAGGCTGGCTATAGTTCGATTCTATGGAGAAGATCTGGAACAAATAAAAGCCGAGCAGGTGATGCGGCCTTACAAGTTCGATGTCGATCCTCAAATGCCGATTGAAAAAGCGATCGAAATCATGAAAAGAACAAAATTCGAACACCTGATTATCGTCGACCCGCACGCTGGGCCTAAACGTCCGATCGGGGTTTTGGCCAGCTTCAACATAGTCTGGTTTATGTCCAAGATCGAGCGAGGGCATTACGAGCAGATCTTGAGAATGCCCAGGGAATAAGCACTGGACGGAAGGTGGTCGGGGTGGTCAGAAGTCGGGCCAAATCGAGGGCTTATATCTATTGAATAAAGTAATCATGCACGCTCCTTTTTGAGGCTTAGAGTAATGGTTTTGACGTCAAAGAAATGATTTTAACATGCCCGGTGAGTAAGGTGTCCTTCGCCGGGCAAAACCGTGCGGGGACGCGAGACGGCCTACCCTGTATTCCCGGAATCAATCGAAAACGCAATCCCCGCTTCGCTCGCCGTGAATCACGAGCCCGACACTGCTCCGAAAAGAGTTGGTGGGCTGCGCTCCGCTTAGCCCACCCTACAAATCTCTATCCTACGCGTTTTCATGGTGTCCCAAAAGGACATGAATAACTGTCACGAACAGAGACCGGAACAACTGTCCGGTTTCCCTTGAAACTCTGCCGAAATCGTGGCTTAATTGCTTCGAGTTAACGCTGGAGTGAAACGGCTGCTTTACCCGCAGGACAGGACCCATGGCCAGAGCCAAACGACACTTCCTGCCCGGATACGCTTGGCATATAACCCACCGGCGCCATAAGAAAGAATTCCTGCTGAAATTTGCAGCGGACCGTAAGCGCCGGCTGCATTGGCTTTTGGAAGCGAAAAAGCGGTACCATATCAAATTGGGGCTAATGTCAGAGCAATCATTTTGAGGAGGGGCTAACATGAAAAAGAGTTTTTTCGGGATAGCGGCATCGCTGTGTCTGGTTCTATGTGTTTCTTTTGCCTTTGCCGGCGAGGAGGTTGTACCGAATGACAAATACACTGCCGCCCCCCCGGCGCCTGCAAGTCTGCACTGCTTTGTGGAGCCGTCATTCAGCATGGGCTTCTCTGAGGCCGGAGCGGCCAACTACCAGTTCAATTTCTCACCCGTGCTGGCTATCGCCGAGGGAGTTCCAGCCGAGAATTTGAGGACCCCGGCGTTTCCAGGGTTCTATATTGCCGGCGATCTGCCTTATGCCGTGAACGATCGTCTCAAGGTGACCCTTGGGGCTCGTTGGGCGCCGGGCTATCATAGCGGTCAGGGACAGGAAACCTTTAATGAATTAAGCACCGGCACCGAATTCGGCTTCGGTTGGGGTTCGGTGAGCAGCGACTGGGTAACTGCCGATCTGCTGGCATCGTATGTCGTGACAAAAAACTGCTCTTGTGTAAAGGATTTTTCGATCGTAGCCGGCTTCCGCTATGATTACCACCATATGGGCTTCAGCGACCCTGTCTTCAACCCTCTTGTCGTCTTGGAGACCGCAAGCGACACGATTGACCTTACCACCCAGACCTGGGGGCCCGTGGCCGGTTTCACCGCTACCTTCCCCGGTTACAGGTGCGGCATCTACGGTGGCGATATCAAGCTCGGAGTGCTTGGAAGTCCCCTTGTCTGGGGCAACGTGGATTACCACGAGACGTACGGCGCACCCCTGACCACTGTGGCGACATATAACGGGAATCTTGACGCCACTCGGAGTGAATTCTTCAATATTTCCGCTGAGGCTACAGCGGTCTCCTGGAAAATGTGCTCGGGACTTCAGGCGACTGTTTCCATTTTCGCAGACTATACCAAGTTTTACGGGGCAGGCAACTTGTCGGGGCAGCTCACAACTCCCGGCTTCCCCACTCTGACCGGCCCTGTCGGCTTCAGGATGTCTCCGGATATGCTTACCGCCGGCCTCAAATTCGCCCTGGCTTTTTAATCTTGTGAGGCCTCCCGCGCGGCAAAGAACCGAAAGACTTCTCCGCCACTTTTGAATTAGCAAACAACCCCCTTCATCGGGGGTTTTTCTTTTTGGGGTCGGGAGTGAGTAAGGTGTCCTTCGCCGGGCAAAACCGTGCGAGGACACAAGGCGGCCTACTCTGTATTCCCGAAATTAATCGAAAACTCAGTCCCGCTTCGCCCGCCGTGAATCACGAGCATGACATTGTCTCGGGCAGAAACCGGGACAACTGTCCGGTTTCCCTTGAAACTCTGCCGAAATCGTGGCTTAATTGCCTGGAATTAACGCTGGAGTGAAACGGCTGTTTTACCCGCAGGGCAGGACCCATGGCCGAAGCCAAGCGTCATTACCTGCCCGGATATGCCTGGCGCGTTATTTATCGATGCCATAAGAAAGAATCCCTGCTGAAATTTGCAGCAGACCGCAGGCGCCGGCTGCATTAGCTTTTCGAAGCGAAGAAGCGGTACCATATCAAATTGGGGCTAGCCTGCAGAGCAATCATTTTAAGGAGGGGCTGACATGAAAAAGAGTTTTTTCGCGATAGCGGCAGCGCTGTGTCTTGTTCTATGTGTTTCTTTTGCCTTTGCCGGCGAGGAGGTTGAACCGTACGACAAATACACTGCCCCCACCCCGGCGCCTGCAAGTCTGCACTGCTTTTTAGAGCCGTCATTTAGCGTGGGCTTCTCTGAAGTTGGAGCGGCCCACTACCAATTCGATTTCACATCCGGGCTGCTTGAAACCAAAAGCCTCAATTTGAGGACCCCGCCGTTTCCCGGGTTCTATATTGCCGGTGATCTGCCTTATGCTTTGACCGACCGTCTCAAGGTGACCCTTGGGGCTCGTTGGGCGCCGGGCTATAATGACGGTTCGGGACAGGAAAACTTTGTTACCACCCCTCCCAGCTTCGCATTCGGCAGAGATATGGCCTCGGGGAACAGCGACTGGGTAACGGCCGATCTGCTGGCATCGTATGTCTTGGCTAAAAACTGCTCGTTTGTTAAGGATTTTTCGATCATAGCCGGCTTCCGCTATGATTACCACCATATGGGCCTCAGCGAGCCTACCAACCTGAATGAGATCAATAGCGGCCCAAACGACACGACTGGTCTTACTGTCCAGACCTGGGGGCCCGTGGCCGGTTTCACCGCGACCTTCCCAGGTTACAAGTGCGGCATCTACGGTGGCGATATCAAGCTCGGAGTGCTTGGCAGTCCCGTTGTCTGGGGCAACGTGGATTACCACGAGACGTTCACCTACCCTCCCCCCCCACCCACCATTGCGCTTGCAGCTAACGGGAATCTTGACGCCGCTCAGACTGAATTCTTCTGTATTTCCGCCGAGGCTACCGCAGTCTCCTGGAAAATGTGCTCAGGACTTCAGGCGACTGTTTCCATTTTCGCAGACTATACCAAGTTTTACGGGCAAGGCACTTTGACGGGGCAGGGAATAGCTCCCGGGTACCCCACCGAGATCAGCAATGTCGGCTTCAAAATGTCTCCGGATGTGCTCGCCGTCGGGTTCAAAGTCGCCCTGGCTTTCTGATAGTATGAGGCCTCCCGCTCCCGCCCCGTCTCGCGGGTGGGTGGGTGGGCTGTCGAGAATGAGCGGTCGGTCTCCGCGCTACGCTATCAGGACTGAACTACACTCCGCTCCCTGAGGACTGAGGACTGAGAGTGAAACCCTGACACCATTGTCACTTTACTTTTTGGTGCGCTTAACATTTGGCTTGCCTTCAAACGCACCACGTTTAATGTCTGTCCGTTCTGCATGGCTGCGAGCACGGTCGCCGCTTTTGCTCAGCCCTCAGTCCTCAGTCCTCAGTCCTGCTTCTCTGCATGGCTGCGCGCACGGTCGCCGCTCTTATCATGTCAGACTCATTTTGGGTTAATTACCTTATTTATAGTCTATCTCAGTAGGGTATCCAGCCCACCTGCCAACTTGATGACTGGACAAAAGTCGTGGTGCTCCTGGCCAATATATTCCTGATATCAACTGCTTTCGACATTATGGTATGATGAAAGCATGCGCTATGGTGAGAGCCGAAATTGAGTTTAAGGCAGACGGAGTTACGCCTTGGGCGTAAAAGACATTTTAAAATCCAAACGTGAAGATATCCTTCGCATTGCTGCCAAGTACGGAGCAAGCAATGTACGGGTGTTTGGCTCGGTGGCGCGCGGAGAGGCTGGGCCGGAGAGTGATGTGGATTTGCTCATAGATTTTGAACCGGGCAGGAGTCTCTTGGACCATGTAGCACTGCTCCAGGATTTAGAAGACATCCTTTCCCTAAAAGTGGATGTCGTCAATGAGAAGGCCCTGCATCACTGCATCAGGGATCGAGTGCTCCGGGAGGCCACCCCACTGTGAAGGACCCGCTTCTCTATATCATACACATTCACGAATCTCTGAAGAAGATCCTTGCCTACACACGCGATGGCCGCGATGCATTCATGGCTGACTCCAAAACACAGGATGCTGTTGTTCGCAATTTTGAGGTGATAGGTGAGGCAACCAAGCGGCTTCCAACCGAATTTACGACAGCATATCCGCAGATCCCGTGGCGCAGGATGGCCGGATTCAGGGACATCTTGATCCATGCTTACGACCGTGTGGACACGGGCGAGATTTGGAACATCATCGAGCAGCATGTGCCGCAACTCCTCTCAGGACTGGAAGACATCAGAAGTGAACTCGATCGGTGACCGCAAAAAGGGGAACCAAAACTGCGTTGGCGCCTCCCAGTCAGTATAGCCCACTCAACATGGCAGGCACACGAGGCTAAACCGTTGTGTTCCCCGCGTTCCCCGCGTTCCCCGTGTTCCCCGCGTTCTCCGTGCCTCTGCGTGAAATGATTTTCGCCCTTTTGTTGCACCCCAAGGGCGCTCCGTGTTCTCTTCTTGACCGTACTATGCCCCGCCTCAGTGGTGAACTGCGGTTTTCTGCCGCTCCCCGCTTCACCCTTCCCGCTCCTTGCTTCCCGCTTCTTGCTTCCCGCTCCCTGCTTCTTGCTCCCCTCTTCCTGCCCCCCGCTTCCCGCTTCTCGCTTCCCGCTTCCCGTGGTATAACGGAACACGAACACGCATATCGTTTCCAAACGTTGATTTCACATTCAGCTCAAGCGCACCCTCTCATCGAAAGGACACTCCCATGAAACCGGGGGGATCGGTTTTTTTCCTCTCAACGTTTTGCGTGGTCTTCCTGATTTCGGCAGTTCTGGCAGGCTGCGAATCGGAGCAGCAAAGAAGCGCCTCCGGATCTCAAACCGCCGGGGTCTCTGATTCTGAAATACTAATCGGCTCCTCCTGCCCGCTTTCCGGCCATGCATCTTTCCTGGGAACGCAGGCCGTTCACGGCGTTCAAACCTATTTCAATCACGTAAACGATCAGGGAGGCGTAAACAGGCGCCATATTCGACTTATCGCATATGACGACGCTTATGACCCCGCCCTGTGCATCTCTAATACTCAAAAACTCATCACCGAAGACAGGGTATTTGCCCTGACCTCTTACGTGGGGACCCCGACGGCGGCCAAGGTCGTGCCGATGGTCCAGGAGGCCGGAATTCCACTGGTCGGGATCTTCTCAGGCGCCAGGGTCTTGCGTGAACCGTTTCAGCGCTACATCATAAACATCAGGGCGTCATATTACGAAGAAACAGGCCGCCTCATCGACCACCTCGTTCAGGACCTGGGGATAACCCGTGTGGCGGTACTCTACCAATATGATGAATTCGGATTCGACGGCCTAACCGGTACGGAGATCGCCCTTCAGAAACATGGGTTGCAACCGGTAGCCAAAGCTTCTTATATCCGCGGAAGCATGGACGTAGAGGAGGGTGTAGATCTGATCTGCGGTTCGGACGCCGAAGCGGTGGTCATGATCGGGACCTATGGTCCGTGCGCGAAGTTCGTCACGCTTGCAAAAGAGCGCAAAAGCGCAATGATCTTTCATGCGGTATCTTTTGTAGGCACAGAAGAACTGGCCAAAATACTGGGGCCTGAAGCAGAGGGTATAATAATAACTCAGGTGGTTCCGCCTCCCTGGGAGACGGTGCTCCTTCCGGCCGCAGGCGAGTACACCCGGCTCCTTTCGCGCTATTTCCCCGAAGAAAAGCCTTCTTTCCTGGGGTTTGAAGGATTTCTCAATGCGATCGTGCTCGTGGAAGGTCTGAAGCGTGCAGGCAGGGACCTTACAAGGGAAGGGTTGATCGATTCGATTGAAGGAATTCGTCAATTTTCACTTCAGATAGCCAATCCCCTGGATTACAGTCCAACCGACCACCAAGGTCTCAGGTACGTTTATTTTACACAAATAAGGGACGGAAAACCCGCGCTGATAACAAACTGGGAGCAAATCAAAAAAGAGCGTTCCCTTCCAGGCGTCACGCACACCGAAATCGTCTTCGGCTCCTCACTGGCGCTGAGCGGGCATGCTTCCTATTTGGGGACCCAGACGATCCGGGGCGCGTCGGCATATCTGAACCACGTCAACGACAAAGGCGGGGTCCACGGCCGCCGCATCAAACTTATCAGCTACGATGACGCCTGCGAGCCGGACCGTTGCGAGCGCAACACCCGGCGGCTTGTAGACGACGACAAAGTATTCGCTCTCACGTGCTACGTCGGGACACCCACTGCGGTCAAAGTTTTGCCGATGATCCAGGAGGCGAAAATTCCACTGATCGGAGTTTTTAGCGGCGCAACAGTTCTTCGCGAACCATTCCAGGCATTCGTGCTCAATATCAGGGCCTCCTGTCACCAGGAAATAATGGACGTCATTGATAATATGGTAAAGCGCAGCGGGTTCACGAAAATCGCCGTTTTCTACCAGGAGGACGAGTACGGGCATGACGGCCTCACAGGCGTTAAGCTGGCTTTGCGCCGGTATGGTCTTGAACCGGTTGCCGCCGGCAGTTACCAGCGAGGCACCGCTGAAATCGAGCAGGCATTCGAACGGATCAGGTCGGCCGATCCGCAGGGGGTCGTCATGATTGGCGCATCCGAACCATGCGCCGGATTCATAATGCTCGCAAAGCAAAAAAAAGTGGGGCGGCTTTTCCATAACGTATCGTCAGTGGGCGCCGAGGAGTTGGTCAACAAGCTTGGTTCGAATACGGAAGGCGTGATCATCACGCAGGTGGTGCCGCCACCGTGGGAGACCGTTCTGCTGCCGGCGGCACAGGAATACAGCGTTCTGCTGGAGCGCTATTTCCCTGGAGAAACACCCAGTTTCGTTGGGTTCGAGGGGTTCGTTAACGCCAAGGTGCTGGTCCAGGCCCTGTGGCGAACGGGTCGCAACGTAACAAGGGAAAAGTATGTCGAGGCCATCGAGCAGATGGATTGCTACTCTCCGGGAATTGGCTCCAATATTAATTTTGGGAAGCTCGACCACCAGGGTCTGCACGATGTTTACCTGACGGTGGTACGTAAAGGAAGGCTCGCCCTGGTGACAGACTGGTCGGAAATTGACAAAACCACTGCCCGCCCGGCAGCCGGGCAAGGTCGCAAGCCGGCTGCGCGTCCCTGATTTGCAGGAAGTGGGCTACTGCCCGGAGGGCCGGCAGAAAGCGCCGTTAAGATGGCCTTTTTCGCACGTCTTGCCTGAAGCCGGGTGTTGCACCGGAAGATGCTGTAGTAATGAGACTCTTTCAGAGGCTGAGCTTCAAAAGCAAACTGCTGGTCCTGATTCTCGCCATGGTGATCCTCATTGGCGGGGCCGTGGGGCTCCTTATCCGGACGGCAGTCTTCCCATACCTGGTGCGTGAAATAGATCTCCGGGGCCAGAACACCGCCCGGAGGCTGGCCGAGAATGCGCGCGCCTCCATCCTGCAGCGTGACCGGGTTCGACTGACAGCCATAGTTTTCGAAGAGAAGTCGATCGATAAGAACATCTCCTATATTATTGTCACTGACGAAAACGGGAAAGTCCTGGCGCACACCTTCCTGGATGCTGCGCCCCCTGAGGCTCTGTATGCCGACAAGAGTCCTGCGGCGTTGAAGCCGGCACAGGCAGGGTGGTGGTCCTTTCTTACAAGACCCCTGGGTCAGAGTCAAATCATGCTGCCCGTTTTAGAAGGACTTCACCAGATCGGCGCCATTAGAGTGGGACTGCATCCGCAGTATATGGACAGACTCATCTTTGAGCTGAGAATCTACAATCTGGTGTTTATTGGATTTGTAATGCTGGTGGGCCTGCTTTTCGGATTATATCTATCCCGAATCATAACCAGGCCTGTCCAGACGCTCACTGCATTTGCCCGGGAAATCAGCCTGGGCAATCTCAACAAACGCCTGGCGCTCGGCAATCGCGTAAACTGCAGCGAAGTGCTGGCATGCACCAAATACAGTTGCCCGGCCTACGGCAGCCGAAATCTGCGGTGCTGGTTTATCGACGGTACCTGCATGAGCGAGGGTCCATCCAACTTTCCGGAAAAACTGGAAATCTGCAAAAGCTGCCCTGTTTACACGGAAACGGCTGGAGATGAGATCGTCCAGCTTGCGGATACCTTCAATCATATGACCAGCCGGCTGAGCACTTCCGAGCAAGAACTGAGGAACTCGGAAAATCGCTACCGCTGGCTTTTCAACAGCGGTCCCCACCCGGTTTTCATAGTTTCTGCCGGAACCTGTCTAATACAGGACGCAAACGACCGTGCCGCCGACATCTACGGAATCGAAAAAAACCGCCTGATCGGCATGCGCTTTACCGATCTGATGTCCGAGCAGCATCGTGAAGAAATCCGAGCGGCTTTCCGCAAATCTCGAAACGCAGGCTCCTGCTCCCTGATTCCGAAAATACGCCATCAGAAACGTGAGGGCGGCCTGCTTTGGGTCAACATTTATTTTTGTCCCGACAGTCATGCGGGGAAATCCGATCTGGTTGTAACAACTGCAGATATCTCGGATTTTATCGAAGCGGAAACCCAGCTTATCCAGGCCGGAAAGATGGCCACCCTTGGTGAAATGGCCACCGGCGTTGCACACGAACTCAACCAGCCGTTGAACGCAATCAAGCTCGGAAGCGAGTACCTCTTGAAGATGACCGAAACGGGGCAGCCCCTCGACAGGAACGACCTTGACGAGTTGGCGGACGACATAAGCCGGGAAGTTGATCGGGCGGCAGGAATAATAAACCACCTCCGCCAGTTCGGGCGCAAAAGTGGAGTGGTGGCGTATCGGGTAGATATCAACAGATCCATTCGCGGAGTTTTTACAATCCTGGGGCAGCAACTGAGGGTGCACGGTATTGAGGTGAAGCTCGACCTCGACGAAAACCTGCCCCCAATTATGGCTGATGAGAACCGGCTGGAGCAGGTCTTCGTCAACCTGGTGAACAATGCCCGCGACGCTATGCTGGACCGAAAAGCAGGCGGGCACGCCGGACCGAATGTTTTGACCATCAAGTCTTTTTCGGAACAGGGTCGTGTGACGGCCACTGTGAGCGACACGGGTCCCGGCATACCTGAGTCAATCGGCGGAAGGCTTTTCGAGCCTTTCTTTACAACCAAAGAGACCGGGAAAGGCACCGGGCTGGGACTCTCCATCAGCTACGGGATCGTTCGGGATTACAAGGGCACTATCTATTTCACGACAAGTGAAGGGGCCGGGGCCACTTTCATAGTGAGCTTTCCTGAGGCGCCGCGGGAATGACCGATGAACCAGACCGAACCAGGCAAAAAACTGCTCGTGATTGACGACGAGCCGTCTACACTCAAGATGCTTCGGCGGCTGCTGGGCGTTTATGGTTACTCTGTTCTGACGGCCGGGAGCGGAGAAGAGGGGCTGGAGATTTTTCGAAACGAACGTCCTCCGCTGGTCATCACAGACATCAGAATGCCCGGAATGGACGGAATCGAAGTCCTTAGGCATCTCAGAGAAATCAGCCCGGAAGTGGAAATGATCGTGATCACCGGACATGGAGACATGGAGCTTGCCGTCCGTTCTCTTCGCAATTCCGCTTCCGACTTCATTAACAAGCCCATTAGGAGGGAAGCCCTCGAAATTGCCCTCCAAAGGGCGGAAGAAAAAATAGAGCTTAAAAGAAAAATTAGAGATCATGCTCAAGAGTTGGAGTCCATGGTGGAGAAGGCCACGGCCGACCTATCCCATCAGTGCCGCCGCCTCGAGGTACTGCTCAAAATAGGTAAACAGGCCGGAGAAATCCCGACTTACGGGAAGATGGCCGAATTTTTGCGGGAAAAAATCGAGTCCAGCACGGGCCTCAAGTGCCCACGGATTATGGTTCTTAACACCATCAGAGACGGACTTATCGGAAGTCTTTCCAATTCGAGGCAGGCAAAGGGTTCTGCCCTGGTTGCCGAAATGATAAAGGGACTGAGGGGCAGTCAGAGGCTTCTGACTTCGCAGGAGCTTGAAAAAATGCAGTTGCCTGTCGAGGCCGGAGACCGGGAGAGCGTTGCAATGCTTTCGATCGACACGGAGGAAGGAGACACTGTTGGGGCAGCACTGGTCGTTGCTTCCGGAGAAAGAGAAGAGGAGGACCTGAAATTTGCCGGACTGCTGCTTTCTCTGGTTGCTGGAGCACTCCGCCGCGCAGTCGTGCAGGAAGAGGAAATCAGCAATCTCAGGCAGATCGTGGAAAAGGAAAAATTCGGAAATATGATCGGCAGACACGAAAAGATGCGCGGGATATTTAACCTCATCTCCAACGTCGCCGCATCAGACGCTACTGTCCTGGTACTCGGCGAGAGCGGCACCGGAAAGGAACTGGCCGCCAGGCGCGTACACGAGCTTAGTTCGCGAAGCTCGGGTCCCTTCATCGTGCTCGATTGCGCCGCCTATCCGCAGACGCTGCTCGAGGCCGAGATGTTCGGCCATGAAAAGGGTGCTTTCACAGGCGCCGTTCACGCCCGCAAAGGTTTATTCGAACTCGCCCAGGGAGGCACCCTGTTTCTGGATGAAGTGGGCGATATCCCCCTGCCCTCGCAGGTGAAGCTCCTTCGGGCGCTCCAGTTCAAAGAATTCCACAGGCTGGGCAGCGAGACCGTCACCAAGGTTGACGTTCGCGTAATTGCAGCCACGGCCCGGAACCTGCGCGAAGAAATCGAACGGGGAACTTTTCGTGAAGATCTTTATTACCGTCTGCACGTGATTCCCGTCATAATGCCCCCTCTTCGCGAGAGGCTCTCGGATCTGCCCTTGCTGGTTTCCCACTTTCTGGAACGCCTGAGTGGTGGATCGACAAAGAAAAAGATTCGCGCGGATGCCATGCAGGTTCTTTTTAACCACAATTGGCCTGGAAATATCCGGGAGCTCGAAAACGCGATCGAGCACGCCTTCATACTGTCCGGAACCGACGGTATAAAGGCTGCCGACCTTCCGGCCTACCTGCATGGATACCGAAAATCGTCACGCCCGGTGTCTGACGGGCTGGATCATGTGGAGCGCAGCCACGTGATGAAGGTTTTGCAGGAATGTCAGGGCAATAAAATAATGGCCGCAAGACGGCTAAGGATCAGTCGCAGCACGCTCTACAGAAAACTCGAACAGTTCGATATTAAATAACTGACTTCCAGCCCTTTATTAATCGCGGAATTCGTTTCGGTCGGACAGGTGTCCTATTATCGGACATATAACTATTTGAAATTGCTAATTTAACTGGCCGAAGGCCAACCATGTCCAATCCTGACACAGTTTCAAGGCCCGAGCCTGATCCTATACTCTCATCTCCCATCGACAGTTTATCCTGTTAATCCAATTACTTAACATATCATACCCCCAACTGGCACGATGCTTGCTCCTTTAGGTAAGCGACGCAAGCAACATTTGTAGAAAGCATAAAACAGTAAAGGGGATAGTGATGAGAACAAAAGTTACAATGGCTGAAAGAATGGCATGCATGATCATCGGAACGGCCCTTTCTATAGTTGGGTTGATCTTGATCGCACTGGGACTGACGTTTCTCCCGATAATCGGAATTTTTGTAGCTTTCCCCGTACTGGCTCTTGCATTCTATTTCTTCAGGCCGGGCAAGTGGGTGATTGCTGAGAGAGAAGAGGCATTCATTGAGGTGCCGGAGACCGGGGCCGAGGAGTCCATGGCTGCATAGGCCGGCACATACCGTGATCACTGTGGTGCCGCAATAACTGGTTCAAGGCTGCCGGAACAAGTCGGCGGCAGACAACTCCAATCCCGTGTATCATAAGCGGGCGGCTGAACGAGATTCAGCCGCCCGCATCGTTTTTTATCGCTCGAACTTGCATGGAGCAAACTCTCCAGGAAACCTTCGGGTCACACCTTCCTGACAAACGCCTGCATCCGTTGCAGGGCCCCTGTTCAAGCCTCCGCACACATCACTGCGTTCATCCCGGTAGAATCCCCGCCGCGGGTCATTACCGTCAGAGCTTTAATACCGGCTCCTTTTCTTTTTTTCACAAATCGCCTCGCAACCCGGAAAACAAGATACACGATTTTTTGCACGGCTCACAGACTGGTATCATTCTAAGATGGAAAATGTTTTCCATCGAAGTTATAAAGGCAAAGCTAAGGATATTCCTAGTACGTTGTCAACAGAGTTATGACATGTTGCAAGGAATCGTCACCCCGGCGAAAGCCGGGGTCCAGTGCTTTTAACCAACTGAAAAGACGCTGGATTCCGGCCCCCGGACTAGACCCTTCCGGGGCAGGCTTCGCCGGAATGACGGGCTGAAGGTCTTCACCTATCGGAACTTAGTTGACGCTGCAGTGTCCTGAGTCGTTAATTAGTCCCCGAATTAAGGGTGGGGTGGGCAAAAGCAGAGCGTTGCCCACCACTGATTGGTGGGCAAATAAAACGTGCCCGCTCTACGAAATTTGTGCAATGAACTTGTGACTCAGGACACTGCTGGAATGATGTTTTCCACCTCAGCGAGTTGGAGTGTGCCCGCAAAGCTTATCTTTGACCTCAAATAACAGGCGGACAGCAATGATAGCACCCGTCATCTTGTCCGGTGGTGTCGGATCCAGGTTGTGGCCCCTTTCAAGAGAGCACCTGCCAAAACAGTTGATGCCGCTTATGGGAGGAGAACACTCCCTGTTTCAAAAAACGCTTGTGCGCCTGTCGAAAATTGCCGGAACAGCGCCTCCCATAATTGTCTGCAACGAAAGCCACCGCTTCATGGCGGCAGCACAGATTCAGGCGCTTAACATGACTTATTCGGATATCATCCTTGAACCTGTCGGCCGTAACACCTGCCCGGCAATTACCGTGGGCGCGCTGGCCGCTATGAAAAACGGCGAAGACCCCGACCTGCTTGTTCTTCCCGCGGACCATCTCATCCGGGAAGATGACCTTTTTGCGCCGGCTGTTCAGAAAGGAACCGAACTTACATCGGATGGCAAAATAATAACTTTCGGGATCGTTCCCGACAGGCCGGAAACCGGTTACGGGTACATCCGCAAAGGGCAACCTGTTCCAGGGCAGTCAAACGGGAACGCCTGCGTGGTTCGCGAATTTTTTGAGAAGCCGGACTATGAAAAAGCCTGCTCCTATGTGGATTCAAAAGAGTACTTCTGGAACAGCGGCATGTTCATGTTCCGGGCCTCTGTTTTTCTTGAGGAACTGGGCCGGCTTGCGCCCGAAATTCTCAGTGCCTGCCGCGAGTCATATGAAAAGGCCAAGCGGGACCTGGACTTTACTCGCCTTGAAGAGGGCGCCTTTGCCTCATGTCCGAATATTTCCCTGGACTATGCAGTTATGGAAAAAACGCCGTATGCAGTCGTAATTCCCCTGACAGTGGGCTGGAGTGATGTTGGGAGCTGGCTTTCACTTCATGAAGTGTGCGAAAAAGACGAGTGCCGCAACGTTGTCACAGGAGATGTTTTACTGGAAGATGTCCACAACTGCTATATCCATTCGGAAAACAGGCTCATTGCGGCCCTCGGCATAGAAAACCAGATCATCATCGAGACAAAGGACGCAGTGCTGGTTTCATCGATGGAACGTTCTCAGGATGTTAAGCTGATTGTCGGCAGACTCAAGGAGCAAATGAGAGAGGAGGCCCTTTCTCATTCCCGGACGTACCGTCCATGGGGGTCTTACGAGTCCATCGATACCGGTGATCGCTTCAAGGTGAAGCGTATAACCGTAAATCCCGGCGCCTGTCTTTCTCTTCAGATGCATTACCACAGAGCGGAACACTGGATCGTGGTAAGGGGAACCGCCCGCATAACAAAGGGCGATGAGGAATTCCTGCTCAATGAAGACCAAAGCTCATACATTCCCTGGGGCACGCGGCATCGCCTCGAAAACCCCGGCAAGATACCTCTGGAACTAATTGAAGTCCAGTCCGGCAGCTATTTGGGAGAAGACGATATCAGTCGGTTTGACGATAAATACGGACGGTGCTGATCGAGTATTCCGGTGGCTCATTATTTGCCGCACTGCTTCCTCTTCCAACGGTGCTTGCCGAAAGCAGTAACTAATGTCCATCCGGAAACTCCGGATGGAAACTAACTAATGTCACCATGGGACACCCCAAAACCATAAAAAGAACTCCACGCCCGGTCCTTTTCACCGCTTGGCCGATCCGGTCTTTGGCAGCAGAATAATTTGCAATTCCATGTAGACTTCAGAAGCTGTTTTAGCGTCTATACCATTCAAAATGCTGCGCCTGAGTCATGCCTCGGTCCAGGAATGAAGCACGGTCCATAATGGCCGTTGAAAATATTTATCCAACCTGTTATTTGCTGAGATAAGTTTTAACGCTTTGCGGATTTTTTGCTCGACCCAAGAGGCCTCCCGCTCCCGCCTATCGCTTCTGATAGGCATATCCTGCGGTCGGCCTCCGCGCTACGCGCTCACATGTCGCTAAGGGAGGCCTGGCAAGCCCACTTCACAAAGTGAAGTAGGGCGAAGCCCCGCGAAGCGAGATTTTTACACCATTGTAACTTCACTTTCTGGTGCGCTTGACATTTGGCTTGCCTTCAAACGCACCACGTTTAATGTATGTGCGTTCTACATGGCTGCGCGCACGGTCGCCGCTCTTCTCATGTCAGGAGTATTTTTTTTCGAGCAAGGTATTATGTAAGTCTATTATACGAGGAGTTACGCATGAAAACATGGGAATGGTTATCAAAGATTCTCGCAATAGGATCTGCAGTGGTCCTCCTCGGAGGTTGTGCCACAACGCCTTACGGCCCTTACTACACCGTTAACCCAGCTCCTGTCGAGCCTAACCAGGCCCCAATGGGAAATGAAGCCACTGGTCTAACCGTCGGCCCGGAGGATCATCTCTATATAATGCACGTCGAAAACCGCACCCCTTTCGGAGCGCATTTTCCTCAAGCTCGTCAGGTCCTTTATGAGAAAGGATATGACCAGGTGGGAAGGCAAAGGGAAGCCGATTTTTCGCTTGATATTGCGCTCACTGCGGAAGCTCGGGACAACCCGGACGTAAGGGCCGAACACCTTTTAGGCGGAGCGATTCTCGGCGCAGCAACGGGCGCGCTCATTGGTGCGGCAGTCCGCGCTCCGGCTACCGGGGCGGCTATCGGAGCGGCGGGCGGCGGCTTCCTCGGACTGGCCTCTCCAGCAGACACTCCCATGATCAGGATCGATATTCATACCCAGAGTTTCCGCGACCAGACTGTCTCGTCTAAATGCGTCGTGCTGGACATGGCGCATGTTCCGCCCTATGACGTCCCTCGTGCAATCGATATGCAAATTTCGAGAATGCTGGAGGCGCTTCCGCCTAGATAGACCCGGCCCAGGCGCGTTGAGCTGTCTTACGAAAAGACCCCCTGCCGATTCGAATCGACAGGGGGTTTAATATTGAATTGCGTTCAAAACCCCCCTGCCCCCTTTAGTGGAGGAACCCTACCGGAGGAGCGCCCAACAAACTACACCCCCCTTTTCTAAAGGGGGGCAGGGGGGATTTTGAGGCATCCAGCACCATCTTGAATGCAACCTGGTATAACATGGTATGTTGACAATTGGAGCTGAGGCCGTTGGAGGCGAATTAACCGCGCAGGCTTAACGGGCAATTCTTTCTTCAGGAAGGCCGATTGCAAAGTAGAGCTGGAGCGGGATGGCTAACGCCATCCCGCATTTGTCCAGATATACAAATTAGCGGACAACTACCCCAGGTATTTCCCTTCAGGCCGTCTACTTCTTCCCTGCCCTCTGGAAAAGATGCTTCACCTGGGTGAAGCCCATCTTGCGGCGAAGCATGCCTAGCTGATCCTGGAGCGGGATCTTCTTCGGACACATGTCCTCGCACCCGAGAAGCCCGAGGCAGCCGAAAATTCCGTCGTCGTTTCCCACTACCTCGAAATACTCATCGTTGCTTCTCTCGTCGCGCGGGTCCATCATGAACCGGGCAACCCGGTTGAAGGCGGTCGCTCCCATGAAGCCATCGGGCAGCATGTTCGCTTTCCCGCAGGCGGCCACACAACAGCCGCACTCGATACAGCGCTCGAGTTCGTAAATCTCCTCGGCGAGCGCGTTGTCCATCCGATCTTCTTCCGCGTTTGGCTTGAAATCCTTATCGGTATGGACCCACGACTGCACCTTCTCGTTCATCCCGCGGAACCAGGTGCCGGTGTCGACCGAAAGGTCCCCGATCAGCTTGAATACAGGCATCGGCATCAGCGTGATCTCGTTTGGCAGTTTCTTGGTCTTGGTATGGCATGCAAGGTCGGGCCGCCCGTTTATCATCATGGCGCATGAGCCGCAAATGCCGGCCCTGCACATGAAATCGAACATTAGAGTTGGGTCCTGTTCTTCCCTGATGCGGTTAAGAGCAATGAAAAGAGTCATGGCCTCGGTTTCCTCGAGATAATACGCATCCATGTGCGGAACCGAAGCCTGGTCCTCCGGGTTAAATCTGAAGACGTTGAACTTTAGAGTCCTTCCCATCAAAACACCTCTCGCTTAGGCTAGTTGGTTTCCGGCTTTTGAATGCAGATCTCGGGGTCTTCGGTACAGATTATCTTGGAAGAACCGTACCCTCTCTCACCTGGCGGAATCTCCCAGACCTTTGAAGGCTTCTCGTATTCCAGGGTCGGCAGCGTGTCTTTCTCACTCTTCCAGTAGGCCAGAGTACGTTTCAACCAGTCTCTGTCATTGCGTTCCGGGTAGTCTTCTCGTGCATGCGCTCCACGGCTCTCGGTTCTCATCAGCGCCCCGTAGGCAATACACAGTGCGAGCCGCAGCATTCCGGGCACCCGCAGGGCCACTCCCAGTTCGGGATTTGGGCCATATGTAGTGCTGGAGCGAAGGCCGATATTTTTCGCACGCTCGTAGATCACCTGGAGCTTATCGACGGCAGTTTTGAGATCCTCTTGCTTGCGGAAAATACCTACCCCATCCATGAGCGCGTCGCCCATCGCCGCACGGAGATCGTAAGCGTTTTCTTTTCCGCTCCCGCGAATCAGACTGTCGATCCTTACCTGCTGCTTCTTGACTGCATCCTGGACAACTGCGGTCTTGAAATCACCCTGGTGGCCCTGGAGGAATTCCACTATCTTTTCGCCTACGATCCTTCCGGCCACAATTGTCTCGGCAAGTGAATTTCCACCGAGGCGGTTAAAACCGTGCATATCCCAGCACGCAGCCTCACCTGCCGAATAAAGGCCCTTGAGGCCGTAAGCGGCGCCATCTTTATTTGTGCGAACTCCGCCCATGCTGTAATGCTGGCACGGACGAACAGGGATCAACTGGGTAATCGGATCTCGATCCAGGAACTCGTTGCAGATTTCTTCGACTTCGCGGAGCTTGGTCTTGATGTGGTGCGCGCCCAAATGGCGGATGTCGAGCCACAAGTGTGGGCCGTATGGGCTCGGCACCCCCTTACCGATCCTCATATGATGAAACATCCAGCGGGAGACGACATCGCGTGAGGCAAGTTCCTGTTTGCCGGGCTCGTAAATGTGCATGAATCTTTCTTCATTAACATCTTTGAGCGTCCCCCCGTCACCTCGGCAGCCCTCGGTTACCAGGATGTTGGTGGGAACGATTCCCGTCGGGTGGAACTGCACAGCCTCCGGGTTCCCAATGGGGACAAGCCCGGTGTCAAGCGAGACTGCGCCGCCGTCACCCCAGCAGATTACCGCATTGGTGCTTTCGCGGTAAATTTTGCCGTAACCGCCTGTGGCAATCAACGTCGCCTTGGCCAGATATGTCCTCAGCTTGCCTGTCTTCAGGCAGCGGGCCACTACACCTATGCAGGTCGTGCCGTCATGGATCAGGGACAGCACTTCAACCCTGTCGTGGACGGTGACGCCCAGGCGAACGACTTCATTGTCCATCGTAAAAAGAAGAGTATGGCCGGTCCCGTCCGATGTGTAACAGGTGCGCCATTTCGCCGTCCCGCCGAAATCGCGCGCGGTTATTGTGCCCTCTTTATCTTCCTTCTCAACCTTTTCGTATTGTTTTCCGGTTTTATAGTAGATGCCTTTTCCAGGAACTACGCGGTTCCACGGAATGCCCCAGAATGCCATTTCTCGAACAGCAATCGGCGCAGTCTCCACGAAAAGACGCGCGACTTCCTGATCGCATCCCCAGTCGGACCCTTTAACAGTATCGGCAAAATGGACGTCCGGGCAGTCCCCCTCGCCCATGCAGCAGTTCCCAAGAGAAGCCTGCATGCCACCCTGAGCGGCGGAAGAGTGGGAACGCCTCGGCGGAACAATACTGAGGCAAATGGTCTCAAATCCCGCTGAGGCCGCTGCCACCGCCACACGCTCGCCTGCCAGGCCCGCTCCGACGCATAAGAGATCAGTGTAGAAGGTATCCAATTTCAGCTCCTTACATTACTTTGACGATGAAAAAGAATGTGAACAGAGTGACAAGCCCTATGGCAATCATTACTATGGTGAGCTTGTTTTCGAAGCCATGCAGCGCCTTACGGTTAGACCTCTTGATATATCCCCATTTTACGCCGATTCTGTATATTCCGATCCCGACATGAAGCTCTATCATCGGGAGCAGGACAAGGTAGAAGCCCAGCCACCATCCGGTCTGAACTCTGGCGGCGCTCCTCACTGCGGTTATTGGCAGATTGGTGAGCACCGTCCACATGTGGATGCACCCCATGATCAGAATTATGAAAGCAGTCACCGCCTGGATTATCCACAACCAGGTATCGAAATGGTTGAAATTGACGGTGTGCCTCCACATCGCTTTCTGTTCACTGGCACGAAAGGGAAGCTTGCGGGCCGCGAGCACAAAATGGGCCAGCATGGTCAGGGCAATCAGTGGACCGCCGATTTGAGCCATATAAGTGGCTTCAAAGAAATGGGCGATCCAGTCCATCACCTTACCCTGGAGCCCTATGAGGTAGAAGTTAACACTGGCTACCAGAATCATATGCGCCCACATAAACGCCACGAGCCCGACTCCGGTAAGCATTTGGAGAAAATCCAAATACGCCTCAGTTCGAACAGGTTCCACTCGAGCAATAGTTTGATCCGCCATCATCTTCCTTCAACTCCTGAATAGCTGTTGTGGGGTGGGTTGAAAAATACCTGAGTTCGCGCGTACTTTTTCAGAAAATGACAGAACGGCCTAAAAGTCAAGTACTTTTTATCACAACTTTGCAGACAGCAAAGTGCATATAGTTTAAAAAATCATTTATACAGGGCACCGGAATAACTGCCCCAAAACTGCCGTCCTCCCATCGCCTCCTACAAAAAATTGCCACCTTTTCGCATACTAACGATGTTTGCGAAACCTTCAGAAAAAAGGTGATTTAAATAGTTTCCGCGTGCAAAGGATATTTCCCCGAATCGCAAATGCCAATGTCCACAACATTCCCCCTGTCCATCGAAGCAGTATGGGTAAATGTTTCACAATCACAGGCGTAGAGCTGGCTCTTCACGGCGTGTGGCGAGTAAGCGGCTAACTGTTCCGGGCCACCCGCTGAATACCGCGGCATATCGGCTGTTGGATGCGAATGTGCGGTTCTTGCCCGGAACCAAACATCCAACATCCAATACCGGTTCATCACGCCCGAGTCAGTTGGCGGTACTTGATCCTGTGCGGCTGGTCGGCTGCAGGGCCGAGGCGGGACCTTCTGTCAGCCTCATACTCAGAGTAGTTTCCGTCAAACCAGACGACATCGCTGTCGCCCTCAAAGGCGATTATGTGTGTCGCGATCCTGTCGAGAAACCACCTGTCGTGACTTATCACCACGGCACACCCTGCGAAATTCTCGAGAGCGTGTTCCAGCGCACGCATGGTGTTAACGTCGAGGTCATTTGTAGGCTCGTCGAGCAGAATTACATTGGCGCCCTGTTTCAGAATTCTTGCCAGGTGAACCCTATTACGCTCGCCTCCCGCGAGTAGACCGACTTTCTTTTGTTGATCTGCTCCCGAAAAATTGAACCGTGCAACATAAGCACGCGAGTTGACGGACAGGCTTCCAAGTTCGATGATTTCCCTGCCCTCTGAGATAGTCTCCCAGATGGTCTTCACGGGATCGAGCGTCTCCCGGTTCTGATCCACATAGGCCAGCTTCACCGTATCGCCGAGTTTGATCTCGCCCGAATCGGGCTTTTCCAGGCCGGTTATCATTCGGAAAAGGGTGGTCTTGCCGGCGCCGTTGGGCCCTATTATCCCTATGATGCCACCGGGGGGCAGGGCAAACGAAAAGCCTTCCATCAGAAGGTTTTCTCCGAACGCTTTGCTCAGGTTATCGGCCTCGATAACAACATTTCCGAGCCTCGGGCCGGGTGGGATGTATAACTCCAGCTCCCTTGCCTGCTTTTCATGGTCCTGATGAAGAAGCGATTCATAAGCTTTTATACGAGCCTTTGATTTCGCATGACGCCCCTTCGGCGACATCCTGATCCATTCGATCTCACGCTCCAATGTCCTCTGCCGCTCGGTTTCGCCTTTTGCTTCCTGCTTTAGTCTGACGCTCTTCTGTTCAAGCCATGACGAGTAGTTCCCCTGCCATGGAATCCCCTGCCCTCTGTCAAGCTCCAGTATCCATCCGGCCAGGTTATCGAGGAAATACCTGTCGTGAGTAACGGCTATTACGGTACCGGGATAGCGCTGAAGATGGTGTTCGAGCCAAGCGACGGTTTCGGCGTCAAGGTGATTCGTAGGCTCATCGAGCAACAAAATGTCGGGCTGCTGGAGCAGAAGCCGGCAAAGGGCAACTCGCCGTCTCTCACCTCCTGAAAGGACCTTGACCCGAGTGTCTCCCGAGGGGCACCTAAGTGCGTCCATAGCCATCTCGAGCCTGGAGTCCAGGTCCCAGGCGCTCGTGGAATCGAGTTTCTCCTGCACCTTTGCCTGCCTGTCGATCAGTTTATCCATATCCTCATCGGACATGGGTTGGGCAAACCGCTCGTTAATGCGGTTGAATTCATTAAGAAGATCAACGGTCTCCTGGACCCCCTGCTCGACTGTTTCCCGCACGCTCAGGGTATCATCCAGTTGAGGCTCCTGTTCCAAAAAACCCACCGTATGGCCGGGCGCAATGGCAGTCTTGCCGTTGAAATCCCCGTCCACCCCGGCCAGTATTCTCAGAAGCGAACTCTTACCGGCGCCGTTCAGACCAACCACCCCGATCTTTGCGCCGTAGAAAAAGGAGAGATAGATATCCTTCAGGATCGGTCGTCTGTTAACGAACTTGCTTACCCCGATCATGGAGTAGATGATCCTGTTCGGCTCACCACCCATTTGGTCTCCAGAAATGTTAAATAATGTTCATAAGAATAAATAGTAAATCATTGCAGCTACAATTTCCGGGTCAGTCACTCCATTCAACCAGGTGGGAAGACTTGACGTTGACCTCCTTAACGCCGGGAATGTCGGCGGTAATTTTTTCCATTTCCCTGACCAGGTCAGGGTCCTTCATGATCTGCGCGCTGGCGCCAAGAGTAACGATGCCGTCGCGCACGAATACCTGGATGTCGGGTTTGAGCTCGAGCAGGGTCGTTTTTACTTCTGATGAGAGCACCAGGTCTTCCATTGCCTTCTGAGACTCAAAGGTCGTCTTGAAAGTTTCCAGCCCTACCGCATGACAGATCACGTCCACCGCGTCATCCACGCTCATTTTCCGCACGCGAATCACCAGGTCGTACAAAATCGGATCGTTGGTGTCGATCCCGTATAGATTCTGGCTCCATTTGTGCCTTTCGAGATCATCCTTATTGAGCAGCGCCACGGCATTTTCATAGGAGATTTTTTCCCGGTCCATAAACGCCTGAATCCGGTCCTTCATGTCGGCAATAATCCTGACCTTGAGAACGTGGGAGACACCTTTGACATAGAAATGTCCGGCCAGGCCGTGATAGACCACGTTGTCCCGCACGAGATACTTCAAAAGAGCGGCCTGAAAGTATGCGATGAACTTCTCCTTGCCGTAGGAAAACTTTTCCAGAATGGAAGGAGCGTCATGTATTGCTTTCACCAGCTTGATCTCAGGGATGTTGAACTCTTTTGAAGCCTTCAGAATAACTTCACGGGCGTAACACTGGTAGCCCAGCTTCTGAGCCACTTTTTCCGCCACTTCTTTGCCCTTGCTGTAGGAGCCCCTGGAAATAGTTATAATTGCCATTTGTGTCCTCCTTTAGTTAAGCCGGGCGGCTGAGCCGATATTTCGTCCGCACGCCGCCAGGCAGTCTGGTTACTGGAGGCTGTACCTCTTTATTTTCCTCCAGAGCGATACTCTGTCTATGCCCAAAATTTCAGCTGCCCGAGTCTTATTGTCATCTACCTGTTTAAGCACCCAAAGAATGTAGTCCCGTTCATTTTCATCCAGGGTCCGAAACTCCTCCTGCGGGCGGCGCACCCTGAATGCGAGTTGCCGCAGATCAGGCGGCAGATGACTTGTATCTATGGTGTGCCCGTTTGCGAGGGTAACCGCCCTTTCAACTATGTTTTCGAGTTCCCGCACATTGCCGGGATATTCATAAGAAAGAAGAATTTGGGCTGCTTCGTCCGAAATGCTCCCCACTTTCTTTCCCTGTAGCGTTGCATACTTCTGAAGGAAATGAAGACTCAGCAGAAGTATATCCTCCCTGCGATCCGCAAGCCGGGGCACATGAAGTGTTATCACGTTGAGCCGATAATAGAAATCCTGGCGAAAGGTCCCAAACTCGATCTCCTGCTTTAGATTCTTGTTGGTCGCTGCAACAATCCTGATGTCAACAGGTATTTCATGTATGCCTCCCACCCGCATCATCGCACGTTCCTGAAGCACCCGCAGCAACTTCACCTGCATTGACAGGGGCATGTCCCCGATTTCATCCAGGAAAATGGTACCCCCCTGGGCGGCTTCCAACAGACCCCGTTTTATGCTCTTTGCGCCGGTGAACGCCTCGCGCTCGTGCCCGAACAGTTCGTTTGCAAGAAGCTCTTCGCTGAACGCACCGCAATTGATCGCAAGAAAACGTTTCTCAACCCGAAGGCTCATGTTGTGAATGGTCCTGGCAACAAGCTCCTTGCCGGTCCCGGTTTCCCCAAGAATAAGCACACTCGAATCAGAAACCGCGACCTGATCGATCATCTTTCGCAGGGTTTCCATACCAGCACTACTGCCGATCAGCAACGAAGTCTTGCCCTGATCGCCAACCCGCTGCCGCAGCTCTATAACCTCCCTGCGCAGACCTCGCTTCTCAATGGCCTGTTTTACAAGGACCCTGACTTCATCGATTTTGTACGGTTTCGGGATATAGTAGTAAGCCCCCTTGCGCATAGCCTCGACAGCGGTAGAAACCGAAGCGTATCCCGTAATGACTATCACCTCAATATTGGGGTAAAGCTCACGCGCACGATTCAGCACCTGAAGCCCGTCCACGGGCTGCATCCGGATGTCCGTCATCACCAGGTCGAACTCTTCCTTTTCGAGTTCCCCGATCGCGGAAAGCCCGTCGCCGACGCTTACCGTCTCATAGCCCTCTCTGCGCAGCACATGTTCGAGATTTTCTCGGGCTATCTGTTCGTCATCAACTATCAGAATGCGGCTTCCAGCCATCGAGCCTCTTCTCTCAGCACTCCGTTTCGATTGGAAAACGCATCGTGAATCTGGTGCCTTCACTTTCCTTGCTGTCAACCGTTATCGAGCCGTGATGCTTCTGGACTACCCCAAAAACTATCGACAACCCAAGACCGGTCCCCGCGCCCACTTCCCTTGTGGTAAAAAATGGATCGAAAATCCTTCCAAGTTCTCCCTGCGGGATGCCTTTTCCGGTATCTTCAACGGCAACGAGCACCTGCTTTTGAGCCAAGTCGGCTCTTGCCGTGATACTGATCTGCCCAGGAGGCTCTATTGCATGAAGAGCGTTTTCAATCAGATTCAAAAAGACCTGTTGCATCCGTTGAGCATCAAGATTGAGTGAAAGATCCTGGGGGACATCCAATAAAATCTCGACTCCGGGCGGGACATGACTGGAAATGAGTTTGACGGCTCGCTCCACCACCTGGAAGAGGGCTGTCGGGGCGAGGCAGAATTCCTTTATTCGTGAAAATTCCAGGAGGCCTCGCACGATATCGCGGGCACGATGTACCTCGTGTTCGATATTGTTGAGCATCCGATGAGAAAATTGGGCGTCCGATTTATCGAATTCCTCCAAAAGTATCTGGCAGGAGGTGGAAATATTGTTAAGAGGATTATTTAACTCGTGAGCTATTCCCGAAGTCAATGTCCCAAGGGAACTCAGTTTTTTTGCCTGGAGCAACTGGTCCTGCCGCTTCTCCAGTTCGGAAATCATCCTGTTGAACCCCTCGACTACGCGCTGTGTCTCATCGCGCGTATCGTAAACCTCAATCGGCGTAAAGTCCCCTCCGGCAATCCGGTGCGTAGTTTTTTCGATATAGCGAAGCGGGCGAACGATTTTTCGCGAAATGACCGGAATCAGCAGACCACCACCTATTATCGTAACGCCAAGTGAGATCAGAAGCTGTGTCTTAAGTGAGTTTACGATATGAAGAATACGTTCGCGCTCGAAGGAGACAAGCCTTTGGGACAAGTCCACCAGCGTCTTGCCATGTTCCCGCAACTGGTCTTCAACCACGGACGAACCCGAACTGCCGACATGGCCGGGGGCCAATTGGTTCATCAGTTGTTGATAACTGCCGAGTTTCAATTTGATTTGCTTGAGCAGGGGAACACCCTGAAGATCATTGATCTCCGGGGATGTCTTATCGAGCAGCTCTAAGCCCAGTTGGGTAAATCTGCGATTCTCGTTCAGGTCGTCGCCGGACCCGTACAGCAGAAAGTTTTTCTCGTACCGGCGGGCTTCAAGAATAAAATCTCGAAGATCATCTGCTGTCTCAACAAAATGTTGCTTTCGCTCAACTTCCCTAAGGTAACTATACGAAACCGTGCCGAAGGAGCCGGCGACGATCAGCAGTAAAGTGAAACCGGCCATCACTTTCTGGCGGATGTTTAAAGTTGTCGGAAATCTTATTTGCATCGACGACTCCGATGTGTCTCCATGGACTTTGTCTTCCTGCCGGCTAAGCACTGCATGAACATAATCGGTAAACCTAGCAGGGTGATGAAAAAGGATTGAAATTCCCACTTTGCAGTAAAAACCCCGTGGGGCCGTCACCCCGACGAAGCCTGCCCCGCCGGAATGACGAAATCACCCGTCTTTTTAAGGCTCTTTCCCCACCAGAGAACCCTTTTTCAGCACCCTGCTAGAGGCGGATCCTGAGCTTGAGTCCGGACAGCGGTAGAATTTACCGACGTTTAGCGAGCGATGAGTATAGTCCAATTTTCATTCGCTGAGAAGCGTCCTAACACACCTGCGCGGCAGAATGCCCGGTTTGACTATTGTTTTTGTATTTTTGTATCCCTGCACTTACCCCTAAAATGGCTCTCCCCTTCTCTGAGCGCTTACAGAGAAGGGGAGAGCAGTGCCTTGGCAGGGTGCTGAAAAAAGGTCTGATAGTGGGGAAAGAACCTTAAAAGACAGATTATTTCGTCACCCCGGCGAAGGCCGGGTCCAGTGTTTTGCCTTAAAAATCAAATAGTTCAAAAAAGCTCTGGACCCCGGCCTTCGCCGGGGTGACGGCTCCACGGGTTTTTTACTATAAAGTGGAAATTTCAATCGTTTTTCAGCACCCTGTTAAATACGGCAAGAATCAAAAGGATAGCCCCACTTGATTCATCTGGCTTCAGCCAGTGCTTTTGGAGTATATGCCGACCTTCTTGCTCTCCACATGCTGACCAGAATGATTATGGACCCTGCAAGCAGAGCAAGACACATTGAGACAAAACTGATCGCGCCCAGCAGTGTGATCGTACCATGGCTTATTGAGATGACGCCGAGCTGATTCAGATAGTTTGGAATAGCAAACGCCCGGCTCACAGCAACTATGAGCATGATGATCGCCATAACCATTTTGATCATGTACTCCTTGACATAAGTGGTCCCGATTGCCCCGAGCTGAACACCCAGGAGCGACCCGGCCAGTATGATCAAGACCAGCCGAATGTCAATCATTCCATGCATCGCCCAGTTTATGGAGCCGCCCGCGCCCATCACGAAAGCGATTACCAGCTCGCTGGCGGAAGCTACCAGCCCCGAGACTCCAAGCATATAAATCATGCCGGGAACGCCTATGAAACCGCCGACAGCGATTGTAGCAGCGAGCATACCGGTCGCAAAACCCACCGGAAGCGTAAACCACAGGGAGATGCGCACATTTGCCGTCTTAAAGGTAATCATTGGCCAAATGTTGATGCTCTGGAGCTTCTTGGCAAGCAGGGCAACTCGCTCGCTTCGACCGGATTTCGATATACTCATTGCGTCGTGGAAAACATAGGCTCCGACAACCAGCAGCACCGCCACAAAAGAAAGGCTCACATAGAGGTCGGAGCCTGCCGGTCCCCATTTTTCGAGTACTAATCGCTGGATTCGTATGCCTAGCTGTACACCGACGCCCGCGCTCGCAGCCAGCACAAGGCCAAGCTTCAAATCCACCTGGCCGTATTTGAAACGTTTGTACGCTCCGACAAGCGCTTTGGGGAACTTGTGGCACATATTGCTCGCTACCGCTACTGTCCCGGACACTCCCAGACTCATCATGCCGGGAGTCAATACGAAGGCGCCGCCCGAACCTATGAACCCGCTCACCAGGCCGCCGACAAAGCCGACCAGGAAAAGGAAAACTACATAAATCAAATTGAGATCGATGAATTTGACTGTTTCATTTGCTATGTCGTGCATTTTGAATCCTTAACGAAGCCTGAAGGTTTTTCACCAAATTGAGCAATCGCCTGCTTTGGGGTTATCGGCAAGAGACCTCACCCCCTAAAATTCTGCAGAGCCGGAACACTTGACTCAAGCTGACCTGACCTCAAAGGACGCCTATAGGTCTATCCTGTGAAACGGATTGACGTAAGCATAGGCGCGAGGTCTTTTCCGCAGCTGTTTTCTCTTCTGGATGACCTTGTGTTCGGTCTCACGCACCTGATCTCTCTTGAAGGCCTCAATGCCCAGAAGGGACCACAGATTGTGCGCAAATGCGCTATGCACAAACGAAATTGCCAGCACTGTGGCAATGGGAAGAGCTGCGTACCAGCCGCCTCTGGAAAAAATTTGCGTGACACTGTCAGCGTTTGTAAAGACAGCGGCATAACAGGCGGCGCTCGCTACACCATACCCAGCAGTTTTTCCAATCGCCTTGGCTTTAGATGATTCGCTCTTAGCAGGCATTGCACTTTCTCCTTTGTCGTTTAAAGCGGATAAGACACTCACTACCGGAACCGATATATTTAGGGTACTCTCGCTGCTTGTCTCCGAATCTACTACTACGATCTCCACCCTCTTTATCTCGTGGATTGCGTTCTCAACCGCGAACTCAATATCCCCACTCCTTATCATGGCGCTGCAATGTATCCCCTCGCGAACGGCCCTCTCGCATAATTTTTTTGCCGATTCGGCAGACCTGTTTTCGAATGCCCTGCCTTCACACTGCGCATCAACGCTCAGAGCCGCCAGATCGTATCCGAGCCGCCCGGCAAGCTGCACGCAATGATTGATTACAGTCTCCGCAAAAACCCCGTTATTTGCCACCACAAGGATCTTGCGGCCGTTGCGGAGCTCGTTCTTACGATTTGTTCCCATTAAATTTGACATGGCCTATTCACCTGAGCATGAATTTTTCAATCTTCTATAGTCAAGAGTCGTGCCATCTGGTAAGAAGCTAACAAAATCGTTGATAAATAAGGCTTGGGCACTCCTTGCGCCCAGGGTTAAAGTGGTCTCAGGGTGTTGCAAAATGCAATAGCATCTGGCTGAATCGATGCTATAACACAAAAACAGCAATGTTCGATACTGCAACGCAGGGCTTAAGCGCGTTGCGAATTGCAACAGGGATCGAAAGGCAAAATATGGGTATCTTTAAAAAGATTGAGAGGATCGAAGAAAAATCCCCTGAAGACGTAGCGGTCGAGTTGGTTGATCTTCGAAAAGCCATAGAAGCTGCAAGGATAACTAAGCCGGTTTCGGAGTTGGCATCCAAGGAGCTGGAGCGGCTTGAAAGAATGGACCCTTCTATACCCGAATACACAATCGGGGTGAGTTATCTCGAGTTCCTCCTCTCGCTTCCCTGGCAGAACCTTACCGACGACAGCCTGGATATGGAGCGCGCGGAAAAAATCCTTGAGCTTCAGCATTATGGGCTAAAACACGTTAAAGAAAGAATCCTGGAATATCTGGCGGTCAAAACCCTTTGTAACTTGAGCGACTTCAATATCCTGGTGGTCGATGACGAGGACATAGCCAGAACGAACCTGGAATATGTTTTGCGCAAGGAAGGCTACCAGGTAAGCACTGCGGTCAACGGCCAGGACGCTCTGAACCAACTGAGACAAAAAGAGTTCGAGCTGATCCTTACCGATCTCAAGATGGAGAAGATGGACGGCATTCAGCTCCTCGAATCTGCAAAACAGATCGCCCCGAACACCCAGATTGTGATGATTACCGGCTATGCCACGGTGAGTTCGGCGGTTGACGCTCTCAAAAAAGGAGCCGCCCACTATCTGCCCAAACCCATTGACCTGGAGGAACTCCGCTCCACTGTGCGGCAGATTCGCGAAAAGAAACGATACATCCAGTTGACAAGAAGCCCGATCCTGTGTTTTTCGGGCCCCCCCGGAACCGGAAAGACTTCCATTGGCAAGTCTATTGCCGAAGCGCTCGGGAGGAAGTTCGTCAGGATTTCTCTTGCCGGTTTGCGTGACGAAGCCGAACTCAGAGGACACCGAAGGACTTATGTCGGATCGATGCCGGGCAGAATCATCACTGAGATCAGGCGCATCGGTGTCAGGAACCCGGTTTTCATGCTTGACGAGCTAGACAAGATTGGCCAGGACTTCCGAGGCGATCCCGCTTCGGTTCTGTTGGAAATCCTGGATCCGGAGCAAAACGGCCGGTTTCTTGATCACTACCTGGATGTCCCCTTCGATCTGTCCAGTGTCATGTTCATCGCAACGGCCAATGTGGTCGAACGGCTCCCCGCCCCGCTCCTGGACAGGCTCGAAGTGATCCCGTTCCCCGGCTACACTGAAAAAGAAAAACGAGCTATCGCAAGACAATACCTCGTTCCCCGCCAGTTGAGAGAACACGGCCTTAAAAACAGGAACGTCGAGTTTCTCGACGGTGCGATTTCAAAAATCATCATGGATTACACACTCGAGGCCGGACTGCGCAACTTCGAGCGCGAAATTGCCACCGTCTGCCGGAAGCTTGCCAGGCTTTGTCTTAAAAGTGAAAATGATGACTCATCCATCCTGGTGGATGAGAAACTGATCGAAAACCTGCTCGGACCGCGAAGATTCACTCATGAGATCGCGGAGGCGGGTCACCGTGTGGGAGTTACCACAGGACTGGTTTGGACCGAATTCGGAGGAGAAATAATCTTTATCGAGGCAACCAGGATGAAGGGAAACCAACAGTTAATATTGACCGGTTCCCTTGGAGAGATAATCCGCGAGTCTGCGCAGACGGCCCTGAGCTATATACGCAGCCACGCCCGGGATTTTTCACTGGACCCGGATTTTTTCGAGGGAAGCGACATCCACGTGCACATTCCCTCCGGAGCTGTTCCCAAGGACGGCCCTTCGGCGGGCGTTACAATAGCTCTGGCGCTTATTTCGCTTCTAACCGGCAAACCGGCGCGCCGCGATGTTGCCCTTTCCGGAGAATTCACTCTGAGCGGCAGGCTGCTCCCTGTTAGCGGAATCCGCGAGAAAGTTCTCGCTGCTCAAAGAGCGGGCGTGAAAACAATCATATTCCCTGAAGCAAACAAAATCGACATCGAAGACCTGGATACCGAGGTCCGGGAAGGAGTCGAACTGATTGTGGCCGGGGATATCTTTTCAATTCTTGATAGAGTCCTGCTGTAGCCCTCGGACTGAGGACTGAGGACGGAGGACGGAGGCCCCGGACTGGAAACTTCCGGGGTGACGAGGACGGAGGACGGAGCCAAAAAGGTCACGAAGAGCACGAAGGAGAGGAGCGGTAGCGGGGTGAAGAACACGAAAAAAATCCATATTTAAGCGCCTAAAAGTGAAAATCCGGTACTCATATTCATTTGTCAAAGAGTTTCATTCGCTTACTGTAATTCCTGTAAATACAGGGCAAATGCAGGGGCCGGTCGCACAACAGACTGATTTAATTGACAGTTTTGGATTAGATTCTCCGCAATAACATGTGATAACAGGAGCGGGAAGCAGGAAGCAGGAAGCAGTGAGCAGTAAGAAACCAATTTCAACTCCCCGATTCCTTCGACATCTGCAATTGGTCGGCGGTATTGTAGCGCAGAGTGATTTTGCTTTGCCAAACGGCAACCGGAAACGGCATCGAGAAACGGCAATAGAAACGGCAATAGAAGCGGCAACGAGAAGCGGAAAAATAACTCCTCTTGGTTCTATCCCTTCGCGAGGAGATGTTAGTTTGGCCCGACCCGTTTGACGATACCCGTTTGACGATCTCAGTACAAAGGTGCGTTCAAGATAAGTCCGTTGCGTAGCCCTGTAAGGCGTCCCGATGGAAGGGATTACAGTGCGCGGCAAAGCGACGCCCAAGGGGCCTGGCAACTCAATTATTACCTCTTGAACGCAAATGCGTATGAGTGACCGGATAATGAGTTGGGACAATGCAAGGGAACCGTGATATTGACGGTAACGGCAAACAGTGTTAAATCAGTTCAGTTGAATCCGGATTACAAAATCAGGAAGATGTTTCCCAAAATCTTGGTATTCAGACACCGGCATATCCAATGGTTCCACAAAGACTCTGAAGGGATTTCGCCGGCATAGTCTCACCCGCTTCGAGGGCAGCGATGAAAAGCAAAGCTTTCGTGAGACCGTCAAAAACATCCGCCATTGCTCTTCTCGTCATAGCGCCCCTCTTTCTCGTTTTCGGCGTTGCTTTGTGCGGAACGGCTGATGGAGAGGCAAGGCCGTATGCCATGATATTCCTTGTAATCTGGGTTGCCGCATGTGGTTCTATGATCATCTACGGACTCTCGGTCCTCTTTTCCAAGCGTCCTCCTGCGCTGACGGAAATAGACATAGAAGATATGGAAAGCGACAGGCCTGCTTCCGGGATCGATTTCGAGTCAAAGCTGAAGAAGCTGGAATCATTGCGGAAAGAAGGGCTTATCAGCGGAGAAGAATATAGGACGAAGCGCTCGGAGATCATGAGGGAAAAATGGTAGCCCGGATGCAAAAAACCGGGTCACAGCCTTAACCGATTCCAGGGGACCGGGTATTGGAGCATCAGGTCGCAAAGGGGTCGGGCCTAATGCCGCTAACTTAAGCAAGTTGCTGAATTATAAGGGCTTTTAATATCGCTCCGCCGACCTAACCTGTTGACCGGAGCAACATAGCCCAGATAACTGAGCCAGAAGGAGCCCAAACTCGGATACGTAAGTATGCGAAAGAAGGGCTGTTTCTCTTAAGTTAATGGCATTAGGCCCGACCCCCTTGCACATAACTTAAATGGTTGCTGTGTCTTGCCGGAAACATAATCTGTCTCAAGGGCCGATTTGTGTTCGGAAATGAAAAGCATACTTATCGTCAAAACCCCTATCAAACACCGATGCTAAGAAAGCTATAGAGAACGGGCAAGCCGAACCATTGGGTCATCGTTGAAAAAGAAATTATCGACGAGATCATCTTCTCTTCGCAGCTCTGGATGAAAAAGGTTCTAAATTAAAAGTGTTCACCACTAAGGAGAGTGGCGCCGCGCAGATGCAATGACCCTCCGTGTTCCCCTGCGTTTTCCGTGGTGAAAAGTTACAAAAAATTGAGTTTATCTGTTTTATGGGATATACAGATCTCTCTTTGTGGAAATGGATAAGAAGGACAAGGGAGTGGGTCCAATGCTTCAAGGAGCTTTTTCGCCGGAAAGAAGGCGGACGATTCGCATCAAACGCTCGGAGCTCTTAAAAGCGCGACTTGATGAGATTGACAGACCCGCTGTAAAGATCGCCGGGGATATTGACGAGTATAAGCAGGCTTTTTCTCTCGTTCACGATACTTACCTGCGAATGGGGTATCTGAGCACTCCAAAGCCTCATGGCATGCTTTTCGGTATCCATACTCTGCTGCCTCAAACAGTCATATTTGTGGCCAAGTCTTATCTAACCGTCATCTCCACTCTCACCGAGATCTTCGACACTGAGCAGTTTGGTCTCCCGATGGACGAACTGTATCAGAAGGAGCTTGACGGGCTCAGATCTGAGGGTCGCAAAATTGTGGAACTCTCGGCGCTGGTGACTCCCGCGAATTTCCGATGGATGAACGTTTTCATGTTCATAAGCAAGGTAATGTTTCTATACTCGTTAGATCGCGGCGTGAACGACCTCTGCATCGCCGTGAACCCCAGGCACGTCAGTTTCTACAAAAATATACTGCTGTTCGAAGACCTCGGGCCGCGGCGTTATTACCCGAGGGTTAATGCTCCGGCAGTGGCCTTGCGTATAAATATGGATTGCATCGGTGAAAGATCAAAAGCCGCATACGACGGGCTCGACTTTGAATGCAATGTGCATGCCTATTTCTATGGGGAAGCAGGGTTCAGGGCTTTGGAGAAAACATGGCCTGTCTTACCGGGAGAGGATTCTCCCGAAAACGGCTACTGCTACTGGACTCCCGAAAATGTAAAATATTTCCTGCTTCTGGAAAAATCTATCCCGGATCGACTGAACGGGAGCCAGAAGGAATTTCTCTTAAGCCGCTATCCGGGTTTGGCAAGCCTGTAGTTTGCAAGTAATCGCCGAATCTGCCGGGCCAGGCTTCTTCGACCGAGGTCCCGATCTATACGGAGATGGACGTGCCTGGGCAGGCTCCCGGAGGGTTGAAAATGGTGGAGCAAGCGTTTGGTGAATTTAAGAGGATAGTAGGCGAAGAGTTCGTTCTGGACAACGTTGAAAAAATCGGAAGATATCACCGCTGCACTATTCCCGTGGAACGGGTGATCGATGGGGTCTTGCTGCCCGGTGGGGTAGAAGAAATACGGCGTATTGTAGCCATCGCCAACAGGTTCAATATCAGACTTTATCCAATAAGCACCGGAAAAAACTGGGGATATGGTTCCGCGAACCCGGTCCGGGACCGCAACGTCATCCTCGACCTCAGCAGGATGAACCGGATCGTCGAGGTAAACGAAGAACTTGCTTACGCAGTCATTGAGCCCGGTGTTACCCAGCGCCAACTCCACGATAAATTAACCTCGGGGAAAACGGGACTTATGATGGACCCGACTGGCTCCGGTCCCGCCTGCAGTGTGCTGGGAAACGCCCTTGAGCGGGGATATGGGATCACCCCATACGGCGACCATTTCGCTGCAACGTGTGGCATGGAGATCGTTCTGGCCAACGGGGAGGTCCTTCGGACCGGTTTTGGGCACTTTGAGACGGCCAAGGCCGCCAACGTGTACAAATACGGTGTGGGGCCTTACATAGACGGTCTTTTTACCCAGTCAAATTTTGGAATTGTAACCAAAATTGGCGTCTGGCTTATGCCTGAGCCGGAACGGTTTGAGGCCTGCTATTTTTCCTGTGACAAAGAGAGTGACCTGGGCCGGCTGATAGATGCCCTAAGATGGCTGCTGCTCAACAGGGTGGTTAAGGGTTCCATAAACCTAGTTCACCGAAACCGCGCACTTACCATGCTGACTCGCTATCCGTGGGAAGAAATGTCCGGGGAAACCCCGTTGAGCGAGGCCGTCTACAGCCAAATGGCAGCTGAAAAAAGGGTGGGCGCATGGAACGGGGTGACCGCGCTCTACGGCGCCAGTGAAGAGGTAAGCGCAGCAAAAAAGGTCATAAAGAGATTGTTGCGCGGGAAGGTAGCAAGGATCAATTTTAGTTCCGAGCAGACGCTCCGCCTGGCTGAACGGTTTCCAAAACTTATCGGGCTCCTGACAGGCATGAACATTTCCGAGGTACTCAAGGTGCTGAAGCCATCCTTCGCAATGATGAAAGGGCGGCCAGGCGAAGTTTCTCTTCCGACCCCTTACTGGAGGATGAAAAAACCCGTCCCGCCCCGCGACATCGATCCTGCCGAAGACAGTTGCGGACTTATCTGGCTATCTCCCGTCGTGCCCATGACAAAAGAAAACGCAGAGGAATTCATCGGGATAATTCGCCCTATTTTCGCGAGGCATGGTTTCGAAGACTGCATAACCTTTACCGCCGTAAACGAGCGAAGCTTCGACTGCACCCTACCCATCCTTTACGACAAGAGCGATCCGGCCGAGACCAAACGTGCGGCTGAATGCCACGATGAATTATTCAGGGCATGCATGGACAGAGGCTACATTCCTTATAGATTGGGCATCCAGTCCATGGCCGGGCTGGTGGGCGGAGACGATGTTTTCTGGGACGTGGTCCAAAAGCTCAAACAGGCCCTGGACCCCCAGGGAATTCTCTCTCCGGGGAGGTACTCCACGATTTAGTCCTGCTAATTCCCTTTATCTCTATCCGCTTCTTCATTCTATACGTCTCTCCATGGCTGAACCATGATCCTTCCTCGGATTAAATGCTTCAGGGGCAGGCTTCGCATGCATCAGCATACCGTCTATCCATCCGGCCAACGGGAATAGAAATCTCCGCCCCAGTATCCCCGCACTCAGCCACATCGTCGCACACCAGTAAGGGATACCCATAAAATCCGGTTGGGGATATGACCAGAGCCCGGAGGAAACTCCAAAAAGTTCCACGACAAAACCGAGTCCCAGCGCGTAAGCAGCGAAATAAAGATCCAGGAGGTCGTGAAACATGATGAAAAGAATTGCCGTGGAGCCCATACTCGTCAATAGAAGCAGGCCGGACGACCTTGAAAACAGGGGAAAAACGAGAGCTGTTACCAAAAAGCCAAAGAGACTTCTTTTATCGAGCACCGTCCTCTTGTCCCCTTCACCTATGAACCGTTTCATATTGATGTAATAAAATCCCCACAGAAACGGCTCATACCAGGGCATCAGCAATACGTCACGCTGTCTGAAAGAAGATCCTCCGGACCTCCCCATGGCATAGTCCTGGATCAGGAAAAACACAGCGGCGATAGTGAAGCTTACGATTTCAACCCGGCTCCAGGGACGATAGATTATAAACCAGAGCGGCAAAAGAACGGCGGCCGCGAATAGAGACCGATCCACAGACCTGAGCACCACCAGCGTAACCAGCAGGGCCAGAACGGACAATATTTTTTGATTCCGGCACAAAAGGTTCGGCTTTCGCATCTCTACCTCGGGACACCGGGAATTACCCCTCCGGCGAAATCTCCACCTGCGGTATCATTATACTTCTATTTACCCGCAGTTTGAATAAATTGCAATTGACGGAGCGCTTTTCTGATACAGGACAGGCTCGAATCGAGGTTACGGCATTCATGCGCAGTGGGAATCCCGCAACTAACAGATTCCGAGGATGTGGCTATCAGGCTGCGACGTAGACCGGGGGTCCGCTACTCCGCGCTGGCGCCGAACCCCAAAAAGATTAAACAACTACACTTTTATTTAATCATTTATCTCCTCCATTCCGAGTATTTATTCGACGAAGAATATATACCGTGTAGTGTAACTCTCTCGATTCTGCGCTGGCATCATTTATGGAGCCCATGAAGCTGTTCAGATTTACCATTGTTAGAAATTTGAGTGCAGACGCCCCGCGGCAGGTTGTCTACAGAGCCATATTGACAAATTTAATGTGCATCGTCAGCATCCCCAACCTGCTGGTGTTCGGCTCTTTAGACCTGGCCGCACACCGGAATACGCAGGGCATGCTGGACTTCATCCTGGACCTTTGCCTCGCTCTTCTTTTTTTTGGCGTTATTTGCTATCTCCGCCGCGGCGGCAATGTCGATCGGGCAAGCAAATTGAGCCTCACTGTGGCAGGGGTGTTCTTCGTATATTATTTCGTCATAGGAGGCATAGAAAACACGGTCTGGCTATTTATCTTCCCGCTCGCTTCCTCCTTTTTGCTCGGTAATAGAAAAGGCCTGGTGGCCAGCGCCCTTGTCATTGCCACTTCGCTCATTCTTTCGCTGTGCTTGCGGAAATTCTCTCCACCGGTGGCAGTTTATTCCGCCCCTTTCCTTGCTTGCTTCGCCCTGTCGTTCATTGTTGTGGCAATCTTTTCGTTTATCTTCGAGTATGTGAAGGATACGGCACACCGTGAGCTGTCGGAGAAGCACAGGGAACTTGCTGCAACAAAAGAAGCAGCCGAGGCAGCCAGCCTGGCCAAATCACAATTCCTTGCCAAGATGAGTCATGAGATCCGCACCCCCATGAATGGCGTGCTCGGCATGGCGGAAGTGCTGTTGGGAACAGATCTGAATGATAAACAGCGCAATATCGCTAAAACTGTATTGCGGTCAGGCGAAGCGCTTCTAAGTGTGTTGAACGATATCCTGGATTACTCAAAAATAGAAGCAGGCAGGCTGGAACTGGAGGACATCAACTTTGACCTGCGCGAGTGCGTTGAAGAAACCACACAACTTTTCGCAGAAAACGCACATAAGAAAGGTCTCGAACTGGGGCTCGATCTGCACAACGATGTCCCCGTGGCATTGCGAGGCGACCCGGGCCGCTTGCGCCAGACACTGATAAATCTCCTTAACAATGCCATCAAGTTCACTGAGCATGGAGAGGTTTTCGTCCGCATAACCACCTTGGGAAAAGAGCAAGATCATGCACACCTGTGTTTTGAAGTCCGTGACACAGGGGTTGGTATTGCCCCGGAGGTCCGGGAGCATATTTTTGAAGACTTTTCCCAGGCAGACGGCACTACCACGCGGAAATACGGGGGCACGGGTTTGGGTCTCGCCATCTGCAAGCAGTTGTGCGAGATGATGGGTGGAAAAATCATGGTCGAGAGCACGCTCAATAAGGGCAGCGTCTTCCGCTTCACGGTGCGCTTGAAAATCGCTTCCCATCCTCTGAACCCAGCAGTTGCCGGACATCATCATCTTAAGGACCTGCGTGTTCTCATCGTCGATGACAATGCAACTTACCGCGATATCCTGCATCGTCAAGTCCTGTCTTGGGGCATGCGCAGCGGATGTGCCGAAAACGGCCAAAATGCTCTCGAAATGCTTAAAAAGGCAGCTTCGATGGGTGATCCTTATGATTCGGTGATACTGGATATGATGATGCCTGGGATGGACGGACTGGAACTGGCGCGCACAATCAAGGCGGATTCCGCCATTTCTTCCGTTCAACTCATCCTGCTCACTTCCATCGGCCAGGACAACGACACGGAAACCATGCACAGGCACGGCATTTGCGCTTATCTCGTTAAACCCGTCCGGCAGTCCCAGCTTTTCAACTCCATCACTTCAGTAATAGCACCTTCATCTGTGAAATGCTCCCCATCGACATTTGCAGAAGTCGACAAGACCAAAGTGGTGTTTGGAGCACGGGTGCTCCTTGTCGAGGACAATGTTGTAAACCAGCAAGTCGCGCTGTACATGCTGGAAGACCTTGGCTGCAGTGTTGAGGTGGCTTCAAATGGGCGAGAAGCCCTCGAAGCCACCTCAAAAACTCCTTTTGACCTTGTGCTCATGGACTGCCAGATGCCGGAAATGAATGGTTACGAAGCCACACAGATCATCAGGGAAAAAGAAATACAGCAAATAAAGCATCGAAGCGAGCCAGGTCTCAGCATTCGCCGCACACCCATCATTGCAATGACTGCCCATGCAATGCAGGGAGACCGTGAGCAATGTATTGCCGCCGGGATGGACGATTACCTCAGCAAACCCTTGAATCGGGACCGGTTTTTCGCAGTATTGAAACGCTGGCTGCCGGCTAAATCAACGACCGATATACCGGTGCACACCATTTGGGAAGATCAAACAGAGCAGGACCAATCCAAAGCCTGCCGGTTGTCGGATGGAGGTAATGGAGGTAATGGAGGTAATGGAGGTAATGGAGGTAATGGAGGATCAAACCTGCATGGTGAAGGATTCTTAGATCGATTTTCGCACCTGGACCATCTGAATTACGAAACCCTGGCAAGTTTGAGATCGAGAGTTAGAGAAGGCCAGCCCAGTCTCCTCCAGAAGGTCATCACAATCTATATGGAGGACTCACCGAAGCTAATGGAAACAATCCGCCACTCCCTAACCCTTGGTGATGCAGCAGCTATGCAAACAGCGGCCCATACCCTGAAATCCACCAGCGGAACCCTCGGCGCCACGATGCTCATTGAGATCTGTGAGGAATTGGAGGCAATGGGCCGGGCAGGCACTACTGATAACGCCATCCTTCTGCTGCCTTTGCTTGAAGACGAGTACGATAGGGTTTGTGAAGCTCTAGAGGTTTTATAAAGTCTATGACGGTGTGGCCATGCCACAACAAAAATTCTATTCCGACGTTCAATTTGGATGCGCAGCGCAGAAGTTGATGCATTATTCCGGTGCGCATCGTTTCACGACGACCGTTTGCCGCATGAATAAAGGTCCTTCTGAATGGGACCGGCTTAACCTGGACCCTTTTTCGCCATCTTACCGGAGAGCTTCACAATGGGAAGGATGAAACAACTCATTCTGGCTGCTTTACTCGCGATTATTGCCCTTATCACGGCAGGCACGGCCGGGGCGGCGGAGTTCGATCAGTCCATCGGGCCCAACGATAGCACCCCTTCCCAGACGCCGGCTGACCGGTCGCAAGCTGCCGGCCGCGACGATGCGGATTCGTCCCAGTCGCAGCGCCCTCCTCGATGGACTATTTCAGCAGAGTCCATCATCCTGGACCGGGTCGGCGGCGTAAACAGAACACTCGTTGAACGGGTACCGGGCGACACGCATTTCTACGGCGTGCCATACGCCGCCAGCACTCAAGCCCTCAACAGCAACGGTCTCGATCAGGGCTTTGCCCCTGGACTGAAACTGGGCCTGATTCGCCATGGGGATTCCGACTTCGACCTGGAGTTGTCGTATTTTCAGGTCAACGGTTGGAGCGACGCCCGAGCCATTGGGCCCGACAATCCACTAAACTGGCTGGTTATGAAGGCTCCCGGCGGCTTTTTTCAAACCCAGGATTTCCCGTACCAGGCAATGCAATGGGACTACACCACGGACCTCTATAACGCAGAGTTCAACGTGCGCTGGAATTTCTCCAGCCGGGTAACCATGATTGCCGGATTCCGCTGGCTCCGCCTGACTGAGAATCTTCAGGGTACATTGCCACCCCCGGATATCTACGAGCCTAAATGGAAACTTGCACCTCCGCCAGGGTACACTCTTAATCAGCTCGTAGGCTATGTAGGTACGCCGGCCACAGGAGCATTTCCCCCCTTCTGGAATGGAAGTACGACGAACGATCTTTTCGGTCTCCAGGTCGGTGCCGCTGCGAAAATATTCGAGCACGGCCGCTTTTCGATTGACGGACTGATAAAAGTCGGGGCGTATTGCAACCATGCACAAGAGTCAACCGGAGTGAGCATTCAAAAAGTCGTGATACCGTCGTCCGCTTCGACCAACCAAACCGCTTTCGTTGGCGAAACCGGCTTGCAGTGTAAATATCGACTTACCGGGAACCTTGTGCTAAAAGCCGGTTACGAAGCGCTCTGGCTCGAAGGCGTTGCACTGGCGCCCGGACAGATCCAGGAGACTTATACCACTCGGCCGGATATTGTGAGTGCACTTGGCGTCAATTCCGGCTCCGGCTTGCTTTTTCACGGTGTCACTACCGGCCTGGAATATTCGTTTTAGACGCTGTTCAATGCGGCTGGGGCCGCAGCCGGCCCGGTGGCGCATCACTGCCGGTCACCTGATAATCACCCCTCGATATTTTTCGTATACTCACATTGAAATCGCTTTTCAAACATATGATATAATATCAATCGTTATTTTTAAACGACGCTGAAATTATTACCTTTAATTCCTCAGTTGCTCAATTGATCATTTCTAGAATTCCTCAATTCCTCAGAGAGAGAGGGGTCACCCATTAAAAGGCTCCGGTCAAACCTACATTTCACGCCCCAAGCTCCCTCTCAAGCATTCCAACAGATTTGCTCTGTTTCATCTCCCCTGCTGCAACCAGTCTGACTGCCCCGCCATTGTCAGGAGTGTAATCGCGGTAGGAATGCCGGTCGCCCGGCACCCCCCGCACAGATCCGTACGTGAAGAATTATTTCATACGGCTCCTACCTTGGGTTACTGACGCAAAGTCGCTCGTTTGGATAAAGATGCCTTACTTTCGCCGTGGGTAGCCAGGTCACCATCAGTCGCTTGCACCGATCCCATGTCAGGCTGCGAGCCTTCTGGCTCCGGCGTCTAAGCGCCCGAAACCAGCTCCGCATGACCTGGGTCCTGAAGGCATCAATCGACTTTTTATTTCCGGGCACTGCATAATAGTTGAGATGACCATTGAGCACGGAGCGTAGCCACTTCCCCTGTTCAGGGACTGGATCATGCATCCGCTTCACTATCTCATCTCTCACTTCCTTCACCTTTGCCCGAATACGTTTGGCGATTGTTTTGCGCCGGATGGTAAATCCTTTTGTCTTACGGGTCGTCGCGCATATGTGCGTGAAACCCAGAAAGTCAAACGTTTCCGGCTTCCCTTCCCCTCGTTTCGTCCGGTTTGCCATAGCAAACCTTCCAAATTCGATGAGGCGGGTCTTCTCGTGGTGCATCTCCAACCCAAACTTTGCAAGCCTTTCCCCCAGTTGCTCCAGGAAAAGTTCCGCTTCTTTCTGGTATTGGAACCCCATGATCCAGTCGTCAGCATACCTCACGATGACCACGTCACCACGTACCCGCTTTCGCCAACTGTCTACCCATAGATCCAGTACGTAATGCAGGTAGATATTGGCCAAAAGGGGCGAGATTACCGACCCCTGAGGCGTACCTACCTTGGTCCCGGACCACTGCCCTTCTTCCGACACCCCCGCTCTGAGCCATTTGCGAATAAGCCGAAGGATACCGGGATCTGCAATACGGTGCTCCAGAAATCTCATTAACCATTTATGGTCTATGTTATCGAAAAATCCCCGGATATCCGCATCAAGTACCCAGCTAATCTTCCGCTGCACGATCCCGACCCATACCGCATCCAAGGCTCGATGCTGGTGCCGGTTTGGTCGAAATCCGTAACTGAAACCGAGAAAGGCCTCTTCGTAGATCTGGTTTAGTACCACTACAACCGCCTGTTGGACTATCTTGTCCTCCAGAACCGCTATACCGATCGGACGTTGCCGCCCGTCAGGTTTTGGTATCCAGATCCGCTTCGACGGCATCGCCCGGAACCTGCCGCTCTGGACGCGCTCGTGTAGGTCGGGCAGCCGTTCCTCCAGTTGCTCACCATATTGGCGCCAAGTTACATCATCCATACCTGCTACAGCGTTCCGATTCAGTTCCAGAAAACTGTCCCTGAGTAACTCTATCGTAATATGATGCATCAAACTGGTGAAACGAAGGCTCTTATCCTTCCGTGCTGCTTCACGTATCCTGTCAAGTCCGCTCAATGCTTACTCCTGCCACTGCGTGCAAGTCGCAGTCGGTCTTTTCAGAATTTCCCTCGGTCACCGGCCTTCCCTCCAGAGCCTCCGCCGTTGCCACCTGCAACATTGTTCGGCTCCTTCTTCGGTACTACGCCGATGTCTGACTTCTCCATGGCGTTCATGCCGGGCTAGTGGCCACAGGCCTTCCCCGACCGCTCTGACAATCGACTCTCAGAGGCCATGGAGATCTCCCGGTTCTCGAACATAGAGTTTCCACGCGTGCACAGGGTCTCTGACTCCGCGGAACCTGCGAAAGACTCGCTGTCTGACGCCTTCTCGCAGTGTTGCCTTCCCCTTCACACCACAAAGTCGGCATCCCGGATGGGTGATTTCGGAGCTCAATGGCTGGCCTGCGTTTTCCCCTGTCAACTACTTCACGTATAGCCTCGCGGTTATCCGCACATGACTCGGGGCCATAATGGAGCAGCTCCTCCTTTTATGTGGGGCTCTTTCATCCCCTACTCTATGCCGGTTTATCCCGGCGTTTTCGGGTGACCCCTCTCTTTCGCTCGGTGTGACCCCTCTCTTTCGCTCTGCATCGCAACTGGCTCTACTGTATCACATGCGCTGGGACATCGAGACTTTCTATCGTGACTTTAAGCGCACCCCCGTGCAACCTGCTGGCATTGCCAAACGCCGCAGTCTTTTCACCGGGAACTCTTGATGCACATGATCGTCTGCTGTCTGATACGAATAGCCATGCTCGGCGCCTGTCGACTGGTCAAGCTTTCTGTCGGGCAGCTCAGCTTTGCACGCGCCCTCACGGAGACGCGACTGTTCTTGAAGCTCTTGTTGGCCACTAAGGATGTACACCTATGGGCTTCCATTTGGGCAAAGCACCTATGTCGTTGCGCGCAGCACCGCGTCCGATATAGACCAGATCGTCAATTCACCAGGGATCGCCAGGAATATCGAAGAAAGAGTCGCGGCCTTGAGAAGCGTCGTGGGACTTCCAAACGTAAGTATCAGGAGGCCTCCCCACTGCACCGGCCCGAAACACGTAAGGGGGCGAAGGGACTGGAGTTTCACTTAAGTTAGCGGCATTGGGTCCGACCCGATGCCAATATAGCTGATGAACTGATGAAAATTCCGGCCCACCATTATTCCAAAATAAAATCCTATTTCAGCAGGCCGGCATTATGAGCGTCTCTCTCCAATTGTTCTCTGAAGTCGGGATGGGCTATACTGATGAGTGCTTGAGCTCTTTGTTTCAGTGTACGCGCCCACATCTTTGCTACTCCGTACTCCGTTACAATATTATCCACATCAAATCTATTTGTCGTCACCGGAGAACCTGTCCCTAATTTGCAGACAATTCGCGAAATCTTGCCTTTGGCCGCTGTAGAAGGCAGAGTGAGAAAGGACTGGCCGCCTTTGGACATCCTGGCCCCCCGTACAAAATCAACTTGTCCTCCTGCCCCGCTATACGGATAACCATTCAGTGTATCTGAATTGACCTGACCTAACAGGTCCACTTCCAGACAAGAATTGATGGAAACTACCTTGTCGTTTTGAGCGATTACGTACGGATTATTGGTGTAATCTACAGGCATCATAAGAACGTCATCGTTGTTGTGAACAAATTCAGCAAGCTTCATAGTGCCAAAGATAAAGGTTGCCACAATTTTGCCGACATCAATATTCTTTTTTGTATTGGTAATAATTCCTTTATTATACAGGTCTATAACTCCATCGGCAAACAGCTCGGTATGGACTCCCAGGTCCTTTTTATCGCCGAGTAGGGAAAGAACAAAGTCAGGTATGGTTCCTATCCCCATCTGAATCGTTGCTCCATCATCGATGTAAGGGGCAATGTTCCGGGCAATTTGTTCCTCAATCGGACCGGGGTTGCCTTGGGAAACAATCAGAGGTTCCTCTCTTTCTTCTACGATATAGGTTGCCTTATCCAGAGAAATGGATACGCCGCGGGTATATGGCATTGCCGGATTTACATGGAGAATAACATTTTTACTCACCATGGCGGATTCATAAATAAAATCTGCATTCATCGAGAAACTGCATATACCATTCTCATCAGGTTCCGAAACCATGACAAAAGACACTTCCGGTTTGACTACCTCTCTGAAGAATCTTGGAAATTCATGAAAATATAACGGCGTGAATTGTGTCTGGCCGGTTTTATATGCTTGTCTTGCTTTGTCATACACAAATTCCGCCATATGCGTGAACTTACCATGGTATTTTTCATCAAGATAAGCCTCGCCTTTCCAGCCCAGCGATGAATAAAAGCTGACTCCCTGCAATTCATCAGCTCTTCGACACACAGCCTCTATCAGCAAAACTGAAATACCGTTGGTTTGACCAACAACAATTTTATCTCCGGATTTTACGCATTTTACAGCTTCATCCGCTGTAACGATTTTATCTTTATACTTCTCACGCCAATTCATTGCTCACCCTCCAACATTGAATTGTCTACAAAATATGCTCCCCGGTTTTGATGGACACTTCGAAAGGGCCGGCTGGAGACGAGCCCTCCAGGAAGGGGCGGCCGAGATCTTTGAGAAAGTCAACAAATCCCGGCATGATCTGGAAGCTCAGATGGATGAGCTCTATCGCCAGGTAGAACGCGATTTTTTAGCCGAAAAGCCGGATGAGGTATACTACGGTTTACCTTCTCCGATTACGGAGGCTGCTTCAAGCCTCCAACAACCCATCAACTTAGAGCTTATTCCCAGGCTCAGGCTGTCTAACCAATGGGGTCCACTCCACTTTTTCGGGTTAGGAAACGTTTGAAAATGGTCTGTACCTCTTCGCTTGCGATGCGCTGCATGAATGCTTTACATTCTTCTTCTATACGCTTGCTTAGCGCCTCTGAAGGCCTTCTAGTCAGCCTTCTCGTCTCATATACGGCCTCGGCCGGAAGTTCTGCCAGCTTTCGGGCGGCATCCAAAGCGATTCCATGGAGTTGGGCGATAGGAACTATCTCATTGACAAGGCCATATGCGAGAGCCTCCTTTGCCTTTATAACCCTGCCGAGCAGGAATATCTCCATTGCCCTTCGATGACCGATCAAAGCAGGGAGTAGTTGACTCGACCCGGCCTCGGGCACCAATCCTAAACTGCCAAAAGGCGCCGACAAACGAATGTCCTCCGCAGCGAAAACAAGATCGCAGTGTAGCAAGAGAGTAAGTCCGATTCCTACTCCCGCCCCTTGAACGGCAGCAACCAGAGGTTTAGTCAGCCCTGCTAATCCGTATAAAAAACGTCCAACCGGTGCATTCGGCGCCATATTATAGCCATTCAGAAAAAAGGAGATGTCATTTCCGCCGCAAAAAGTATCGCCATTGGCTTTAATAAGCATACAGCGGATGGTCTCGTCCCGATCGAGTTGCTCAAACGCATCAGCAAAGCCACTATACATATCTTCACAAAGGGCATTTTTCTTATTAGCTCGATTGATTGATAAAATCAGTACACCTTTTTCTATCTTTACTTCAATATCTCCAACCATCATATACTCCTTTCTCATGACTACCATTGCTTTTATCTTATTGCCACACGCAAAACCTATTTATACAGGTAATTAGTTCCACCTTATATTCAAATTGATTGTCAAGTCTACGAAGTCCATGAGTATCGCTGCCTCTGTCTCTTGTTTATTTTTGGCTTCCTTGCCTGGATTGATGGCTCAATTTTAATGGACTGCTGCATACATTATCATTGCCTCAGTTCCGTCAGCAGCGTTGAATTCTTCAACGATACGCCCTTGACGTGAAACAAGAATTCGGTCCGACAAATACATAATTTCCGGCAAATATGAAGAAATGACCACTACCGGCAGGCCATCATCTGCAAGTTTGTTAATAATTTGGTGAATTTCAGCTATTGCTCCAACGTCTACGCCGCGGGTAGGTTCATCGAAAATAATCAGCTTCGGACGTTGAGCGAGCGCCTTGGCTATCACCACCTTCTGCTGATTTCCTCCGGATAATTCGATAACTCGAGCATTACTGTCCGTTGCCTTGATGTTGAGCGCCTTCGTCCAATGTTCTGCTAATTTATGCATTTCATTCATATTGACGACAAAACTCTTTGTCAACCCGACAGTGATGACCCCTATATAAATGTTCCTGGCAATGGACATCGTTTCAAAAAACCCCTCGATTTTCCGGTCTTCGGTTACATATATAATCCCGTCCTTGACTGCCGGTTTCGGCACTTTGTACCGGACTGATCTACCTTCAAATTTTACTTCTCCGCCATGAACGAGGTCTCTCTTGACAACGCCGGCAATAATTTTTGCAGTCTCGGTTCTGCCGGAACCAACCAGACCAAAAATTCCGGTAACTTGTCCCGCGAAGACCGAAAATGAGTTGTTACGAACAATATTCTGCATGGACAAATTTTGAACGCTTAACACCCTGCGACCAGCTTTTCGTCTTTCCTTGCCTTTCGCACTGACATCATAGAGCCCGCCACTCAGCTGTCGTCCGACCATGGCTTGAACTATTCTATCTCTGGTAAAATTAGACGCGTTATCGGTTACTACTATTTCACCATCACGAAGCACTGTAATACGATCCGCCGATTGCAATGCTTCCTCCAGGACGTGTGTTATGAATATGATTGTAACACCTGCTTTTCGCAAGCGGTTAAGTAAGGCAAAAAAATGATGTTTTTCTTCAGGTGTCAGCGGAGCAGTTGGTTCATCAAAAATGATGATGCGGGCTTTATAATACACAGCCCTAGCGATCTCCACCATCTGCTTCTGCGCTGCGCCAAGCCTCGCCACCGTTACCGAGGGATTTACTGAAAAATTAAGAGATTGAAGAAATTGCTGCGCCGCTATGTAAATCGTCCGAAGCCGATTATAAAATTTTTCTTTTCCCAAAAACAAATTCTGGGCAACAGTGAGCGACGGCACAAGACTTGTCTCCTGAAACACCATTGCAATACCGTGCGCTACACCATCTGTCGGATGATCTATCTTAATGGGTTTTCCATCGAGTATAATTTTCCCTCTTGTCGGAGTAACGGCTCCTGCCAATATTTTAGTTAAAGTAGACTTACCAGCGCCGTTTTCGCCAACCAGGGCATGGATTTCCTTCTCTTCCAGGTCGAAATCGACATTCTTGAGGACAGGAACGCCTTTGTATTCCTTTGTTATACTCTTCATCTGGAGAATTATAGCCATAGTATTTATCTCTTCTTAATTCGATCAATAGGATACGATGCGACCATGCCGTCGCCTTTAACGGCCATCAACAATCTGCCGTTATGTTCTATACAACTTGTGATTCCATGCCTTGACCCGTCTGCTCTACTGTGTAAACTGCCGACCGGCTGGAAGTTACTGTCTAACCGGATCACCAAACCATAAGATCTGGCGGGAGCCCATGGTTTCATTATTCCTAACTGCTTGACACCTCCGGCTTGCAGCGGTTCACGGAACGATTTATTACTACGTAAGGTTGGACAGACCCAGAAATCAGGATCAATGTTTTCCATCATGAGTCTACAGTATCTTCTTTCCCGCAACACAAACTCCACTAATTGGCTTCGAGGAGCAAACGCAGTCAGCCAAATGCCGTCCTCTTGAGCTGGGGCCATCCTAGAGACATAGCATGGCAGGTGACCCAGCACCTCCTCCGGCGGCTTGCTCCCGTCCAAAAAGATTCTGAGAAGCCGGGTCCGCCAGCTTTCGGCAACAATAAAAGATTTGTCATCATAGTAGATGCCATACGGAAACGCCAAGCCGCCGCAAATCTTAGTCTGCTTACCAGTGGCTATTTCGACACGCCACAACGATCCCGATGAATTCTTCTCCATAAGATCTTTCTTCCATCCATTGTAATTGTTTGTGGAAGATCCATGGGTGACGAATAAGTTGTTACCGGAATCGGCGTGCAACGCTGTGGGACATTTGGCTCCTTCATTTGGTTTAATGATTTTGCCATTGTCTGGTCCATGGACTATGGCGATCCGGCCATCAATTAATCCAACGGCCAGTCCTCCATTTGGTAATCCTGTGATACAGGATATCTCGGCATCGAACCCGGCGACCTCTTTCCCTCCATTATCGACCTCCAAGACTTTAGAACGGCTGCATACAACCGGTATACCGTTCATAATCGCAAGGCAATCCGGAGCGTCAACAATCAATAATTTTTCAGTTTCTTCTAATAACTCATTTGCTATTAACGCCCCATCCAATGGAGGAACGGTAATCGAGAACTCTCCACGACCTAAATATTCATCTATTATCTTTATCATGAGCGGTCTCCCCAATATGATAACTTTCCTGTCCAGGAAATATCCGCTCCCGGAAGACGAATCCGGCCAATGCGATTGTTATTAATCCCACCCAGGTATAAATAACCCCGATGCTCACGCATAGATGTGACCATCGGATGATTCACCCCGCCAAAATCCCAAAATGATTCGAGGACTTCACCGCGATCGTTAAACTTAATCACACAACCTGTGTTAATGTTCGGGAATAACCATTCATCACTGGCAACTCTTCGCGACATTCGTTTGCGAAAACCGGGCATTGTCATTGCCAGATCAAGCGACGGCGTTCTCATACCAACGAGCGCCAGCCAGTAATTGCCGTCGGAGGATCGATTGATATTATCCGGATAGCCGGGTATATTTGGTAAAATACATTCAACCTTTCCGGCCTTCGGGCCATTTAGCCAATAACGGCTGACCCGGCATCCCCATGTTTCCGCAAAGAAAAACGAATTATTATCATGAGCCACACAGACACCATTCGAAAACACAAGGTTCCTAATGAGCGTTTTCGTCTTGTTTGTGGAAGGGTCATAGCAAAGAATGCGTCCGTTTCCTCTACTCTCAAGACAATCCACAGGCCATTCGTGCATTTCATAACGTTTTGTCGCTTCGCTGAAGAATATTCTTCCATCAGGCGCTATATCCAAATCATCGGCAAGACTCAAGCGAGAGTCGTCGATTATCGACCAAGGGGTCCTATTTGTTTCATCCGTCAATTTGGTGATTTGTCTGTTTTTATCAATGCTGTACAGCCCCATCCCCCCGATGCAAACCACAATATTTCCATTTTTATCAAACGCTAACCCCAATGGCCTGCCGCCACAATGAACAAATACTTCCGGCTCTTTATAATCAGGGGCTTTGAAACGAATAATATCACCTATTCTATTACCTGTATAAATATCATCATTATTGTCGAGGAGGATGTCTTCAGGTCCATCGATTTTGCCAAGGCCGATCACCTCGACATCACGCAGACGATCATTAAGTGCGTAAGGTGATGTTGATCCTGCCTCGGTGGCCGGCGCCAGCGGAAGAGGGAAAAAAGTTGGGGAGACATAAACTTTTGTTAATATTTTGTAACGGTTTTTAAGAAACCGAATGTCAACAATTACTGCAAACAGAAGCATTAATCCCAGAAATACTTGAGTGCCGCCACTCTGCAGTCCAAGGCGAATCAGGCCGTTGGTCAGAAGAAGAACTGTAAGGGCGCCCATAACTGCCTTTGCCGCAGAACCTCTTCCTCCGCCTAAACTGTTCCCGCCGACCACCGCGGCAGTCAGCACCATAAGTTCAAGTCCCACGCCGGTGTCGGAACCTACACTGCATAGTCTTGTTGCATACAGGAAGGCTGCCAGACCAACAAGAATACCTGCCGCGACATAAGTCAGACAAATATCGCGTTTTACTGAGATCCCGACGTTATAAGCTGAGCGACGTGCCCCGCCTATCGCCATAATACGCCAGCCGGGCTTCATACGGCTCAGAACTAAATGGACGCCGGCACCGACCACCATAAGCACCCAAAAACTGCAAGGAATTTGGAGCAGAGTCCCTGCTCCAAAAAAATCCCATATGGGGGAATCAGGAAATTTACCCGCGATGTCGGTAGCATAACGCAAATACAATAAGTCCACTATTGACCTGACGATGACGAGAGTGACAAGCGTTGTAAGGAAAGCGCGAAGCCTCAAATAACCAATCAATACACCATTGACGAGGCCGACGAGCGCCCCAATCACAAGAGACATCAAAAACACGAGTCCTATCGGCCAACCCGCAAGAGATGTCAGCCCTAATGCGGACATATTTACCAAGGCGAATGTGGAGGCGACGCTAAGATCAATGCCGCCGGAGACCATGACTACCATCATGGCAATTACTATTATACCAAACTCACCTAATTGCCGAGCGGTGTCGACTATACTGCCCGTTGTGAAAAAATCCGGTATGATTGTACCAAAGGTTGTAACAACGGCAATTAAAACCAGAAACGGAATTAAATTATCAACCCACCGCTTCGTCAGTATTTCACCTACAAGGTGGGTAGGTAGATAATCATAACGAAATCTCATCACTCTATCATAAGAAGACATTTGTTATACCTTCAAAAAAATTAAGATCCCTGGGGCCGGACCAAAAAGGCCAGGCCCCAGGCAAAAGTTTATTTCTTTTTTAATGCATCAGGATCCCAACAGGAATCATAGGTTATGGTTTGTTTATTAAGCAGGCGCAACGGTGAAAGTATAGAAACTTTGTACTCTCCCGGCTTTACTTTAGACTGCAGCAGGTATGAAATCAAAGCGAAAATATCACGGCCCTGTCCAGGAACATTATAAGAAATAACTTCGTCAAAGGTCCCATCCGTAACGTTGGTACAGGAAAACTTGGCGCCGCCGCCGGATGTATTCACGTATACATGCTTTCCAGTCCGTTTATTAAATTCCTGGACTGCCGCAGCAGTACCTGTGTCCATTACGTCCCACATGCCTATAATCCCGCAAATGTCCGGATTTGCTTGCAGAATTGTAGCCGTGATGTTACGGGCCTTCGTCGCATCCCAGTCCGCAGCCTGGTCGGCAACGATATTTATTTCGGGATGTTTGGACAGGACATTCTCGACACCTTTCCTGGCAAAGCCACTGGCTCCCGACGTAACAACTCCCTGCACAATCGCCACTTTACCGCTTGTGTCCGAGCCTTTGCCGCAGACCTTAACGATTCGTTCCGCCTGCATTTCACCGATCCGCGTGTAGTCGGCGCCCACGAATCCAGAACTTCCCATGCTCGATCTCATATTAACCGAGATTACATAAATACCCGCCTGTTCAGCTCTCTGGATAAGCTTGGCATAAGAATTCACATCTGGATTATGAACAACGATTACGTCCGGTTTCTCCGAGATCAGGGAGGTAATAGCCTGTGCTCCGGCATCGATATTCCAATTTGGATCACGTATTGAAAACTCCATTCCCACGTCGATTGCCAGGCTTCTCAAAGTAGCAGCCCAACCTTCCGTCAAATCAAAGCCCATGGCACAGGGGACAAACACGATCTTCTTTCCCTTGAGTGCTTTATAATAATCGTGACGCGCCGGATCATCAACGCCCGCCGCCATAGCGGTCTGAATCATCGCAGCACCGAAGACGAATGAAATTATAAGAGTTAAAATTACCCATCTCTTTTTCATCTTCTTTTCTCCTTTGTTTGTTATTCTGTTAAACAATTTCGCTTCCATACGAGGAAACACTTAGCCTATTTCTTCGAATTTAACGATCGACTTCGCTGCTATCCTCTTTCCAATAAAACCCTTTTTACCTTTTCAACAGTTAAGAACTTTACCTCCTTCCTATTCATATTCTTAACTCTTTTTGTTCACGTTTTTTTATATATCTAATACAACAATACCCCTGCCATAAATGAGCTAGATATCTCCCTGCTGTGCGGTTTGCTCATCGCGTGGATTCATTAGGCTGTCTATGATAATGGCAATCAGTAGAATGCAACTCTTAATAAGATTTTGCAGGGTGTATTGAATATCCATTATGGTCATGCCATTCCATATAACTCCGATCAGAAGCGTGCCGACAACAACATTGCGAATGCCACCTCGCCCGCCCGAAAGACTTATACCACCGATAACGACAACAAGAAGCACGTCATATATGAAAGTCCCGGTAACCTGGCGTGTATTGACGGAAGCGACTGTCACGGCAGAAATAATTCCCGAGATATAACCAATAAGAGCAGAGAGCGTGTACTGTAAAACTATTATCGGACGAACCGGTATTCCAACTATACGAGACGCCTCAAGGTTATCACCGATCGAGTAGATTTGTTGACCTGGCCTAGTGAATTTCAGGAAAAGAGCGGTTAAGGCCAAGACCACGATCAAAAGTATCACCGGCATGGGTATAACGCCGAAAAGATATTTATTTCCCATCCAGGCAATCGCTGAAGCATTCGACGGCATATAAACAACTTCAAAATCGATTAGCTTGACCCGTACGATACCAAAAACAAAGATTCCCATTGCCAGCGTGCAGAAGATCGCCGGAATTTCAGCATAGGCAATAATCATTCCATTGATCAAGCCGACCATAAGGGCAAAGCCGAGCCCTATAATCAAAGCGGTCTCGATGGAAAAACCGTGACCGGCGAGATAAAAGGCCCAGGCAGTAGACATCGCCATCGTAGAAACGATCGAAAGGTCAATCCCCCGGCCAAGGACGACAACGGCCATTGCCGTGGCGAGAATTCCCAGTGCGGAGACATTCCGGACAAGTGTAAACAAATTCTCGGCTACAAAGAAACGACTGAGCGTAACGGAGAATACAATAAAAAGGGCCGCCGCAATCCCAATTACAATTTGCTCTTGTGTAAGATGAAAACGTGATATCTTCATGTTGCCTCTCTAACGAAAAAAGAATTATTTTATTTTTATCAAGTTAGTAAACATGATCCTTTTGCACCTTAAGTTCCATAATTTCGCAACCCGCATAGTAACAAATGGCTTGGATACCCAGTGCACGCTGCTTCTTTGATAGGCCCGACAAGTACCCTGTACCCATACTTCGGGACCCATACAATGTGATATTGGCAGTGCCATATTGTGTCGAGACAGGAGATAGCGGTGAGCGGCCTCCACGGCCAAGCCCATTTGGGACCGGCGTAGCCAGTCCACATTACCACGCCCACAGGGCGTGGATTTCTACTATCTCCTGCCTCCAGTCGTTGCCGCAACGTCGAGGAGGAGGAGAATGCAGCGAGCAGATTTCGAAAGTTATCACACACGATATTAAATTAAAAACTTGCACACCTGTCTTGCCTCTCAGCGCATAGTTTTTTGATACTTAGCGCAATACAAAGGGGATTTTTACTATTGGATTTTTCCCGGGGATAGAGATGAAGGACCTGAAATCCGTCACCATATGATAAGAGGAGCCAAAGCAGCTTTGTGGAGTTGTGCAATGGGACCTATTTAATCCCCCCTTCGACAGTCACAGTAACACCCCTCGATGAAACGGCAACAATATCCGGATGTTCCGAATCATCACTTTTTTGGCGTTTGCCTATGGATCCAGGGGGTTGGATCGATCTTCCGGAGTCGTGCGGGCGGCGATATCTCCAGTTGTTTCAGTATGTTGAGCTGTTCAGCGGTAGGCTCGGTAGACTGGAGGAGGCGGCCATCTTTTGAAGAGAACTCACCGAGGTGAACGACGCTCCATGGTGGTCCTGATCCGGTCCCAGGTAAGACCGGTCTTCCGCTCGGCGATCCGGACGAGGAGAAGCGCCAGAAAGCAGATGAACACGTGGGAGGCGATGCGGTCGTCTTTGTGGTGGTAGAGAGGCCGGAGTTCGAGGGTGGTCTTGAGGGTCCTGAAGGCCCGCTCCACCTCGAGGAGCTGTTTGTAGCCCAAGGCCACATCTTCCGTGGAGAGACTATCGTCGCTGATGGAGAGGATGTACTTCCCGTGGCCTCAGTCAACCTGCTTAGCTTTTTGCCGAATATACCGAGGTGGCATACCAAATTTTTGTTTGAATAGGCGGGTGAAATGGGAAGAGCTATTGAATCCCAAGGAGAATGCTATGCCGGTGATTGAATCGTCATCGAACTTGGTGCTGGTGAGCTTTTGGTGACATTTGTCTAGTCTCTGTTCGCGAACCCATTCAGATACCGACTTACCGGTACCCTTGAACAGGTAATGCAGAAAACGCACTGAAATCCCGTTATCTTTGGCGATAACCTCAGGAGATAGATCCGGATCACCAAGCCTACTCTCAATATATGATTTCAACGATTGAAGACGGAATTTATTGGCTAAGCTTTCGCCCGTAGGCTTGCGTTTAAGTTCAGCATCAATACACAGAGCTAAAAGATCTCCAATTTCCGCAACCACTTTCGGGGCTACGTCGTTCCCTATCGAATCCGCTTCGAGGCCGAGTAACTTACAGAATTCGGCTACAGCCCATCCCAACCCATCGGCAAAATTCAAAGCGGGGACACTCTCCAGCTTGTCGATCGGACATCTATCGATTAAAATCGACCGCGGCATTTCAACATACATCGACTGAAGATAATCGCGGCAACGCAAATGATAGGGCAATGCAGCATCGAATAGCACCGCCGTCCCTGGTGTGGAAATCTCCTGCTTCCCGGCCTGCTCTACAAGAAGTGATCCTTTGGAAGGAAACATGATATAAAAGCAGTCCTTATCCAGTCGAGCAATGTGTTGATGATTTCTGGTAATTTTCTGGGTAGATAGAAAGACCTCAGACAAAACGGCAGAACCCAGAGCTGATTTATTTAAAAAACCTTCATAATCAGTAGGGTTTGGACTGTTGGTATCGACTCTTAAATAGTGCTCACATAAAGCGTCTTGCCAAGCGGCAAAACGTTTCGTTTTCTCAATGTTTTTGGTTGAAAAAACGTTTTTCATGAAGTTTCCTCTTTATTCATTGAACGCGCGCGCGTTTAGATCATATATTTCACTCTTCGGGGTTGTCAAGCTTTTATACGCAATGCCATAAATAAATGCGAATTGAATAAAAGTTCGACTGGCCACTGTCCGCTGACGTCTGTTTTCTGCTTTTTTCCGCTTCTCGTTGCCGTTTCTATTGCCGTTTCTGGATGCCGCTTCTCGTCGTCGTTTGGCAAAGCACATTCTTCCAATGGTATACTCTCCAAAAATTGAGGCATTACGAGTTGAGGGGTTCAGGGATTAATTCCTGAATTCCTAAATCCCTGAATTCCTGGAGGTTTAAATTCATGTCACCAGAATCTCACCTGGATTCGCAGGGCGGCCGGTTTCAAGATGGGCGATCGGGCAACCCGAACGGTAGACCCGGTCCGGGGTCGGGCCACGGTAAATCCGCTACTGCCAAGATCGAGATGTAAAAAACAGCCGTTTTGCAGGCTTAGACCGGCATTTTTGATCACATTGACCGGCTAACATGCCGTTGGTTTTTCTTCCATTTTGCGCATGCAAAATCTTTTTGCTTCCCTGTATCTGGTTTTTATCCTTCCTGATTTTGCTTTTTCCATTCTTCTTCCGGATAGGTTTATGGTTTTTCTCCGCCAGGGAGGAAGCCATGAACTCTGTGATTCCATGCACACATTGTGGGCGTCTGTTTGCTCCTGATCCTCGTGTAAAAAATCAGCGATATTGCGGTGACAAAGACTGCCAGCGCGCCCGCAAGCGGAAGTGGCAAAAGGAAAAGCTTGCAACCGATCCTGACTACAAGGCCAACCAGCGAGCATGTCAGATCGACTGGCACAGTCGACATCCAGGCTACTACAGAAAATATCGCCGGGATCACCCCAGTTGTCGCGAACGTAACAACCTCCTCCAATGTTGCCGGAACGCGAAGACACGGGTGATTGCAAAAATGGACGAGTCAAAACCCGCTCCAGTAAACAAACCAGGGGCTTTCTACCTCCTCCCCCTGATTGCAAAAATGGACGCGTCACCCCAAAAAGTTTTGCTGATTCCAATAGTTACGATCAGAAGGAGTGATTGCAAAAGAGGACTCGATAGCCTTGGGCAATAGTGTGCGCTAGTCTCCCGTGCCAAAGGAGCAGGCCATGATCCACAAAAAGCCTCTTATCCCGCAGCGACTGCGTTCCATCCAGGGAAGCTTCGCCTATATCGAGCATCGGTTTTTAAGGGATGGATTTTTCGGCGCTCTTTCCCATCATGAGCTTCTGCTCTACTTCCTGCTTGTACTGGTCTCCGACCGGCAGGGACTTTCTTTCTACGGCTACGACAAGCTCTGCTCCCTTCTTGCACTCGACCTCGATGACTACCTGCAAGCCAGGGATGGACTGATCCAAAAGGACCTTATCGCCTTTGACGGAACTATCTTTCAGGTACTTTCGATTCCAGCGCGGCCCGCATGGCCCCCCTCACCCATCCTGAAAACCCCGGCGGATATGGAAAGAAAAGATCCCGCCACCATCGGCCACATTTGCCGCCAGGCCTTCGGAGCCAAAACCACCCGGGCTAACCGCCGCAGGGGGAAGCCATGAGAGTGCGCGCTTCCTTTGATCCGTCCGTGCCCCCGAGCAAAAGTCCTTATCGGCTGTTGCACGATGAAGGCCACGAGGTGGATTGGGCTAACGAATTTTTGGATGCTCAACGCCTGCGAGGGCTTTGTTTGCGCTCGCTTCGAGCCTATGCCTTCGACCTGGTAAATCTGGCACGCTGGCTTGCAGTTGCCTCCATCGTGCCATCCGATCTCACCGAGGACAAGCTCACTGACTATATCCATTACCAGTTGGAGCATAAGCCCCAACCCGCACCTCGAACCATCAATCACCGACTTACCGTGACTATATGCCTGTACCGCTTCCATTATGGGCGTGAGATCCCTGCGCAAGGCCGCAGTCACAGCTGTGCATTCACCTTATCCCCACCCTTCGGCTACGCACGACGCCGCAGGGTTCTGCGCAGACTCGGAGTGAAAGTGCCCCGCCGCATTGTGGTTCCGCTAACGGCCACGGAGGTCGATAAATTCTGGAGCGGTTTTCGCACCTTTCGCGACTTGAGCATTGTAGCCCTGATGCTGTTCAACGGGCTGCGCTCCTGTGAGATCCTCAACCTCAGGCTCGAAGACCTTCGATTCGCTCAAAGCCAGATACTCGTCCAGGGAAAAGGAAACCGGGAAAGATTGCTGCCCCTTGATTCGCAAACAATCAAGTTGCTCGAGAGCTATCTTAACGTGGAAAGGCCAAAAACGAACTCCTGTTTTGTGTTCGTCGTGCTCAAGGGTGCAAACCGGGGCAAACCGTTGACGCCGGCCGGGCTTCGGACCGTGTTTCGTCATCACCGCCACCGTAGCACCGTTTCGAAAGCCAATCCACATCGCTTCCGGCACACTTTCGGAGCGGATATGGTCCGCGCCGGAGTCAGCCTTCCGGCCCTCATGAAACTCATGGGCCATTCTCACATCCATACCACCATGCTCTACGTCCAACTCTGTCCCCGGGATGTATGGCGCGAGTTCCATCGCGCTATTCAGAGCTGCCGCCGTCCACCGCTTCCGGAGACGCGATGACCACAATACCGCAGTGCCCACTCGGTGAGCCTCTTCGACCAAATCGTCCATACTTTGCCCGCCACCCTCAGACCGGCTACGATTGAGCACTATCGATACTGTGCTAATTGGTTTGTGCGCTACATCCACAGGAACTATCCCCAACTTCGAACATTCGCAGAGCTTCAACGAAATCCGCACATTCTCGGCTGGCTCCAAAGCCTTTGGGAAAGAAGCCCGCCTTTTACCATCGGCACACGCCTGCAAATCGTCACCGGTGTCCGGCATTTGCTCAAAAACCTGGCCGACAACGGACATCCCATTGCCCAAAATCTGATTTTGCCGCTGGACACTCAGCGTCATGATCTTTACCCGGCAAAACCTGTTTGCCCGGAAGTGGACAACCTTCTCGCTCGTCTTCTCAAGCAGCAACTGCATACTTTGTCCGCAACACTGAGACCGAACACCCTTGCCTACTATCGAGTCCATGCGAATGAGTTTGTGCGCTACCTGCACCGTAACTATTCCGAAGTTGAGGGGCCCGCTCAGCTTCAACGCAACCCGCATATCCTCGCCTGGCTCCGAGGTCTTGCGGAAAGAAATCCACCCTTGGCCAACGGCTCACGCCTGCAGATAATCTTCTGTGTCCGGCGCTTGCTAAATGATCTGGCCGATAATGGATACCCCGTTGCCGGGAATCTGATTTTACCGCAGGACTTTCCGCCTCAGGATCTATACCTGCCAAAACCTGTTTCCCCCGAAGTGGACGACCTTTTGAACCGCGAGTTAGGAAAAACTGATGACCTGCTCTCCAATATCCTTCTTTTGATTCGTGCTACGGGCATGCGGGTCGGCGAATGCCTTAACTTGAAAAAAGACTGCCTGCATCACCTGGGCGGTAATGACTGGGCGCTCCATGTCCCACTCGGAAAGCTCCACAACGAACGGTTGGTCCCAGTTGACGCTGAGGCTCGCAAAGTATTGGATCGCATTCTCGGCATGGTTGGATCTTCCGCTTCTACTGATCCCGCCTCCCCCTTTTTACGCTGAACGGCAGCAAATTATCTTCCGAGCGGGTGCGAAAGGCGCTCAAAAATGCGGCCAAACGGGTCCACTGCCAACCCGTTCGTCCTCACCAGCTTAGGCATACTTATGCGACGATGATGCTCCGTTCCGGTATCAGCCTTCCAGCTTTAAAGGAGATTCTCGGACACCGCGACATACAGATGACAATGCGCTATGTCCAGGTCACCCAAACCGATCTACAACGCGAATATCTCCTGGCGCGTCAGAAAATGCAAACAATCCACGCGGTACCTCAACTTCCAGGCGCTGCCCGTACAGAAGGCACCGGTACAATCGCCGGTATCTGCAACAATCTGGACGCAATCAGACATCAACTCGAAATGTACCGCCGTCAGTTCAGCGATCAAAGTGCGGGTCGAAAACTTCAGTGTTTGATGAGAAGCCTTGTTCGGCTCCGCGGGTCACTGGCCACTTTCCTCAAACAACAAAGTGGTACGGATTAGCCGGTCAAGACACCAAAATCGTTGCTCTAAGAGCTGCAGTCACTCACGAGAGTTTTTTATGAGAAGCATCGGGGCTGACTCAAGCCCAGGAGAACTGGAGCGCCGTCGGATTTTTGCTTTGTTCAGTGTTTAAGTTCTCGGCGGGATGTCGGCCGTCTTCTCCCCAGCCACGCAGCCTTTCGGCATAATACCGAACATCAGTGCGAAACCATAGCGAAAACTTGCCAGTTGGAACCTTACAGATCTTGCCAACAGGTTAAATCTGCGATTTTTTTACATATGTTCTGTTATTACGGAGACAGGAACAGGCTGAAGCAGGTTAGGCTGAAGGGATGAGAGGACCCTTTCTAAGGACTGAGGCGCCGGACTGGAAACTTCCGCTGTGACTTCGGTTCGGCTTCCTGTAGAATTGTTTACCTTTTGATATCATAGGGGGTGATTCTTGTGTTAGAAATTTTAATTTTGGGCATAAACAACCAGATCTCTATCCGAAAAGTAATATTGACCAAAACCGCGGAGACATGATACTGGTTGATACGGGTTTTGCTCAGGATCAAAAGCAAAAGGAAGACTTCTGTGTCTGCTCGCAATTGCTTTCTAACCGAGGCTGCAAGTGGAGTCGGCGTAGCCCCAATCACTTTGAAGCGCTGGCTATTAGAGGGTAGGTTCCCCGAAGTCCAGCGAGACAGGAACGGGTGGAGAATCTTCACACCGGAAAATATTCAGAGGATCAAAGCATTCGTTGAAAAACAATCTTTTCACGGCCCCATGCAACTCTCTCTTTATCAGGACAATGTGTCAGCGGTTTACGAAGAGAAAACGGCGTCCTTCAGGGATTCAGCATTCAACGGCAACAAAAAACTGCCCTTTCACCGTTGGGTCCCATGGATCGCCGGCTTCTCTTCAAACTTCGTAGAGGATTGCTTCCGCAATTATCTTGATCCCTTCATTCCGGCATCAGAAGTCACCATCCTTGATCCTTTCGCTGGCGTGGGCACCACCCTGACCGAGGGGATCATGCACGGCTATAATGTGGTCGGGTTTGAGATTAACCCGTACGCTTACCTGGCATGCAAAATCAAGTCGTCAGCAAGGGATTTGGATGCGCGTCACGTAGACGAACAGCTGCAGAGGTTCCTGCAATATTACGCAGCCAGGGTAGTGGACAAAGACTATAAACCGAGAAGCCAACCACCCGTCAAGTTTGGCACCAGGATAGCTTTTTTCAGCCCGAAGGTTCAAAGAAAAGCGCTTATAGTCATTGACTATCTGCCTAACATCAAGAACTTGGAAATACGGGAGATGTTCCAGCTCGCCTTCGGCACAGTGATGGTCAGTTTCTCCAATTATTCATATGAGCCAAGCTTGGGGCGAAGAGAATCTTCCGGGAAAGAGAATATTCTGGATGCACCGGTTGAACAAATCCTGGCTGCCAAAATCCGCGACATGTCTTCAGATATTAAAGAATTCGAGGAACTCCATGGAGAAGTGGCAAGCCACAGCAAGACACAGGTTTTCAATGAAACCTTTTTTAAGGCTCTGGACTTTTGTGCGGAGGAAACGATTGACCTGGTGGTAACGTCACCCCCATACCTCAACAATTATCATTATCTCAGGAATACCCGCCCGCAACTGTTCTGGCTCGGGATGGCAAACGATCCAAAGGAGCTGCGTCCCATCGAGCAGCAAAGCTTCGGTAAGTTTTGGCAAACGGTCCGGGACCAGGAAACAATACCGCTTCGGTTTCACCATGCCTTGCTCGAAAAAAAGCTCCAACTTCTCAGGGAAATAAACTCCGATCGGAAAACATACGGGGGGCATGGATGGGCAAACTACGCAGCCACGTACTTTAATGATTCATACAGATTTTGCGAGATCCTCAGCAAGCTGCTGAAACCTACCGGTACAGCAGTTGTAGTCATAGGCAACAGCATCCTTCAGGGATTGGAAATCAAGACTGACGAAATATTCGCAGACATCGGCGAAATGGTAGGGCTGAGGAAAAAAGACATTATCCTTCTGCGGACGAAGCGAACCGGGTCAAGTATCGTGGACTCTTCAGTCCGCGCCGCAAAAACCAAAAAACAAACTCCGCTATATGAAACGGCCGTTGTGCTGGGCCGATAATCATCCCTTCCCCCTCACCTTCACATATGCACGGATTCTCTCTACCAGATCATCATAGTCGGGCGGCTTTCCCATACATCTCGCCGCCCAAGCCCTGCCAGGGTGCAGCACATCCCAACCCGATTTCGCTTGATTAAACCGGCCTTTGCCAGGCGTATGGTTGCCGAAGCCGTCGATGATCACGTTCCATAAGGGTTGAAACTTCCGGATAAGATGTGCTTCGACGGGGCCGATGATTCCGGTCTCATCACCATCAAGAATCATGTACTTGCATTTGAAATTGTTTGGGGAAAGGTTTTCAACTTGCCGGATATTCCGGAAATGCTCACGTATCCGGTTAAATAGGGGCGTTCCGCTAGTGGTGTCTATTCTGGCTGTCCGCCAGCCTGCAGGCACAGCCTTGCCAACGTATATTGGCAAGGACTCTTCCTCGATGGTTGTCAGCGAGATCGCTTTGTAAAGTTCAAAGTTTCCCTGGTAATAAAGGGCATAGACGCCACCGCCCTCGAACCTTTCAGACGGTGGGAATGACGATACACGCGTCTTGGTGAAAAATATCTCCGCATCATGCATTATTTCCTGCAATATAGAGGACGTAAATCTGTGAGCATTCGTGTTATTTTTCGACATGCCCCCTCTGTTTTCCGGCCCTATTAAAGATCGGTGCGAAGTAGTTCTTCTGGCTTCAGTTCCAAGGCTTTCGCCAGCTTCTCAATATTTTCGAGCGTGATGTTTTTCTCTCCCCGCTCAATCATCCCGATGTAGGTACGATGCACCCCGGCCCGTTCCGCCAACTGTTCTTGCGAAAGCTTTCGCGTCGTCCGCTCCTGACGCACTCTTTGTCCAAATTTCACTAAAATCGCGCTTTTCACTTGGGCATGACTCACACTCTATTTTGGCCAAGGTACTTAAATGCTAACTTTAGTTCTACATACTACGATTAGCATTTAACATTGTTCTAATTAGCCCCGCCCACTCATCATGATCCTACAAAAATGTGGTCGGACCAGGCCAAGTGCCGTTTCCGAAGAAGATGTTCTAAAAAACGGTGGTTAGTAGCCCCTTAAAAGCTCTTTTTTGGCTCTGAAACCGATCTCTGAAGTGGGTGGGTTTTTCACAGAAAGCCCAAGGCCGCACCGCGGGAAAGGCGGGATGGCGAAATTTAGCAGGGTTTGAAATCCTGCATGTTGGATAAGCTTATAAATGCGGGCTTTTCCTGCATGCCCCTTCCCTTTTCTCTGTACGCTATCCTTGACCGGACTATGACCCGTCTCTGCTCCGAAAAGGGCCTTTTCCCGTGTCTCCGGGTGTCCCCGCGGGACATGAGATGCTGTGGTGAATGGGTCTGAAAAAGAGGGCTTTCTCCATCTCCGCATTTTGCCGCTTCCGGTTGCCGTTTCTATTGCCGTTTCTCGTTGCCGTTTCTCGTTGCCGTTTGGCAAAGCACATTCTTCCAATGGTATACTCTCCAAAAATTGAGGCATTACGAGTTGAGGGGTTCAGGGATTAATTCCTGAATTCCTAAATCCCTGAATTCCTGGAGGTTTAAATTCATGTCACCATAATCTCACCTGGATTCGCAGGGCGGCCGGTTTCAAGAAGGGCGATCGGGCAACCCTAACGGCAGGCCAAAAGGATCGCGAAACAAAACCACCGTCATTGTACAGACCCTCCTTGAGGGAGAGGCGGAAGCTCTTGTCAGGAAAGTCGTCCAGTTGGCCCTTGAAGGCGACGTGACCTGCCTCAGGATTTGCCTCGTCATATAGACTTATATACGAAATTGTTAAAGGGAAGCCGCGCCCTGGGGGAGCCACTCCTCAGCGATGCGCCTCGCGGAGCGCGGAAGGCCGACCGCTCGGGAGGCATTGAACGCCTGGTCCCCCTGAAAAAGGACGCTCCTATCGACTTTCGGTTCCCGGAGATCGGCGCCATTGCCGACATGCCAAAGCGCTTTGCGGCTGTGACCGCAAAACTCGGCCGGGGAGAGATTACCCCATCAGAGATCAAAACCTTAATCGATCTGGCCGAAGGCATCCGCAAGTCGCTGGAGGTGGTCGAATTGGAACAGCGTATCAGCGCTTTGGAAGAAAGGACGAAACCCGGGAGTAGCTGACAAAATGACGCTAAAGGTGTTTTTCACTATTCATCATTCATCACTCATCATTCATCACTCGTCATTCCTCCTCCCCGCTCCTGTTAACACCTGTTATCGTAGAGAATCTAATCCAAAACTGCCAATTAAATCGGTCTGTTGTGTGATCAGCCCCTGCATTTGCCCTGTATTTACAGGAATTACAGTAAAAATCAAACTCTTTGACAAATGAATATGAGTATCGGATTTTCACTTTTAGGCGCTTAAATCCTGAATCCGTGCTGTTTCTCTCGGAAGAGTCCTTCGTGTTCTTCACCCCGCTACCGCTCCTCTCCTTAGTGCCCTCCGTGACCTTTTTGGTTCCGTCCTCCGTCATCCGCCCTCCGTCCTCACTCCTCCCCTTACCCACATTTTTCCGCTTCTGGTTGCCGTTTCTATTGCCGCTTCTCGTTGCCGCTTCTCGTTGCCGCTTCTCGTTGCCGTTTGGCAAAACAAAATTACTGTGCGGTACAATACTGCCAACCAAATTGCAGATGTCGAAGGAATCGGGGAGTTGAAATTGGTTTCTCACCGCTCACTGTTCACCACAGAGACACGGATATCACCGAGAAAAGCGCTTGAACGAACAGGCAAAACTAAGAGCCGTGTCCTTGTTTGCTTACGATTTTCCTGCATGCCCCTTCCCTTTTCTCTGTGCCCTCTGAGCCTCTGTGGTGAATGGGTCTGAAAAAGTGGGGATGTATTGGAGATAGTCGGAAATGTTTCACCGGAATCAAGAGACGAAATCATTCGCCGGCTCAATGAAAAGAATGCTCTGCGGTCAAATCTTGACCTCAATTAACTCTTTCTTAAAGGCATAATATGGCAAAATCATTAGGAACACGCGTCAAGACCCTGGAGCATTCCCAAAACGGTCCTGCCTGCCGCAGTTTCACCGATATGCTGCGGGAAGCCCGCCGGCGTGTGGCCGCAGGAGATCCGATCACCGCCGAAATGATGAAGGATCCCGTAGACGGTGAATTCTGGCGTAACGTTTTTAAGGCACGAACGCGCGCGCGTTTTGTGTGAGGCCAAAGATTTTCCGGAAACGGACGTACACAGACGCCGCCGTGGAAGGCGGCGCTACCTTCATTTAGACAAATTCTTTCAGATCTGCAACTTTTTCAAGCCAATCGGTATACATGATGGGCTTCGTTATGAACAGCCTGGCTCCAAGAGAGCCGCAAAGATCAATGTCCTGGGGTTCGTCGGACGTGGTAAGGATGACTATGGGTATTTTATTGAACCTCGAATGAACGCCGATCTCCCTCAGCGCTTCTCGCCCCCCTTTCCGCGGCATGTTAAGGTCGAGTATGATCAGGTTCGGGAAGCAGCCGATACTCTGCTTTTCCCGTCTATCACAATTTTCCAGGTACTCCATCAACTCGATTCCATCACCGAAGAATCGGGCATCCCAGTCCAGACCATTGTCAATCAAAGCATCCTTTATCAGCAGGCAATCGTCCGCATCGTCGTCTGCCACAAGAATGATCTTTCTGTTTCCACTTGAATCATTCACCTGACTCAGCCCCTTTTGGCCCATTATCACGTTCAGCCAAATGAACATACTAAAAATATTTGTTTGGGAAAAGAGCTGATTGCACAGATCGGCTTTCCACCAATCAGCGGTTATCTAATATTTGAGTTGAAAACCGCCGATTTTAAATGAAGGCAAGACCACATCTGATACGAATTCGCGTTCAAAATGCATCCAAAACGATGGGTTTCGTCCCGCCTGGCGGGACTCCACCCATCCTACAAATCTAGCTGTCCATCGCTCATAGGATGGGTGAGCGAAGCGTAACCCATCGGATCAAACTTGAACCCAATTGGGTATGAGAGGGGGTTCCAGGGGATAAATTGACCAGTCCGGTAACGTCAGGTTTGCCTATTCTCCGACCATGTCGGAGATTTTCGCGTTACTTGCTCAGGTCAAAGGATCGATTCACAAAACCAGGCATTACATAAGGCTGAAAACAGAATTGCTGGCAAGCGACCAGAAGTAGGAGGGGAATATCCCCATAAAAAGGACAGCCGTGGCCGTGGCCGCTAATGCGACTACTGCTTCGGGTGCAATCGCCGTAAGCATTATCGGATTCTCAGATGGCTGCGGCTGAAAATACATCACTACGACCACGCGCAGGTAGTAGTAAATCGAGACCACGCTATTTACACCCGCTGCGATGACCAGCCAGACATACCCGGATCGCAGCGCCTCGGTGAAGATATAAAACTTCCCCATAAATCCCCCTGTGGGCGGAATGCCGGCCAGGGAGAACAAAAATACCGACATGACAAACCCCAGTGCGGGGTACTTAAAACCAAGACCGGAAAAATCCGAGATGCTGTTGAATTCTTCTCCCTTCTTACATAGCAGCGCCACAACGGCAAACGCCCCTATGTTCATGAAGGCATACGCCATGAGATAAAACAGCATTCCCGCCTGAGCAAAGCTTGTGCCGGCGACAAACCCCAGGAGGATGTACCCTGCATGGGCGATACTGGAATAGGCGAGCATCCTTTTTACGTTATCCTGGGCAAGAGCGATTATGTTTCCCACGGTCATAGTTAAAAAAGCGGCGACCCACATGATCGTGATCCAGCTTCCCTGCATGGGGGCCAGGGGAACGAGGATTGCCCGGATAAGGGTCGCAAAAGCTGCAGCCTTGACGCCGGTTGCCATGAATCCCGTGATGGATGTGGGGGCGCCTTCGTAGGCGTCGGGTGTCCACATGTGAAAAGGCACCATCGATATTTTGAATCCAAACCCGGCAGTCATCAAGACCAGCCCGGCGACCAGGAATTTGAATTGAACGATTTGCGGATGGGTTTGAATAAAATTGGCTATTTTAATAATGTCCAGGCTTCCGGTGGTCCCGTAAACGAAGGCGAAGCCGTAGAGGAGAAACGCAGAGCCAAAAGCGCCCAACAGAAAATATTTCAAGGCTGCTTCCCCGGATTTCAACTGATTCTTATTAAATGCGGTCAGGGCATAGATGGAAATGGACATCGTTTCAAGGGCCACAAACAGAAGAATCAGGTTCCCCGCCATTGCCATAAAGATCATGCCCGCGCCGGCAAAAAGAACAAGCGCATAATATTCGCCGGATTTGATGTTTTCAAAGAACTTCTGATAGTTTAACGAAACCAGGATGGTAAGAACAATAATCATACAGACAACAAGTGTAATGAAAAACGAAAACCTGTCGGTCAAGACCATTCCGCTGAATGAGGAGGATGGGGACCCTGCGGAACCGGTAAAAAAAACACTAACGAGGGCAAGGACTGATCCCAAAAGGGACACGTGACCGATGAAGCCGGCCTTTGCCAATTCTTTGAAAACACCCATGACAAGTACGATCAGTGCCGTTGCAACAAGAATCATCTGCGGTAAGACTGCCATGTAGTCCATTACCGGCAGAGTAAATTTCAACGTCTCCATTCGGTTCCTCCAGATTTAATGCAACGTACCCGGCGCAGCACGTTCGATATTTTTCGATCATCGACTCAGCGAAAGCAGACCGCCCGGGGAGACTGCGTCGGAATTGACGGCAACATTATCCTTTTGCAAGGCCGCTGCGACAGGATTGCAGTTTTTTTCAGCCGCATACGTTTCATACTTGTATTGGTATTGTTTGATGAAGTAATCGACCGATGTATCCATTTTGCGCAAAAACAGGCCGGGAAAGATCCCCATTACGAACACCAGCACCGCAATGGGAACCATCGTCACAATCTCTCTGGTGTTCAAGTCGGTCAGTTTGCGGTTGGCATCTTCGCTGACGGGCCCGAACATCACCCGCTGGTACATCCAGAGCATGTAGATGACACCAAAGATCATTCCGGAAACGGCAAATACGCCGAATGCGGGATAGGTTCTAAACACACCCACCAGTATCATTATCTCGCCCACAAAACCGTTTGTCCCTGGTACCGCCACGGATGCAAGAGTAGCGATCATGAGAAAGGTGGCAAATACCGGCATTATCTTGGCAAGGCCGCCGAAATCTTCCATGAGCCGGGTGTGGCGCCGCTCATAAATCATTCCTACGAGAAGAAAGAGGGCGCCGGTGTTCACCCCGTGGTTCAACATCTGATAAATGCCCCCTTCTATCCCCTGGATATTGAGTGCAAACAATCCGAGCATCACGAATCCCAGGTGGCTTACGCTGGAGTAGGCCACGAGTTTTTTCATGTCCGGCTGCACCCATGCCACCAGTGCGGCATAGATGATTCCGGCAATGGCCAAAAAAGCGATCACCGGGAGAAACTGATGGGTGGCATACGGAAAAAGGGGCATCGAAAATCTCAGGAAGCCGTATGTCCCCATTTTAAGAAGAATGGCGGCAAGCAGGACACTGCCTGCGGTGGGCGCCTCCACATGGGCGTCCGGAAGCCAGGTGTGCAGCGGAAAAATCGGCACCTTGATGGCGAAGGCAACGGTAAAGGCGAGGCACAGCCAGAACTGGATCGATATCGGGATATGCAGATTATAGAGGTCAAGCAGGTTGAAGGTGCCTGCCCCAGTGGTCTTATAACTGTAATAATATAAATAAATAATGGCGACCAGCATGAATATGCTTCCCGCCGCCGTATATAGAAAGAACTTAACCGCCGAATAGATGCGGCGTTCACCCCCCCAGACGCCGATGAGAAGAAACATGGGGATCAGCATTAACTCCCAGAAAACATAAAAGACAATAAGATCGAGGGAGACAAATGTGCCTACCATGGCGCTTTCCAGAAAGAGTAAGGAGATCAGAAAATACCTGGTTTTTTCCTTTATATAGGTCCATGAGCACAGCACGCATAAAGGGACGAAAAAAGTGGTCAAAATGACGAGCCACAGGCTGATGCCGTCCAACCCGACATAATAGTTCATCGAAAAGCTCTTAACCCAGGGGACGAATTCCACAAACTGCATGCCTGGGATGGACGCATCAAAGCGGACCAGGAGCAAAAGCGAAATCAAAAATTCAACGACAGAAGCAACAAGGGTGGTATTCCGTAATAATTCATCATTTTTACCGCCTTCGCTTCTGATAAATATCAGCAAAATCGCACACAACAGTGGAAAGAAAATGAGAGTGCTCAGGATCGGAAAACTAAATTGATTCATTGATTTGCTCCCGAAGATACATCCGAAACCTATAAATTACCTCAGCTAAAATCCATGATTGACATATATCGGCCATTATCGCTTAACGCATGTACATATAATATGCGACTAGAACGAACACTCCCACCAAAAAGGATACAGCGTACCGTTGGACATAACCGCTCTGAGACGATTTCCATATAACTCCGCACTTCATGAAGAATTCGGCAGTCGAATTGACAAGTCCGTCAATGACCACCACGTCTATGCCTTTCCACAGAAAGAGACTGATCGAACGTAACGGGTTGATGACCGCTTTTTCATAGAGCTCGTCCACATACCACTTGTTCAGCAACAGACGGTATAATGATGGACTTCCGGCCGACAAAGTTTCAGGCAACGATCTTTTTTTCATATACATTGTGTAGGCAAAAAGAATTCCTCCGAACACGATAATAACGGTAAGGAGCATAAGCCGATATTCGAGTTCGAACGAGTGGTGCGCGGCAGTTTCGGATACCTGGTGCATCAATGCCGGCCCGCCGGCGGATTCAAAGAGTTTGCCCTTTCCCAGTCCAATCACCGGGTCGAGGAAATGCTCGGCAAGATTGCTCCCCCCGAGGGATGCGGGGACTCCTATGTAACCACCGAAAATGGACAGAAACGCAAGAACGATCAGCGGAACGGTCATTGTTTTGGGGGCTTCGTGGATATGTTTTTTCACCTCTTCGGAGGCCCGGCATTCGTTGAAAAATGTCATGAAGATCAGGCGGAACATGTAAAAAGCGGTCATGGCCGCAGCAAGAACACCGATAAGCCACAGAATGAAATTCCCCTGCTCCCCGCTGAACGCCTTCCACAGGATTTCGTCCTTGCTGAAAAACCCCGAAAGTCCCGGAAACCCCACGATGGCAAGGGTCCCGATCACCATGGTATAAAAGGTGATGGGCATTTTTTCTCTTAACCCCCCCATGTTCCTCATGTCCTGTTCCCCGCTCAAGGCGTGGATGACGCAACCCGAACACATGAAGAGAAGCGCCTTGAAAAAGGAGTGAGTCAGCACATGGAAAAGACCGGCCGCAAATGCTCCGACACCCAGGCCCATGAACATGTAGCCGAGCTGGCTCACAGTGGAATAGGCCAGGACCTTCTTGATGTCATTTTGAGTGAGAGCAATTGTGGCGGCCAACAACGCGGTCAAGGCGCCTACAACGGCAACCACACCCATGGCCAGAGTAGACATTGAATAAAGCACATTGCAGCGCGCCACAAAGTAGACGCCGGCGGTTACCATGGTGGCCGCATGGATAAGGGCGCTGACAGGGGTCGGGCCGGCCATGGCGTCAGGGAGCCAGATGTAAAGGGGTATCTGGGCCGACTTGGCGGTGCATCCGAGAAAAAATAACAGGCAGATCAGGGTAATCAGGTTGGGTGAGAGCAGGTATGCGTTTGAAAACACATCGGAAAATTTCAACGACCATATCCCGTGTCCTCCCAAATGTGTCACCAGCAGGAGCATGCCCACGGCGAAGAAAAAATCGCCCACCCGGTTGGTTATAAACGCCTTCTTGCCGGCAATTGCGTTTGCCAGGTCGGAAAACCAGAAAGCTATCAGCAGGTATGAACAAACGCCTACCCCTTCCCATCCGAGAAACATCAGCAGAAAGTTATCGGCCAGAACCAGCGTGATCATTGAAAACATAAAAAGGTTGAGATAGGCAAAGTACCGGTAGTACCTGCCTTCGTCATGCCACATGTATCCGATTGAATAAACATGAATCAAAAACCCGACCCCGGTCACGAACATGCACATGAACATTGACAGCGGATCGATCTGATATCCCACGCTCACGTTAAAGTCCCCTGCGGCAATCCAGGTAAACCAGGTGAAATCGTATAAACGCTTGTCAGGGGGAAGCCCCAGCAACTGGAGAAACAAGATCAGCGTGACCAGAAAGGAGAGTCCAACCGCGCCGCAGGCGATCCAATGCACGAGGCTTTTGCTTTTGTCCTCGATTCTGCGGCCCAACAGGCCGTTGATCAACACGCCTGCGAGGGGAAATGTTGGAATAAGCCATACTAAATCAAACATCATCGTAAGCCTCGATTTACCATTTCAGCAGGTTGAATTTATCAATATTGATGGTGCCTGTTTTTCGGTATAGAAGGACAAAGATTGCAAGTCCGATTGCAGCCTCAGCTCCGGCTACGGCCATGACGCACATGACCATGAATATCCCTTCAGCCGATTGATTGGCGCGTGAAAAGGCGACAAACGCCAGGTTCACAGCTCCAAGCATGATCTCTATGCACAAGAAGACGACAATGGCGTCTTTGCGGGTGATCACTCCGAGTGTGCCGATGGCAAACAGTATCGCGGACAGTGCAAGATAGGTGCTTTGATAATCGTTCATTCAAACATTCCCCTATACTAATTTCCGACTCCAGGAATTTGAACCGGGTCTTCGATGCGCCGCCAAAGGCAGCGCCAAATCCGGCAGGCGGCCCCGCCGCCTCAGTCCCTTCTTGCCAGGAACACCGCGCCGACCACTGCGGCGGTCAATAGAACGGATACCAGCTCAAACGGGAGGAGCCCTTCGACAAAGATATAATTTGCAATCAGATTTACCTCGCCGAATGCAGATAGAGCATGGGACGTCATGGCTCCCTTTAACGCCATCGGGCTCAATCCGACGCCAAGAATCAAAAGGCTGATAAAGAAAAGGGAAAGAATGACCAACCGGCCGGTGAAAAGGTTTTTCTTAAGGTCTCCTTCCTCACCGGCTCCCCTGAGATTCAGCATCATGATGGCATAGATAATGAACATCATAATGGCGCCGGCATAGACGATCACCTGCAGGATGGCTATAAACTGACTGTTTAACAATAAAAAGAGGACTGCCAGCGCCAGGCAGTTTCCTACCATCCAGAGCGCGCTGTGCACGGTATTTTTCGAAAAAATCACAAGAAACGCGGTCACCACCGCTGCCATACCGAAGATTATTGTCGCTGTCAGTTCCATTTCAGTTTGCCCTTTTACTTTTCCCTTGTATAAAGCCGCCCCGATTCCCATCGGATATGCAGTCGAACAACCGGCTGTCTCTTAAATTCGGGATCGCCCGGTGGTTTTTAATTTCTCGATATCGAACAGAAAATCTTTAGGGCTGAAATCTACATAATCATATACTTCCGTCAAACTGATGGCCCCCTTTGGGCATGCCTCCTGACAGAATCCGCAGAAAACGCATCGAAGCTCATCGACCACGAATTTTATAGGATACCGCGTTTTCCCTTCCTCTTCATAGGGAACCAGGGTAATCGCCTGTGACGGGCAGATGGCGGCGCAAAGTCCGCAGGCGACGCATTTGAGATCGCCCTTTTCGTCCACATTCAGCCTGTGAAGACCCCGCCAGCGCTCGCTTCTTTCCGTTTTCTCATCAGGGTACTGAATGGTGACCGGTTTCCTGAAAAAATTGCCAAGCGTATACCCAAGCCCTTTCAAAAAAGGCGTTACATAATGCCCTTTTTCAGCTCTGTCTTTGCTGACATCAATAATTTCGGATTTTTCCATTATTGCTCCTGTTTTCAAGCGTACCGTCCTTCCAATCTCTCTATAGCGTGGAAGGCCGCCATGAAGATATCAGCCCAAAAGAATCATTACCGCGCCGGTTGCGATGACATTTGCAATGGCCACCGGCAACAGGAATTTCCACTCGAGCTTCATCACTTTGTCGTAGCGCAGACGGGGAATCGTGGCCCTCACCCATATGCATATGAAAATGATGATAAATGTCTTTACAAAAAACCAGACAACGCCCGGCAGAAACGGTCCGTGCCACCCGCCCAGAAACAGGGTGGTCACAAGGGAGGCAAAGACAAACATGTGGGTATATTCGGCCAGAAAGAAAAGGGCGAATTTCATGCTGCTGTATTCAATATTGTATCCGCAGCAAAGCTCGGATTCCGCCTCCGGCATATCAAAAGGGATGCGGTTCAGCTCGGCGATTCCGCTGATGAAGAACACAAGAAAGGCGACCGGTTCCCGGACAATGTTCCACAGGTTGTGCTGGGCGGCGACCATGTCCACCAGACTGAAAGACCCGCTCACCATTATGATGCTGATAACTGAAAAGGCCATGGAGAGCTCATAGCTGATGATCATGGCCGATGCCCTCAGACCTCCCATGTATCCGTATTTGTTTCCAGACGACCATCCGCCCAGTATGGTCCCGTATGAGCCGATGGTCGCAAATCCCAGGATAAAAAGGATCCCGATGGACGGGTCTGCCAGGTAGAGAGTGATTTTTTTGCCAAAGATCGTAACGGGTTCTCCAAACGGAATTACGGCCAGGAGTATAACGGCCATGGAAATGCTGATGATCGGCGCCATAACAAAAACCGCTTTATCGGCGTTTTCCGGTATCACTTCCTCCTTGAAAATATTCTTGACCCCGTCGGCAATGGGCTGAAGGAGCCCGTGCCACCCTACCCTCATCGGCCCGTATCTGAGCTGGAAATGGCCTAAGGCTTTTCTTTCAAGCCATGTGGTATAGGTAATGATAAAAAGGCATACTCCAAAAATAACAAGCAGTTTGATAACAGGAATGATGAAAAAATCATTCATCAGGCATACTCCGTTAAGCAGCTTTTTCGATTCTGACACCGCTGACTTTGTACTCAGGAATTTTGCACACGGGGTCCACCTCGGCATGGGTCAGCAGGTTGACCGCAGCCTCGTAAAAATGGAACGGCACAAAAACCATCCCCCGCTGCGAACGCTCGCTGAGATGGGCTTTTACCCTGATACTGCCCCGCCTGGATGTTATCCTGATATAGTCCCCTTCCGAAATTGCAAGTTTTTCCGCATCGTTAGGATTGATCTCGGCCAAAAGCTCCGGATAGAGGCGATTAAGAGCGGTGCCGCGCCTTGTCATGGTGCCCGTATGATAATGTTCCAAAACCCGGCCGGTGCTCAGTATGAATGGATACTCGCTGTCGGCTGATTCAAACGGGGGTTTAAACGGGATTGAAAAAAACTGCCCTTTTCCCCTGGTGAATTTCCCCCTGTGAAGAACGGGGGTCCCGGGATGATTCTTATCCGGACACGGCCAGACAAGTCCCGTCTGTTCCAGTCTTGCGTATGTTATCCCCCCGTAACTCGGCGTCAGCGAGTTGATCTCCCGTATAATCTCCTCGGGGGTGGCCGCCGGTATCGTATAGCCCATTCTCTTTGAAATTTCGCTGATTATCCACGTATCCTCTTTTGCCTCACCCGGCGGCTCCACCGCCTTTCTAACCCTTTGGACAAGGCGCTCCGTATTAGTGAAAGTGCCATCCTTCTCCGCAAAGCATGTGGCGGGCAGAACAACATCAGCGAATTTCGCCGTTTCGGTCAGAAAGATGTCCTGGACGAGAAAAAAATCAAGACAATGGATGCAGTGCTCGATATGTTGCTGGTCCGGGTCGCTTAGTACCGGGTTTTCACCCATTACATAGATAGCTTTGATCCGGCCGGATTCGGCGGCGCCAAACATCTCGGTGACGGTAAGACCCGGTTTGAGAGAGATCTTTAACTCCCCCCAGGCAGCGGCGAATTTTTTGATGTTATTTTCATCGGTCACCGTCTGGTATCCGGAAAAAACATTGGGCAGACAACCCATATCGCAGGCGCCCTGGACATTGTTTTGTCCGCGCAACGGGTTTACCCCGCCGCCGTCAACGCCGATATTGCCGCAGAGCATGGCCAGGTTGGCCAGGGATTTTACATTGTCGGTTCCGGTGGTATGCTGTGTGATTCCCATGGCATATAGGATGGAGCCCGGTCTGGCGTTTCCAAACAGGCGCGCCGCTGCGTACAGATCGTCAACGGAAATGCCGGTTATCGCTGACACATGCTCGGGCGTGTATGATTCCAGGTGGGCCTTTAATTCTTCAAAACCTTCCGTCCGCTCACCTACGTATTCTTTGGCATGCCAACCCTCTTTGATGATGATGTGCATAAGGCCGTTGATCCAGGCGACATCGGTCCCCGGGTTGGGACGAAGCCACATGGCGGCGTGCTCGACCAGGGAAATTCGCCTGGGATCGATCACCAGAAGCTTCACGCCTCTGCTCATCACCGCTTCCTTGACGTAATTGGCGATGATGGGATGGTTTTCATCCGTGTTGGTCCCGGTGGCAAGGATCACTTCCGATTTCAAAACATCGCTGATGGGGTTTGTCATGGCCCCGCTTCCGAATGAGGCGGCAAGACCTGCCACCGTCGAGGAATGTCAGAGACGGGCGCAGTGATCTACATTGTTTGTGCCGATCACCGCGCGCATGAACTTTTGAAACAGGAAATTTTCCTCGTTGGTGCACCGGGCCGAGGACAGGCCGGCGATGCTGTCCGGTCCGAATTCATTCTTTATTGCGGAGAGCCGCCTGGCTGTAAAGTCCAACGCCTCATCCCAGGTTGCTTCCCGGAATTTGCCGTTTTCCTTAATGAGAGGGGTTTTCAACCGCTTGTCGTCACCGATGAATTCATAGCCGTATCGCCCTTTTACACAGAGACTCCCCCTATTTACCCCGCCATCGGTCTTCGTGTATACACCGATGACCCGGTTCTCCAGCACATCGAGTTCAAGCTGACACCCGCAGCCGCAATAGCCGCAGGTCGTTTTTACCCGTTGGCCGAGCCAGGGCCGTCCCTTGTACCGGCTTAGATTCTCGGTCAATGCGCCGGTGGGGCAGACAAACATGCATTCACCGCACGATTTGCACTTGTCGGCGGCTACCGGAACCAATCTCGCCTCTTCGTTTTCTCCTAGAATATCTATAGCGCCGATCCATTTTAGCTTCTGGCATGCAGTGATGCAACGGCGGCACATAATGCACCGCTCAGGCCAGTAGCGGATCAGTGAGGTGGCATAGCTGTCATCCCGTTTTTGCTTACGGGGCTCAAACGGCACATCGGTAATGCCGAACCGGTAGACGATATTCTGAAGATCGCATTGACCCGCCGCGTCGCAGATGGGGCAATCAAGGGCATGATGCCGCAAAATCTTTTTCAGATTGACAACCCGTTGCTCGTGAAGGGCTTCTGATTCGGTGGTGACTTCGAACCCTTCCTCAACCAGGGTATTGCAGGAGGTCACCGGCTCCGGCCGCCCCTCGATTTTAACAATGCACATGTTGCATGAGCCGATGGGCGGGAGCCGCTTGTGGTAACATAGACTCGGAATATCAATCCCGGCGCTCCGGGCCGCTTCCATGATTGTCGTCCCTGACGGGACAATCAACTCACTCCCATCAATCTTTAAATTGACCATACTTGCATTATTCCTTTATTAGATCATTCATTTTACATTACGCCCTACCGGTCGATTTCCCCCAACACCACATCCAGGCTCCCGATAATGGCGACGGCGTCGGCGACCATATGGCCCACCAGCAGACGGGGGAGAGCGCTTGCCAGGTAAAAACATGACGAACGTATTTTCAGCCGGTACGGATGCTCGTTCCCGTTACCGACAAGATAGAATCCCAGTTCCCCTTTGGCCCCTTCGACGGCCGCATACACCTCTCCCTCGGGTGCAGGCGCGCCTTTGGCATTGATCATGAACCGCCGGATAAGCGCACTGATGTCATTTTGGACTTCCGCCAAGCCGGGGTTTGCGACCCAAGGGTTATCCGTTTGAACCGGTCCGGCCGGAAGGTTTTCAATCGCCTGGCCGACGATGTTGATCGACTGCTTGAACTCTTCCATCCGCACAAGGTAACGGTCATAAATATCGCCGTTTCGCCCGATAGGGATCTGAAAGTCAAAGTCATTGTAACTGGAGTAAGGAAACGCCTTGCGCACATCATATGCTACGCCGGATCCCCTGAGACAGGGGCCGGTCAATCCGTAGTTAACCGCTTCTTCGGCCGAAATCGCCCCGATATTCATGGTCCGGGTGGTCCATATCTTGTTTTCCGTAAGAAGCGTGTGATAGCCTTCCAACGCTTTGGGAAACCACTTAACGAAATCACGGACCCTTTTGATAAACTCATCGGTCGTATCATAGGCCACGCCTCCGATACGAATAAAAGAGGGAGTAAGCCTGTATCCGGCGATCTCTTCGTTGATGGCCATGATCATTTCTCGGTCCCGAAATGCGTAGAAGATGACCGTCATGGCGCCGATGTCCAAGGCATGGGTACCCAGCCAAAGATGGTGCCCCATGATTCGGGCAAGTTCGGCCATGATCACTCTCAGATATTGCGCTCTTTTCGGAACCTCGATGCCCATCAGTTTTTCGACGGCCAAACAGTATCCAATATTGTTTGCCGAGGCGGCCGAGTAGTCGAGCCTGTCGGTGAGGGGAATGATCTGCTGGTAGTTCCGGTTCTCGCAGATTTTTTCAATCCCTCTGTGTAGATATCCGATAACGGGTGTGGCATTTACGATGGTTTCCCCGTCCAGTTCCAGTATCACCCGGAGCACACCGTGGGTGGCCGGATGATGGGGTCCCATGTTCAAAGTAACGGTTTTGCGTTCAGTCATGATTTCCTATGCCCGGCTATTTTGCTGTTCCATTCCGATCAGCACCAATCTTCAATTGTTTTCGGATCAAAGGGCTTGTTGAAATCTTTGCCCTCAAGCGGGAAATCCTTTCTCAACGGGTGTCCCTCAAAGTTTTCCCATGTGAGAATCCGCCGCAAGTCGGGGTGATTTGAAAAACTTATCCCCAAAAGATCGATACACTTCCCTTTCCCCCCAATTGGCGGAATGCCATATACCGCTCACACTGGGGACATCCTGCCCCTCGTCGGTTTCCAGTCTGATGATCAGGCGGGTAAAATCCTTTGAGGATAAAAGGAGGTAGAGCAGATCAAACCTCGGCGCCCTCGGCGTGCGGTCGATGCCCACAACATCGGTTAACATATCAAATCCGAATTTCTCGTCCCCTTGCAGTGTTTTCATCACTTCATAGAAAGATTGCGCGGCAACCGTGATTTCCTGAATATCGTGATGGTCAGTCTCTTTAAGGATTGAGCCGGGGTATTTTTCGCAGATCGTATTAATTATTTTGTTAAGCTCCATCTGTGTTTTCCTGTCGGCTATCGCAGCATGCCGGATTTGAAGTCGGGGCGCTGATCTAATTTTTCGGTCCTGATTTTTTCCTGGACTTTCATCAGCCCGGCCAGTACGGCTTCGGGGCGGGGCGGGCATCCAGGGATGTAAACATCGACCGGTATAATCTGGTCAACGCCCTGGACCACGGAATAGCTCTTAAATATCCCTCCGCATGAGGAGCATGCCCCCATCGCAATCACCCATTTGGGGTCCGCCATCTGGTCATATATACGTTTGACCATCACAGACATTTTCTTGGTAAGGGTACCGGCAATGATGATCAGGTCGGACTGCCTGGGGGATGGCCGGAAAACCTCGGAGCCGAAGCGGGAGATGTCAAAATCGGCCAGTGTACTGGCGATCATTTCAAGGGCGCAGCAGGCAAGGCCGAAGGTGCACGGCCATACCGAATTGCTCCTGCCCCAGTTCACAAGCTTCGTCAGGCTCGTAACCAGTACGTTATCGCCTACCAATTCATTTTCTAGTCCCATTCCAGCGCTCCCTTTTTCCATACGTACACATAACAGACCAGAAGTATCAGCAGAAAAACCATCATTTCGATAAACCCGAACACCCCCAGCTTCTGGTAGTAAACCGCCCATGGGTAGAGAAATACGCATTCGAGGTCAAAGACAAGGAAAAGGAGCGCAATGACATAAAACTTGATGGGAGTTTGTGCATACTGCGCACCCACGCTGGGCAGGCCGCACTCATAGGCTTCTTCCTTAACTTTAAAAGGCCGCCTAGGGCCAAGGATATGTGAAAGAAAGACGGTCCCGGCGCCAAAAAGTAAGGCAAGAATGATAATATAGAGAATGGGTAAATACTGAGACAGCATAGAACCAAGCCTCCAGGCCGTCCGCAGGCAGCCCCGCCTCACGGGTGCGTGGGCGGGCTGTCGAGAATCCGCTGCGGGCCGGCGCGGGTTATTTGCCCCGCGGCTGCTCTATAGTGTGAGCCGCCAGGCGGAACTTGAGTTTTTGAGGATCGCCGTTGATGCCAAGCGCGTTCATTCCTTTAACTTCGTCGGCCTTGTGATCCATCCCTCGATCAGCCCAGGCGGACCTGCACCCCCTTAACCAGCAAGGCCGTCAAAAATTTCCAGAGTGATCTCATACAGGTATCGAGAAGCCCGGTGTTGCGGATTTTCATTTATTCTAACAGGAAAAACGGTTCGGGATGCGAACTCGTAAGTTAGATCCACGGGGAGCAAGAAAAGGCAAACGATCACCGAACGAGCACCCGAATTAATAAGCCATCAATGTCGATATGACAACCTTTTTTTACGTTGGGGAATATTTTAGAATCCTGATCAAATACAAACCCGGACCGGGCAGCGCTAGCGCATGGCGCGCAAAGGGTCAATTTTAGCAGCAGGACTTCCACCGGTTGGAGACGCGGCCTTATGGGCAGCTAACGAAGACCATTAAGGGAGATCGCGCTGATTTCTCAAAACTTCTTCGTACTCTTCTTGTCCTTCGGTGGCAAGGATAGCTCTAGGTTGTGGCGCCGCGCGGCCTCATTTAGAATTCCTTGTTTTTTCAGTCAGCGCCGCTAGGCAAAGCCCGTTAACCGCGAGTGCGGCAGCAGTGGCGAGAAGGTACGTAATAGCGACGCTTGTGCGCTCGACTGCCAATCCAACGACAAGGTAAAAGGCAACACCGCCGAAACAGCCGATGATGATTCCGCGAATGAGCCCATGTGCTGCGGCTGCACCATTTTGTTTATGCGCGAAGACCCCCATAATGCATGTGAAAACAGGAAAAGGCGCAAGAATACCACTCCATTTCGGTCCGATGTGCTCGGCCCAACCCGTAATAAACAGAACCATGGCGGTTGCTGTGAGCATTCTCATTGGAATATCCCACGAGGGTGCGGCGACCCTGGAAGCACTCGAGACAGGGAGACCGGCCACTTTCACTGCGGCTGAAAGAAAAAACAGGACCAGGAGAGTCAACACTCCCAGATTGAACGAAACAAAAGATAAGCTCCAGGCGGCAAAACAATAGGAAACAAAACCCACTGTCAACGGCGCCAGCCACCTAAGCCCTTTGGCTGTTCGGACGTAGGCAACGCAAAAGGCCGCCAAAGCAATGGTGCCCAGAAGCATTCCATGGGAACTTTGTTCGGCAAAACGCGGTCCCTGTTCCAATGCCAGAAACAGGGAAACCGGGCCCGAAATAAGCGGCAGACCGGTGAATAACCCTCCCGGCACAAATCCCCACCGGCGCACGGCCAGCGTTGCCATGGCAACCAGAAGCGGTGTCAAAATCAATTTCAGAATCAATAGGTTCATAAGAACACCAGGATACCATGAAGTGATTTGGCTTGCCAAACGGCAACCGGAAGCGGCAATCAGAAGCGGCAAAATGCAGAGGTGGGTGAGGGGGACATGTCAGCTCATCTCCCTGTCTCCGCCTCTGTCATTGGCTTGCAGCAACCACCTGAATTACCGGGTCAACCATGTAATTCTTGGGCTGCTGAGTCAGTGCCCTCGTTGAGGGCAGGATATTACAAATCTAAAAACTTCCTTGCCGTGCAATCATGAGTCAACCAGGCAAAGAATAGTATGCTTGACATTTTTTAGAATCTTGTTTGCATTACTCCCGATAAGAAACGGCTTTTGCTCTTTGAAGCTTTTCTTGCCAATCAAGACAAATTGATACTGGTTGCGGTCAATTTCATCGAGCATGTCTCTGGCAAGGTCCGTTTTTGTGTGCACAACTCGTGTTCTCACCTTTTCGGGAGGCACGCCGCCTCCGATCAGTGCATCACGCGCTTCGGACAGAAATTTTTCAACCTCCCGCAGAGTTTCGTCGCGCCACTCATTAAGCTCTCGACCTCTGTTTTTTTCCTCGTCGTCATTGAGGATTCGCCCATGGTCCCAAAATCGAGGCGGGAGCTTGGGCATGAAATGAAGCAATGTGTAGCTCAAGTTTGGGATCGGAGCAAAGAACTCGGCAGCGTAATAGGTCAAGGCACGCGAGTCAGGAGATCCCTCCATCGGAATGAGAATTTTCCGTGTATTATGCACGGGGGCATCGATTACCCATACAGTTCGTAACGTACTGTACTGGGATAAACGGCTCGACGTACTTCCGATGAGTAGATTCTTCTTCGGCGTTCTACCGCGCCTGCCGCAGATTACCGTCTGGATTTTTGAAGCGGCGGCTTCATTCAAAATATCACACGATGGAGCAACGCTGTTCGTTTTGAGCTTCATCGCTATCCTGTCGGCAGGGAAGCCTGTTTCCGAAAGGACACGATGCGATGCGTCCAGAACGGCCTTTCCGGCCTTTTCCAGGTAGCCTTCCATACTGCCGGGAGCCATCATTTCACCCGGATAAAATGCCTGTAACTCCGGCACGCAATGATAAAGCAGCACCTGACAGCCGTCGTGATTCTTGAGGAGATCACCAGCAGTCCTGAGCGCCTCATTGCACTTCTCCGAACCATCCACTGCGAAAAGTATCTTCTTTTCCATTGTAGACCTTCTTTGTAAGGATTCCGTCCTCTCCTGCGCTATATTCGTATGCATTATTCGCAGTAAAAAGGCGGTCCCAACTCTCCAAAGGAAAAACTTGTGAAAACATGATGCCCGTTGTAGTCCAAGACCCTCAGATCGTTGCTCTTGGATAGGTCATGCATGATCAATGTGAACTGGTCCTTATATTTCTCTTTTACTTTTTCGACCGGGAGTTCATAAGCGATGTACTTTTTGATTCCCTTGGTGGATAGTTTCTGCACGAAACTGGGATCGTCAAAGGATTTATAGCTTGTCAGGATAAGTATTGGACCGGTTCCTGTAAAAATAATACCTGCCTTCACCGTCGACTCCTTTCCGGATAACTTGTTAAGCTATGAGTGCATGAAAGTTTTCGCCACAGCCGTTTACAAAATCGGGACCGTCTTTGACCGATATCAATCTATCAGCAATTCATGGTCAGGCGACCTCAAAAGGCAACTTGGATGCGAACCTTGGACAGAAATGGAAGCTGATCAGCAGTAACGGAATTTCAATTGGCTTAAGAAAAGGTAAGACGTCATTAATAGGTAGTCAAAATAACTTCGGCCTATCGGGAAGTCAACGTGGAATTCTTTCTATCACTCAAGGTTCAGTTCACCCCTATGGGCTCACGAAAAAAGGCGCGTGGTTCGAAGTGAAGAAAGGCGGCTCATTGGAAAGAATACGCGCGATTGCGGGCTGCCTTCTAAATTCGCTGTCCAGAAACCGCCTGACCTTCGGCCTGTCCCATCCTTTCGGGTGAGAAAAGCCGGTGTAGAGCGACAGGTCCCCTGCGTAGTGAGGAGAAGTTGCGAACCTCTGTGCATCGGGACTGTTGACCGGCATATTGAAGATAGCAAGATTCAGAAAATCGATAAACCGTTCGTGCCGGACCGTAAAATCGAGCGTATTCCGGGCCTGATCAAGGGATTCAGATGGGGTCCCGAAAAGAAGATAGACGTAAGTCCCTATCCCTGACTTTTTGAGCGAGGCCAGCGCACTGGACGCAACGGCGAGATTGATCCCTTTGCCCTCGGAGTCAATAACGCCCTGATCACCGGACTCAAGACCAAGCTTCAGCATGACGCATCCGCTTAGTTTCAACTCCCGGCAAAATTCCTCATCGGCAAGCCTACTTGTCACTCGCACAAACCCGTACCAAGGCGCACCCGGCGGGTTTGCCGAGAGTTTGCTCAAAAGGGCCGGGCTTATTGCGCTGTCCAGAAAATGAATGAGCGCCGGGTGAGACCCTGAGCATAATTCGCCCGCTTCGCGGGCCGCTGCTTCGGGCGAAACCGGTTCGTAGCGATTTCCTTCCGCTTTTTCCGGACAGAACGCGCAACGATTCCAATAGCATCCTCGAGACGCGCTATAGGGGAGAATCGGGCCGGGTGCAAAGTAATCCCGCATAGGGAACGGATCATAAGAAAACCGGCGCCTGCGGCCGGTTGCATCGATCCCGGCAATATCAAGCAGCGCCTGTTCCCCGGGGCCACTCACGATGAGGTCTACAAGCCCCGAGAAGGGATTGCTCCAGCCCGGCTTGCAAACCCACGAGGTAACCAGGCTGCCTCCCAGCACGATCCGAACACTTTCGTATCGAGTCCGGATAAAGCCGATAATCGCAAATGCCGTCAGCGCCTGGCTGAGGTAGTTCAGGGAAACGCCGACCACATCGGGCGAGTGAAGCTCCAGGGCGTTGCAAATTCGTTTTGAGAAGTATTCGTGAAAGGGATTTTCCTGATACTTTTCCGCCGCTCTTAACAGGTCCATGGCGCGGACCGGGGAAAGTTCCGAATGCTGATAGTCGGACAGGCTGAGCCGTACCGGACCGCCGGTTTGTGCAGACTTTCCGATCAACCGGTTTAAATCGAAAACCGCGCGCTTGTAACGCTGAAGGTCGAGGTAACCCGGCATGCTTCGGACAAGTTCGAGATTGCGCGCTCGGTTTCGAACGGCCCGCCTTGTCCACCTGTCAGAATCAGGCGGACTCTTTCCGAACAGATGGAGTATCGCCTCGATGTTTGCGTCGATTATCGAGCATTTCACCCCTGCTGCGACCAATGTCCCGTAAAGCCGCGCAATACCGGGCGGCGGCTCGGAAGGCTTAACCAGTGGAGGATTAATCAATAGAATCATTCAGCCTCAGCCCTTTGGGGAGTACTGCAGAGCCATAGCCCTGCCACAGGGAAGTTTACTCGGATCAGCATACGCACACAACTCTAATGCCTGGAAGTGTATCCTCGTAAGACAGACCCGCGACGCGAGGCCGCAACGGGTGGCCGGCACATCAATTATGGAACAGGAAAACCACTAAAAGGCAAATGAAACTCACATGGCTTGCCGATATGGCGCTAAGATTAATACCTGGGCAGGGCCGCCGGTCCGCAGGGCGGCTATTTCGACATAATGGACCGGCAATACTCTTCGTAGGCAGCGTCAGGGTCATCGGAGTTTTGTGCGATGATGTTTCTGAGGTGGGTAAAGGAGTCCAAATCCATTTCCTGAAATTCGATCGCAATCCCTGCCTCAGTCAGCCGGACCGCCCTGCCCTTCAGCTCGAGTGAAAGAGGGGAAGACGATCCGGACAGCTTTATTGATATATCCAGGGAGCTGCCGCCGGAAAGGGTCTCACTGGCAAGAAACATACCTTTCATGCTCAGGTTATCGACCATTCCCTTAAAGCTGGTTTTGCCTATTTGCACCGTCGCTTCGACTTGGAAGGGCACTCGCCTGTTTTTTCGCCTCTCCATTTGATCCTCCGTCAATGAAAAATTCAATATCGGCATTTCTTGAGAATCTCATTCTATATAATCGGATCGATTCCGATTGAACGAAAGGATTCTTTTCGATTTAAACCGTGAATTCTGACAGACTGCGGGACAGGCAATTTGAACTGGCTTGAACGCAGGTGGGTTTAGCCGTTCATACCGGACCCAGGCTCAGTGCATTCCCTGCGCCGCGCAAATTAATCAGAAGGTATGCCGTTACATCTCGCAGGGAGAAAGTACAGTTTACCCGGCATTTCAAGGTTGAAGCTGATCCCTGTTGATATTTGCTAAATTGCAGCCCTTTATATCTGCCAGCCGTCCGCGCCCGGCTGCCATTCCGGCCCTGCACCCGGAGGGGAGAAAAAGGCATAGGACAAGACTTACCAGCGCCGCAGTCAGTGCAGTCGCGAACACGATATCCACGCTCCCGCCAATGGCATTATGCAGCGCTTGCCGGACCCCTGGCGCAAGTTGCGACAGAGCGGACGGGTGGAAAAGCCCTTCGATGTTAATGCTGGAATGTTCCGAAAACGAGGGCGGAATGGCATCCTTCAGTGGTGAACTGAGCAGTAATCTAAAGCTTTTTTCCATACTGGCGGCCACAAGCCCCCCCGAGATGCCAATGCCGATGGTCCCGCCAAGAGTTCTGGCGAACTGCTGCGAAGATGTCGCAACGCCTAGGTCAACAGCCGTCAGGCTTTTCTGGACGAGGAGAAGCGTTGGGACCGAAACAAATCCCATCCCTACTCCGGCCATGGCCAGAAAACCCGCAAAAACGATAACCGGGATTGAGGGGCTTGAGAATATCAGGGCCAGACCTGAGGCTGCGGCTAGAAGAAAAGAGCCCAATATACTGAATCTTTTTTCACTGGCAGAACTGACCAAGTTTCCACAGAGCATCGCACCGGCAGACCACCCCAGAGTTAGAGGGATCATTGCCAGCCCCAGTTCAGCGGGGCTTTTTCCGAGGACTCCCTGTATGAAAAGCGGACCGAATGCGGATAGGGAAAAAATGGCGAAGCTGCTGAAAAAAGCAGACCCGTTAGCGAGGCTAAACTGGCGCTTCCAAAAGAATTCGAGCGGTAAAATAGGCTCTCTGGCTTTTCTTTCTGCATGGCAAAAGAGCGCGCTCGCCGCCAAAAAAACAGCGAGAAGAGCCTCAATCTGCATCGACAACCATGGATACTCTCTGCCCGCCATAAGAAATGCGGAAAGCAGGGCCGTCACTGCAATTGTCAAACTCAGAGCGCCCACAAAGTCTATCGAGACTTCACGCTTTTTCTCACGAGTATCTCTCAGATAAAGGGCAACTCCAAGCAGTGCCAGAAAACCGAGCGGCAGGTTCATGAAGAATATCCACTGCCAGGAAAACCAGGCAACCATGAATCCTCCCACTGGCGGCCCCAATATGCTCGAAACTCCCCACACCAGACTTATCATGCCCAGCATCTTACCGCGCTTCTCGGGCGTGTAGAGATCCGAGAGCACAATATAGGCCAGAGCGAAAGTCCCTCCGGCCCCAATTCCCTGCAACGCCCGGAACGATATGAGTTGCCCCATATTACGCGACATGCCCGCCATAAGAGAGCTTGAGATGAAGATGAGAATGGCGACTATGTAGAGCGCTCTTCTGTTTAGAAGATCGCAAAGTTTTCCGAAAATCGGCAGAGAGACAGCCCGCGCAAGAAGATAGGCAGAGAAAACCCAGCTATAGAGCGGCAGACCGCCAAGATCGGAGACGATAGTCGGCATTGCAGCCCCAACAACCAGCGCATCGAGCGCCCCAAGAAAAAGAGCAAGCAAGGCCGCAAGTATAAGAAATGTTTTTGCTCTGCGATCGATGTTAGACCTCTCAAGGCTATCCGAACCCAAACCGGGACCGTTTGCCTGCTAATAACAAAAACGTGCCACAGGTTCCATATCTTTCAGCCGGTTGCCACCCGGAAGCATTTAACGGTCCCGGACACCGGATACAGGCTGAGAAACCCGTTACAGACGGTAGACACTCACTACGGCAGGCACCCCGGATAGTGTTGGTAAAGAGGCTAATATATTGACAAGACACTTGATTCCAGTTTCTGAATCGCCATTGAACGAACGGCTCGCATGAGAGGAGAAAAACCCTATGGCAATGACCGTGGTTTAGAAGCTTGGAAAAACACAGGATGTGGGTTGAAGGTGCTTCCTCCCCCGGGGCCCCCAAACCCCAGGGGAGGGCAACACTTAGGAGGTAAACGAACAATGCGATAAATAGTACAAGCTAGGCCCCTTGTCAAGAAAAAATGCACAAAACTCCCACTAGATCCCAAATATTTTTCACATGCCCGGTCCAGCCAATTGCTTGAATATTCGAGTTTTCCTGACTGACCATACCGATTTCCCACCAAAATGGTAAATAATTTCTATTTACCCACTGCCCTCCATTATTATAGGGGGAACTTTTATTGCAGGTTCCCGCCTCTTTGAGGGCCTGGTGTTAGAGGGCGCCACGTGTTGCGAAGACATTTAAGGGGAAATTACAATTTTGTGAAAAGGGGGATTAATCAGGCGAGGGCAGATACCTCGGGCGAAAGATAGGTGGATTCAAAGTCAAGCGGTTTAGGTGTGGCGTAACCTTTGCCGTCCATCAGTTCAGTCATGAAACGGCTATGGAGCGAATGTCCGGCTTTGCGGATCGCGAAACTTCCCAGCACCGGCAGGCCTGTAAGGGCTAAATCGCCTATGAAGTCAAGAATCTTGTGGCGCACGCATTCATCAGCGTAGCGAAAGCCATCTATGTTGAGCAGTTCATGGTCGTCGAAGACTACTGAGTTGGACAGAGAACCACCCTGGATTAAGCCCATTTTCTGAAGCTTCCGGACATCTTTCAGAAATCCAAACGTTCTCGCCTTGGCTATTTCCCTGCCGAAACTACCATTTTTCAGGGACCACGAGTACTGCTGTTTCCCCACACACGGGTGAGGATAATCGATCTCGTAGCGAACCTGGAACTCGTCACACGGAGTTGCCATTATGAAAGAATCGCCTTTTGCGACGGTTAAGGGCTTCTGGATTGTCAGGTAATTCCTGGCCGCGTCCTGTTCCACGATAGAGGCTTTTTGAATCAGCTTCACATAGGGCGCAGAACTTCCATCGAAAATTGGCGCCTCGGGACCGCTGAGTTCGACCAGCACATTGTCCACGCGGCATCCGTACAGAGCAGCCATGAGATGTTCTATGGTAGATATGGCCAAGCCTGCTGAGCCAATGGTGGTCGCCTGGCATGTATCGACAACATTGCTGTAATGAGCCCTGATGGATGGGCAGCCGGGAATGTCCGTGCGGAGAAATCTGATGCCATGATCTACCGGAGCGGGCTTTAACACCAGGGCCACTTTCAGGCCGCAATGAAGCGCCACCCCGCTACACCAAACGGATTGACCAATAGTGTGCTGTTTTGAATAATTCACGCCACTCTAATCCTCCCCGCCGCCTTCCCAGCATCTTTCATGCCAAACTAAATATCGGCTGTCGGGTACCCAGTAAACTACCTGGGAGGCACTTTTACACGGACCGGCCGAAAATAACAAGTCTTGAATACAGATTTTATGTGTGGCAAAAATGATACATGCCGGCATATGGTGTATTTTTCTTGCCACACTTTGGTGCAAACAGCCCTGATGCCGCGCTGACCGGGATTGATGAGTTTCCTTAACTGCTTGATTATTTCTTTGGAATATTTGATACTTACAAAGTGGGCGCCTGCCCGGCCCATTCATTGCCCCGCAGCGATAAACAAAGACTTTATAACATTTTTGATCCACGTGGAGTTTGCATGAAAATAGATCAGTTCCCTTTGGAGATGCAGCCTCACGTTATTCCGGAAATCCGCGGCGAATACCTTTACCGTTGTCTTGGGTGCGGGAGCTGTTTCGGCATCGACGAACTTCTCTACACCTGCCCTGCCTGCGATTCGGTTCTTCTTATAGAAGACAGGCAATGGGACAGGCTCAAAGAGGTCCCGGGCACGAAATGGCGCAGGATTTTCGATTACAGAAAGATGTTAAACATTCCTGCACTCAGTGGAATATACCGCTTCCACGAATTGATCGGGTCGATAATCCCTCTGGAAGACATCGTTTTTTTAGGTGAGGGGCATACGCCTGTCATCTCAGCCAATGAAACCTTGAGCGACTGGGCTGGAATCAGGTTTTGCTTCAAAAACGACGGCCAAAACCCGAGTGCTTCCTTCAAGGACCGCGGGATGGCCAGCGCCTTCAGCTATCTGAATTATCTCATAAACAAGCGGGGCGTCCGCGAGGTCCTGGCAATCTGCGCCTCAACCGGGGATACCTCGGCCTCGGCGGCCCTTTACGCATCGTATCTGTCCCGAGATGTAAAATCGGCTGTTCTTCTGCCCAAGGGGTTGGTGACGCCGCAGCAACTCGGGCAGCCACTTGGAAGCGGCGCAAGAGTCATAGAAATTCCAGGCGTCTTTGACGACTGCATGAAAGTTGTCGAATACCTCTCGGAGAACTTCTCCGTAGCGCTCATGAATTCCAAAAACGCATGGCGAATCCTCGGACAGGAATCCTACAGCTATGAGATCGCCCAGGCATTCGATTACGAGGTGGGCGGGCTGGCAGTCGTGGTGCCGATCGGAAACGCCGGGAACATAACGGCCGTCATGGCTGGTTTTCTCAAGATGTACGACCTGAATATCATCGACTCTTTGCCTGCTGTAATAGGCGTTCAGTCGGAGCACGCCAACCCGGTTTACCTCTATTATCTCGAAGCCGAAGAGGCCAGGAGGCAGTTTCGCCCCGTTACCGTGCGGCTAAGCACCGCCCAGGCGGCCATGATCGGAAATCCGGTTTCCATGCCGCGTGTTATAAAACTGGTCGAGCAGTACCGTAAGATCGCCGGTGAAGGATCGGTCCGAATCGTTCAGATATCCGAGCAGGAGATCATGGATTCGATGCTGTTTGCAAACCGCAACGGCCATGTCGCCTGCACACAGGGCGGGGAATGCCTTGCGGGCATTCGAAAGGCGGTGGCTGAAAACAAGATCGATAAGGACCGCACGGCCATTCTTGACGCGACTGCACATGCGCTCAAGTTTGCTGAGTTTCAGGACAAATACTTCTGAGAACACCTTCGAACCTGAATTCGAAGTGACCCCAAAACCAGAGCTGCAAAACGCCCCGCATCCAGTCAATTTGCCCGATTCAGTTCCCAATCCGGCCAAGGGGAAGCTCAGCCCGGAGCAATTTAAGGAATTCGTGGAATATACCGCATCGATCATAGCCGAAATGCTGGACCTTAAACAACTTAAGCGGGAAAAGCGGAAAAGATGAATAACACAAATAGCATACTTGCTTATCGGGATATTTTGCCCCGGATTGCCCAAGACGTTTTCATAGCCCAGGGCGCCTGCGTTATAGGAGACGTCGTCATCGGGGAGCGCAGCAGCATTTGGTTCAACACCGTGGTTCGCGGTGACGTTCACTACATACGCATAGGGTCGTGCACGAGCGTTCAGGACAACAGCGTTCTTCATCCAACCGGGCATCTGTTTCCAATGAACATCGGGGACCACGTGTTAATCGGCCACAACGCAGTCCTTCACGGTTGTACGATCGAAGACGATTGCTTTATTGGAATTGGATCGATAATCCTGGATGGCTGCAAGGTCGGCAAAGGCTCGGTTATCGCCGCCGGATCCCTGCTTGCACCCGGCTTTGTTGTCCCGCCCGAATCACTCGTAATGGGCTCGCCCGCAAGGATAAAAAGGAAGATCGGGGATAATGAACGGGCGATGATTGACCGGGGATGGGTCCATTATATGGAGCTTGCCGCCGAATATCTCAAGGCCGAGACGGCGAGCCGCCGCTGCCAACTTGCGCGCTTGCAAAATCGCCGCGCGCGGAAGACGGCGAGGCAGACCTAGGCACGGGGGTTTTCGGGATAATCCCCGGTTATGCGTCACACTCGGACCGGCATGCCGCATCCGTGCGAGAAAAACTGGTCCGTTCAGGCTGGCTTAAAATAATGAACTATTTGGAGATGGAAAGGAGGCGCAGCCCTTCGATCCGCTCGAAATGGCCGACATTATTAGTAAGAAGAGTGAGATCATGGCAAAGGCAAGTGGAGACAATCAGGAGGTCGAAATCGCCAATCAACCTTTGATCGATAATCCAGTCGGTATCCACCAGATAACTGACTTTCATAATCTGACTTCCGGTCGGGATGAGATGAGGCGATTCTCATAAATCCGCCGCTTGAGATCTTCACAGTCAAGACTATCTTCCCAGGCCCCGGCAGTAGCCTCAAGAACATCTTCGGACATCTGCATGTCGCTTTCGGTCGTTTTTCCCCGGCGGGTACGTTTTGCCTTGGTTTTTTTCCTCAGCCGTTCCGCAATCGTCTCCAGCAGCAAAATGTCTTCGTCGTCCAAACCTTCGAGTTCAATGAAGCTCGCCATTGGCCTCTCCTTTCTTAGGAACTCGGCAGACGCTACGCTGTTAGCACCATTTATCACGGGGGTTGGGATGCAGGTGCACGTCTTTGGGGCTCGGGACGTTTCCGGTGATGACACACCGTCTGACAAGCTCCTGGGCGGCCGTTAACAATGATTCATCGGTCCCGGTCCATTTCAGGCGGGCATTTTCCAGGGTGGGCGCCTGCCCGCCGTCCATGAGCGCACAAAGGAGTATGTAGAGCGAGGTCGCTTCAACACTTACCTTGAGATCGAATATAGCACGGTCCATGTTCATAAGCTTTGTTAACTCCGGAATTTTAGAACACATCATCAAAATGTTATAGTCAATGCATACAAAAATCATCAACATCCGGCTAATCAAGAGGCCTAAGTTCGTTACGAGCTAGTACATTGTCAATAAAGTTATTACATGTTGCAAGGAATCGTCACCCCGGCGAAGGCCGGGGTCCAGTGCTGTTAACCAACTGAAAAGACGCTGGATTCCGGCCTTCGCCGGAATGACGGGCTGTAGGTTCTTACCTATCGGAACTTAGTTGACGCTGCACTAATACTCGGTCGATGCATAAAATCGAGCACCACCCTGTTCAACACCTCGGCCATTTCAACTATTCTGGGGCCGGCGCGGCACGTGAGGCCGCAATCAAACAGGTAAACCCGGCCGTTTCTCACCGCATTGACCTTTGCCCACTTCGCATCGTTTTCCAGGCAGACTTTGACCTGGGGCTCACAGAAAAAAATTATCTCCGGATCCCTGGCCCGAATCTGCTCCGGATCGCAAACGAAGTATGCCGCTGGACCGTCTCCCCCTATGTTGGCGCCACCGGCAAACTCGATCACATCATTTTGGAAGGCCCCGGGGCCCGGGGTAATCAGCGGGTCCCAGTTCATAATGCGAAAAACGGATGGTCGCCGGCCCCGGGCGGCTGATTCAAGATTTTTTCGAATACGGCCAAGCCTTTTTTCCAGGGAGTCTATCAACCGGCCGCAATTTTCCTCCCTGCCGATAAGTGATGCGATTTCACCGAAGGTTGTGAACGCGGCCGCAATTGTGGGAGGTTCGCTGTGATAGACCCTCACCCCTGACTCCTCCAGGACCTCCCGGACTTCTTCCTGGCGGGACCCAAACGTCAGGACCAAATCGGGGCTTGCATCAAGTATGGCCCTTATGTCCGGCGAATACCACGATCCAAAACGCGGAAGGCCGCATACACAATCCGGGAAGTCGCAATCCTCGGTTCGCCCCGCTAAATCTTCAACGGCGCCAAGCGCCGCAACTATTTCGGTTTGCGTTGGAGCCAGGGAGATAAGCTTCAGGGATTTCATCTTTCTTAATTACTTTCCGGAACGGAGGCAGCCGAATCCAGCAAGACGTCAGCAAAGACGTTTACAAGTGCATAGACAAGGTCCAGTGAGCTGAGATGGGCGATGATCGTTTCGTCGAACAGAACGTGGGAGGAAGGTTCGAATTCTTCATCCCGCATCCAAAGAATTATCAGAATGGGAATTCGGGGCAAAATCCTGAACCGGTAAGACAGGCCCCCCATGTCGACCTTTTCGCCGCCGATGCTTCGTGCCGCGGCATCCAGAAGACTCGGGCGGGCATCGAATGCACGGGTGAGCGGCTCCATTGGAAGCGTGTGCGACGCTGTAAAAAAAAGGCCGCCGCCGGGAAGGTCTTTTTCACCCACCCATTTATTGGCAAGAGGTTTTTCCCGAGCATACAGAAGATAATGAAGGATCACCAGGTTGAGCTGAAAATCCTTTGAAAAATCTCCCAGGCGCCCGAGCACTTCGATTTCCTCTGTTTCGGGATAACACAGAACGGCCGTGTTCAGGAAAGGAACGACATAGACGCTCTCTTCGAGGTCGTATTCGACAAGGGCTCTTCCTGTGATTTCCCGGGGGTCGGCCTGCCTCAAAGCGTCCCATAACCGGGGTTCGATCTGCCAGTCGCCGGCAAGCGGCAGGCCGTCAACTTCTTCTTTTTCGGTCAGGCCGGATATGATTTCGCAAGCCAGATCGGCCATTTCTTTGGGGACCATGATTCGCCCCCAACCTTTCTGGGGAACGAACAGACCCGCATAGGGCGTCTCCTCGAACGCCCTCACCAGCACCGGTATTCCTTCCTGCCTCAAAGCATCGGCAATTACATCGGCTTCGAAGCGATTAGAAAGGGTATGCACCTTTATGTATTGGAATTGTGTTTCAGCCAATTGTCCTCCATACCGGCCGGAATTGCCGGCCTCCTAGTACATTGTCAACAAAGTTATTACATGTTGCAAGGAATCGTCACGTACGGCCTCGCCGCATGACAGAAGGCCGGGGTCCAGTGCTGTTAACCAAATGAAAAGACACTGGATTCCGGCCTTCGCCGGAATGACGGGCTGAAGGCTCTTACCTATCGGAACTTAGTTGACGCTGCACTAGGATGCGCTTTTTGCCCAGCACTCAGCACCTTATTCTATTATTATACTCGTAAAAACTCAAATAGCGCAATTATGCTCCGTTGGCTAATCGCTCCATTTAGGTGTATATAAGCTTGGCAAAAGACAAAGACAGCCGCTTTGAGGGCAAGCAAACCGGCATCTCAGTTGGGGGATCTTATGAATATTCTGGTCACGGGGGGAGCGGGATACATCGGTTCACATACGTCGAAGCTCTTGAAAAAGACAGGGCACGTCCCGGTGGTGTTCGACAATCTGTCAAACGGCTGGGCCGAATGGGTGAAGTTCGGGCCGTTCGCCTTCGGTGACATCCGCGATGAAGAGGCCCTTTTCCGGGCTTTGACCGGTTTCAAGATCGAAGCGGTCATTCATTTCGCTGCAAAGGCCTATGTTGAAGAGTCCACCCGGTTGCCCGAGGTCTATTTCGACAACAATGTGAACGGTACGATATCGCTTCTCAAGGCAATGAAACGGGCCGGCACGAAAACACTGGTATTTTCGAGTTCATGTGCAACATACGGCAACGCTCAAACACCGACCATCCGCGAAGACCATCCCCAGGCGCCAACCAACCCCTATGGTCTGTCCAAACTGATGTGCGAGCAGGTGATATCGGCGGCTGCCCCTGTGTTGGGACTTCGATACGCTATGCTGCGTTACTTTAACGTCATAGGAAACGATCCTGAGGGGGAGATTTTCGAAAGACATGAACCGGAAACCCACGTCTTGCCCAATCTGGTAAGATCGGCGATGTCAGGCGGCTCGTTTTGTCTTTTTGGAACGAATCATGCCACGCCGGACGGAACGGCCGTACGCGATTACGTACACGTGATGGACCTTGGGCAGGCGCACATAAGGGCGATCACTGAACTCTCAGCCAGGGAGCGGCTGGTTTCCAACGTGGGGACCGGAGCGGGAACATCGGTCCGCGAACTGCTCGCAATAGTCGAAAAGGAACTGGCGCTTCGGATCAATGTGGAAGAAAAGCCTATCAGACCCGGAGATCCGCCTCGCCTTGTAGCCGATGACGGATACCTGCGCACCTGGTTTGACCACACTTTCAAATCAGTCGGCCAGGCAGTGCGCGAGATAGCGGCTACGAGCCGTACCCGAGGCTGAGAATCTCGATATATTTCTTTATCGTGGGCAGATTGCGGTAGAACCGATGCGATGAGAGCGCTTCAGACAACGGCTTGGTATCGTAAGGGATACGCAACATCGTGATCGTTTGCTCTTCCGAGTCATAGAGGACCGAATTAGCGACGGGCGTTCCATCCCGGTAAGGGCCTCCGACACTTCCCGCCTTGATCCAATAGCGCGAGTTCTCATTCAGATGCAGCGCCAAGTTTTCCTTTGGCCCCGGCCTGTGTACTTTAACCTCGCCGCCCTCCGGCAGTTCATAAATGGCAGGGATATGGTCGTGACCGCTGAAGATCAGCCGTTTGGGATAGTTACGCCATGAAGGGACAGCGTGCCGCAGGGCCGCAGGGTCAAGGTAACCGAAACATTCGATAGTCGGGGCTGAACCGCTCGCGGGAAGGTCGAAAGGGGAATGATGCACGATAGTGAAATCTTCCTTGTCGATCGAGAGCGGGAGGGCGAGGATATATTCGATGGCCCCTTCCTCGGCAAACAGCAGCCCGGCGTTGTAGGCCGTCGCCTGCATCCGGTCGATCTGGCTCGACAAAATCGGTAATCGCCCCTGCTATCAACAGGTCGTGATTTCCGGCCACCGTGGGAAAACCCATCGAACGCAGCCTGACAAAAGTCCGGTCCCCGAATGGAAGCCAGCCCGCAAGGTCCCCAAGGCAATAGACTTCATCGGCCTTTTGCCCTTCCAGGCATCTGAGGCAAACATCCAGCGCATCGACATTACCGTGAAGATCCCCGAAAAAATAAGTCCGCATAACTGTCCCTGTCCGCTTCTGAGGTTATTGTCCACTTCTGTCAGTCCGATGCTAAGTTCAAGTTGAAGCAATCGAAAAGAGCGGGGAAGTGACTTCCCCGCACCCCGCAAGATTTGGCCGCGCGCGTCTGCGCGCGGCCAAGCGCTCGGCGCCAGCGGTGGTTGCCCAGCAGCTGCTGGGCGCCCGCCGCAGCGCCATATGGAGCAGCGAAGCTGCGAGGGGGTTCGGGGGGCAAAGCTCCCCGAGCTTTTCAGCTTCTTTTGGTACTCACTTGAACGCAACTTCGTATGATAGGGCGTGCACGGCGCCGTTGGCACCCGTCCTGTAAAGTTGAGCATCCGCCACATCAATTATCAATCCAACGCTTTGACCTCTCTACAGCTTTGTGCCAACCGGCCAAACACTGATCGACTTTTTCCCGGGTTCGCTCCAGGTGAAACTGTCGATTCTCTTTCCAGATGGCTTGCAGGGTGGCTTCATCCTTCCACACTCCTGCCGCCAGTCCGGCGAGAAAGGCAGATCCTAAAGCGGTGGTCTCTATATTTTGGGGACGGCTCACCCTGACGCCTGAGATGTCTGCCTGGAACTGGCACAGATAGTTGCTGGCGCTTGCCCCGCCATCCACACGCAGGATTTTTGTTTTGATGCCCGAGTCCTTCTCCATCGCTTGAAGAACATCGTTCGACTGATAGGCCATGGCTTGCAGACCGGCCCGGACCAGATGATTCTTGGTAGTGCCTCTTGTGAGTCCTAATATGGCGCCTCTGGCATAGGGGTCCCAATACGGGGCGCCTAAACCGACAAAAGCAGGCACGATATAAACACCATCAGTCGATTCAACTGCGGTAGCCATTGCCTCGATTTCTTTCACATTTGTGAACAGCTCCAGCCCGTCCCGCATCCATTGCATCAAGGCCCCGGCAATGAAGACCGCTCCCTCCAGAGCATAAGTGACTTTGTCCCCAAGCTGCCAGGCGACGGTGGTCAGCAGACCGTGTTTGGAATCGATGGGTTCGCTGCCGGTGTTCATCAACATAAAACAGCCGGTCCCGTATGTGTTCTTGACCATGCCCCGCTCAAAGCATGCCTGACCAAACAAGGCAGCCTGTTGATCCCCCGCAATGCCGGCTATAGGCACCTCGTGACCGAAGGTGGACTTGTCGGTCACCCCTACGATACCGCTTGAAGGCTTTACTTCGGGAAGAGTCTCTTTAGGAATCTCCAACTTCGCCAGAATATCCTCATCCCATTGCATTTCCTTAATGTTGTAAACCATGGTTCGGCTTGCGTTGCTCACATCCGTTGCATGCACCTTTCCGTTTGTGAGCTTCCAGATCAGCCAGGAGTCAACGGTTCCAAACAGCAGATCTCCTTTAACGGCCAATTTTCCGGCTTCTGTTTCCGACATCAGAATCCACCGCATCTTCGGACCGGAGAAGTAGGCATCGGTGACAAGCCCGGTTTTCTCTTTGATGACTTTGTCATAGCCTTCTGCTTTCAACTGATCGCAATACTCCGCCGTCCTTCTACATTGCCAGACGATTGCCTTGCCTACCGGCTCACCTGTCTTCCTATTCCAGGCAACGGTGGTCTCTCTCTGGTTGGTGATCCCAATGGCGTTGACGTTGGCTAATTTGAGGTTTGCCTTGGCCAATGCAGCTTCCATGGTGTTATTTTGGGTTCTCCAAATATCTTCAGGGTCCTGCTCTACCCATCCCGGTCTTGGGTATTGACAGGGGAATTCTTCGCCGGCCGAAGCAATTGTCTCTCCGGTCTCATCGTAGAGAATCGTTCTTGAACTGGTTGTGCCCTGGTCTATGGCCATGATAAACTTCGACATGTCTTCCCCTCGTATGATAGATTTATATAATACCCTGCTCAAAAAAAGAATCGGCTCTTTCCTCGCAGCCATGCAGAGCGCACAGACATTAAACGTGGTGCGGTTGGAGGCAAGCCAAATGTAAGGCGCTTCCAAAAACTGAAGTACCTCCGCTGTATAGATCACGCTTCGCGAGCTTCGCATTGCTTCACAAAGTGAAGCATGCTTGCCGGCCTCCCTTTGCGACATGTGAGCGCGTAGCGCGGGGGCCGACCGCGCGGCAGGTCTATCACACGCGATGGGCGGGAGCGGGAGGCCTCGTATGACAGCCCTGAAAATCCAGCATGGTGCATTTTCATCTGCTGCATGCTCTAGCAGGGTGCTGAAAAACGATTGAAATTCCCACTTTACAGTAAGAAACCCGTGGAGCCGTCACCCCGGCGAAGGCCGGGGTCCAGTGTTTTGCCTTAGAAATCAAATAGTTCAAAAAAGCTCTGGATTCCGGCCCCCGGACTAGACACTTCCGGGGCAGGCTTCGCCGGAATGACGAAATAACACGTCTTTTAAGGTTCTTTCCCCACCATCAGACCTTTTTTCAGCACCCTGCTAGGTTTTCCGGCGGGGTAAAGATCCGCTATGCCAGCAGGTAACCCGAGGCAAGTTTGGTATAGTCATCAACTTGCGCTTTCTGCCAGTCGTCATCATAGTTAAGTTCAGCAGCCATTAAGCGGGCCACTTCGCCAGCCATTTCAATGCTTGCCCGGGCATCCAGGAAAAGTGCCCGGCTTCGGCGAGCCAAAAAGTCTTCTACCGTGCGAGCCATCTCTTCGCGGACAGCCCAGAGGACTTCAGCTTTGATGTAGTGGAGATCCTGGTGCAATTTCCGGCCAAGCGCGGGATCGGCATTTATAAGTTTCTTAATGAAAACGGCATCGGAGCCGTAATAGTGCAGAGGGTCGCGTCTGTCATAGTTTTTCAACCAGCCATGGACTCTCAACTTCCTGGTCACACATTCACGCTCATCAAGGCCGGCAACAAGCAGCGCATGGTTCACGGCATCTTCGGCCATCTTACGATAGGTGGTCCATTTGCCGCCGGCGATGGTAACCAAACCCGACTCGGACACCACCAGATAATGATCGCGCGAAATCGCCGCAGTACTCTTGCTTTCGCCAACGTTGACTAATGGCCTCAGACCGGCGAACACACTTTTGACATCTTTACGTGTCGGATCTTTAGTCATGTATATGGCCGCATGATAAAGGATGAATTCAATTTCTTCATCGAGGGCGCGCGGCTCCAGGCTAACTTCCGCAACGGGGGTGTCGGTGGTGCCCACAATCACTTTGTCATGCCAGGGAACAGCAAACAGCACCCGGCCGTCAGCGGTCTGGGGGACCATGATGGCATCTTCACCCGGCAGGAATTCCTTATCCATGACCAAGTGCACTCCCTGGCTGGCAGTAATGATCCCCGTTGCCTCGGGGTTGTCCAATTTGAGCAGAGTGTCCGTGAAAACGCCGGTGGCATTTACCACCACCCGGCCGTTGATTTCGTACTCCTTACCGCTTTCCATATCCTTGGCAATGACGCCGTGGATCATTTCGCCAGACTTGATGAAGCCCGTCACTTTGAGGTAATTGATCGGCACTCCACCGTGCTCAGCCATGGTTTGAGCGAGATTAACCGCCAGCCGCGAGTCGTCGAACTGACCGTCGAAATAGATGACTCCGCCCCGCAGCCCTTCGGGCTCCAACGTGGGGATGTGCTCCAAGGTCTCTTCTTTGGAAAGCCTCTTGGAAGGGGCAAGCCCCAATTTCCCAGCCAACAGGTCGTAGACCTTCATCCCCACACCATAAAACGGTCCGTCCCACCACACATAGTTGGGGACAATGAATGCCTGGTGGCTGACCAGGTGCGGGGCGTTATGAATCAAAAGACCGCGTTCATGCAGCGACTCGAGCACCAGCGAGACGTTGCCCTGGCGAAGGTAGCGCACGCCGCCGTGAATCAGCTTGGTGCTACGACTCGAAGTCCCTTTGGAAAAATCGTGCTGCTCCAGTAAAATTGTCTTATATCCTCTGGAAGCAGCGTCTACGCCGACTCCAAGCCCAGTGGCGCCTCCACCGACCACAATGAAATCCCAGTATCCACCGTGATCTTCCATGCTCTTGAGCATTTCCTGTCGATTCATGCCTTTGTCTTTCATTGCGAGGAGTTTGGCTCCTCCTGTTAACTCGTTACTGTTCCTCGCGTAGCGATAGAACCAAAAGGAGTTATTTTATATTAATTCACTGTTCACTGCCTATTCTCCACTTGTGTCCGTCTGATACTGCGTGCACGGCGCCATTAGCATCTGTCCCGTACATCGGTATATTCTGTGCGGCGCACCGCTCGATTACCGCAGGGGCCGGAAAGCCGAACGGGTTGAAGACGGTTATATAACACGATCGGCTATTTTTCACGCGAACGGTTCATGCCTTGTGAGACACAACGAAGGATGAAACACACTTGAAGGTTCGACGCTTTTGAGCCATACGCCATCCTACCAAAGCTGTAGACACAGCAAACCAAAGGAGGATGGCTGATATGGCTCGAAAAAAGGATAGTCCAATTGTCAAAATTATGCATCCGAATTGTTGCGGGTTAGATGTTCACAAGCAGAGCATCAGTGCCTGCCTGCTCACCGTGGATGACAGTGGCGAGGACCAGTTTGAAATAAGAGAGTTTGGCACGTTCACCAAGGATTTGATTAAGCTGAAGGATTGGCTCGTGCAGAGTGGATGTCCAATCGTAGCGATGGAAAGCACAGGGGTTTATTGGCGTCCTGTCCACAACGTGCTTGAGGGTTTTACGGAGGTAGTTCTCGTCAATGCACGGCATCTGAAGAACGTGCCGGGACGTAAAACCGATATTGCCGACTGCAAATGGCTTGCGGGCCTGTTACGGTACGGTCTTGTCAAAGCCAGTTTCATCCCGGAAAAGCAAGTGCGCCAATGGCGTGAACTGGACAGACTTCGCAAAAGCCATGTAGAAACTGTAAGAGATTACAAACGAAGAGTTCACAAGCTCTTTGAGACAGCCAATGTAAAGATTGACTCGGTTGTGTCGGATTTATTCGGAGTTACGGGTCGCAATTTGATCAGTTTGCTAAGCGATGAGAAGATGGCCTTGACCATAGAGGATATTGAAAAATGCGCCAGAGGAAGCCTCAGGAAAAAGGTGGAGGATCTCTATGACAGTGTTACGGGATTCTTTGTTGACCACCATCGCTTTCAACTAAGAGGTATGATGCGGATCATTTCAGAGTCGAACAGGAAATTTTGTCAATAACAGAGCGCCTCAGAGAATTAATGAAGCCCCATGAGGATTTATTGAGCCGCCTGGATGAGGTTCCGGGCATCAATGAGACAGCAGCCCAAGCAGTTATCGGCAATATCGGGATCACCTTGAAGGAGTTTGATTCGGGCGGGAGCCTAAGTCGTTGGGCAGGGCTTTGCCCTGGCAATAATCAATCCGCAGACAAACGCAAAAGCGGTCGCACTCCGGTTCGATCCCATCCCTTTAAGAAAATCATGGTTGAGATAGCTTGGGCGGCGATTAAAAAGAAGTTTTCACACTACCGGGAAAAGTATTATCGGCTCAAATCACGACTTGGTCCCAAAAAGGCCATCGTTGCAATAGCCAATCGAATTGCAAAGGCAGTCTATCGGATCATCAAGAATGGGCAATCGTACAAGGAACTTGGCGAAGGGTTCCTGGACAAAAAAGACAGGCAAAGAAAGATCGATAACCTGAGAAGACAGGCAAGAAAATTGGGGTATGTTTTAGTTCCAGCACGAGGCTAGGAGTCAACAAAGGAAGATGTTTGGGAATGGGCCAAAGAGGTCGATCGTCAACTGCAGCCAAAGAGCGCGGACGCGAACGTGACCGATCAGCGTTCAGAACAACAAACTGTCGGCATCATCTTGATGACCACGCATACAAAACTCTTTTTTTGAAGCTGATACTGGCTCCCCGATGACGCATACTTCTTTCAGGATCGATGGAGGAGCAGGTTTTCTTCAGAGTACTACGCAGACACCCGAAGGGCCGGATCAAGAACGCTGGAACCCGAAAGGGGAAGTTTGCGATCCGAATGTTCAAGTGTTTCATACAAAGACGCGAAGGCGCGAAAAAAGAGAAGGAGGAGAACAGCGGCAGCCAACAGAGAGCTGAGAGACGCCTTTCTTCATGCTCCGGTTCCCCGGTTCCCGCTTTTGCCGACGCAACGTCTCGGTAACGCATCTAACCTGCTTCCTCTTCTTCGCGTCTTAGCGTAATCGGTTCATTCCTTTGACAAGGACTTCACTTTGTTCAACGCAAGCTCTCAGAGTGAAGCCCACAAAACCCGCCTTGCAGGATGTATCCTGCTGATATTTTTCTTCGCGGCTTCGCGTGCAAACAGCCAAGGTACGCGTTTGCCGGAAGACCCGGATTTTCGGGTCTTCCGGCAAATGAGTACCTGTGATCAGGGTTTTTGCTCCGGAAGGACCTGCATAAATTGTAAGTGTTCACCAGAACGCGAAGAGCACGAAGATGAAATTTGATGGGCTTTCGAATAGAGTTATCAGGCGCTTTGTCCTCTAGTTCCTTCACCCCGCTACGCTCCTCCTTCGTGGTGAGAAAATCGTTTTAAGCAGGCAGGCGGGAAGATCACGAAGGACACGAAGAAGAAGCAACAAACCGGAAGGGTGTAGAGACCAGGCATTTCGCCCCCTATCTTCTTCGAGGCCTTCACCCCGCTGCGCTCCTCCTTCGTGGTGCATAAAATTATATCCAGGGTGCGGTGACCGGCGCCTCGCGGGACTGACCCTGGGCCATCATATGTAGCCCCCTGGAGCACTGGAGTTTAGACATGGGCGCCGAAAATCCAGACGATAGGTACTCGTTTGCCGGATGAGCCATACTTTCTACCTCGTAATAGAGACTATATATAACACTGCTAAGAAGAACATCATTTCTATTGCGCATCACTTAGCGATATACCCCGCGTAGCGCGGAAGGCGACCCTTCGTGAGTCTATCTCGCGTTTGGCGTGAGCAGGGAGCCTCGTAAGGGAGACTATATATAACACTGCTAAGAAGAACATCATTTCTATTGCGCATCACTTAGCGATATACCCCGCGTAGCGCGGAAGGCGACCCTTCGTGCGTCTATCTCGCGTTGGGCGTGAGCAGGGAGCCTTCCCGGTCCTTTTGAGCATTGATGTTCCTGTCCGATTCCGTGGTAAATGTCCATTTGAGCCCGTCCGATACCGCGTGCACGGCGCCATGCAAATCTGTCCTGTACATCGGGATATTGCGCGCGGCGCAACGCTCGATTACCGCAGGGGCCGGAAAGCCGAACTGGTTGTCATAGCCGCAGCTACAAACGATTGCCACAGGGCGAAGCGCGTCCAGAAATTCTTCGCTGCTCGAGTATCGGCTGCCGTGGTGACCTGCTACAAGAAGCGTTCGCATCCGGCCCTCGAGTGCAGGAATAATCAACTCTTCGACGCTCCGGCCGGCATCGCCCGGCAGGATCACCCTGGTTTGACCAAAAGATATCTCCAGCACGAGCGAGACTTCGTTCAGGTCCCTTTGGGACTCGTGTTCAAGAGACTCCCGAGTTGGATGGAGCAGCCGTATTCGGGTCTGACCGATTTGCACGTCTTTGAACAGATCGGGAAATGTCCTGATCTTAATCCTTCGCTTCAACGCGATTTCATCGAGGCCGCAACGAATTATCCCGGCCTTCCGGTCATCCCCGGTGATTCCACTGGTCCAAAAGGACCCCACGTCGAAATTGCGAAGGATGAAGCGAAGCCCAAGCGCATGATCGGGGTGATAGTGCGAGAGGGCCACGTGGTCCAGCCTGCGGATTCCCTCGTACCACAGAAACGGAGCCAGGACCCCTCGGCCGATATCGTATGAATCATCGGGAATCCCTCCGCCGTCCACGAGCATAGTCTCACCTGTGGGGAACCTGACAAGAGCCGATGACCCCTGCCCCACGTCGATAACGTCCACCCTCAATGCCCCTGTAACGTTCGACCCGGCAAGGTTGCCCAGCGCCAGGCCGCCGCAGATAAGCGCAGCCATGACGCCCAGACCGGCAATCTTGAGTTTTCGGGCAAAAGGGGCAAACAAAAGGCCCAGAGACGCGTAAACCACAAAGAGCCATACGGGCGAAATGCTTCCGGTCCAGAAATAGCTCCACGAAAAACCGGCAAACCATTCTATCAGCCGCAGGCAGCCCCAAAGAAGGTAGTTTACGATAAAGATAACCGGATAGGCCAAGGTTTGACTGAACGCGAACAGGAGCACGCTCAAAAGCCCCAGGGGCAGAACCACGAACCCCATATAGGGCACCAGAAAGACATTGGCGAAAAATCCCGTCAGGGCAAACCCATCGAAATAGAAAATTATTAGCGGAATCAGCAGGATGTTGATTGATATCGAAACCCAGAAAGCATCTTCGAACTGGGATATTATTCTGCCCGCGACCCTGTCCGGCCCGAGGGCCGGGAATATCCTGTAAAGCCTGATTCTACGAAATCGGGGATAAATAACAATGATTGCAAAAACACATGCAAACGTCAGTTGGAAGGGGATCTGCCAGAGGTTTTTGGGGTCCAGGACCAGTATGAACAGGGCGGCAAAGGCCAGGAGGGTCAAAGCGTCGGCCTTACGATACCAGAAGCCGGCCAGGAGAAACACGGCCAGGGTCAGTATGGATCTCCAGATCGTGGGCGCCCCAAATCCGGCAAGAAACGCGTAGAGGACACCGCAGGCAAGAGCGGGCCAAAGGGCTATGTGCTTATCACTTATTCTGTTAAGAATTGATGGGAACAAGAAACGAACCGCAAGGCGAACGAGCCAGAAGACGAACATGCTGACCATTCCGATATGGAGACCCGAAACCGAGAGCAGGTGGTTCAGGCCCGTTTGATGGATATGGTCCTGCCAGTTCCTGTCCAATAACAATTTGTACCCGAGTATCATCGCCGCATAAAAGGCCGCCGGCTCCGGGTCCAGTGATCTTTGTGCCCACAGAAGCGTCTTTTGCCGGAAGAGCTCGATTCGGCCTCTTATCGCATTCAATATCCTGGATTCCGGCTCAAAAACACTGCCGGAATGACGGGTCCCCGATGCTGGGGCGATCTTTATCAAGAGCCGTTCGTCCTTCAAAAAGCACTGGGCATAGAAACCTTTTCCGGCCTCATAATGCACGTAATCGAAGCCACCGGGATTTCTGAAGCTGCGGAAACGCTTGAGAACGGTCCGAAAGAGCACTCGGTCTCCGGGGAGAAAAAAGGCGGTGGGACCGCCTGCCGGGTACGCCGCTGCCTGCGGCGGCGGCAAGAAAAAGGCGGTGGGATTTGTGGGGTCCTTTCTCGGAAGGCTCAGCAGCACTCCCCCGTCAAGAGGAGTTTGCCCGTCGCCGGTTATGGCCCGGAGAAGGCGGAGAGGGATTCGGATTTTGTCCGGATAATATTCAGGTGATGCCGAGACTTCTGCGATATAAGACACGGACTGCCCGTTGAGGAATGGCTGGAGACCCTGGGGAAACTGCGGGGCAGCGGCTTTTGACGCCCACACTCCGAAGATGACGAACAGCAGCGCAGGGATGGCGAAAGTACGGAGGCCCCGGACTGGAAACTTCCGGGGTGACGAGGACTGAGGGCCTCCGGCCCGGCGCTGGGCAATCTTGGAGTGCCGTTTCGCCGGGTTGTACGCGCCACGGAGGACTGAGGATGGAGGATGGACCCCTTTCAGGAAACGGTTGTAGTCCCAGAGGGCCACAGCCATGGCCGCGATGAGAATGAAGGCGGCAAATGCAAAACAATGCGTTCGGACCGGCAGGCCCTCACCAAACAGGCGATCCGCCGAGATCCCCAGCACAAAGAAAACCGTGAGCCAGAAAAGCGGGCGTGCAGGCATTTAAGAGCAGTTTTTAGTTGTTGGTTTTTAGTTTTTAGTAGTGAGCAGTGAGCAAGAAAAGCGCTTTTTCAGTTCACTGTTCACCGTTCACCGTTCACTTGGGATTGTACGGGTCATTATTTGCATAAATCAGGATGGAAGGCAACGATATGCGGTATGCTTTAAGAAATGATGAGCCTAACCTCCCGGATTTCATGACCGTGTTCTGCTCACAACCAGATTCATGCCTCAACTTGAAACCGAAAAAGGCTGCTGAATCACCTGATTTCGTTCCGCTTTTCTAATTGCTAAGCTGAGTTTCAATGTGCATAATCCAGTTAGTTTCCGTCCGGAAAGGGTTCTTTTCCGCCCTGGCGGTGTCAATCTTCGGGGTTTCTTGTGCGGCGTACTTATTGTACGCCTCCGCGCAACTCCTCGATTTCCTTGCCAGGACGAAAAATCCCTCCTTTCCGAATCGGAAACTCCGGATAAGAGACTAGCGGTTTCCGATTCGGATTTTTTGACCTGAAAGAAAGGGATAACCAGGTCCCTTCCGCGTAAAGGCGGTAGATTGAATGACCAGATTAACCCTCGTACCGCCATTAGGCGGAAGAATCTGTTCTCCACGCTCTCCATGGCTTGTCTACGACCAGTCCTCCGTGGCGAATTGCTTTTCGTCCTGCTGGTTGCGGCCCAGGGCTGCTCTCTGTTCTCTGTATAATCCGGTCAATCCGCTTACCGGATTTAGCCCATTGCCGTCAACTTTAGCGGATATGTCGGGGCAATCACTTCACCCCGCTGCGCTCCCTCTTCGTTCCTCCTTTGTGTTCTGGTTGACCGAGGCTGGCTTATGACGAAGAACACAAAACTGCTTGCTGTAATGTCAGGCGGTTGTAAGGCGCTATGTGGAGCTTTTATCTCCACGCTCCGCGAGGTACCCGGGCAGGCTCGACAGAACCTTCGTGCTCTTCACCCCGCTGCGCTCCTCCTTCGTGGTGAGAAAATCATTTTAAGCTGGCAACCACGAAGAGGGAGCGCAGCGGGGTGAAGAACACGAATGAAGCACGAGGAAAAGGCCCGTTAGGCGAATGTTCTGCCTGCCAACTCTTAAGTTGACGGCTATGGGCTTTAGCCGGAAGCTCTCGAAAAGACCTGATGGGTTGCGCTTCGCTCCACCCATCCGGGTCTTTTCATGGTTTCAGGGTGTCCCCTTGGGACATAAACAACTGCTTCGAAAAAGCTTGGTGGGCTGCGCTCCGCTTAGCCCACCCTACGTGTCTTTCATGGTTCAGGGTGTCCCAATGGGACATGAGATGCTGTGGTGAAAGGGTTCGAAATGCGAGATGCTATCGTGGCCCGACCCCGTTCGCAGATGGAATCCGAGGAAATCCGGTTTGGCTTCAGTGTAGGTCAGGACGCATTATTCAGGTTCAAAGGATAGGCACATCTTAAGGGCGGCCGTTACAAACAAGACGAGAGGGGATAAATCTTATGAAAGGGAAATTACTATTGGTGGTTTCTGTGATTTTGATTCTCGTCGGGGGGATCGTCGCGAATTCAATCCAGAATGACTCCGGCTCTATCCGAGTGCGGGACGTTCGTTTCGCAGGGACAGGGGGTACGATCATGAGCGGCCTGCTGTTCATCCCGAAAAGCGCCACGCCGAAGACTCCGGCTCCAGGCATTCTCGCGATCCACGGGTATATTAACTCAAGGGAGGCACAGTCGGGATTCGCAATCGAGTTCGCACGGCGGGGTTGGGTTGTCCTTGAGCTCGATGAGACCGGACACGGCTACTCCGACCCACCCGCGTTTTCAAACGGTTTTGGCGGTCCGGACGGGCTTGCCTATCTCCGGAGTCTTGATGTTGTGGATAAAAACAAAATCGGCATCGAGGGTCACTCCATGGGCGGGTGGGCATGTCTCGCGGCGGCAAAAGTGCGTCCCGATGACTACAAGGCGATCGTCCTCGAGGGATCGAGCACCGGGAGACCGTTTGCGCCGGAGGGAGACGCCACCTATCCCAAAAACATGGCTCTTGTATTCAGCACCCACGATGAGTTTTCCATGCTCATGTGGGGAGTGCCTTTAGCACGCGACGTGGTGAAAAGTGAGAAACTCAAAAACGTATTCGGCGTAACCGACACAATCGTGCCGGGCAAAGTATACGGGTCAATCGAAAACGGGACTGCCCGCGTGCTCTACCAGCCTAATACGACCCATCCGGGTGACCATCTGTCCTGCTCGGCAATCGGTTATGCGATCTCGTGGTTTCAGAAAACCCTGGGCCAGGAAAATACCCTTCCTCCAAACAACCAGACTTGGTACTGGAAGGAGATGGCTACTCTTATCAGTCTCATCGGGGCGATCCTGCTTCTGTTTGCGGCAGGAGATCTTTTACTTCAAACCGGATGGTTCAGCTCACTGAAAGGGACGCCGCAAAACCCGAAGCCGGCAACCGGCGCAGGGTGGTGGATTGGCTTTGCTCTCATGTTCTTCGTTCCGATCATCACATGGTTCCCATTGACGCTGATCGGAAACGTCGCCGCGAAAGCCTCCTGGATCTTTCCGCAACAGGTCACGAACTGCGTTCTCTTCTGGATGATGGTCAATGCGCTCCTCTCGCTCATCTTCTTCTCGATATGGCATTTCGCATCAAACAGGAAAAAGGGGGGGAATTTAGTATCTTATGGTCTCAAGACTGCGGCGGGCATGGATTGGAAAAAGATCGGGCTTTCTGCCTGGTTTGCTTTCCTTGTAACCTCCATTGTCTACCTGTCGGTGGTCCTTACATCGTATTTTTTCAGCGTGGATTTCAGGTTCTGGATCATACCCCTCAAGCCCATGAGCCTTGTGCAGACGAAGATCGCGTTGAGATACCTCATCCCTTTAGCCCTGTTTTACATCATGTTTGCAGTCGTTCTGCACGGACAGATGCGGTCCCTGCAGGGCAGCACCGCAAAGAGAATGATCATGAGCACGGTTGTCGGGGCGCTCGGTTATTTGGTGATGCTTCTCATCCTTTATATACCTCTTTTGGCAGGCGGGGCGGTTCCGATCGGGGATGTGAGGATGACGCTCTTTGTGATAGTCGCTATAGTGATGTTGCCTTTGTTCGTCATCGTCAGTCTGATATCGGCCTATTTTTATGAAAAAACGGGTCTTATCTATGCCGGCGCCTTTACAAACGCTATGTTCATTGTGTGGTATATTGCGGCGTCGCAGGCCACTCATGTCGCGATTTAGCGAGTAATCATGAGCTTGTAATCCCATAGGTTTCCATCCGGAAAGGGTCCTTTTCCGTCCTGGCGGCGTCAATCTTCGGGCTTACCTCGCGGAGCGTGGAATTCTCGTACGCCTCCGCGCAACCCCTCGATTTCCTTGCCAGTACGAAAATCTTCCGCCTAAAGGCGGTGAGCGGAATGACCAGATTAAGCCTCCTTTTCGAATTGGAAACCCCTAGTGTTCCATCAGGAGTTTCCGGATGGACTCTAGTACATTGTCAACAAAGTTATGACATATTGCAAAGAATCGTCACCCCGGCGAAGGCCGGGGGCCAGTGCTTTTAACGAATTGAAAAGACGCTGGATTCCGGCCTGCGCCGGAATGACGGGCTGAAAACCCTTACCTATAGGAACTTAGTTGACACTGGACTAGTACCATGTAACATTGCTTATTTCGTATAATTCGGTATAATCATGGCAAATTCCAGAGGGAGGGATTTGCCATGGCACCACGATACCGAGTGACATTGACGGAACAAGAGCGCCAGGAGCTTGAGGCGCTGACGAAAACGGGAAAGACCAACGCGAAAAGATTTCTCTTCGCACGTGCTTTGCTCCTGTGCGATGCAGGTTCTCTGGGGCCTGCGTGGACTGTTGCGGATACGGCTGAGGCCATGGGTGTCACGCCTCGCACCATCGAGCACCTTAAGAAGCGCTTCGTAGAAGATGGATTAGCTGCTGCGTTGGAGCGCAGGCAATTGGAACAGCCATCGCGCGAGGTCATTTTTGATGGGGCTTTCCAGGCGCGAGTGATCGCCTTGGCATGCTCAGAATCACCCGAGGGGCGACGGCGCTGGACTGTACGGCTTCTGGCTGAAAAAGCGGTTGAACTACATCTGGCCCAAAGCGTTTCACACATGACGATACAGCGAATACTTAAAAAAACGAACTTAAGCCTCACCTCAGGAAGTATTGGAAAATCCCGCCGGAGGGGAGTGCCGCGTTCGTAGCCAATATGGAAGATGTCATCGCTGTCTATCATTTGCCCTACGACCCCGATTATCCGCAGGTCTGTATGGACGAAAGCTGTAAGCAACTCATTGGGGAAGTGCGCGAGGCAATAGCTTGCGCGCCCGGCAGACCGAAACGGATGGACGCCGAATACGTCCGCAATGGTGTTGCCCAGATTTTCCTTGAAGTGGAACCATTGACAGGCAAGCGCCACGTGCAGGCAGCCCAGCATAGAACCAGAAAAGACTGGGCGTTGTGGATCAAGGGCATGCTCGACAAACGATACCCAAAGGCGGTGAGAGTGCGTTTGGTACTGGACAATCTGAACACACACTGTCTTGCCTCTCTTTACGAGACGTTTAAACCTCAAGAGGCTCGTCGCTTGGCAGAACGCCTGGAAATCCATTACACACCCAAGCACGGCAGTTGGCTCAACATGGCGGAGATAGAGCTAAGCGCGTTAAACGGACAGAGCCTGGATCGGCGAATTCCCGATCTGGCAACACTGCGAGGCCATATCGCCGCATGGGAAAACGACCGGAACAACCGGCAAGCCAAAATTCAATGGCAGTTCACGAATGCCAAGGCGCGCATAAAGCTGAAGAGCCTTTATCCGCAACTTTAAGTGTTACATGGTACTAGTACATTGTCAACTAAGTTATTACATGTTGTAAGGAATCGTCACCCCGGCGAAGGCCGGGGGCCAGTGCTTTTAACGAATTGAAAAGACGCTGGATTCCGGCCTGCGCCGGAATGACGGGCTGAAAACCCTTACCTATAGGAACTTAGTTGACACTGGACTAGGTGGGGTTGCAGCCATGATACATTCATACCGACGTGGTGCTCCCTGAAAGATAGGAAGCCAGGATGAAACATAACCTGACCTTTCTTATTCTAAGTAGATACGATAACTAATGATTCGTCGCTGCTAACAGGTGACCGAATCCTGAGCAAACTACGCGGCGGGCATGAACAGTTAAATAGTTTTTAGTTGTTAGTTTTTAGTTTTGAGTTAACCGAGAACAAAAACTCAAGAGTTGTTGGTTGTTGGTTTTAAGTTAACTAAAAACTAAAAACACAAAACTCATAACTTGACAGGCGTCAACATCTCCCGGTTTTTCGCCTGATCTTCCGCCATAAGTTCCAGGAGCCGCCTGAAAACAGGACCCGGCCGGCCGTTCCCGATCCTCTTTCCATCATATTCCACCACGGGAAAGATAATGAAAGAAGTTCCGAAAATCAGAATCTCTGCGGCGTCGCAGGCCTGTTCGGGAGTAATGTCCGCTTCGGCTGTCAAGGTAAGTTGAGCGCCTGTTAACTTACGGGCGAGTTCCATTGCGCGCGTTACCGTAATCCCACGCAGGATGCGCGAGAAGCGCGGAATGAGCAATTCACCCTTTTTCGATACGATGCCTATGTTTTCCGTCGACCCCTCGGCAAGAAACCCTTTTTCATCGAGCGAAACTGAATAATCTGCGCCTCGATCCAGCGCCTTTTTTTTCATCAGCACATTCGGAAGGTAGTTGCAGTTTTTAATGGTTGCAAAATATTCGGTTTTAATGGGAATGTCGGTGGTTACAAGCTTGACGCCTTTTTCATATTTTTCAGGGGCGGCAGGCTCGTGGGCGACCGCTACTACAAAAATTTGGCTTCCAACGGATTCAAAGGGATTTGCGGAGAAGCTGCCGGGGCCTCTTGATATGAAAAGCCGCACCAGGCAGTTCCCATTGTTCCCGGCCCGCACCGTAGCACAAACTATTTCGATGAGGCGCTTCTCATCGACCGGCAGCTCCAGAAAAGATGCCGCCATCGAACGCTTCATCCTGTCGAGATGCCTGGCAAGAGCATAGATATTCCAGTCTGTGCACTTGAAGACCTCGAATACTCCGTCCCCCCGATGGACCATATGATCGTCAAGGGGCAGCATCATAAGGGTGGGATCGGTAATGATGCCGCCATACCAGCTCGAGTAAGCGGAAAGATATTTTGCAAAATAAGGCTGCCTCATCGAAAGCAACCTGTCTATCACCTGGTCGAAACTCAATACGGGTACAGACATATTCACCTCAGCCAGGTTAGGATATAATATTACGTTCCATGCGTCCATAGTAACGGTGGTCCTGAGGGTATAATCCAATCAGATCGAGTCCGAATTGAAAATAGAATCTTTCGTTTTCGACTTTGACGGCACTCTTGCACTATTGCGGCTCGATTTCGCAGAAATGAAACTGCGGCTGAGTTCACTTGCCGAAAGCTACTTTGCTCCAACGCTTCCGCCGCCTTTTCTTCCCGTCCTGGAATGGCTTGCCTGGCTGGACAAAAGGATTCGAGAATCAACTGGAGACCGGACCGGCGAGTTCCGGCAGAAGGCCATGACCCTGATCTCCGAAATGGAGTTGGAAGGTGCAAGAAGTGGGGCGCTTTTTTCATTCACGAGGCCGCTCCTGAAGGCGCTGGCACAAAAAGGAGCTAAAACCGCAATCATAACCAGGAACTGTGAAGCCGCAGTTCGGCTCGTCTTTCCGGACCTCTCCGACTATTGCTCGGCTTTTTTCTCACGCGACCATGTCTCATCTCCCAAACCCGACCCGGCTCATCTAATCCATGCGCTCGAATCTTTTGGCGCGGATTTGCGAACAGCAATCATGATCGGTGACCATCCCCTCGACATTCAAACCGGCAAGGCGGCCAGGGTAATGACTGCCGGTGTTTGCAGCGGCAACAGTAGCAGAGACGAACTCGTGCTGGCGGGGGCCGACTGGGTTGCCGACGATTGTCAAAGACTGATCGAACTTCTCTCTAAAGAGAAACTCATTTGAGGGATTGAGGAATCGAATTCTTAAATTCTTTTGATATCTGTCCTGCATGGGGCCTGCCGTGGTTCGGCAGAAGGCGGTTGACCAAGTTTTCGCCATTTGTTATCCTCGCATGATAGATAACCTCTGGACAACAGCCGGGAATGGGATGGACGCTTCAAGCGAAAAACCAAAGAGCCTGCGGGGAATAGCCGCTCTGTTCGATGATATGGAGCGAAAGGATCTTTTCCGCAAATACCTCTATTTTCTCTGCTGGGTCGAACTGGGCATCCTCCTTACCTGCTGGCTTTACCAGATAGGTGACAGCGGCCGCGACGGGGAGTCCACCTTTCCGTGGCGTCTCTACTTTCTTGTCGCATTCCTAGCCCCCATTGCCATCACTTTCCTTGTGGGGACTGTGGTTGTCGGTTTCAACAAGTATTTCGCGGAACCGGAGCAAGCCAGTGCAGAGGTGGAAAGCCAATCTGAAGCTGCTGAAAGCGCGGGAACCGGCAGGATCGAACGGTTAAGCCGGATGGTTGCCTTGATCCAGAGGCTCCCGTTTTTGGCGCTCTTGTTGCTGCTAGGCGTTGGAACGGCGTTTTTCTACAAGCTGAACGCCATTGTATGGCTTATCGGCAGCATAGGTGAAAAATCGGTAAAGATTCTGCTGGCCGTGCTGATCGTCATTTTGCTGCTTGCATCTATCTTCGCGTTGATTCTCATCATTCTCAACTACCGGCTCCGCAAAACGGCGATGGAATACCAGTACAAGGCCCAGATAGCCGAAAAGTTCGGCCTTGTAATTCTCGAAGACAATACGGTGCTGAACAGCTCGGGAAAGCTCCTCGTAAACGGCAGGAAGTTCGGGAAGGCGCTTGAGCTCCTGCCCGAGCGGCCCAGTGAAAGTAAAGCCATAGAGAACAATTCCAGCGAGAACCCTTGCGGTGGATCGATTCCCCCGCCCTGCTGATCCGGAGCCATGAGCGGAACCCCTAAATCCCTTCCGGCGCGGGCAGCCGAGTATATAAGAAAAAATAGCCTGATATCGAACCGGGATCACGTTCTGACCGCTGTCTCCGGCGGTCCGGATTCAGTCGCTCTCCTGTCTATACTAGTCAATCTTAAAGACACCCTTGGAATAGAGCGGATCAGCGTCATTCATTTCGACCACCGGCTCCGTGGGGATGAATCCGATGGGGACAGGGAGTTCGTGCGCGCTCTGGCGCGTACCGCCGGGCTTGATTTCCGTTGCGGGGCAGCGGATGTGCGCGCTTTTGCCCGAAGCCGGAAAATATCGCTCGAAATGGCCGCCAGGGAGTGTCGGCGCTCTTTCTTCACAGGGACCGCAGCCGGGATCAACGCCGGGAAAATCGCCCTGGGACATACGGCAGATGATCAGGCCGAGGAGGTGATTCTGAGGATTTTAAGGGGGACGGGTCCAGCGGGCATTCAAGGGATGTCCCCCGCAACTGCGGAAGGAATTATCCGGCCGCTCCTTTTTGTCACCCGTGATGCAGTCCTGGAATATTTACAGGAACTCGGCATCGAATACAGGAATGACTCGACGAATTTCGTCCCCTCATGTCAGAGAAATTTCCTTCGCCTTAAGGTTTTTCCACTGCTGCGGGAGGCATTTCATCCGCAAATCGCGCAAACCATCGGACGCTGCGCAGACTTGGCGCGTGAGGAAGAGTCATTGTGGGCATCGCAAATCCGAACACTCTGGGGCGATATATGCCTTGAGCTATCGGAAGGCCGATGCTCGCTCGATTTTGGGCGGATGAAGCAACTTCATCCTGCCCTTGCGCGCCGAATGCTGCGTTTGGCTATCGAAAAGGTCAAAGGGAATCTTTCAGGGGTCGGCATGGTGCACCTGGAACCTCTCATTGAGCTTGTTTCTTCGGGCAAGGCCGGGAAATCGATTCGGATTCCAGGAGGGATCGAAGCCACGCGGTATGGAGCAAAGCTCCTCATCAGCTCAAGGGAATGCACAACGCCTGAAGATCCGCTGGATGGTGTCCTGGACGTTCATGGGCCCGGGAATTATTTTTTTGGGAAATTAGGCTTCGAGTTCCGCTTTTGCGATGAAACTAAAACCTGTTGCGGACCGGATTCGGGCGCTGAATGCATCCGCATGGACTCAGGCAAACTGAAATGGCCTCTGCAGTTCCGGTACCTTAGGACCGGAGACCGATTTCGACCTTTTGGCATGACCGGCTCGAAAAAACTTCAGGATTTTTTCACCGATTGCATGGTCCCGAGGGAGAAGCGGCAAAAGGTCCCGCTTCTATGCGACAGTGAAAAAATATGCTGGGTGGTTGGAATGAGAATGGACGACAGAGTGAAAGTGGAGGCCCATACGAGGCAAATCCTCGTGGTGAAGCTTCTCCGATTGTCCCGCATTGGAGAATTCTAAAGTGCGCGAAAGATTTGCCGAAATAATTCAGATGATTGAAGGGGCTGACGACCTCTTTAAACAAATCGACACCAGCACGGAAGAAGCAAGGGCGCTTTGGGATGCCGGTATTGAGAGGCTTGCCGCCGCAATTTGGATTTGCGAGCGGGAGGAAGAGAAATCGTAAGCTGATCCTTAATTATTCCCTCCTCAAATTGAATTTACTCCTGCCAGGTCTTAAATGAAAGAGTGCATATCAGACGTGTTTGATTGGCATTTGCATGCTATCATCGCGACATATTGCACTTATTTCTGGACAGGAGAATTCCAATGAACTTGCTGAAATATTCCACGCTGTTTGGTCTGGCCGTGGTTCTGACCACCGGATTGTTTTTTGTCCTGCAATCGAACATGGATAAGGACACGACAAAGAACGCTCTTCCTCAGAACTCAGTCACACCCGGATACCCGGGATCGGGACCGCTCTCAATTGTTCCCGACGATAGGGATACAACGAAGATCGAATACAGAAACATTCTATTTACCCCGGATAAAGGGGACAAAGCATTCGGATCGGCGGGGGCTTCGAGTGCGGTCTCACCTGAGTTGCTTTAGATTGGAGGTCATGTTCTGAGTTCCGTCCGTCAAATTCAGTTCTTGACTTCCACATCGGAGATTAATAGAAGCGTTCATGGCAGAGTTCCCTATCTGTGTTCATCCGGCGACGCCATGTGAAACAACGGCAGTTTCCAAGTGTCTGATCCTTCCTGCATCGAAAGGATTTTGAATGAAGAACTGGACGTTCCTTTTTCCGGGACAGGGATCGCAGTACGTTGGAATGGGGCGTGAATTCCACGACAACTACGTCGAGGTCCGGGAGCTGTTCGAAAACGCAAACGATATTTTGAAAATGGATATCAGGAAGCTATGCTTTGAAGGCCCCGACGAGGTGCTCGTTTTAACTGAGAACGTCCAGCCGGCGATAACCGTGATAAATCTGGCGTGCCTGACTGTACTCAGGCTGCATGAAATCTACCCGGCAGCGGCGGCCGGACACAGCCTTGGAGAATACAGCGCGCTGTATGCGGCGGGAGCGATAAACCTGAAAGATACGCTCGAGCTGGTCCAGCACAGGGGAAAATACATGCAGGAGGCGGCAATTATTGAGCCGGGCGGCATGGCCGCGATAATGGACCTGGAAGAGGAGAAAATCCGCGACATTTGCACGCTTGCCGGAGCGGAGATAGCGAACGTAAACTGCGTGGAGCAGGTCATAATCACGGGGCCTGAAGTCGAAGTAAACAGCGCGGCGATGATGTGCGAGAAAGCGGGAGCAAAAAAGTGCATAAGGCTCAATGTCAGCGGACCGTGGCACAGCAGGTGCATGGAATATGCGCGCGAAAACTTCAACCCGGTTCTCAGGCAATGTGTTTTCAAAGACCCCCAAATCCCGGTAGTAAACAACGTTGATGCGGAAATCCTTAGGGCCGGTTCGGAAGTTCCGGACAAACTCAGCCGCCAAATCTGCAACCCGGTTCTGTGGTGGCAGTCGATGGAGCGACTGATCGGGGCGGGATTCAATCATTTCGTCGAGGTAGGCCCGAAGAAGGTATTGCGCGGGCTTATGCGCAGAATCGACCGAAACGTAAAAGTGTTAAGCGTGGAAGACGACGCGAGCCTGGCCACTTTTCTACAGGCTAACTAGTTTCCGTCCGGAAGTTTTCCGGGTGGGTCAATCTAACTTGCGGTCCAATGTACGCCTCCGCGAACCTGAATTCCTTGCCAGTACGAAAATCTCCTCGAAGGAAACGCAAAATTGCCTATTTACGAATTCCGGTGTGTCAGCTGCGGTAATATCGAGGAATTCATCCTGGTGGGGAGCCGGCAAATTGAGATGAAATGCGGCGCATGCGGAGGGGAAGACATGGAGCGGGTTGTGAGCCGCACCAATTATGCCATGGGTTCATCGGGTCCGTCCCAAAACAGCGGTGCTTCAGCCACGACGCGCTCATGCGGACCCGGACAATCTTGCACATCCATAGAACTGCCGGGACATAAAAAGCAGGACTGAGGACTGAGGACTGAGGGATGAGGGATGAGGACTGAGGAACGGGGACTGAGTTGGTAGACCTGAGGACTGAGTTGGTAGACCTGAGGACTGAGGGATGGCAAAAGTCGAAAGATTCGAAGACCTGATCGCCTGGCAAAAAGCCCGGGGGCTGACGCGAGCCATTTATGAGGTGACGCGAAATGGGAACTTTGCCAAGGACTATGGCCTGAGCAGGCAGATTCAGCGGGCCGCTGTTTCGGTCATGTCGAATATCGCGGAGGGATTTGAGCGTGGTGCTCGCGGCGAGTTCCATCAGTCCCTCTCCACTGCCAAGGCGTCATGCGCTGAAGTACGTTCCCAACTGTATGTGGCCCTGGATGCGGGATACCTGGACGAGGCGTCATTCGACGCGCTCATACAGCAAGCTGAGGAAGTGGCCAGGATTGTGGGCGGCTTGCGCTCCTCTGTGCACAGACAGAAAGCAGATGGAGGCAAATGAACGACATTATTCTAGTGCAGTGTCAACTAAGTTCCTATAGGTAAGGACCTAAAGGCCGTCATTCCGGCGAAAGCCGGAATCCGGCGTCTTTTCAGGTGGTTAAAAACACTGGACCCCGGCTCGCCGGGTGACGATCCTTGCAACTTGATACTTTGTTGACAAAGTACTAGTCTTTCGCCGGGGCTAACGATTCCTTCGTCAAGCACCGTAGGTGGGCAAACGCCAATTGTTGCCACCGCGAAATGGTGGCACGTAACCGTACCCACCCTACAGCTATGTGTAAAGGTCTGCGTCATGTCCTAACGTAGTCCTCACTAGTCCTCAGTCCTCAGTCCTCACTAGGTCCTCAGTCCTCAGTAAGGGCCTTAGTCTTTTTCCCCATTTTTTCGACGAGCTTTTCGTAATACACCTGGTTTTTCTCCAGGTCCAACGAACTGCGGCGGGACATGTTGAGCTTCATAATGAGGTAGTTCAACTTTTTGATCTGCCTGTACTTCTCTTTCGTGTCCCTGACTCCGTCGAGCAATTCCTCGATGGTGAAAATTTCTTTTCTGAGCTCGAGCTCAGGCGGGAGACAGTCGGCGTTCTTTAAGATCTTGTGCGCAAGGCGGATGTCTTGCGGAAGATGCCTGTCGTCCTCCAACTGCAGGGGCTTTCCCTTACCGGGCAGATCGTCGAATTCGCCGTTATCCATTGCTTCGCGGATTTTTTTCTCAGCGATTTTATCAAATGCTTCGAATATACTACTCATAATTGTTCCCGTGAACGAGTATCGTGTAACAATCTCTAAGCTCCGCGAGGCGCTCGGTCTACCAATTTTATAATTTTAACATATGTCACAGGCGGCACAAACGAAAGATGTCTTCACACAGTTTAGTTTCAAACTTATTCCAGGACATTTTCCCGCCCCGGCGGATAATAGTTCTCGGCGCCGGCCGGTTTGGAAGGCTTGCCGCCGAAAGGCTCAGGCGCCGATTTCCGGAGGCGCTCCTGTCGATAACCGACCGCGACGCGGCAAGAGTCCATGAAATTGCCCGGGACCTGGGAGTTCAGGGTGAGGTGGAGGAGTGCATCCAAAGCATAAGCCGCATTGAACCGCCTGATGATTTATGGCTGATCCCGGCCGTGCCGGTGCACGTGGGATTCGAGTGGGCCATAAATGAGCTGAACAGGGTTGGAGAGGTCCGCAGGCTTCCGGTACCGGAGGAAGTCGATTCAAAGTTGCCCAACCCGATTCGCGTTCCGTCGGGAACTCTTTATGCCAGCTTTGCCACGTTCCTTTGCCCAGACTATTGCAGCGAGCCCGATGAGATTTGCACTCACACCGGAAAGGAACGGCCTGGAAACCTGTATGAAGTTTTCGGCGGGGTTCTTGCGCCCGGATTCGATGTCGCGGTGCTGAGAAGCTGGCAGCTTGCGCCGGGAGTTGGCGGTTACCCTGGACGGAGCCTCCGCCAACTGCTTGCCGGAATTGGTTCAAAACCGGGCCGATATCTGGTCGCAACCAGTTGCCGCTGCCACGGAGTTATGGATGCGCTGGAATGGAGGACAAAAGCGGTTTGAGCAGCGATGAGGCAAGACCTGGCAAGTCTATTCCCGCTTCTCGAAGTTTTTTGCCGAACTGAAAGATTACTTCCGGATCGTACCGGTCCATCATCTCTTCCCCCAAAAATGTCAGCGCCTGCTGTGGAGTGAGCGGGTCCGCATCGAAGTATCTCTCTGAGGTGAACATGTCGAAAGCGTCAACCACGCCGACTATGCGGGCGTGCAGCGGGATGCGCGATTCCGGCAGTCCGGCGGGATAGCCACTCCCATCCAGCTTTTCATGATGGAAAAGCAGGCAATGTATAACGGTTTGCCCGATCTGCAACATGGAACACATCCCGACGCCCCCGACCGGATGCATTTTCATCAGGTCCCGCTCCTCACTATTCAGCTTGCCATGTTTGTTCAGGATGACTTTTGGCATGGTTGCCTTTCCGATATCATGAAGGATTGCCCCCAGCGCCGTCTTGAGCCTTTCTTCCACGGACATTTTCCAGTAACCCAGAATGGCTGCAGAATAGATGAAGACGTTTACTGAGTGTGTATGGACACCATAGCCGTGAGACATGACGGGCGCCATAGCCCTGAGTGTGGCGCTGGTAGAGAGGAACTGCAAGCTCGATCGCACTATATTTTTCAGCTTGTCCAGTGAGCCGGACCTGAGGCCGTGCCGGTCGGTTTCGAAGATTTCGCCGAGGACGCAAGTAGCCACTTGATAGAAGACACTCGAGCGGACAGCTAAAGGAATGGACTCATCTGTCAGAATCGTGCCCAGGTGCTCTTCGAGATATCGGCCGTATTCCGCTTTTTGAGATGACTTGATATAGACTTCCAGGATGCCGTTGTCGTGCAGGATGGCCTTGTGTGCCCCGGTAAACTGTTCCCCACGGCGGGTAAAGAGAATGAGGTTCTTCCCTTTCCTCAAATAGATTGCAAATTCGCCGTAAGATTCGGGAAAAATCATAAAAGGAGATATAGGGAAAAAGAAGCCTTCATCGTCCGTTTCGCCCTGACTCGCTGCAAGAGAGAGGTCTAAGTTGCTCCTGTTTATCTGCATCCGCCATATACCTCGCCAAAGCGCGTTCCAGTTCCCAGCCTGCAAGGAGCTGTTCTCCTGCCTGCTGTTGGATCCTGAGGATTGTTTGCTCCCCAAGAGAGTTCTTAAGGTCCGGGCAGAAGTAGTTCAGGCAGAAAGATTGCCGAGCCTGCAGTTTGCACCCGCTGTCTCCCACAAAATGGCAGCTTCCAGGAAAATCCGCTTTTTCGGGAAGGACCGATCCGAGCAGCAGGTTCACAAAAAGCCCCATGAATCCGTAGCTCTCACCCATTTCCCTGAAACAGCAACTGCCTTTGCCACTCGCAGCACACCTGGCGCATGCCGACACGACCCCTGATTGGAGCATGGCCGAGTCGGTCCTGCGAATCAAATCTCGAAGCTTCCGGAGCAGCCGGCCCGATTCAGGGTCGTTCAGGCAGGCAAGACCAAAACGTTCGTTCAGCCGCAACGCCTTTTCGATCTCTATTCTCAACAGGCTGCCGGGTCTATTCATATATTCGTCCGGATTCAAAGAAAGGTTTAATTATATAAAACAGCCGGATTCTCCCGCAAAAATAAGAAAAATTCCCCCGGGGTCTTTGCTTCCGATGCAAGTAATGCCTACTAATACTTAGAAATACTCCAGTGAAATTACATGTAATCCACGCGCGGAAACTTTCTGCGCATGGGACTTGAAGCTTATCATGAAAAACGCCGCTTCGAAAGCACCCCGGAGCCACAAGGCAAGGTCGAGGCAAGTCCGGCGGGCAATCTTTACGTAATTCATAAACACGCTGCAAGCCACCTTCATTACGACCTTCGCCTGGAGCTTGAGGGGGTTCTCAAGAGCTGGGCAGTGCCTAAAGGCCCGAGCCTCAATCCGGCCGAAAAGAGGCTTGCAGTTCACGTGGAGGACCATCCGATAGAATATGGTCGTTTTGAGGGAATAATCCCAGAGGGAGAGTATGGAGGAGGGACGGTCATGCTCTGGGACCGTGGCGCCTGGGAGCCGGAAGGCGATCCGCGCGAGGGGTACGCCAAAGGCGACCTCAAATTCAAGCTCCACGGCGAGAAGCTCAAAGGGAGCTGGGTGCTTGCCAGGATGAAGGGAAGAGCGGCGGGAGATGGCGGCAAAAACTGGCTGCTTATAAAGAAACGAGACGATGCGGCCATTTCGGGATCAGAGCCCGAGCCGGTCGAAACCATGGACCGGAGCGTGGCGAGCGGGCGAACCATGCAGGAAATCGCGTCTCAGCGGGAGAAATTCCGGGACGAAGGAGAAGCGGTCCTGCAGGGCAGCGTCCCGAAATCGAGGAAAAAGTTTCGAGCGGCGATGTCGAGAAAAACCCGACGGACCCTAAAGGAAATCCATCAAGTGCGACCCTCTCGAATCCCAATCGGGTATTCTACCCGGAAATCGGAGTAACCAAGCGCGCACTTGCCGAATACTACACCGAAATCGCCGACTGGATCATGCCTCACCTCGCAAGGCGTCCACTTACAGTGGTGCGCTGCCCTGAAGGATGGGAAAAGGAGTGCTTTTTTCAGAAACACTTTAAGGATGCGGCCTCTGAGGTCCTCAGGTCCATTCCGGTAATGGAAAAAGACGGACTGCAATACTACAGCGTGGCTGACAATATCGACGGAGTGATAGAGCTGGTGCAGATCGGAGCACTGGAAATACATGTCTGGGGAAGCCGGGAAGATAAGCTGGAGCAGCCGGACATGATGATATTCGACCTCGATCCCGCCCCTGAAGTCGAGTGGGCAAGCATGATCAAGGCTGCCCGGCTCATGCGCGAACGGCTCTCAGACCTGGGCCTGGCCAGTTTTGTGAAGACAACCGGCGGGAAAGGGCTGCACATAGTCGTTCCTCTCACACCCAAAGCCGGCTGGGAAACGGTCAAGTCGTTTTCCAGGGCAGTTGCGGAGAGCATCGTCCGGGAGGCCCCCGGACAATATATCGCCACCATGTCCAAGGAGAAGCGCAAGGGCAAGATTTTCATCGATTATCTTAGAAACGGGCGTGGGGCGACAAGCATAGCGGCCTTATTCGACAAGGAGCAGGCAAGGGGCGCCCATATCGACACCAGTCGCATGGGATGAACTCACGGTTGACCTCAAAGCGGACAGCTACAACATCCACAATATCAGGCGCAGATTAGCCGGTCTCGAAGAAGACCCCTGGGCCGGGTATTTCTCGATCAGGCAGGAAATAACCCAGGAAATGAAGAAGAAAGCCGGAATCCAGACTTCCCGGCCTTAGACATCCAACACCGACTTACGTCAATGCTTCTCAACCGCAGCCTTTTGCTTTTCAGGCCCGAAGGTGAGCTGATAGGCAATATAGGAGAAAAATTTGGCCGGGCCGATCGATGTCCGTACCAGCGGACATCAGTATGTGGTGATTTTCAGTTATATTGATTATGGCGCCTGCGTTAAACCCCAGATCGTGCTCACCTTCGGTCTCCTGGGGAGTCTCGTAGAAAATTTCCACCCCGAGGGTTAAATTCTTATTTATTTCACGCTGAACCTGCCATCCAAAAAACCAGAAATCCTTGTGCCCCTCGCCGGGATTTATCCAGTAGCCGCCTCCGCCGTAAGTCTGCCATGGCCCCCAAGCTTTCTGAAGCCACAGGGGCAAGAATACCTGGGCGTCACCGTTGCCCAGACCTTTTGATTGGTCACCGGTCGGGATTTCGAGAAGAGGAAAGGTACCGACCATGAACTTGGCCTCTTCGATTTCAAAAAAGCGCCACTTCAGCCCCAGTTCCGTATCGCCATAGCCGTAGTGAGAGGGCAGGCCGGCGGGTTTGACGTATTCCATGGGTGCAATGACATGAAGCTGAAAGTTGGGCGCGATCCCATAGTTGACCTCGAGATGCGGCGCCGTTGCGCTCACTCCGCCCCGGTTGTCCTGGTACTGGGATGCAACATATATTTCCCAGTTTTTATATTCGACCGGTTCGGGGTCGTCAGTCCTAAACGGGGGGCCGGCCAGAGCGGAAATAGGCACAAAAGGCAGAGCAAAACAAAGGGCCACAAGTACCAGCGCGATACGGCACAAATTTTCCCTCCATATTGGATGTGGATATAGGGGCTAAAAATACAACTGGTTCGGACAAAAAGCTATGCGGATGTCGTTACGGTTGACATTTATCCAGGAATATCGTTAAATTTGCCGCTTTAATGTTTCACGACTAACCTTGCGGCATTGACTGGATGAAATGGGAGCAGCAGCTTCAAGATATTAAAATCCTGGAGGAAACCGATGAATTTTGCTGGATTGGCATATGCCTCCGAAGCGTTCGCACAGGATGGCGCGGGCGCGGGAGGGCTGGCTGGATTGTTTAACTTTGGCAACCCCATGTTTCTTATGGTCGCCATGCTTGCGATCTTTTATTTTCTGCTGATTCGCCCGCAGCAGAAGCGGCAGAAAGAGCACAAACAGATGCTGGCAAACCTTCAGAAGGGCGATACGATTTTCACGGGCGGCGGACTCCGTGGAAAGATAACCGGTCTTGACGAGAACGTGATAACCATGGAGATTGCCGACAAGGTGCGCGTAAAAGTCAACCGGAGCGCGGTCGGCGGGCTGGTCTCGAAGGGCGAAGCGGCCCCGGAAAAAGAATCGGCCAAAGAATCCTGATCTTGAGATATTCCGGCGAAAGATCCTTCTGACCAGTACTGTTCCTGGCCGGAGATTGCGGATATGGCGTTTTTACGAGCGCGGTCCCAGTTAGTTGGAGGCGTAATTGAAAAGCATAGGAATTCGTGCGCTTATAATTGTCGGTAATTCTCATTGGGGGTATTTTTTGCCTTATACCGACTTTCATATCTGCTCCCTTGCCCGGGTTGTCGAGTATCCTGCCGGATAAGATCCATCTCGGGCTGGATCTCCAGGGTGGTATCCACCTGGTGCTCGAGGTTGAGGCGGACAAGGCGGTCGAAAATGCGGCGGAAAGGTTTGCCGAGGAGATCAAGGATACTCTGCGCGCGAAGAAGATCGGATTTACCAAGGTCGCCAGAACGGGCGCCTGGGACATTGAAGTGATCCTGCCCTCGAGCGAGCAGTTGAATGAATTCAACGAGGCCTTAAAAAGTGATTTCCCAAGGCTAAAACCCGCCGCCACCGAGACCACGCCCGATGGGACGAGGGTGCTTCTCACCATGGACCAGAAGGAAATCAACGATCTTCGGAACATGGCGGTAGGCCAGGGCCTCGAGACCATCCGGAACAGGATCGACCAGTTCGGGGTGAGAGAGCCTGATATCAGGCCCGAGGCCGGCGACCGGATACTGGTTCAACTCCCCGGAATAAAGAACCCCCAGGAGGCCATTAACCTCATCGGGAAGACGGCGGTCCTCGAGTTCAAGCTGGTAGCGCAAAACGTTACGGACCAGGAAATCCGCGACAATAAACTCCCACCGGGAGTAAAGCTCTATCCAATGAGGCCGTCGGACCGAAACGCGCAGGAAACCAAGATCCCCCTGGAAGAAAAGACTGTTATGACCGGACAGTATATTACGGATGCCAGGGTTGAGATAGGCGGGCGCTCGTTTGGCGAGGCGCATATCTCGCTCAATTTCGATCCGCAGGGCGCCAAGATATTCGAGCGTCTCACAGCGGAAAATGTTGGGCGCAAGCTTGCAATAGTTCTTGACGGCGTCGTTTATTCGGACCCGGTTATAAAGGAGCGCATCCCGAACGGGAGAGCTGTCATCGAGGGGTCCTACACCGACGATGAGGCCAAGGTGCTGGCGATCGCCCTGCGTACCGGCAGGCTGCCGGCACCCGTCAAGATTCTCGAGCAACGCACGGTAGGGCCGGCGCTGGGCGCAGACTCAATCAAGAAAGGAATCCTGGCCTCGGCCATCGGCGGACTGGGCATTATCCTGTTCATGATGGTTTACTACAGGTTTTCGGGAGTGATCGCAGACATGGCCCTGGCCATGAATATCATACTCATCCTGGCTGCTGATGGCCGCTTGTCGGAGCAACTCTCACGCTGCCGGGCATCGCCGGTATCGCGCTGACCATCGGGATCGCCGTTGACGCAAACGTTCTGATATACGAACGAATACGAGAGGAGCTGCGGCTGGGCAAAACGCCCCGCGCGGCGGTCGATACAGGGTACCAGCGCGCAACCATAACGATCATGGACGCCAACGTCACCAGCCTGATCGCGGCGCTGGTTCTCTACCAGTTCGGGACCGGCCCCGTGAAAGGCTTCGCGGTCACGCTCAGTATCGGTCTGGTGGCAAACCTGTTCACCGCGATCTTCGTAACCAGGATTATTTTTGACTACCTTCTGACCGAGCGGCGGGTAAAAGAGCTGAGCATTTAGCTCAAAACCATAAGGAAAGAGAATGCAACTCATAAGACCGGATATCAATATCGACTTTGTCGGATTGCGCTACAAGGCTTTCATGCTTTCCGGCGCGATCATACTTTTGGGCCTGCTTACCCTGTTTGCGCGCGGCGGGCTCAAAATGGGCGTCGATTTTGCCGGCGGCACGCTGATCCAGGTTAAATTCAACAAGCCGACCAATCCGGACGAAATCCGCAACGCTCTCCAGGGGATCGTCTCACACGCTTTCGTTCAGCAGATAGGCACACAAGAGCGACAATGAATACCTGGTCCGCACCGACACCATTCACGAGGAACTGGGCAGTCTTTCAAACCAGATCGAAGACGAACTCAACAAAACCTATGGTCCCGGGCAGCAGGTACTTCGCGTTGAAATGGTGGGGCCGAAAGTCGGGCAAGGACCTTCGGCAAAAGGCGCTCTATGCTATCTTTTACGCTTTACTGCTGATCGCCATCTATATCTCCGGACGATTTGAATTCAAATGGACCAGCAGCCTCATAATGGGAGGCGTGCTGATAGTGGGAATTTACCTGCTTGAGGCGATCGGCCTGAATGCGGTGTATCTGATCGGAGGGGCGCTTGTAGTCACCCTTGCGCTCTGCTGGTTTCTTCAGCTCCCGTATGCGCTCGGGGCGCTGCTCTCGCTGGTTCACGATATTCTGATAACGGTTGGAATTTTCGCGCTTGTCAACAAGGAGTTCAGCCTGGAGGTCTTTGCGGCCCTATTGACCCTCTCCGGCTATTCGCTGAACGACACGATCATCGTGTACGACCGAATCCGCGAAAACCGCAACAAGGACAAAAAGGTCAAATTCAGCGACATGATAAACGGGGCGATAAACCAGACCCTTAGCCGGACGGTCCTGACTTCGATGACGGTGTTTTTCGTGATCCTGTGCCTTTTCCTTTTTGGCGGCAGCGTAATTCACGATTTCAGCTTTGCTATGCTGATAGGCGTGGTGACCGGAAGTTACTCATCTGTGTTTGTGGCAAGCCCGATTCTCATTGCATACGAAGATCTGAAGAAAAAGAAACTGCCTCAACCGGCCGCCAGACGCGCGGCGGTCCAGGCCGGCAACGCTAAACCAGCCGCCAAACCCGCAACGGTCCAGGCTGGAGACGCTAAACCAGCCCGGAGCCCGAAAAAGTCCAAGAAAAAACAACCGGCCGGGCAGGCAAGCGCGGGGAAGAGTGTGCGCGGGTAAGATTCGATCACTGCGTTACCCAGACTGCCATGTTCTTGAAATCGGCAAGGATTTTCCTGGTAACCGAAGTTTTCAAAAAGCTCCAGACCCCTTCCGGCTGAGAATGCCCAAGCCCTATTATCCCGACTCCGTTAGAGGCGCACCAGGAAAGGATTTCACCGGCAGTATCGCCCCTGTCCGGAATCAGCGTTATCCGAATCCGGCTTTCATCGAGTCCGTAATCCGCCAGTATTGCGGAAGCCTTTAAAAGGTATGAGAGCTTGTCTCGTCTTGCAGGTGTATCGGCGTAGCCCGCCAACTTCTTCAGGGCTTCCGAGGGGCGGCATGAAATCGGATGCGAGGGTTTTTTCGCAGCGTGCAGAAGGGTAATCTCCGCACCCGTGCTGGAAAGCATGTAGCCAGCGTGGTCTGCTATCCGCAACGAAGCGTCCTCATTGACTATGCATATTGCGGCGCTGTTCGGGTTGATTTCGCCTTCGGTGAACCACACCGGACTCGACAGGCAGTACTGAAGAAGGGCCGATGCGGAATCTCCCCTGATGAAACCCTCCAGGGAGCTTGTAACCCGCTTTTGGACAACAACGGCATCGACTTTCCTGATGTCGGCAAGGAGGCATGCCTGTTTTGCGACGCTCATTTCTCTTTGCTGAATGTGTTCCTGTATCAATTCCTCCGAGAAACCCGCCTTCAAAAGGACCTTTCGGGCATGGTCGAAGATGCGGCGCGCATCCTGCTGACGCTCTTGTAAGAATTCTCTTTTTTTTCTCAGCAGTTCGGGGGACCGGGCAACCTCTCCGCAATAAGCGGGTGGAAGCGGCGGAGAGAAGTAGCAAAGGATCAGGTTGACTTCCGAAAGGGGTGTAGAGCCGGCTGATGAATGCAACAGGCCGAAGCGATTCGTGTGTCCCATCTATCGGAAGCAACAGGCACTTGGGCAGGGTTTGCATCCAGGTGTTCCTCTGACATCCAACTTCTGTGTTACATAGGCAATTTACAGAAAATATAGAATAATATACAGTCGTTGGCTATTACATTTTTGATTCCGGCTTTGCCGATTCAGGAAATCCAGGGAGAGATTCCCTAATTCCAAATTCCCAAATTCGCTAAAAAGAGGAGAAAAGATGCTCGATAAACCGGTCTTCGAAACAAATTTTCCGGGGTTGAATCTCGTATCACGAGGGAAGGTAAGAGACATTTATGATCTTGGCGACTCTTTGCTCATCGTGGCAACGGACCGGATTTCAGCTTTCGATGTAGTCATGCCTGACCCGATTCCCGATAAAGGGATAATTCTGACTCAACTTTCGGAATTCTGGCTCAGCTACCTTAACGAAGTCATCGACAATCACCTGATAAGCACCGATTCCAGCAAATTCCCCGAAATCTGCCGGCCCTACCGCTCTCAACTGGAAGGGCGGACGATGTGGGTGAAAAAAGCGAAAGTGCTGCCGGTGGAGTGCATCGTCAGGGGCTACCTGGCAGGATCGGGCTGGGAAGACTATCAAAAGAGCGGCCAGGTGAGCGGAATATCACTTCCACAGGGGCTTATCGAAGCGCAAAAACTGCCGGAGCCGGTATTTACTCCCTCGACCAAAGCGCAAAAAGGCGAGCATGACGAAAATATTTCTTTTGAGCAGATGGGCGCAGCCATCGGGCGGAAACTTGCCGCCAATGTTAAAGAGGCGGCGGTCGCACTTTACTTGAAAGCCTCGGAATATGCCGGAGAGCGTGGAATAATTCTCGCGGATACGAAATTCGAATTCGGAATTGTCGATACAAAGCTGACGCTCGTCGATGAAGTACTTACTCCGGACTCGAGCCGTTTCTGGCCGGCCGACCGCTACCGGCCCGGCAGCAGTCCGGAGAGCTTCGACAAGCAGTTTCTGCGCGACTATCTGAAATCGAGCGGGTGGAAGAAGACAGATCCAGCGCCCAAACTGCCCGAGGAGGTCGTGCTGAACACGCGCGCACGCTACATGGAGGCGCTCAAACGGCTTTCGGGAAGGGACATCTGACAAATATGGATGTGCGCTTTGTCACCTTGCCTGAGATCGACCTGGACGACAGCTCCTTCGAGGTTCGCAAATTCGCAGGCTCGACCCGCCTTCTGGAATCGCTTGCGCGCTTCGGAATTCTCGATCCTCCCTGGCTGCGCAAAAAGGGCTGCCGAACACATTGTGGTTGACGGCTTCCAAAGGCTTCGCTGGGCAAAAGAACATGGGGCGCCGGGGGCAGTTTGCCGCATTTTCCCTGAGGATTGCGATGCCCGCGAACTTTGGACCCGAAGGATCGAAAAGAAAATCTTCGAGCGGGAAATCAACCTGGCGGAAAAAGCGCAAATAATATCCACCCTGCTCAGACTGTTTCAACCTGAGGAAATTCCTCGATTGTTTCTTTCCGGCCTGAACGTTGCGAACCGCCCGGAGGTTCTGCGAAAGTGGGCGTTGCTTTCGGCCATGGGGCCCGATACCCTCGAACTACTCGCCTCCGGCGCTATAGCGGAGCGCGCGGCGATCGAGGTCGCCGGCTGGGACAAAAGGAGCAGGGATTCCGTTTTGCCTGTTCTCCAGGCGCTAAGGTGCAGCGCGAGCATTCAGGTGGAAATAGTTGAGCACATAAACGAAATTGCTATGCGCGATGAAAAGGCGGGCGCTGATATCATGGAGACCCCCACGCACGCGAAATCCTGGCGTCAAAGGACCTGAACCACCGCCAAAAAACGCAGGCGCTCAGAGAGTTTCTTGCCGAACTGCGCCACCCTCGGCTCAGTTCGAGACAGAAGCGATTCCAGCGGGAGATCGAATCCCTTGGGCTGCCGTCCAATGTAAGGATCATCCCTCCTGTGGCTTTCGAAGGCAACAATTGGAAAATGGAACTGAGTTTTACAGGACCCGAAGAGCTTCGAAAGACCCTTGACTCAGCCGGGTCACTCGTCGAATCAGACCGCCTGGACACCATTTTCAGCGCGGAGGGGCGCCGCGGCCAGGATTGACGCCGCCGAATTCGCCATCAAACCTTCGGCCGCGGCATCTTCGCTGTGAACCATCAGGAGCAAAGCTGATGAAAATCCACGCTCCCAAAAGGGTAATCGTCGAATCCGCCGTCGTGGAAAGCGCCCTGGTCGCCTCGCTTCGCAAAAATCTGCCTGACGCCTCTTTTGAAATCGTAGACAGAATTTCGGATACGAGGTGCCGCGATCCTGAAATTCTTGAAGTGGTCAATTTTCGGGGGAAGTTTCTGAAATCCTGTCCCGGAACGCGCCACTATCATTGCTGCGGATACAGGATTCTCCATTTTGGCGTCCAGTGCTCGCTCGACTGCTCCTATTGCATCCTTCAGGCTTACCTGAACCAGCCAAATCTCAGACTGTTCGGCAACCTCGATGATATGTTCCGCGAACTCTCGGAGGACCTTGCGCAAGACCAGCGCAGCCTGTACAGGATCGGGACCGGAGAATTTACCGATTCTCTTCTGCTGGACCCTTTCACGGAGCTGTCTCGATTGCTTGTTCCATATTTTGCCCGAACCCCCAATGCGGTCCTGGAGCTGAAAACTAAAACCAATTTTGTTGAAAACCTCCGAGGACTCGATCATGGAGGCCACACGATCATTGCCTGGTCGCTGAATTCGGAGGAAATCCGCAAGCGAGAGGAACCTTTTGCAGCCACGATCGCCGAGAGGCTCAAGGCGGCCCGCTCCTGCTCCGGCGAGGGTTATTTTCTGGCCTTCCATTTCGACCCGATTATCGACTATCCAGGCTGGAAATCCGGCTACGCCCGGACACTCGATCGACTCTTCGCCGCAGTCGACCCGGCCCGAATTGTCTGGATCAGCCTGGGGGCTTTACGCTTCATGCCCGAGCTGAAGGAATTATCAGAACACGCCATCCTTCGAGCCGGATTGCCTACGGAGAGTTCATTCGCGGGCTGGACGGCAAGATGCGCTACTTTCGAGACATAAGGGCCGAATTCTATTCCTTCATGGTTGACAAGATCCGGCAGGCCGACCCCGACCTGTGCACCTACCTGTGCATGGAAGATGACGATATCTGGAAGGAATCCTTCGGTTTTTCCCCCGAAGAACGTGGGGGGCTGAGCCAAATGCTCGACTGCGCCGTGGAAAAAAGGATGAACATCGGGCCATTTGAACCTACAGGATAGACCCTGCTTCGAAAAGACTTGGTGGGCTGCGCTCCGATTAGCCCACCCTACGGTTCTCGATCCATGCGCCTCTTCATGGTTTAGATGTTCTTAAAATACAAGGGTGTCTGCAACGGGACATGAGATGCTGTGGTGAGCAAGGCAACCGTAATTCATTGCTCAAACCATCATTGTTTCTGATACAAAGGAACGATAAATCTAAGCTGCGAAGAGGAAATTAAATGTCTTACGGATTAAGGCGATATGAGACACTCCACAGGCTCTGGTGGTTTGTATTTTTCTTTCTTTGCCTGTTTCTCGCCTGGAATTCAGACAAGTTTCACTCATGTCCCCCGGCAAGGTCCGGAGCTTAAGGACCTGAGGAAGACCGATTTCTGGACCGGCCTTCAAGGTATAGGCATGACTTCGCCAAGCCACGAACACTCCAGCGGAAAACAGGACCAGCCGGACAAGGGCGCCAGGCCGCAAACCGGCAAATCAACCAGTCCGGACAAGAAGCAAACCCCGAACCTTCAGCCGGGCAAGACGATTTCCGGGACAATATTGAATTGGTCAGCGGCACTGCTTCTTTTTCTCATCCGGGCGGGAATAATCTTTTTAGAACTGCGCCTGATCTGGCTTGTGGTTCAATATGCCGGCGAGATACCTGCTCCAGATATTCATGTCGGAAAGCGAAGACCATCGGACCGCTCAATCCTGAACCTGCCAGGACCAGACCGCAATCGCTTGTCCGCCTGCAGGTCCTTGGCTGCCAAGATCAGGCGGAGTCCCCTGAGTTTTGTCCTGCATCCATTTATGCGGCTTCGGCTGATGCTTTCGGGCTTTCAGAAAAACGTCTCATCGGAGGAACTGTTCGAAAAAGAGCGCCGGGTGGTCGAGGCCGACTGGCACATTCTATACGGTTCATGGGGGCCTTACCGATGCCTTTTCTGGGTCCTTCCCATCCTGGGACTTGCCCAGACCGCCCTGCTCCTTATTGCCCAATTCAACGTCGCATCTTCCGGTTTTGCCCTTCTTCCTCAAAAGGAAGCTCTCGAAGCCGCCAAGCCTATGCTCGGCTTTACCGCCTCAAAAGGAAATACTCGACACCATCAAGCCCACTTTGAATCTTCTGCTTCCCCTGATCCAGGCGGCAGGCGTGGCCATCTTTTTCCAACTGGCCTCCACCCTGCTGAGGTATTTCGAAGAGCTTTATCTTTCCAATCTGGATTCGTTCATCTACGACCGGCTGCTCTCAAGGCTGCCGCTGCGAAGCAACGATACCGTTCTCATTCTGGAGACACTTCAGCAGCAGTTTCAGAGACCTTCATGCCGCACTCAAGAGGCTGGAGGACAAGGTCTTTTCGCAATCGGAAGTTCGAGAAACGGACATGAAACGTTCGGACCGGGGATCGAGCATCAAGGTGGGATCGCTGTTGAAAAAGTTCCTGGAACAGCATCCCGCTTTTGCAGCCAACCCGATCGGAGACTGGAAAGACCTGGTTGGAGAACAGGTGGCCCGCTGCACCAGCCCGAGGTCGTTGAAGAACAAGGTCCTGGTAATCGTTGCCCACGATTCCGTCTGGAAGCACCACCTCGAACAGTATAAAGAAATCTTGACGGAGAAAATAAATGGCAAGCGGCCCGAGCCCATTGTAGAGCAAATAGTCATCAAGGTCGCCGAAATGCCGGAATCGGCACCGGTATTGAACCCCGCTCACAAGAACCTGGAAAAAATCAAAGGCAGGCGACACGCCGCGCGCAGAAAACCCAAGGCCCCGGCCAGGAAGCTTACCCCGGAAGAACAATCCCTGATAAAAAGCCTGCCCGATCCCGACCTGCGGGAAATCGGGGCAAAGCTGCTAAAGCGCATTCCGGCCGACGAGACGGAGGCGGAGTAGTTAACGGAAGTCGGAACTCATAGGCGGCTTCAGCCGATCCTGCCGCGCGCAATTCAATCAGGACCCACCCTCCAGCCCCTTCCATGACTCCACGAGATTATGCTCGATGCCAAGCTGATCGAGGATGCGGGCTACCACAAAATCAATGAGGTCCTCAACGCAACGGGGTTTGTTATAAAAGCCGGGCATGGCCGGAAGGATTATCGCTCCAGCTTCGGCGGCCTTCAGCATGTTTGCGAGGTGAATACGATTCAGCGGCGTCTCACGGGGTACAAGAATGAGCGGGCGGCGTTCCTTCAGGCAGACGTCGGCCGCCCGGTGGATGAGATTTTGAGACAGCCCGGCGGCAATCGCTCCCAGGGTGCCCATCGTGCATGGGACGATCACCATGCCGGCGCACGGAAACGAACCGCTGGCCAACGGGGCCGCGAAGTCCGTTTCCTCGTATGTGTGAATCTCCGGTGGAAGGTCGTCGCTCAGCGCCACCCCGGTTTCCAGTTTATAGACGAGCCTTCCTGCCTCAGATGATACGAGGTGAACGTCGAACTTTCTCAGGGGTATCGAGCGCAACAGTTTCCGCGCGTATCCCGCGCCGCTAGCGCCGGTAATAGCGACTGTCAGGTTTTGCGTTTTCAATTAGGTCCTGCTTTGAGGGTCTCGACTTTCAACCGAAGTCCCCGTGACTCATGTCGCAAATCGCCGACAGGCACAGGCTGGCTGTGAAGGTCTCGAGCCCGGGGCACCCCTTCCAGTTCGCCTGCCTGGAAAAGAAGCAAGTAGAAGAGTCTTCGAGTCCACTGCGCTCCCCTTCGTTTAAATCAAATCGGAGGCAACGGTAATACTCATGCAGTTCCGGGATTTCCAACAGCCCGGTCCTGGCGGTCTGCTCGCAGATCCTGATGATATCGGCGAGGCCCCATCTCTTGGCGGCAAGACGGGCCCCGATCGCGTCCGGTAACTGCCCGTTCTTTTCCGCAACCGTTTCTTTGCGGATTACCCAGTCGGCAAACAGGACCGGGCGCCCGGTCCACTCAAACCAGGCTGTCCCCAGGTTCAGACGTGAAGGAAAATACCGCTTCCGCCTAGCCGGAGCGCTTCATCCACGCTCCCGATCAGAACTTTATGATGGCAGGAAGGCCCCTCCCAGTTCGGTGGAGGCCGAAAGATGCCATAATGATCCCCGGCATCCGCCCGGTTGCCGATTCAAGGCAGCGCAACATTCCCTTGTGAAGAATCAGGGCGTCGGCGCCACCCCTGAAACCGGCCTCCATGGTCGTATCCAGGCGCTCGATCCCCAAAATCGGCCCCATTGTCACTCCATGGTCCAGGGGAAGCCGATGACCGAGCGGCCGTCTATCCGGGACAGGATTCTTCTCAGGCGCAGTCTCTTTCCGCTCATCTCAGACCATCCCCAAAATTCGCGGCGAGCAAGGGGTCAGGCAACCGAGGCAAGCTGTGTGAAGGTCTCGAGCCTGGGCACCCCTTCCAGTTCGCCTGCCTGGAAAAGAAGCGAGTAGAAGAGGCTGAGTCCACTGCGCTCCTCTTCGTTTAAATCAAATCGGAGGCAACGGTAATACTCATGCAGTTCCGGGATTTCCAACAGCCCGGTCCTGGCGGCCTGCTCGCAGATCCTGCCGATATTGGCGAGGCCCCATCTCTTGGAAGAAAGAAGGGCCCCGATCGCATCCGGTAACTGCCCGTTCTTTTCAGCAACCGTCTCTTTGCGTATTACCCATACGGCAAATACGAACGGGCAGCCCGGTCCATTCAAACCAGGCTGTCCCAAGATCGAGTACATGAGGGAAAATACCGCTTCGGCCAATCCGCAGCGCTTCATCACCAATTGCAAGGCACGCATCGGGGAGTTCGGGCCCTGAAAGATAATCCGAACAGGACCCCGTTTCGAACCGGGGATCCACCCCGTATCGCAACCTGCACAGGACTTTCAGCAGCCCGACCGAAGTATGCGATTCCGAGGCTTGCCAGCACTGTCTTCCCTGAAAGCCGCTCAATGGGCATGCGGCTCAGCAGCAGCACGCTCTTTACTTCGCCGGCGGAGTTGATCGAGAGGTCCGGCACGATGTAATAGAGGCCGGCTCTCCGGGCGTATTCGATTGATGAAACGGGGCTTATGTCCAGCGCCCCGTTTGCACAAAGCTCGTTCAACTCGGAAGGAACGCCGGGGACAATTGCGAAGGGATTGGCTATTATGCCGGCTTCCAGCGGATAGTAGATCGGAAGCACGTTCAGAAAATCGATCCTTCCGAGCCTCAGCTTTGCGCGCTGCTCACCCATTTCCAGGCTCCTTCTTTCCCGGTTTGAATAAGAGCTTCAGCCAGATTCGATTCGTCAATGCCGGATTGGATTTCGACGGCCAGCATATGAGCTTTCGCCCCCGGCTCGATGCTGCCGAAATCGCTTTTGCAGCCGAGCGATCGGGCGGGATTGACCGTAATCATCTCGATCACTTTTTGAGGATCGATTGAGGGATGGTTATCGAGAGTAAAGGCTGCTTCGGCAAAAAGGTTCAGGTCCGTGTTGCTGGCGAGGCTGTCGGTTCCGAGTGCGCAACTTATGCCGAGTGAAAGCGCCTTCTCGATCCACGGGCGGCCCGAGCCAAGGTTCCGGTTGCTCCTTGGACAGAAAACCACGGTGCAGTCCCTTTTGGCTGCAAGCGCCCAATCCGCTTCGGTCATATGCACGGCATGCACCAGGAGAGTGCGGGAATCGAGCGCACCCAGGCCGTCCAGGTACTCGATCGGGGTTTTCCCGGGCGGCGTCCACGACGGGTCCCAGCGCCCTACCCTCTCAAGCAGTTCGCGGCAAAAGCCTTTCCCGCCCTGCAGAAATTCGATCTCATCCAAGTGTTCGGCCACGTGAATCGAGAAAGGAAGCCCGCGCGCCCGCGTCCATTCTTTGGACTCGGCGATGATCGCCGGTGAAACGGAATAGACCGAGTGGGGGACCGGGATGCAATCGTTGTGTCTTCTTTTTTCGCGGCTTCGCGGCTTCGCGTGAGAAACTCCCTCGGCATGGCCGCTGCAACCGAGTCGAGATTGAATCCCAGCAACTCGAGGAAAATCCGCCGTTCGAGATGGCCGAACCGTTCGCCCGGATGACCGGCTATCCGGACCACCCGAGTTTGATCCTGCACTACCCTCGTGTTCTACCGCGCCAGCCGTTCGTCGTGTCTGCGTAAAACCCCGTCCCGCTGCTTAAAAGCTCCGCTTCGCCACTCAGCAGGCCCTCATCGACAGCTTGCGGTCCCATCCCTGCCCGAAGCGCGAACAGCAGTGCGATCCATTCGCGAAAGCCGGGCTGCGGAAAGGGTATTTTGCCTCTAAGGGCCGAGAATTCCAGATGCGTATGGGCGTTAACCAGCGCCGGGAAAAGCGCGGCTCGGCCGTGATCGGTCACCCGGGCGCCCGCAGGTGAGTCCCTCCGCACAGCGGCAAACGGTCCCGCCTCGATAACCCGGCCCCTGTGGGTCAATACAGCGCCATTGCGCAAGTGCGGGGCCGAAACCGGCACGACCCATTCGGCCCGGTGGATCTCAGGGGGTTTGGGGCTTGGCGAAAGCTCGTTCATATAATCTGGCCTTTTCGACGCTGTCCCTGGCCCGTCGATGACCGGAAGCGTTAAGCCGGAAGCAACTCGTAAGCCATCGTGCGCCGCCGAGGCTGGAAACCGGCGGATTGGATTATCCTGTGGATCTCTTCGGCCGAAAGCCGGAAATGGACCCCTGCCGCCGCGACCACGTTTTCTTCGATCATTGTGGACCCAAAGTCGTTAGCGCCGAAAAAGAGGGCCAACTGAGCGACTTTCGGACCCATTGTCACCCAGGAGACCTGAATGTTGTCAAAGTTGTCGAGAACAAGCCTGGAGATTGCAAGCAGCCGCAGATATGAGACTGCAGTTTCAGGTTCCCGGGGGATTGCAGTGTTTTGGGGCTGGAAGGCCCACGGAATGAAAGCGGTAAAACCTCCGGTGCGATCCTGAAGATCACGCAGGGCGAAAAGGTGCAGGAGCCTGTCTTGCGGCGCTTCTTCGTGGCCGAACATCATAGTGGCGGTTGTGCGAAGGCCCTGAGAGTGCGCCTCCTCCATGACGGCCAGCCATTCGGCCGATGAACATTTGCGCGGAGACACCCGCTGTCTCACCGAGTCGACCAGAATTTCGGCGCCCCCACCCGGGATCGAGTCCAGTCCGGCAAGTCTCAGCCTCGAGATGACCTCGCCAACGCCGATCCCCTCCAGCCGGCTGAAAAACACGATTTCCGGGGGCGAGAAGGCATGTATGTGAATTGGATACTTTGACTTTATGAAGCTGCAGCATCTCTTCGTAAAAAGAGAGCGGCAGATCGGGATGGAGCCCGCCCTGCAACAGCACCTGCGTTCCGCCCAACCTTAGTGTTTCCTCGATTTTTTCGGAAAGTTCCTTCCGGCTCAGAACAAAGGATTCACTATGGCCCGGAGGCCGGAAAAACGCGCAGAAACGGCACCCGCACACACAGACATTCGAGTAGTTGACATTACGGTCGACAATGTAGGTAACAACAGGCTGGGAATGTTTCTTCAGAGACTGAGAATGCTTTTCCAGAGACAGAAAATGCTTTTTCAGGCGCACGTCATGAGCCATCCTGCCCAGCGTATGAAAATCGCCGCTCCGGTAGAGGTCCCAAGCCTGATGTATATTTAACCTGCCGTTTTCAACCATTATTTAACCATACAATGTCTGAGCCCGATGACAGTCACCTTCGGAAGCCGGGCTTCTGAAAACTTTGCGGAACAGGCTGTCCCGTTCCACCGGCTCTAACCCCGCATCCCGGATAGTCCTCTCTATCTCCCGGCGGGTCATTCCCTGCTGAGACTCGGCCCCCGCCATGTGGCCGATCTTCTCCTCGACCACCGTTCCGTCGAAATCGTCCGCGCCAAAGTAGAGGGCGGCCTGGGCGAGCTTAACCGAGAGCATCACCCAATAGGCTTTTATGTGCGCAATGTTGTCGAGCATCAGCCTGCTCACGGCGATCGTTTTCAGGTCGTCGACCCCGGTCGTCGGCGGCAGATGGCTAAGACCGGTATTGGCCGGCTGGAACGTAAGAGGGATAAAACAGACGAAGCCGCCCGTCCGGTCTTGAAGCTCGCGAAGCGCTGCCATGTGCTCGAGCCGCTCCCTCACAGTCTCGATATGCCCGTAGAGCATCGTAGCGTTGGTCCTTATTCCTATTTCATGAGCCTGGCGCATAACATCCAGCCAGCCATTCCCGTCCAGCTTCTCAGGGCAAAGGCGCTCTCTTACGCGCGCGCTGAACACTTCGGCCCCTCCGCCCGGAAGCATCTGAACGCCGGCCGATTTCAAACGGGCAAGAACATCTTTTACGGATGTCCCTTCATTTTTTGCAAAATGGGCGATTTCAACCGCTGTAAACGCTTTGATAAAGACATCCGGCTTTGTGACGCGTATCTTCCGGAGCAGATCCTCAAAAAAAGAAAGATCAAGGTCGGGGTGGCAGCCTCCCACGATGTGCACCTCGGTCAGACCGGTCCCGTTGGCGCAGATTTTATCGAGGATTTCATCCTCGGAGAGTTCGAATGAAAGCGGGTCGCCTTTTTTTCTGCTGAAGGCGCAGAAGCGGCAGCCGTTTACACAAATGTTCGAGTAGTTGATATGGCGGTTTACGACGTAGTAGGCCGTATTTCCGTGAAGCCTTGTCCTGACCTGATGGGCGAGCGAACCGATGGCGTTCATGTCGGGGCAGGCAAAAAGTCTCTCACCATCTGAGATCGTGAGCCTCTCCCCCACCGCGACTTTGTGAGAGATATCTTCCAGGCCGAGTTCTTTAAAATACCGTGGTTCGAACATATTCTTGTCCCGCCGATTCACCCGGACCGGTCTCAACGCTCTGCGAGGCGCCCATCCCGATCCGAAGCAGCTTTATGAACTCATCCACTTTGCGCTCCAACTCGTCTAGCGGCGCCTCGTATATGTCGGCGCCCGCATCGAGAAAGGGAACGCAGTAAGCCTGGAGAAACCGGTCCATCAGGGCGTCCAGCATGAAAACGGCCATTTCGATGTCCGTGTCGGCCCTGATGTCCCCTCTCGCCATCCCGGCCTCTACTACCGGCCGCAGGTACTCCGCCGAAAAAAGGTGTACCTGCTGCAAAAACTCAGTCCGAAGGGGAAAGTCTTCCTGGAAAATCATCTTGAGGTAGATTCGATAGACCCTGGGGTGGCGTTCGATGAAGCGGATTCCCGCCAGCATGCTCTCTTTTATCCGCTCGAAAAAATCCGCACTGGAAGTCTCTCTTTTCACCTGCCGCAGCGATTGCCTTACAAGCTCCACCGCATAGTTGAAGATAACGCGGAAAAGGCCTTCCTTGCTGCCGAAATATTGGAAAAGAGACCCCTTGGCTATGCCGATCCGTTCCACCATGCGATTAACGCTCGCCTGCCGGAACCCGTGGCGTGAGAACTCATCCACGGCCGCATCCAGGATTTTGCTCTTTTTGACTTCATCGAGCCTGTTGAAAGTACCACGCGCAAGCATCCAACCCTCACACCCCAAGGGAATGACCAGGTGGTCATTATAGACGCCGGACAGGTTTTGTCAATCCGATAAAGTGACCGGCTGGTCATTTTCCACCGCAGAGACAGGATTTCACCGCAGAGACGCAGAGCACTCAGAGATTTTGACAGGATTAACAGGATTAGCAGGATTGAAAAATCTCCAATTTAGGGATTCAGGAATTAAGGGATTAAGGGATTTTGGGGATTTAGCACTACTTCGTCAAGTACCGTAGGGTGGGCAAACGCCAAGTGTTGCCCACCGCGAAATGGTGGGCACGATGAAACCGTACCCACCCTACAGCTATGTGTAAAGGTTTGCGTGATGACTTAACGTAGTAGTGTTAGTTCGTCAACTCCTCAATTCGGCAATACCTCAATCCCTTTTTAGGGTAAAAAGAAAAAAATTTCGTCTGTACCTGTTGTCTTCCTGTTCATTGTTTCCCTGGTTCCCGGCCTTCGCCGGGATGACGTTGTCAAAGATTTTTTTGCCACTCTGTGCCTCTATGGTGCAAATTCAGGCATTGCGGCGCATTGCCGGGCGGGGTTACAAGGAGGGATTTCAGATGAATTTATTCCGGACGATCGAAGAACACATATTCACGCAGGCATTCGGGGCATTTCATAACTACTCTGTCACTGCCTTCGCCGTGAATGCCGATCCTTGTTCCGCAGGAATCGCATCTCCGGCAGAGCAGCAACCCACGGAACCGGGGCAGAGTGCGACCATGCATATTCATAACCTGCGTGGCCTCGTCCTCTTCACTTCGGGAAGGAACTCCCGCAATGGTAAGTACATCCTGCTTACTGCTCAAACTCTTTTCGCCCCTTTATTAAAAAGCCTCAGTTTCGCTTTATGGCTCAAAACCTAGACAAAGTAAAGAAAAAGCTGCAACATAGCTGCTACCGGACCAAATTCCCTTTAATTCGTTTCCGTCCGGTCCTTTCCGACCTTAAATACTGTATACAGACGTGAGTGAATTGATTTTAGTTGACGCGCCACCCGCCGCCGGCCCACTGCGTCTGAAAGACGCGGTCCAACGTGGGCCGACGCGGGCTATGCGCCGGCGAGCGGCCCTGTAGTCTTGAGCCGCGAGCGGCGCTTCAGTTTTCTGTTGAGCCTGGAAATTTTTTCACGCGAAGCTTCCGGCTTTAGCCCATTGCCGTCAACTTTAGCGTACGTGTCGGTACAATCATCTCACCCCGCTGCGCTCCCCCTTCGCGCTCTTCACCCCGCTGCGCTCCTCCTTCGTGGTGAGAAAATCATTTTAAGCCGGCAACCATGAAGAGAGAGCGCAACGGGGTGTGAAACTGCTTGCTTTAATGGCAGGAAGCTTTATAGCGCTATCTGGGCTTTGCGCCGCCACCCAGGGCAGGCGCGACAGAACCTTCGTGCTCTTCACCCCGCTGCGCTCCTCCTTCGTGGTGAGAAAATCATTTTAAGCCAGCAACCACGAAGAGCGCTAAGAACACGAAGGAGGCACGAGGAAAGGGTGCGACAGACGAATGTTCTGCCTGTCAACTCTTAAGTTGACTGCTATGGGCTTTAGCCGGAAGTTCACCCTTCACACCTCATACTTCAGACTTGGAGCGAAGCAACGCGTCCACCAGGCTCCTAATTTATTAGCCCCACGTTTTCCGGTGAAACCGTTACGTGCTTGTGCAACCACGTTGGACAAGCAGGGAGCCAGGACTTAAATACAATTGAGATAAAGTTGGAGAATGAGCTGATGAGTAAATACAGTCATGAATGGATTTGCCGAAATATTGTAGACGGCGCCCCGGACGCAATCATATTCGCCGACGCCGGGGGAATCGTTCGTCTCTGGAACTCGGGAGCGGAGGCTATTTTCGGCTATAGCGCAAGTGAGGCAATCGGGCAGGAGCTCGATATCATAATTCCGGAAAAACTAAGAGAGCGCCACCGGCAAGGATATCGCAAAGTGATGGAGACAGGGGTCTCCAAATATATGCAGGAACTGCTGGCCGTTCCAGCGCTGCGGAAAGACGGCACACGGATTTCAATTGAGTTCAGTATAGTAATCTTGAAGTCGGATGATGGCAAAATCGTCGGATCGGCGGCCCTCATACGCGATGTAACCGCCAGGTGGGAAAGGGAAAAGGCGCTGAAAGAAGCTCTAAAATCACATGCAACAGCCGTTTAAGCCAACGAAGGAACAGGTCCGGGCAGCAAGGGGCAAATCGGTCCCCGACGTTATCGCGCCAGGGCTGAAGGTGCTTTTTTGCGGAATAAACCCCGGCCTGTACACGGCAGCAGTCGGGCATCATTTCGCCCGGCCGGGAAACCGCTTTTGGCCTTCGCTCCACCACGCTGGTTTTACGCCCAGGCAATTCTCCCCATTTGAGGAAGAAGAACTCCTTAACTACGGATTTGGGATTGTAAACATCGTGGAACACGCAACCGCCCGGGCCGACGAACTAACGGCCGAAGAACTCGCCCGGGGCGGAGCTGTACTCGAGGATAAGGTCCGAACTTTTAAGCCCCTTTTTTCCGCAATCCTGGGGCTGGGCGCCTACCGGCTGGCCTTCAGCCGCCCGAAGGCCCTGCCCGGACTTCAGCCTGAAAAACTCGGCGGGATATCTTCCGCCTGGGTTTTGCCTAACCCGAGCGGCCTAAACGCGAACTACCAGATGAAAGATCTCGTTCGCATGCTCAAAGAGCTTAAAGCCGCAATGGATAAAGAATGCGGAGTACAGCCCTAAAAGTGATTCTTTTGATACCGGCTCAAAGGCAGTCCTCAAATCACAGTGCGCAAATTTCTCACGCGAAGGCGCGAAGACGCGAAGGAGGGAAGGAGTGAAAAAGAACGAGGAAATAAATCGAGATTCGAGGAAATCGCCCGCAAACGTATGCGGCGGGATCATCTTTTGACCAAGGCTGCATTGTTATTTGCGGTGGGCTGAAGCTAACCGGTTTGGTTTTGGCGGCCTGATCCCAGGATGGCACCTCGCGGAGCGTAGGGATCGTGGGCTATATTATACAGCCCCGTCGGGGCAGAAAAATCCAGACCGTAGGTACTCATTTGCCGGATCACCCCAAACCTTTCCACCCATCCAAAAAAAAGGCCCACTTCCGAAGAAGGGGCCTTTAATGTTTGGGGTTTTTGGACTTAGTGGTCGGGACGAGAGGATTTGAACCTCCGTCCTCTTGCACCCCAAGCAAGCGCGCTAACCAGGCTGCGCCACGTCCCGACAAATATTTAGATTAGCATTCAGGCAAGAGGCAGTCAAGCTCATTAGTTTCCGTCCGGAGTTTATAAACACTTATTAAACTTCACTAAAGCCGCGCCAACGCCACATAGATTTCGGGGCATCCGCAAGCGTGCATGGTGCGGGGATCTTTAAAGTGAAAAATCATTCCCCCGCTCTCTTCTCATTGGAGCTTTCCAGCCGCGCATAGAAGCCGGCCCGCCATTGTTCGAAGCGGCCTGCGCCTATTGCCGCACGCATCTGCGCCATCAGGCCGAGATAGTAGTGCAGGTTGTGTATGGTGTTCAGCCGATAAGAAAGGAGTTCGCGGCATATGTAGAGGTGGCGCAGGTATGCGCGCGAGAAGCGCCGGCATGTATAGCAGCCGCAATCCGGATCAGGAGGGCCGGGGTCTTCGGCGTAAGTGCTGTTCTTTATGTGGAGGGGGCCGCGCGAGGTGAAAAGTGTCCCGTTGCGGGCGTTTCTCGTAGGCATTACGCAGTCGAACATATCGACCCCGGCACGAACTCCCTCGACCAAGTCTTCGGGCGTACCGACCCCCATCACATACCGGGGCGCCGAGCCGGGAAGCCTGGGCGCAAGCCGGTTTATGACCTCCAGCATCTCATCCTTCGATTCGCCTACGGACAGGCCCCCGATCGCGTACCCGTCAAAGCCGATCCCGGCCAGCTTTTCCAGGCACATGTCGCGAAGGTCATCGAAAACGCTGCCCTGCACTATCCCGAAAAGGGCCGCGCCGCAACCGGCGCCAGCTTCTTTCGACCGCTCGGCCCAGCGAATCGTGCGCATGACGGATTCGGAGGCGTACTCGTAGGACACGGGATATGGAGTGCATTCGTCAAAGCACATCATTATGTCCGAGCCGAGGTTTCTCTGGATGCGGACAGCAGCCTCTGGGGTGAGCAGGTGGCGGGAGCCGTCGATGTGCGATTGAAACCGGACGCCCTCTTCCTCGATTTCGTTTATCCTGGCGAGGCTGAATACCTGGAACCCGCCGCTGTCGGTCAAAATCGGGCGGTCCCAGCCCATGAATTTGTGAAGCCCGCCCAGGCGCGCCACTTTTTGGTCCCCTGGACGCAGGTAGAGGTGATACGTATTTGCAAGGATTATTTGCGCTCCGAGGGACTCCAGTTCGTCCGGGGAGATGCCCTTGACGGACCCGACCGTTCCGACCGGCATGAATACGGGAGTATCGACCGCGCCACGTGCGGTTTCAATCCGCCCGGTGCGGGCGTTGCCTCCCGGATCTCTTGAAAGAATCTCGAATTTCATCATCGTCAAATGTTCACAGCTTGCGGAGCGCCGTAATTCTCCAGATCTTGTGGGGCCTGAAACTTTTTTCACGCGAAGGCGTGAAGACAGGATTTTACCACAGAGACACAGAGCCGCCTTGGGATGCAACCAAAGGGCGAAAACATATCACGCGGAGACGCGGAGACGCAGAGAAACGAACTCCACCACAGAGACACAGAGAGCACAGATGAAGGCAATGGAACGAACACACAAAACTAAAAAGCAGATCCCTGTTTGCTTCCGGTTTTTCCTCCATGCAGATTTTCTTTCCTCTGCGCCCTCTCCTTGACCGGACCATGTCCCGTCTCTGTGGTAAATGCAGTTCGATTTGGCACTTATCCTTAACCATAGCTCCCTCCCCCTGAGCGGACTATGCCCCGCCTCTGTGGTGCAAATTCAGTTCTTCACAGAATCAGCATTGCATCTCCGTAGCTAAAGAAACGATAGCGCTCCCGGGCCGCCTCGCGATAGGCGGACAATATCCGCGATCTCCCGGCGAAAGCCGATACCAGCAGTATCAGGCTGGATTTTGGGAGATGAAAGTTGGTCACCATGCAATCGACAACCGCAAATCGGGAGCCCGGATAGATGTAGTGATCGCACATACCCATAAAGGGAGCTATTTCGCCTTCCTTAGCGCAAAGCCACTCCAGGCTGCGAACGACAGTAGTCCCGACTGCCACCACCCGCCTCCGTTCGCGCTTTGCCCTGTTTACCGCATCTGCGGTCTCTTTAGCAATCTCGATAAATTCCGGGTGCATCCGGTGTTGGCGAATGTCTACGCATCTTATGGGCGCAAAAGTGCCGTAGCCGACGTGAAGGGTCAGCGCGGCGATTTCTATTCCCGAGGCCGTGAGTCCGTTCAAAAGAGATTTCGTAAAATGCAGACCGGCGGTAGGCGCGGCAACCGCGCCGGGGTGTCTCGCATATTCCGTTTGATAGCAGATACGATCATCGGGAGCGGCTTCGCCAAATGCGCGCTCGATATAGGGCGGCAGCGGCGTCAGGCCGATTCGGTCAAGAATATCCACTATGCCGGAAGCCCCGGAAAACCGCACTTGAGCCCTCCCGTCTATCGGAGCGGCAATCACCTCAGCGCAAATACCTTCCGAAAGCTCGATTACCTGCCCCGCACGGACGCCTTTTGACGCTTTTACCAGGCAGCAGTAACCCTCAAGGGACCCCAACTCGGGCGGCTTGTAGGGATCGAGCACCAGAAGCTCGACCATGCCTCCGGATTTCTTGCGGCCCGTCAGCCGGGCGGGAACAACACGCGTATCGTTTACGACCAGCAGGTCGCCCGGTATTAAATACTGTCCGATTCTATCGAAGCGGGAATGCCCGAGGGCGCCGCTTGAGCGATTGAGTATGAGCAGGCGCGAGTGTTCCCTCGCCGGGGCGGGGCGCTGGGCTATGAGTTCAGGCGGCAGATCGTAGTCATAGTCTTCGAGCCTGAATGAGATCTCGTGGCTAGCCCCCATGCCTGCGGCCCAGGTAAACGAGGAGCAGACCAACGACCATCAAAGCTGCGCCAAGAATTCTGAGGGAATGGTTGGAGGCTGAAAGTAGCCAGTTCAGCCATTTTCTGACCTGTTTGGGGGTCGCCAGGTAGGGGAGGCCTTCCAAGAAGCAGATGAGGCCTAACACAGTAAGAAGGTATGCATGCATTGTTGACACTCTCAAGGTTTTGCTTTTCATCGCAATCCGAATCGCTTAACATGCCTCGGGCTCGGTTCCAAAGTTGAGACTGCGCCTAGTATAACGCATAGGAGCAGCAAGGTAAGCAGCAATTGCCCCTGACAATTGAAATTCTTCTTCATTTCACTCTGCGGTCCCCACCCATGCGGGGCTTCCAATCTCAAGAGGAGATCCGATGAACGTCTTCATTTTTTCGAAAAAAGGGGACCAGGGGACAACCAGTCTTCTGAACGGGGAGCGTATCTCCAAAGCGAGCCTGAGGCCCCACGCATATGGAACACTGGACGAGGCCAGCTCCGCCCTCGGACTCGCCAAGACCTTTACCATGAACGAGGCCATCCTGGAGATGATACAGGCAGTGCAGGAGGACCTGTTAATGCTGGGCGCCCGGCTCTCCGATACTGCGCCGGACTCCGAATACAGCATTGGAACCGAACGAATCCAAAAGCTCGAGGACTGGATCGTCAAAATTCAGGAGGAAGTCCCCGTCCCGCGCCACTTCATCTACCCCGGAGGAAATTCCGTCAGCGCTTCGATCGATCTTGCCCGCTCCATTATTCGAAGGGCCGAGCGCGTGGCGACGGCCCTCAAGGAGGCCGGTGAAATAGACAGTCCCGAAGTCCATTCATATTTGAACCGCCTGGCCGATTTTCTCTTCATCCTGGCCAGATACGCGGAAAAAAAGGGATAGCGCCCAAATTCAGGGCGGTGGGGCGGTGGGACCGCCAGCCATATTGCCCGAGGCCTTCGGCTTCGGGCGACTTCTCCTGTGATTTTCCACCGGGGCGGGCGGTGGGGCGGTGGGACCGCCAGCCATATTGCCCGAGGCCTTCGGCTTCGGGCGACTTCTCCTTGATTTTCCACCGGGGCGGGCGCTGGGGCGGGGGACCCGCCTCGCGAGGCGGCGAGCGACGCTTCAGTTTTTTGAAGTGTTTGTACAACTTAAAGAATTCACCTTATTTTGTGGACAAAAAACACCGCCTGCGCATCTTATAAACTAGAGCAAAAAAGGTTCTAATTATTTATACTGCTGATAGGCATTGCGTTGACGGACAGTCTGCCGCAAAGGAGTACTAAATGAAAAGAGTGCTCGTGATATTATCGGTTGCCGCAGGTCTGGTTCTGGCGCCCTATACCGGCTCAGTGAACGCTCAAAGCTCAACCTCAAAGCGTCCCCCGATTGAACAACCTCTGGTCAGTGAAGGCGAGTTTGCCGTAGAACTGGCAACTGCCCTCAATTTAGCCTCCTCGCACGATGAAGCGGCAGCGGAAAACTCTCTGGCCACGATAAACATTGCCCCTCGAAACGGATGGATTTCCGACTATCCTATGACGCCCGACATCATTGCCGAGGTGAGGGAAAGCACCGCAAGATCTGCATCATCGGGTAGCTTCAGTATATCAGAGGCCGATGCGGCCCGCACCGTGGACAGCGTCTGCATCGCAATGAATCTTCCGATCAAAGTTGCCGGCGAAAAATACACCGATGAATCAAGTTCAAGTTCCGAATACCAGTCAAGCCAAGCCGCTCCTCCTCCGGAGGTTTCCGAATATGAGGCGCCCGCCGACGTTGAGCAATACTATGACGAGTACGGACCTCCCATCGTGAGTTATTATCCGCCTCCATGGGAATACGATTATCTCTATGCCTGGGTCCCATGGCCATTCTGGTGGGATGGGTTCGCCTTCGGCGGCTACTTCATACTGAACGATTTCCACAGGCACCATCACCACCACTGGTTTACCAACCATGTAAGGAATGCGGACGGCACGGTGAGCAGGGTCAATGCGGTTACCCGTGCAACGGGAACGCGAACCGGAAATTCTTCAACCCTCTCCGGGACAAACAGGCCTACGCAAGGCTCCCGGCTCGGCTCCACCAACGCTCAGGCAGGCGCCAGGGCTATAGTGAACCGGCAAAACGAGTTGCGAAATCCGGTTGCAGCCACGCGAAATATGCACAATTTCGAGTCAACCGGCAGTGGGAGGACGACGAGCCAGGGCGGTGAATCGAGGTCTCCGTCTTCCGGCGGGCGGACTTCCAGCGGCGCTCAGTCAGGACGTTCCTCTAGCGGTGGCGGCAGTGGCGGCGGTTCCCACTATGGCGGCGGAGGCGGCAGCAGTGGTTCCCACGACAGCGGCGGCGTGGTGGTGGCTTCAGCGGTGGCGGTGGCGGTGGTGCTTCGGCGGTGGCGGCGGCTTCGGCGGAGGCGGAGGTGGACATCGCTAAGAAACAGCACCTATGGCAGGCGGCGCCCCTCCGAATAAACTTTTTTCTTTCCAGAAGAGTGAAAATAATCTGGCCTTTTCGACGCTCTCCCTGGCCTGTCTATGACCAGAGGCGTTTAGCCGGAAGTTCACCCTTCTAACTTCACCCCTCGCAATTGACGCTAGGCCTCCGCGCTAAAATCCCCCCTGCCCCCCTTTACAAAAGGGGGGTGATCGAGAAATCCCCCGTGGATCTCCTTTAGAAATGGGGGAGCATCTCGTTCCTCGTAAGACAGACTAATGAACAACACTGGGCAAGAAAATGCCATATCGATTGCGGGCACCCTTCAGCGATAATCTGGTCATTCTTCTTACCGCCTTTAGGCGGAAGTCGGACGCGTTGGGCGTGCCCGGGATGCCTTGCCGGAACGAAAAATCCTCCTTTAAGGTCAATAAACTTTCAGGTCAAAAAATCCGAATCGGAAACTGCTGGAAGCTGAGCTTACAGGACCTATACGATTTATTACATCTCTTCAAAACTGAAATCCTGGTATATATTCCCGGCAAAGCACTTTTAAGCTATATAAGTAAACAGGCAGAAAAGGAAAGCAGGCCAAAAGATCAGGCAATTTCCAGGCCTGGCAGACTAATTTCACGTTGAAAGGGAAGCTCTATGGATTTTCTGGAACCCGATGCGTTTTTCGATCTGGCTTCATTCGTTCACCGTGACGTATTTGCCGGCTGCAAGTACGTCTGGGACGTTCTGGGCAAAATTTCCGGCTATCTGGAGCAGCACATCGAGCCAAACGTTGCAGACCTGAAGTGTTTCAGGCGCCCGCTGCCGAAGACGCTCGTAATGTGGCGGGGAAAGATCCTGGAGGGCGGTTTCGAGATTATTGGCGGAAATGTCACAGGAGGCCAATTCCGCGTGAGCATCGGTGGCGAGGAAACGAGTGAGGCGGCTGTGTTGTGGGAGGGGAGCGTGCTGTGGGACGAAGCGATTTTCATCGGTCCGGGGGTCGTCGTAGAACCCGGCGCTCTGGTGAAAGGCCCCTCTATAATAGGGGCGCACACCGAGGTGCGCCAGGGCGCTTATGTGAGGGGCCAATGTATAGTCGGCACCGGGTGCATAGTCGGCCACACCACTGAAATGAAGACAAGCATCATGCTGGACGGTGCAAAGGCCGGGCACTTTGCCTACATCGGGGACAGCCTGGTGGGACGTGAAGCGAACCTCGGGGCCGGAACGAAGCTGGCCAACCTCAAGATAAGGGACCAGACCATCCGTGTGATGGCTCACGGCACACGGATCGTTACGAATCTGCGCAAATTCGGGGCGGTCCTGGGGGACCATGCGGAGATAGGCTGCAACGCTGTCACCAATCCCGGAACTATTCTGGGCAGAGGCTGCCAGGTTTTTCCTCTTACATCCGTGCGCGCCGGCTACTATGAACCCAATTCAGTCATCAGAGGATAGCCGCGGGGCTAAGACAGCGGCCGAGATTATCGAATATTTCCGGAGGCTCCATGGCGGGGATGGAGATTATGGCCAAGCCCTGCCCTATCGTTTAACTGCCTCCGGCGCATGGGCTGCTTCGAGGCCTGAGCACCTGTTCAATTTCTTCAGAAGACTGGACCTGTCCCAGTTTCGCCTTTTTATAGACCTCGGCAGCGGGGACGGGGTTGCCTCCTGCACCGCAGGCCTGTTCACCAGGTCGATCGGAATAGAATCCGATCCTTTTCTGGTATCGCGAGCCGCTCGCGCCGCACGCGATCTAAACCTCCTGAGCCGCGTCGGGTTCATCCGAGCCGATTTCCTGACTCAGTGCATTCAAAAGGCCGACTGTCTCTACATCTATCCCGACAAGCCCATCGATGCCCTGGAGAAAACCCTCGAAGGCTGGGACGGGACCCTTTTTATCTACGGCCCTCATTTTCCACCGAAGCGGCTTTCACTCATGGAAAAGCTGAGGTGCGGAAGGGAGACGATGTCGGTTTATACTTATATCAGAACAAATCGGCAAGATTTCGCCGCCGCCTGTCTTTCCAGCACCCACGGTGATATGCGTAACTTGCGAGAACGGGTACGGCAATTGTGCCTTCGCAAAAGACCATCTGTTGATTTCCGGAATCGACCTTACCCCAGGACCTCGCTTCCTTCAGAGTTGAGCTGGAGCATGCCCCGTCTCTTGAATCGGCAACAGTGATCTGAACGGCGTACTTGTGCATCGGAACATTCTTTCCCAGTACTTCCGCGCAGATAACGACGTCCTGTATGAAATTCTTCGGCACACCGCCGCCGATAATCAAAAGACCGGTGTCGCCCGTATTGATTTTTATTTCGGTCAACTCCCTGAAATCTTTGACGCTGTCTATGGACACATGCCTTTCAGGTCTTTCGCTCTGGTGCTTCACCAAGCCAAAACCGGCGCTGGAGTCGGAAAAGGCCGGGCAGAAGATCGGCACTTTATTTTCGTAGGCGCACTGAACCAGCGAATTTTTCTTTTTTGCGTTCGAAACCAGATACCTGCCCATTTCTTTAATGAATTCACGCGATGAATAAGCGCCCGGAGGAAGCCGGTCTGCAATTTCTTTGACTGCGCTGTCACACTCCTGGAGCTGCATTTCATCTATAAACGTATCGTATATACGATCGACATACGCATCCCTTAAAACGGCATCATCTATTTCCGTACTGCCCCTGTAATGCCTGAAGCCAATGGCCTCAAAAAAATCCATATCGACGATGCTCGCCCCGGTTGCCACAACGACGTCGACCATGTTAAAGCGAATCATGTCGCTGTAAACGGCCATGCACCCTGCGGCGCCGGTGCTGCCGGCAAGGGACAACACAACCGCGCATGACTCATCACTTATCATACGGTCAAAAATCATGGATGCGGCAGCAAGCTCTCTGGCGCTAAAGGACATCCTGCTCATGGATTCGATCAGTCCGACAGGGTTGAAACCAGTTATATCGATATGTTCTATTGGTTCAGTCAAAAGATCTTTTTTCATCATCAGACGTAAAATACTCCTTCTACGTTTAGGTCTGTCTCTTTTAATCCTGCTAATCCCGTCAAAGTTTTTAGTCCATCCCCCCGCCCAGCCGGCTTATCCCGAATTCCATCAAGGCCGGCACATTACAATATATCACGATCCAAATCCACCTTTTCTGCTCGACGGTCTTTCATGGGTTTTAGCCTCTTTCTTTTAATCCTACTAAGACAGACTATAAATAAGGTAATTAACACAAAGAAACCTATAAAAAGCCGCTACGCGCAAATTAGTGCGCTACGCGGCACAACCCGCGCCGGCCCACATTGGATCTCGACGCTCCGCGAGGCGGGGCCGGCAGCGGGCGGCCTGTTAATCCTGTCAAAGTTTTTGGTCTTTCTCCCCGCCCAGCAAGCTGGGCGATTCCGGGTCATGCCTGGCGTAGTTGGCTTTCGCGCGCTCAAGGCTGGAAGTCGCATAGCAGTAGCTGCACCCGAAAAGACACGTATCGTACATTCCTATATCCCTGCTTACGGCACACCCGCATTCTCTTCTCTGGCACGGGTCCTTGGGAGCTCTTATCTCGATTGCAAACAACTTCGAAATCAGATCCGCATCTATGCACTTTGACGGGTTTATGCCAAACGCAGACAAATCCTGCTCTGAGGCGCAGGAGAATATTTCCATTGCGTTTTCGCGGGCGGCCTCCGAAATTGCGCTCAAAAGCCCTCGAATCTGCACGCTGCCAAAATCGACAGGCTCGGCGCTGCCCTGCGCCGCAGCCTCCATTCGGGCGCGCACTTTTCGGTATGGTTTGACGAAGCTGATTACGCACCGGCCGGTAGCCCCTTTCAGCTCCTGAGCCACCAGCCGGAAATTACTTTCATGAAACCCGGTCCCACAGAGGCCGCTCAAAACTATGGGGTCGTAGCGCCAGATGACCCTTTGCGGCCCAACTCGCGCTGAAAGCTCCTGAAAAGTCCTTATGGACTGGCTCAGCGGTGGCGACCCGGGATCTATCCGGTTCGGGTAGCCGATCAGAGTGAAAAGAAAGTAGTATCGGCAGCCCATGTCGTCGAGTTCGTCCAGGTATCTCATCAGCGGGCGCGGATTACGACTCCAGAATACAAAAGCATCAACCTCCGCTGCGGAAAGAGTGACCCTTGAGACCTGATTCAGGTTGAACGGATTGGGCACAAGGCACCAACCCCGGCGTACCCGGTTCAAAAACCACTTTGAATAAAAGGCCGGGATGTCAGTCCGGCGGCTTACGCTTACGATCATTTTGCTTATTTACCATATCCAGCTTTGTCACGATATTGACTTCGCTGCTGAAGACCTTAAATCCATTTTATGTGCCTGCTCACCTCACGGGCGGGGGCGGTGGGACCGCCAGCCGGCTTGCCCGAGGCCTTCGGCTTCGGGCGACTTCTCCTGTGATTTTCCGCCGGGGCGGGCGGCAAAGACTATATTTAGGGACGCGTGGCGCTAAATCCTCACGTCCAGGGAGAGCCCAATGAAGACCGATTTGAAGAAACCCACGGCGATGCGAAAATTCACAAAAGCCATTCATGCCGGAGGCCTTGAACACAGCATATACGGAGAAGTATCCGTCCCTATATTTCAAAGCTCGACGTTTGCTTTCCCGACCGCGGCCGACGGGGCCGCGCGATTTTCCGGAAAGCAGTCCGGATACATATACAGCAGGCTAGGTAATCCGACTGTAAATGCCCTTGAGGAAAGCCTCGCAACATTGGAAGGCGGTTTCGCAGGAGTAGCGACCGCCACTGGAATGGCGGCTGTGAGTTCGGTTTACATATCCTTTCTGAGCCTGGGAGATCATGTCGTTGCCACCAACTGCCTTTACGGTCCATCGCGTGTGATTCTTGAAGACGAGCTTACCCGGTATGGGGTGGAAACCACGTTTGTGGACAGCTCGGAGCTGCTGAACATCGAGAAAGCCATACGCCCGGCGACCAGAATGATTTTCGTGGAATCGCCCATGAATCCAAGCATGAAGATCACCGACCTGGCCGGGGCGGCGGCGATCGCGAAAAAACACGGGGTTCTTCTGGCTGTAGATAATACTTTCGCAAGCCCATACCTCCAGCGGCCGATTGAGTTTGGCGCCGATATCGTTATTAACAGCCTGACCAAGTTCATCAACGGCCATAGCGACGTGATCGGAGGGATGGTCGTCACAAAAACCGAAAAACATTACAATCGCGTCAAGAAGATCGTCAGTCTTTTCGGTGCAACGATGGACCCTCACCAGGCATGGCTCATCCTGCGGGGGTTGCGCACTCTGCCCCTCAGGGTCGAGAAGGCCCAGGAAAACGCCATTAAGCTGGCCGAGTTTCTCAAATCTCATCCCAAGGTGACCTGGGTAAGCTATCCCGGTCTTCCGGACCACCCACAGCATGAGACAGCAAAACGCCAGATGGACGGTTTTGGCTCGATGATTTCATTTGGAGTACGAGACGGACTTCAGGGCGGAATAACCTTAATGAACAGCGTGCGGCTGATTACGCTGGCGGTATCGCTGGGCGGGGTCGAATCGCTCATAGAGCACCCCGCCTCGATGACGCATGCTTCCGTTGGGCGGGAAGAAAGGCAGGAGGCAGGAATTGTCGACGAGCTTGTTCGTCTTTCCGTAGGTTGCGAGGATTTCGAAGACCTGCGCGAGGACCTTGACCAGGCGTTAAACCTACTGGGATAGACTATAAATAAGGTAATTAACCCAAAGAAACCTATAAAAAGCCGCTACGCGCATATTAGTGCGCTACGCGGCACAACCCGCGCCGGCCCACATTGGACTGCGTCTTTCAGTCGCGGTGGGCCGGCTGCGGGTGGCCTGATCGCCAACCACAAAATCAAACCGGCAGGCTCGCACGCTGAAACTGCGGAGATCCTTGAGGCCGGCTGCTAGCAGAAGAGTTTTGAGTTATTAGTTATGAGTTTTTAGTTACTGCTCAAAACCAAAAACTCTAAACTAAAAACTCTTCTAGCCCATATGCTCTATTATCGCCTGTGCGAACATGGAACATCTCACCTCTTTTGCACGCCTCATCTGCCGGGCAAGGTCATAAGTGACAATTTTGTCCCTGATTGTCCGCTCGATGGCTTCCCTTATGAGGTCCGCCGCTTCGGTCCACCCCATGTGCTCAAGCATCATAACGCCCGAAAGGATCAACGAGCCAGGGTTTACTTTGTCCAGACCGGCGTACTTGGGGGCCGTCCCGTGCGTGGCCTCGAAGACGGCAGCATTGTCCCCGATGTTTGCGCCGGGCGCCATCCCCAATCCGCCGACCTGAGCCGCAAGTGCGTCGGAGAGGTAGTCTCCGTTCAGATTGGACGTTGCAATTACGCTGTATTCCTCAGGTCTTAGAAGGACCTGCTGGAACATTGAATCGGTAATTCGCTCATTAATCAAAATTTTGCCTTCGGGGGTCTTTCCGCCGAACTTTAGCCGGACATCGGCTTCGGTGACAGTCCGGTCCCCGAATTCTTCCTGCGCCAGTTCATAGCCCCATTTGCGGAAGGCGCCTTCGGTGAACTTCATGATATTTCCCTTATGGACCAGGGTGACGGAAGGAAGGCCCCGTTCGATTGCATAGACAATGGAGCGCCGCACAAGCCTCTTGGTCCCAGCCGGACTGATCGACTTTATCCCGATACCGGAGCCGGCAGGCAGTGAGACTTTGAATTTTTCCTCAAGAAATCCCGCAAGCTTGTTAGCATCTTCAGATCCGGATTCCCATTCGAATCCAGCGTAAACGTCCTCTGTGTTTTCCCTGAAGACGGTCATGTTGACTTTTTCAGGATGGCGAACGGGTGAGGGAAGGCCGGCGAAGTACTTTATCGGGCGAATGCACGCATAGAGATCGAGGTGCAGCCTGAGCGCTACGTTGAGACTCCTTATGCCGGTCCCGACCGACGTGGTGAGAGGGCCTTTTATGGCAACCATGCTTTTCCTGATCAGATCGATTGTCTTTTCCGGCAACGGGATGCCGGTTCGCTCAACGGCCTTTCCGCCCGCGAGAAGTTCGAACCAGTGAATCTTTCTTTTCCCGGAATAGGCTTTTAAAACAGCCGCATCGAATACCGGCCCGGCAGCCGCCCAGATGTCAGGTCCTGTTCCGTCGCCTTCGATAAAACCAACGTTCGGATTTAATGGAACATCAAGCCTTCCCTGGGCGTCCAGTGTGATCCATTCACCTGTGAATTCAGTATCCTCCATTGACGCTCCCTTTCACTTTTGGAAAGCCAAAAGCACCCACTCTCCGGCCGTTTTTACACCGGCCGGCCTAAGGCCTCTTTTTTCATATTCGGCCCCGACCTCATCGGCCTGTTCAATCAAAATTCCACTCAGTGCGAGCAGACCTTCACCGCGCACTTTAGAGGCTATCGTTTCCGACATCCTGATAAGAGGCTTAGACTCAATGTTGGAAATTACGACGTCGAACGAGCCGCTCACCCCTTCGGGGGTTGCACACAACAGACGGATTTTTTCAGACAGCCCGTTCAGCAAAATGTTTTCTTCGGCCACTTTGACGGCTTCGGGGTCGTTGTCGATTCCGACGACCTCTGCGAACCCGAGCAGGGCCGCGCCGATTGCGAGTATCCCCGATCCGGTTCCGAGGTCAAGCAGCGACCTCCGGGCTGAACCCGGGTCCAATTCCCGGCAACTTTCCAGCCATTCCAGACAGAGCCGGGTGCTCTCATGGTGGCCGGTTCCGAAAGCACGCCCCGGATCGATTTGAATGATCAGGCGCTCCGGGTCGCAGTGTACCTTTTCCCAGGTAGGCGAGACGAGAAATCGCCTCCCCACCAGCAAAGGCTTGAAATGTTCTTTCCACGTCCGCGACCAGTCTTCGTCGGGTATCTCGGAAACGGCAAGCTCGATCGCACCCTCGTCAGGCAGAGCCGGAGCGGAATCGACAATCTGCCGCAGGCGCTCCTTCTCGTCGGCGAACCGGACAGAATCCAGATATATGCGGATGCCGCCCGAAATGTATTCCACACTCACCCCGAAAGCCTCGGCGAACTCCACAGCAAGGATGTCGGCCGTTTCAGACCCGCACGTTACATCAATTCGACTCCAGTTCTTCGTCAATACTTCCCCGATTATGCGCGAGACGCGACCGCGATGCACTTCACTTCGACCATAACGCCCCTGGGCAGCCCCTTTACCTCAACAACCGCCCTCGCAGGCTTGTGGGCCGAAAAATACTCTTCATATACCTTATTGAAAGCCACAAACTGCGCAATATCGGTTATAAAAACATCCACCGCAACAACTTTGTCCAGTCCGGCCCCCGCGGCTATCAGAACCTGCTTGAGGTTCTCCAGTGACCGCCGGGCCTGGTCGGAGAAGCCGCCGCTTGCAATTTCCCCCGTTTCAGGGTCTATCGGGATCTGGCCGCTCACGAACACAAAACCATTGGCGCGAATCGCCTGCGAATAAGGCCCAATCGCGGCAGGGGCCTTCACGGTTTGTATCGCCTCCACACTCATTGTGTCCTCCTTTTACACTCCGGAAATGGTCTTTAGCCGGCAACTTAAAGTAATGCCGCTTCTTATACAAATAAATAGCTGTCACGATTTAGGGCTTGTCCGTAAATAAAACCTTTGCGCTCGCATCCGGCTTTTGGCCGGTTTTGGCCGCTCCTCAATCGCAAAATCCTCGACGTAGCACAACTACGCCTGCGGTTTTGCTCAATCTTCGCGACCAAATAAGTCTCAAAATCCGGCGCAATCCCTAAGAGGCTTATTTACGGACAAGCCCTTAGTTGTATGTTCATAATTATGCATTATCATTAAGAAAATGTCTGACAAAGGGAAGAACATGTTGAAAAGTGGGGATAAAATTCCACCTCGACGACTGAGGGGGGCCGCAAATAAGAAAAGCAGACGCGAAGGACCCTCACAGGAATCGCAGGCTTCCGGAGGGGTAATCGAAGCTCAAGAGGTGCGTACCGGACGGGAAGAGCCCGGAATGCCCGTCACCCTCTCAAATATCGTGACCACTATCGGTAGCCGAACGGGTCACGACTTTTCCGCATACGAAAAAAGCACCCTTATCCGGGGCATTTTGAGGCGGATGAAGTTGACTCGATTGCTAAGCCGGCAGAAGTAACTCAACAATATCCATTTTCTGACATTGCAATCTCACCTGCTCTTTTCGCCGCCCTCGGTATTTTGATAACCTTTCATTGACAGAGATATACATTGCGGCAAGGGCGATGGAAGAAGCTTTTGCTCGTTTACTGCAAAAAGGAAACCACCTTGCAATCGTGGACAAAATGATACAATTTGGCAACTTGTCAAAGGTAGTGGGATTGGAAGACAATTATCGACTCGATGAGAAGTGCTTTTTCAAATGAGGTGACCTATCATGACCGGCGCGGAAATTATTTTAAGTACAGCAGCGGATGCGGGTGCGGAAATCTGTTTTGCCAATCCGGGAACCACTGAACTGCCTCTGGTTGCAGCACTCGATACGGTCAAGAGCATCCGTCCGGTGCTGGGGCTCTTTGAAGGCGTATGCACCGGAGCGGCCGACGGCTATGCGCGGATGAAACAAAAACCTGCTCTGACCTTATTGCACCTTGGCGCCGGCTTTGCCAACGGCATTGCTAATCTCCACAATGCCAAACGCGCCAAATCTCCCATTCTGAATATCATCGGCCAACATGCTACGTGGCACATTAATGCCGATCCTCCGCTGAATATGGACATAGCATCCCTTGCCCGGACCGTCTCCGGCTGGTATCGGCAAAGTGAATCGGTGGAAGCATTATCGCATGACACGGCCGAGGGACTGGCCGCATCATTGTACGGTCAAATATCGACTTTGATTGTTCCTGCGGATCACCAGTGGACAGAACACAAATACGATAAAATTACGTTGCCGGAATTTACTTTTGATAGAGTCGATCAGGCGAGAATTGCCAACGCCCGTAAACTTCTCAAAGACGCAAAAAAACCGGCGCTGATTTTGGGTGGGCGAGCCCTGCGCAAACCTGGCCTGGCGGCAGCAGCGGAAATTCATGCAAAAACAGGCTGCGATCTTTTGATGGTCACCTTTCCTGCGTACTTTGAAAGCGGCGAAGGCCTTCCTGTATTAACACATATTCCTTATATCCCGGCACAGGCGCAAGCATTCCTTGGTAATTACGATACCTTAATTCTGGCGGGGACTAATGAGCCTGTGGCTTTTTTCGGCTATCGGGGTGGGAAAAGTTTTCTGCTTAACGATCGACAACGCCATTTCAGAATTGATACGGATAAACAGAATGTTGCGGCCGTACTGGAAGAACTGGCCTCGGGGCTGGGTGCTGTAACCGGTAAAAATAAAACTAACTCGATACTTGCGAAATATGCTTTGCCGGAGTTGCCTTCGGGCAAACTGAATGCAGCAAAAATGTGCGCCACAATTGCCGCCCTGCAGCCGGAACACTGCATCGTAGTCGATGAAGGCGTAACATCAAGTGCACCTTACTATTCATATGCGCCCTTTTTGAAACCCTATAGCCAGCTTAATCTGACAGGAGGGGCTATCGGCCAGGGAATGCCTGTAGCGCTTGGCGCCGCACTTGCCTGCCCCGACAGAAAGGTAATAAATATTGAAGCTGACGGAAGCGCCATGTACACAATTCAGGCGCTGTGGTCTCAGGCCCGTGAAAAAGCAAATGTCATAACGGTTATCTGCTCGAACCGTAAATACTTCATAATTGAACTCGAATGTATGATGGCCGGATATAGCTCCCTGGGAGCTGATGCCAGAGCGTTGATGAGTCTCGCTGACCCGGCGCTGGATTGGGTCGGTTTGAGCCGAGGCATGGGAGTGCCTGCCGCTTCCGTTACGACCGCAGAAGAATTAACCAGAGAATTCAAATCTGCCCTGAAGGAATCAGGACCGCATTTGATTGAGGCAGTACTGGAACAATAGAGGCCTCCCGCTCCCGCCCCGTCTCGCGAGTGGGTGGGCGGGCTGTCGAGAGTGAGCGTCGGCCTCCGTGCTATGCGGGATACCTTCCGCCTAAAGACGGACCTGTGAAAATCTTTGTAGTATTTATCATGACGGGAGGCATAGGTCATGAAAACAGTAACGGTCCCGGCAAGACGATGGTACGACAATGAGGAAAGGGTGCTGACCTTTCCGGACAGGTGGGACGTAGATCATCTAACAGCTCCAGGTCTGGAAAAACCTTGCCTTACGCCGTCCCAAATCCGGGCAAAAATTGAAAATCCCATTGATGGACCGGCCTTGAGTGAACTGGCTTGCGGTAAACGGCAAGCCGTTATCGTATTCGATGATATGACCCGTCCAACACCTGTCAAGGAGGCGGCTCGGGTTGTGCTCGATGCCCTTCATAAAGCGGGAATGGGGAAGGAGCAAATCAGGTTCATCTGGGCCCTTGGCGCTCACGGGACGTATGATCTGATTAATGCCCGTAAAAAGCTTGGGGATGATATCGTCGAGAACTACCGGGTGTTCAATCACGATGCATTTCAGGGTCATAACCTGACCTATGTTGACCGGACGCCCAACGGAGTAGACCTCTGGTTTAATCGTGAATTCATGTGGTGCGATCTGAAGATTGCGATTGGTTGCGTAACCCCCCATGTCCAGGCTGGCTTTGGTGGAGGCGCCAAAATCATACTGCCCGGGGTCGCGGGTATCGAGACCATCAACCAGTTTCACAAACAGCTTGCTCGCAATCCTGCCGGTTGTGGGTTGGGAAAATTCGAGAATAACATACTGCGCCGGGAAATTGATTATGCCGGTGACGCGGTCAACTTGAATTTTAAGATCGACTGCCTCATCAACCGCAGGGGAGAAATCGCCGATCTTTTTGCCGGTTCGTTCCGGGCCACCCATATGGCCGGGGCGGAAGCGGGCAAAGAACACTATGGCATTGATTCCGTAACCGGTTATGACATCGTCGTCTCCAACGGCTATGGCAAAGCCAGCGTGTCCGGGGTTTGTACGCTGCTGGCTATGAATGCCGTTAAACAGGGCGTTGGATCTTGTGTGATTATCATGGATGCACCGGAGGGTCAGCCGACGCACTATGTCTACCGAAGTTGGGGGGAAGGCTACGGAGGGACCCAATATGTCCACCACCGGCCCGGGACTCGATTTGTGCCGCACGTGATGAAAAGACTCATTATCTTTAATCCCTCACCGGATCCGAATTGCATAGATGTTGTCTGCCACAATGATGATGCCGTCTTCGTCAAAACATGGGAAGAAGTCCTCGCGATTCTTCAGGAAGAATATCCGGGGCCGGCTCGTGTAGCCGTCATTCCCGACGCTACTATGCAGTTCATGAGAGATAGTTGGTAGCGATTGTCGCCTCAAATCCTCAACAACGAAAACCGGTTCCTGCTTGGCAGGGTGATGAAAAAAGGTCCTCTGGTTGGAAAAACGCCTGAAAATTGCTGATGATTTCGTCATTCCGGCGGAAGAGACTGTGTCGTAACCGGTTTTCAGACCGCGCACTGTTCGCTTTGCACTTTTTGCGAAAATAGACCTACGATTTCTGGAATTTTCGAAACACGACCTCCGGTATCTACTGGGCCTGTTTTGTTCTACAAGCCATTGTTACAGCCACACATGGGGCGGGATCTCACGCGCAACAGGGTTACATCCCACCCAACCTTTTCAGACGATGTGCGTATTGGGCGCTCAGCAATGCTTTCGCTTCAGCCAGCACCTTATCAACTTTTCCGGGCCGTTTCCTTGCCATCGGTCTGCTTCACCCTCAGGAAAACTTCACCAACCAAGTTAACTAACAATAATATAACAGGTAATTCTGCAAAAGATCCATCTGAAACGAAGCAGGGGTTTATCTGGCAGGACTTTCAGAGTTCGACGAAACGTCGATATCCAAGCTACTGAAAATGCTTAGAAAATTACGCTGAGGTTTGTAGAACCCAACCGTCTTTTATCTGGTATCCCAGGCTGGCCAGAACTTGTGTTTGCAACTCGGTGGGATCTTCAATGTAGACTTGGGGCATTTTCGTGTTGCGTTGCCAGCAAAGCACGCAGTTGAGGTTTTCCATCTGTTCCATGATGCTTTTGGCTGTGTGTTGGCTCCCGGTTTTAATCTCCAGGAGCCTCAGGCAGACAAGTGCGATGACACAGGTGAGAAGATGACATCTGATCTTGTCGTCGGTCCAGTGGAACATCGGATTGACCTGCACATGGCAGCTGGCCTTGCTCACCCTAAACTGCTGCTCAATTCGATATCGATCCAGGCAGGCGCTCACAATCTCCTCAGTAGTCCAGTCATGGTTGTCGGTGACAATGATATTTTTGCCCATCATGGCCTCGATGGCGCCAATCTCCGCAGCGTCTTTTCGAAAGCTCATGGTCCGGTTTTCGAATCGGAGCCGGTAACATTTACGGCTGATATAGAGTTGGTCGCAGAGCTTTCGGTAGCGGTTGACAACCGCCTTGGCGCTTTGCCAGTTGCGCTCTTTGTGGTTGTATTTTCTGCGATACTCCATTAGCTCGGCCCGGAGCCGCTCAAGCTTGCGGGTGAGATCATAGAGTTTTTTTCGCATGGTTACCGGATTGAAGGTTACCACCACCGTACGTTCGCGTCCCCACAAAGTTTCGGTGGTGCGGAAGGCGCAAAGCCTATCGCCACCTTTACTCCGCAAGCAGTTGGCGGTTCTTTGCGATATCCAGAGGCTCAAAGTACTTTGCGCTCAGTCGAGCCAGGTGCTCGGCAAAATAGGTGGAATAGGTGGTGATGAAATGAATCTGCTGCCGGCCGTCGATCAAGGCCAGGTTTTCCTTGGAGTTCATGCCCTTGTCGAACACAACTGTAACTTCTCTTTCTGCTTCGGCAAAGCCCATGATTGCCCCAAACACCTCGTCGAGCACCTGGTGAAAGAGCGTGGAGTCATGAAGATTTCCCGGATAGGTCGTGTAGTATAAGGGCAAGGCGCTCGCGCGGTCCAGGAGCAGCCCAAGCCCCACCTGACGCAAATGGTGTTTTCCGCTCTTGTTGTGGCCCCGGACGGCCAACTCACTTTCCGTCTTACTGCCCATATAGGTGTAATAGTTGGTGGTATCAAAAAGAACGCTGTGGGGAGACTGATTGCGACCAGCCCAGAGCTTTTGCAGCAATCGTTTGCCGATCTGCTCAATTTGGGTGGCGGACAGCCGCTCCCATTTTTCCCAGTAGCGCTCTGAGCTGAGCTGCGAGAGGTCAACGGGGCGGATGTGTTGGATGGCGGTCGTTCGATACCAGTCCTCCAAGGCTCGTTTGCTCTTGGGGGCAATCATGCGGTTTGCCCAGGCATAGAAAAAGTATTCCCCAACGGTTGGCCCTGTCTCACTACGGCCCCTGGGGACTATGCTGTCGATAATGCCGATGGTGCCAAGTTCCTGCTCTAGACAATGGGCAACAAAGACGGCCCCGAAGGACTCGGTTTTTAGTCGCTCAGGTTTCCCGGCCCGCTCGGCAGCTTGGATCTTGGCAAAAATGGTCTCGGCTGTGCCCAGATACTTCTGCCATTTGACCTGAACCTTGCCGCCGACGCGGTGGACCTCACGCAGGTACCAGTAGGTTCTACCCTTGAATGTCTTTTTATATAAGTGCGCCATGCAGAGACCATACACTATAGGTTCTACATGTCAAGCGAAAAATAACAGTTCCCTGTGATTTTTTAAACCCTTATGGGCACAAAACAAGGCCAGTCGAGATAGGTTCTACATGAATCAATCTATAACTTATTGAATTTACAACAAAATGGGACCAAGAGGGGGTCTGTCTCTGAAAGTCCAGTCTGGCTGTACGGTGATCCGGTTACTCAAGGCAGGTTATTGCACAGAGGAGAAAGAAATGAGTCTTTTTGATCGGGACGACTGGATTCGAACCAGCGACCTCTGCGTCCCGAACGCAGCGCTCTACCAGGCTGAGCCACGTCCCGATCTAATCGTGCAGCTTATTTAACAAAATTCCCCTACCCTGTCCACATCCTTTTGGATTGAGAAAAACCCGAAGATCGATCTCACACTAGTTGACAGTTCCGCTGTAAAGTTCCGACCGGAGGCGATTTAAGTCGGACAGCGAGCCGTTTAACAACTTCACTTCGAATGCTGAATTCCGATGGAAAACCACGTTTAAGCAGCCATACTCCTGGTCGATTGCAAAAAGATCTTCCAAAGACCGGCCAAGGGCCTGAGACAAAATGATGCGATTGACGCCTGCATGTCCCACGATGAGGATGTTTCCCGGTGCGGAGGCCAAAATTTCATAGAAGGCCGGAATGACTCGAAAGGTACAGTCGAGAAAGCTTTCTCCATCCGTGGGGCGAAAGTGGACCATATCCAGGCCCCTTGCATGGAATTCTTCAGGGTGCTGACTTCGCACTTCATCAAAGGTCAGGCCTTCCCATCGGCCCAGCGAGATCTCACGCAGGTCGCGCCTTGGAATACATGAAATATGATGCGGTTTGGCGATCATTTGCGCCGTTTCGACGGACCGTTTCAAATCACTGCAGAATACTGCAGAGAGAGGCATGTCCCGCAAGCCTTCCGCCAGTCGCTCGGCCTGCATGAAACCTTCTGCGTTCAACGGAAGGTCCAACTGCCCGATGAAGCGTTTGGGATCGACCTGAGACCGGATGGCGCCGTGCCGCACCAGATATATCGCCCTGCGGCCGCCCATGGATGCGGCCTTTATGCTCCTTTCCCAGCGGCTAACCATATCGTCAACCGGACACCCAAGGAGGGCTTCGATGCGCTTGCCGATGTTTTTTGCCTCCTCAAAGCGTTTTACTACCTGCTTCAAGATTTCGGGCCGATCGGCATAACGGCTCATGGATCTCTCGAAACGCTCCTCCAGGGAGACGAGCCGGTCTTCCTCAACGCATTTGTCGGCAAAGTAGATGAGGTCGGCCTCATTCACCGATGGACCTTGCGACTGAATATCCATGTGTTTAGCCACAACGGCCCCAACACGCGGATAGCCCATCTCGGTAATAAGCCTCGATCCAGCCCCGGCATGGTCCGGCTGCCCCCTGGCAATATCGTGGAGTCTGCCGGCCGCAACGATCAAGGGAAGGTCTAACGCGAGACCGGCGCAATTCAAAAGCACGGCAAGCGTCCGTGCAAGCTCGGCAACCACCCTGGAATGGGCGATCACCTGCCCGGAAACTTTGAACCTGGAGCAAACAGCCTCGCACTCTTCCTCCGTTGGGATACTCTTCCTTGACCAGCGCTCCACCAGTATTCGGTAATCCGACGGCGTATCGCAGTCCAGGAGAATGTTTTCGTCCGGGACGTCCACATCAATGCTGTTAGGTTCATCGCGGCCGAGAAGAGCGCGCAGTCCTTCGGGGTCGCCCGGTGACAGATTTTCTTTGAGATAAGCCGCCGGGATGAGCGGAGGATGGCCTCGCTGCCCGTCGAAACGCGGGTAGACAATCTTTGGATCGTCCCGGTTGTAAACACCGAGGAGCGCTCGGATCGTTCCGGAGCTAACCAGGGGAATATCGCAGGGAAGAAGGAAGAAGGCGTCCACGCTGGATTCAAAGCTTTTGAACCCCGCCAGCACGGAGGAAAACATCCCACGGTCGTAATCCGCATTAAGGATCCATTTGATGCCCAAGCGGTCCAGCACGGGCGTAAGTTCATCGGCCCTGTGTCCGACGACCACCCTCACATCCGCAATCCCTGCCCTGAGAAATCGCGTGACGGCCTCCTCGACCAGGGTGGAAGTTCCAAGGGCCGCCAAGGGCTTGAAGCTTTCCATCCTGGAGGAATAGCCGGCGGCAAGGACCAGCGCAACGATGCGAGAGGGCTTTCTCATCAGCCCTTCCCTGCTCTGGCCTGAATCAGTTCGGCCACAATGCTGATCGCAATCTCCTCCGGTGTCTCAGCTCCGATGCTCAACCCGACGGGGGCATGGACCCGAACGAAATCCCCAACGGTAAATCCTTCTTTTGTGAGAGCCTCATAAGTAGCGTCCCGTTTTGTTCTACTGCCGATCATGCCGATATATCGCGCTCGGGTTCTTAATGCCTGGCCAAGAACCGTTTTGTCGTGGACGTGTCCGCGGGTCACAATCACAAGATAGCTCTCTTCATCGATATTCAAGTCGTTCATGGCTTCGTCAAAGGATCTCAGCACCACGATCCGATCTGCGGAACCGAGAAGCTCTCTGTTGGCAAATTCTTCCCTGTCATCGAGGACCACTGTGTGAAACCCGACAAACTTGGTCAACTGGGCAAGCTTCTGACCTATATGCCCGGCCCCGAAAATATAAGCAGAGCCCTCCGAGCAGAGGGGTTCCACAAAGAACCGCTCCCCTTGAAACTCGAGGACCACGGGCTGCGTTGAACTTGCTTCCACGAGGAATTCCTTTGCTGGTGGCAGCCCCTGGTCCACAAGAGAAGCACCGTCATCTTTAAAGAGATAAGCTGCCGGCGCCCCCTCGCTGACTTCCCCATCAGGAAGCTTCATTATCAGCCATGCACGCTTTTTTGAATTCAGTGCCGACAGAAGCTCCTCATAGTGCTTCAGCCGTGCAGGCTGGGAGGCGTCTTCGAAATGAAGGAGAAAGTCCACGTTTCCTCCGCAAATCATCCCGATGGGAGCGGGACCTTCGCGGTTGAGGGTAAACGATCTCATCAGGGTTTTACGGGAGGTGAAAAGCTCCTTTGCCAGTTTCTGAACAGTAGCTTCGAGGATGCCGCCTCCGATGGTGCCTATAATTGTGCCGTCTGACCGGATGATCATCCGCGATCCCACGTCCCGCGGAGCCGACCCGCACCGGCTGAGAATCGTCGCCAGGACAAAGCTTTCTCCCTCTTTCAACAGTTTCACAATGCTTTCAAAAATAGCCATTATGCAACTCCTGGGTTCCTCTTGTCGGTTATTGTTCTTTTGGTGCTGCCGTTCAACGTGCCGGGGCTTCCCTCCCGAACCGTAACGCGGACTTTGAGTCTTCCCTCTCGTATGCTCGAACTTAGAACCGGGACACCTTTCAAAGCGCTGTGAATATTCTCGGTTTCGTGCTCGCCACTTCCCTCTAGAAAGGTTGCTCTGATTAGCAAGTGGTTCCGATCATGTTCCCAGGTAAGTTCAGCCGAAAAATCGATGAGGTCGAGAATGGGGAAAAGGGCTTCATCCAGATCCTCCATGGTGAGCATGATTCCCGGCTCCAATTCCAGATGGCTGTCGATGCGGCCTCTTACCGGCGCCATCGTCTTCAACACGGTCCCGCAAGGGCATTGCCCCGGGAGAAACCGGCTCAAGTCACCTGTGCGATAGCGGATCAGGGGCATGCCACGGCGGGTCAGGGTGGTAAAGACCACTTCTCCCGCCTCGCCTTCTTCCAAATGCGCACCCGTCTTTGGATCGACGACTTCAAAAAGGAGATCCGCCTCCCGCATGTGATAACCTTGTCTCGCTTCACACTCCACGCCGCCTCCAAAGCCCATCTCCGTCATACCGTAGTGAGTATATACTTCGCAGCCCCAGATCAAGTGAAGTTCTTTCTTTATAGAATCCGGAACATAGTCAGTGCTCAGCAACACGCTTCGAGGGGCCGCCCTTCCCCTGCTGTGCCTGGCCAGGGCAAGAACCTGCACCGGAATGCCGACCAGAGCATCGATGCCTTCCATTAGCATAACCTCCAACGCATGGGAATAATCCTGAACCGGTCCATAGACCAACGCGGATGCGCCGAGACGTTGGAGTCCCGCTGCCAGCAAATCTCCCACGCTGCCGGGACGCTCGCCGGGCAACAGAATCAGTACACGCTCGCCGGGGCCTACCAGAGTGGACATACCCCTATGGAAAAAATCAATCGTAAGCTCCTGGTCCTCCCTGGTGAAATAGATTCGCTTGGGTATGCCCGTTGTCCCTGAGGTATGGAGCGTTACCACCCGATTGATTTCGCTTTGCGAGACACAAAGGAAATGCAGAGGGTTTTGTCTGATATCCTCGGCAGTAGTGAAGGGAATGCGGTACAAATCTCCCAGACCCCGAAAGTCCCTTTCGCTCAGAGCGGCAAGATGTCTTCTGTAGAAGAAGCTTTTTGCCCTGGCCAAGGCAAGCGTCTCTTGCAGCATCAGCCGCTGGTGGTGTTCAATTCTTTCTCTGGTGAGTGGGTCTGCGCCATTGCCTATCTTGCCCGAAACCCAACTCTCCAGCGGAGTCCTCTTCATGTCACAATTCCCATGGAGAATTAGCGCGTTCTTCTTTCAACGGTAAAGAGATTCCGAGAACCCTTTCGATAAAAGGGTTGCCCCTTGCTGTCAGTGAGATTGTAAGCACAAAAGGGGATGAGCCTGCCATCGGGATGGAGGACGTGGAGGTGACACTCCTTTAGACGCTCCAGATCGAGGTTCCAGGCGTCTTGAAAGGCCATGCCCGAAAGGCAGAAGGAATGCGTTCGAATGCGCTCCAGGAAAAGATCCCAACCGCCAAGGGTGGGCCCTTTCTCCTGCGGGCAACAGGAGCTTCCGGGAGACGTCCAGAACTGCTTCTGAAACTGCTGAGCCCTAACCGACCCCAGCCCTGCATCTTCACCCCGGCAGCAGGCAGTCCTCGAGTCGTGCGCGGTCCAGGGCTTGAGTTCCCCTCCCGGCATGAGCACGAAATTCCCATGAAATGAGCAGTAACCGTGCTCCGCACCGGGCGGTCGGAAGTACTCCGTTTTGATCATCCCATCGGTCTGCTTCTCGATTTCGGTTATGATCTCGGGAATAGTAATCCGGTGTTTATCCCGTGATAGACCCTTGTACCTGCCAAAATAACTCACCGGCTGGAAGTGCACTCCCCGAACCATGGGCAGCCGAGTCCTGGCGAATTCGATGATTGCGCCAATCTGGTGGATATTGACACCGGGAACCAAGGTCGGCACCAGGATCACCCCCAGCTCGTGTTCCAGGCAATATTCGATCGCGCGTTCCTTTTCACGGAAAAGCGGCCGACCCCTCAGTTTTTCGTAGATTTCATCATCAAGACCGTCAAACTGCAAGAACACGCACGATAGCCCAGCTTCTTTGAGCCGCCTGACGTAGTCCGGCTCCCTGGCCAGACGCAGCCCGTTGGTGTTGAGCTGGATAAAGTCAAACCCCATGGAGCGCCCAAGAGAGATAATTTCGGCCAGGTCTTCGCGAACCGTCGGCTCCCCACCCGAAAGCTGCACATTGTAAGGGCCTCCGGCAGCCAGAAGCGCCTGAAACATTCCTTGAATCCCGCGTAAATCCGGGTCATTGTCGCCGGCATTGCCGGAATCGGCAAAACAAACGTTACACTTCAGATCGCACCGCTGGGTCACCTCAATTAATGTGCAACAGGTCTGCTGGCGATGTTCGGGGCAAAGGCCACAGTCCCAGGGACAGCCTCGTTCCACTGCGGTCAGGGGGGATCGGGGGTAAGAGGGGAGCTTCGGCCTGTTCCAGGAAGCATGCGAAGGCTCTCCCCGCCAGATCACAGCCTCGAAGGGACCATGCTCAGGGCATCTTTTCTTAAGCACGACCTCATCACCCTCAGCGACTCTCCGGGCCGGTATGCGAGCAAAGCATTCCGGGCAAATGCTCTCTGTTTGGGAAAGCACGATCTCACCTGCCATTATTTCTCCCCGGAAAGGTCAAAGCCATATTCGCTCAGCAAGGTCTTCACTTTTCCGTAGCTTCCGAACACCATATTTGGGCATCTCGTCGTACGGTTCCCGGGATCATCCCCCAGAATGATGTCACAACGAATCCCCCCATAGAGCTTGCCATATTCTTCGGAAAACCAATCCACCAACTCGCTGATCATGAGGTTCAGCTTTTCGTCCTCCTGCTCCTCGGGAGTCCCTCTGCCGGCATACAAACCCAGCAAACAGGCCCCGCCAGTGAGAGCGCCGCAGGTATCCCCGGTGAAACCCAACCCTCCCGCCAGGCCGGACATGGCCCGAATCAAGTCCGGGTTGGTCTTGCCCTGGGCCTCCAGACCCATAAACAGCAAGATCTGGCTGCAATGAAATCCCTGGCCCGCCAACTGGATCATCCGAAGCATATCATCGGTCACGGCTGCAACTCCCCTGCTATGGATTTCATGTCATGGATCGACTTTTGAGCCAGGCACAAAAAGTATCCGGGTTTGACGCCGGCAGCGAACTCGAAGGTTGCCGGGAATCCCTCATCATTCCCTTTACCTTGGCCAACGGTACACCAGAACTGAGACACCGAATCGTTGGACATAATGAGCTGAGCGACAAATTCCTTCAAAGCCCGAGACTGGTCTTCCCAAAACGTCACCTGAAAACCGGAGACATTCAACCTTTTGGTCAGATCTTCCCGGCTCATAATTTCAATGGTGCTGCAAGGTGACGCCAGGCAACAACCGGTGGCGTTAACACCGGGATTCGTGTTGTATACGTCGCTTAAAATGAGCCACCCGCCTCCCCTCAACACCCGCGAACATTCTCCAAGGACACGGCCGGCATCCTTCGCGACGGACAGGCTGCATTCTAGAAAAACCCCATCCCAATCCGAATCCGCAAAAGGGAGATCCTCTCCGGCGGCCAGCACCAAGGGCAAACAAAGGCCTCTCCGGCGACCGTATCCCAGGAGAACAGAGGAAGGGTCAACCCCTACGGCACGAAGTCGGTGCTGCCCGATCAGGTGTTCCACCGTGGCCCCGGTCCCACACCCCACGTCGAGAAGCCGGGAGCCGGGAGGAAACGCGCACATTGAAAGCGCCCGCTCCGTCAGCGCCACCCCACCCGGACGGATGAAGCCGCCATTAACGCCGCCCGCGGCGATTCGCTCGTAAACCTTGCACTTGCCGGCATCGGGCATATTAACCCTTCCTCCCAAAGCCCCTACTTGTCTTCGAGGAGCTTTTCGACTTCCAACATCTTGCCGAGCGCAAGGTCTTCCGCGATAAACACCTGGCCGCATCCGGGGCATCTCGGCAGCTCAACGGGAAACGCATTTCCCATGTAGGAGATGGCGACCTTTCCAATCTCCAGCGGAAGGTTGCATTTCAGGCACAACCAAACCTTTTCCTTGGAACGATCTTCCTGCGGATTCACGGCTTCACATCCTCGGCGATTTCCATACGGTGGCTGTAGGCGTTATGAACCACGAACTCATCCCCGGAAAGGGAGTATTCCACCCAGTAAGTGACGCTTGCCGGTTTGCAGTGTGCTATGAAACGATTGGTATCCCGGTTGAGGAGCTTGTACCCGGTTCTTTCGGCGGCGTCGATCACATGTTGCAAGTCCTCAACGAGGATCAACCGTTCCTCCATGAGTTGTTGCACGGCATCGGATATCCTCAGCCGGATGGTTTCGTAGCCTTGCGCCTCAACCGTAGTTTCCCCCCACCACTCCCTGAGCATCGCGTTTTTCAACCGCACCCTGTTTTCATGCCGCTGCGAATAGACGGGACCTTTGCGCAGCGCAGATTCATCCCTGGAGGTTTCGAAGATGAGATCCAAAAGGTGGAAGGTGCGCTTGCCGGTGAAAGCAAAATAATCCCGGCACATGGCGCAATAGGCCAGGTAATCCCGTTGGCTCTCTTCGGTGCGTCGTCGGATGTGGCTCCTTGCAAGACCCGGGTTGGCGAAAAACATAAGTCCGCCATAGCCGCAACATTCCGTTTTATCGCGGCTCAAAGGCAATTCCTCGATATCATAGCCGAGGCGGCGCAGGATATTGCGCACGCTCTCCTGCATGGATCTCTCATGGCGGGCGGTGCAGGCGTCGTGCACCGCGACGACTTCGCGCTTCTCCACCTTTACACTCGCAGGAAGCCCCAGGCTGTCCAGCATTTCCCAAAGCGAAATGATAGGGACATCCGGAAAATGGGTCTTGAAGATTTCGTGGCAGGTCGAGCAGGCAAGAATCAGTTGTGGACTCCCCAGTTCCCGCCACAAGGCCAGGAAATCCTCCCCTGTGGATTGAAAAAGCTCGGTCCGGCCCGACCAGTCCGCCGGGGCCCCGCAGCATCGGGACATGAACCCGACCCCGCCGGAGAGCTTTTGAGTTAGCAGCGTGTAAGCGCTCTTCACGTGCTCCGGGGCCGATGCGACAAGCTGGCACCCAGGAAAGAAAAGAAACCGGCTTTGATCCGTTCCCGGCTGCCGGCGTGCGAAAGCGCATTTGTCGCTGTTGCTGAACAACATGTCCCTCAGAGGAAAGTCGTGAGCCGATGGCGGCATCTTACCCGTATTCACCATGATTTCCCGGGCTTTCTTGCAGACCAGCCCCATGTGCAGATCCTCGGGGCAGACCTCCTTGCAGAGCCCGCAAAGACTGCACGAGTTGATGAGCTTGTTCGCCTCGCGGTGCCCCATCACAATGGAGAGGTTGTTGTAAATTTGGCGTACGTACTTCTTGGGGTAGGCGCGAAAACTGTTGAGATATTCACAGACCTTGACGCACTCAAGACACTCGCACTGCATACATCGTTTGGCTTCCAGGATGGCCTCATCGGCAGTGTAGCCCAGGTCGGGATGTTCCATCTGTACACGTGGAAGTGGTTCTACCCCTTCAGTTCGGGTGTAGAGACGGGTTTCATACGCTCCTTCGTTGAAACGAGCGGCGGTCAGGGAGACCTTCTGCAGGAACCGGTCGATGGAGATTGCCGCTATCCGGCCGTCTGAAATGGAGCGAATCGGCGACCTTTCCGCCACAGCCCGGCGGAGCCCGCCTCCTGCAAAGACACCTTCCCGGCTGGCGGCAAGAGTCACCGGATCGACTGCTATCCGGCCTCCGGCGTCAGTCGCAAGGCCGAAAACATCGGAAGACTCTGCGCCGGCAGCAACGTAAACGGCGTCAAAATCCCCGGAAACGGCATCGAAGGAGATATCTTTACCCACGGAGGTGTTTAACCGAACCTCGACACCGACTCGCTCCAGGACTTGCAGGTCCCTTGCGATAATGTCTCTCGGGAGTTTCTCTTCGGGGAAGCGCCAAAGGCTGCCTCCCAAATGCGCCCCTCTCTCGAAGACCACGACCGCATAGCCTTTTCTTGCCAGGTCGAAAGCGGCGGTCAGGCCGCTCAATCCGCCTCCCAGGACGGCGATACGCGTTCTCTTTTTTGGGAAGCGCGGCGATTTTTTCAGAAAGTCCGGAAGCGTAATCAAGACAAGCCTTTTCGATGGCAACAACAGCCAGGGGTTCCCCCGCTTCCTTCCTTTTGCACACCGATCGGCAGGGCTGATCGCAAACCCGGCTGATGATTCCAGGGAAAGGAACAGTTTTCTTGAAAATTTTTGCAGCTTCCGTGAATTTTCCCCGAGCCGTTTCGGCCATCATGGCCCGCACGTCCACATGGACGGGGCAGGCGGCGGCGCAGTTCGGGGGCTGCTCCTGAATGCACCGGTCTTCCAGCTTGATCAGTTCGTCTTTTTCCATGGTTCCGCAGAACTTCCTGCCGATGAATGCCAGCGGTGAAGACTATGGTTGCGTACACTGAATCGTCAAAAGGTTCAAAATAGGTAAAAGCTCCCTGCCGCCCTCAAAAAGGGCGGCAGGGAGCCGGAGTTAAATGGTTGCAGGATAGAACATCAACCCATGCTTTTTTCAGCGTGCGGCCTTGGCTTCAAGGGCTGCCTTCACCTTCTCCGGCAGGGCCGGGAGCTTGGTGATGCGCACTCCGCAGGCATTGTAGATGGCATTGATTATCGAGACATGAGGCGAAGTCAGCGGGAGCTCTCCCACACCGGCCGCTCCGAAGGGACCGTTGGGGCGCGGTGTTTCCACGTAGAGGATATTGAAGTTATCGGGGATATCCTTGATATACGGGATGCCGCAAGAAAGCAGGGTGGTATGCTTTTTGAGATCCTCGAAGTCCTCCGAGAGCGCGAGTCCGATGCCCTGGGCCACGCCGCCGTAGATCTGCCCGTCCACCACGAGCTTGTTGTTGATCTTGCCAACGTCGGCCACCATCGTAAACCCCTCGACTTTCACCTTGCCGGTCTTTACTTCCACTGCCACTTCGGGCATGAAAACGCCGTACATGTAGACGGCGAACGGCTTGCCCTGCGCATTTTCGTCGCAGAACACGTTCATGGAGGCGGCCCACTTGCCGGAGTAGCGAACGGGGATGTTTTCCGCCACCATCTCGTCATAGGTGCGGTAGCCGCCGTTCGGTTTTTTCATGGCCGCAAGAAGTGTATCACAACCGTCCTTGATGGCGTTGCCGGTTATAACCTGCTGGCGGCTGCCACCCGATGGGCCGCTGTTGGGAGTGAGGGCCGTATCGTTCATAACCAGCTTGATTTTCTCGGGAGCGATCCCCAGCGGGCGCAGTGCTTCGTGTGCCGTGCCGAGGCACCCCATGTCGGCGCCCTGGCCGTGGTCCTCCCAGCTTGAAAACACCGTTACGCCGTCCCTGGTGAGCTCAACGGCAACCTCCGAGGCATCAGGTCCATCGATGCCGCAGCCGTAGATACCGATCGATACACCCACTCCCTTCTTGACTTCGGCCGTGGATTCGGCCTTCGCCTTCTCTTTTGCTTTCTGGTAGAGCGGGCGCAACTTGTCAATTATTTCCTTGAAGCTGAAGACTTCCGGCTCCTGGCCCGTCGGTGTGGTGTCGCCGGGGCGGTATACGTTCAGGGCGCGCAGCTCCAGCGGGTCCATGCCGATCTTTTCGGCCAGTTCGTCCATGAGCACCTCACTGGCGAGAAAGCTCTGGGGAGAACCGTAAGAGCGGAAAGCGGAGCCCCATGCATGGTTGGTGCACACCGTGCGGCCAAGACCCCGAATGTTGGGAATGCCGTAGCCTGCGCCTATGAACTGTGCTCCGCGCAGGGTGAGAAGATCACCGAACTCGGAGTATGGACCATGGTCCACCAGCCAATCGGATTCCATGGCAATTATTTTACCGTTCTTGTCCGCGCCGTACTTGAGCTTGATGAAAAAGGGCGAGCGCTTGCCGGTATAGGTGATGTGCTGATAATAGTCGTATCTGAGGAAAACCGGACGGCCGGTCGCCATCGCGGCGACCCCGACCAAAGCTTCCATGGTCGGGCTGAACTTGTAGCCGAAGGTGCCTCCGGTGGGGTTCTGTACAAGGCGCAGCTTCTCGGGTTCTATTCCGAGACCGGGGCAGATCATGGCGTGGTGGAGGAATATGGCGATGCTCTTGGAGTGGATGGTGAGCCGTCCTTCATCATCGAAATAGGCAAAACCTACGTCGGGCTCGATGGTTAGATGGGGCTGCCTCTGGAGGTAGAACTCGTCTTCTACGACGTAGGCGGCGGAATCCATGAGCGGTTTTGTATCGCCGCCCTTTGCAATCTTTTGCTCGTAGTAGACGTTTGGTGTTCCGGGATGGATCTCGATGGCGTCATCTGCCATGGCTGCAGGTGCGCTCATGTAAGCGGGCAGTGCCTCCAGTTTGACGTTGACTTTTTCGGCCGCCGCCCTGGCGTTCTCCACTGTGTCGGCGCAAACGATGGCGATAGCGTCGCCGAACTGGAATACCTTCGTGTCGCAGAGGATGGGACGGTCCCAGCCGTCGCCCTTGTTCGTCGGGAAGGTGATAAGGCCCGTGATGCGGTTCTTGCCCTTGACGTCCTTATGGGTCACCACCTTGTAAACTCCGGGCATCTTTTCGGCTTCTGAGGTGTCGATGGAGACGATGTTGGCATGGGAAACCTTCGCCTGCACCAGGGCAAGCTGCAGGGTATCCGGCGGGAGCTTGAGCCCCAGGTCCGCGCCGTAGTCGCAGGTTCCGGTCACTTTGGCCAGAGCGCTCGGACGCGGGTATTTTCCGCCCCAGATCTTGCCGTCCGCCGGGAGCTTGTAGGCCAGTTGCTCCTTGGTGATCTCGCCGCGCAGGACCCGCGCCGCATCCATGACGGCATCCACCAGGGGCTTGTAGCCCGTGCAACGGCATGCGTTCCGGTGGTTCTGAAACCAGTCACGCACGTCTTCACGGGTGGGCTTGGAATTTTGATCCAGGAGAGCCTTGGCGGAAACGATGAAGCCGGGGCTGCAGAAGCCGCACTGTGCGCCGCCGTGAACCATCCAGGCGATCTGGACCGGATGCAGGTTTTCCGGCGTGCCGATACCTTCGATCGTGGTAATGCTGGCCCCGTTTTCAACCTTATTCATCTTGGTGACGCAGGATCTGACGACCTTGCCGTCCATGATCACGGAACAGACGCCGCACTGGGCCATGCCGCACCCGACCTTGGTGCCCGTCAGGCCGAGCTGTCCGCGAAGAACGTCTGCCAGAGAAGCTTCGGGGCTTGCGATAATCGTTCGAACTATCCCGTTGATGTTGAGGGCTTTATTCTCCATACTTTTCTCCTGATTTGAGGTGAACGACACGCAACCGTTCAAGTACCCTTGGCAAAACCGCAGTCCGGGTACCTGCACGTCTCGCAATGCACGCACAGTCCGCCGTGCGCCAATCCGACGATATCCCTGCGCGTGATCTCTTCACCGGCAAGCAGCCTGGGTAGAATCACGTCAAAGATGCTCGTCTTGTTGTACATGACGCACCCCGGCAGACCAAGGAGGGGAACGTTCCCAAGATAGGCCAGCATGAACATGGCGCCGGGAAGAACCGGAGCGCCATAGGTAATCACCCGCGCGCCGCAATCCCGGATGGCCGCCGGAGTAACGTCGTCCGGGTCCACCGACATCCCGCCCGTGACGATGATCATCTCGGCACCCTGGCCTAAAAACGACCGAATCTCATCCACAATCCGCCTCCGGTCGTCGGACACAAAGGTTTGCCCGATGGTGCGGCACCCCAATTCACCGAGTTTTTCACGCACGACGGGACCGAATTGATCCTTGATACGGCCGTGGTAAACCTCGCTCCCGGTCGTAATGATTCCGACGTTGAAACTCCTGAAAGGCAGGACTTCGATCAGCAGGTTGATGTTGGGAGCAGATACGCTCGACACGTTCGATCTTGTGCTCTTCGATAACCAGCGGAATCACGCGTGTTCCGGCGAGCACCTTTCCCCTGGCAACCCTTTGGTGAGTGTGAAGGCTTGCGAAAACAATCTCTTCGGCGTTGATCTCAAAGAGGGCCTCGACGTCGATCTTCAGCAGCCCTTCAACCGTCGCTGTAAGATCTACCTTGCCTTCCCTGGGCTCCGAGAGTGCGATGTTGGTCCCGGCCGCGGCGCGGGCAATCCGTGCAGCAGCCTCATCTTCATGGAGAAGACCGCTATCGGATTGGATATCCCAGACATAGACATGCTCTTTTCCCATGCTGAGCAGCTGCGGCACGTCCTCCTCCCGGAGGATGTGGCCCTTTCTGAAGGCCGGTCCCTTCATCCGGCCAGGGATAATCTGAGTCACATCATGACACAGCACCATTCCTACGGCGCTCTGGACTGGAACCATCTTCATAAAGTTCTCCTACCGGACTTACAGAACGTATGGAAGAATAAGCATTATATCATAACTGACACAACGATGCGCAAAAAACTTATTCACTCAAACAAGTTTGAATCACCTCCTTCCACCGTAACCCCTCGGCGCATGACAATCAGAACCTCCCCGTTTAGGCTGTTATACTCTTTCATTATCATTACGCTGCTCACTTAGTACATCTGCTATGGAGTGCAGGCCGACGGAGATAATAACAACGATAAAGACAATGGACACCGCCTGGGCTCCAGTAATGCAATGTGCCAATTACTGCTTTGGCGCAAAACCGCCATATTGGTATCATGGGCCGGTGTGTACCGCGTACAACAGTCCGGCGTTTGAAGATTTTCGCCGATCCCTTCAGTTCATGGAACATAATATATCTGTTTACACACGTCATCATTGTATTATATACAGTACATATGTGCTCGCTTGAGCCATCGCCGGTTTTTAGTGCTCAACCGGTCTATGCGTTGCCCTAGTTATCTATTTCGGAGTGAAGAAATCCTCAAAGAATCTGTCCATGGCCGCTTTGGTCAGCTCCTTATGCTTTCTATAGCGCTCAACGATCTGTCTTGCAAAGGGGGTAAGTTCCGAAAAGGTCTTGGTGTAATCTCCAGCGGGATGCGCGACATTGCAAAGCGCCTCGGACATTCACGGGTGCTTCGTCCATTTTGATTTGCTTTTAATGGCCCTCTTTACGAGCCCCCGCAGACTCCGCACTTCCGATTCCAGGGAAGTTTTACCTCCATGAAGGTCATCGCGAGCGCATCAAAAGTGAGCAACCTTCCGGTGAGAAGACCGCCGATTCCCAGAAGATATTTTATAGCCTCGATTGATTGGATTGTCCCGATCACACCGGCCACGCTTCCCAAGACCCCGGCCTCCGAGGTTGTCTCATAAGTCCCGGCTTCCGGCTCCTCCTGGAAGACGCAGCGAAGGCACGGACCCTGGCCGGGGACAACAGTCATCGTCTGGCCGTATGCGCCGAGTATTCCCGCATGGGAAAAGGGTTTTCCATACCGCACGCACGCATCGTTTATTAGAAACTTGGATTTGAAGTTGTCGGTGGCCTCGACTATGAAATCATAGGAAGCGATAGTCCCGGCTATGTTTTCCTCGGAAATCGCCCTGTATGTTTCAAGCCGAACGTCGGGGTTCAACCGCGAAATTGTCTCAGCCGCCGATTCGGTCTTATTGCGGCCGACGTCCTTTCTGCCATGGAGTATCTGGCGCTGGAGGTTCGAAAAATCGACAACATCACAGTCGGCCGCCCCGATATTGCCGATCCCAGCCGCAGCAAGGTAAAAGAGGGCCGGACTGCCAAGACCCCCAAGACCGATTATCAGCACCCGGCTTTCGAGCAGCTTCAATTGGCCCGATTCCCCGATTTCGGGTAGAAGCATGTTCCGGCTGTAAATCTTCCGCTCTATTTCACTTAGCGTGCGCATCCGTCACTCCAGACCGTTTGGCAGGCAAGAATCCAGCCCAACAGCCCCCACCCGGATTCCGGATGGGGGCTGTATAACGAAGGAGTCTCCGCGTAAAGTACTTTAGAAATTCACCTTATCGATCCCCTTTAGCCCCAGGCTACTCCGGGCCTCATCGGGTGTTGCCGGATCGATACCCAGTTCTCTGGCTATGCGGACCATCTTGGCCACCTGCTCGGCATTGCTTTTCGCCATCCGGCCCTTTTCAAGGTACAGATTGTCCTCAAGACCGACTCGTGCATTTCCGCCGATGAGCAGCGATTGCGTGCAGATGGGAAACTGGGCCCGGCCGGCGACGCAGACGGAAAACTCGAAATCCCCGATGAGCTTCTTCGCATAGTCCACGAGAAAAAGCAGATTCTCAGGACTCGGAGTGATGCCGCCCAGGACCCCCATGACAAACTGGATATAAACCGGCTTCTTGACGTACCCTGCCTGGATCATGAAGGCCACATTGTTCACCATCCCGGCGTCGAAAATCTCGAACTCAGGTTTCGTGCCCGTCTCATTGAACTTCCCACAGTATTCCTTCATGGACTTGAAGGTATTGGCGTAGATGAAATCTTCCGTCATGCCGAGATACTGTTTCTCCCATTCAAACTTCCACTCCTTGTATCTCGTCATCACTGGAAACAGGGCGAAGTTTATGGAGCCTGCGTTGAACGATGCAAGTTCCGGCCTGTAAAGAGTCACCGGCGCGACGCGCTGCTCCGTCGTCATTCCCAGCCCCCCGCCTGTCGTGATGCAGACGACTATGTTGCAGCAGCTCTTAATGTCCGCGATGATTTCCTTCATGAGGTTCAGATCGGGGGAGGGCATCCCCGTCTCGGGATTACGGGCATGGATATGACAGACGGCAGCCCCAGCCTCATAAGCCCTCACAGCCTCATCGGAAATCTGCTTGGGCGTTATGGGGAGATAATCGGACATCGTAGGAGTGTGAATGCTCCCGGTAATCGCGGCAGTGACGATGGCTTTTTCCTTCACACTCTTCCTCCCTATTTCTTCGGATTCATAAAGTCGGGATCGAGGAACTCCGGATTGGGATATGTGTAGAATCACTTCCCAGTCTTCACACCCAGTCCCCGCCTGTGCCGACACCTGCAATGCCACCGTGAATGTTATCGTAGTTTTCCACTACTTTTCCATCGAAAGAAACGTTTCTAAACACGGGGAGGGGTAGGAAGCAGAACCGCTGTGGTCAACCGGGAGAGTCTTTTCAGGAGCCCGTCATGCGCGTAGATTACGCTCCCAGTGGTATCCACGAGCACGTTTTCATACTTGCGCGGACGCCGGCAATTCTTCCTAATCCAAGTGTGAACAGCTCAAATGGTCCGTATTCCTCCATCAAACTGGTCTTATCCACATTCACTGGAGGATCTATCCTTTATTCCTCCGATAATTCAAATGGAATACCATTTAGTGCACTCGGCTTAGTAAAAGCAATTTTTTTGCCACGCAATCCAATCCTGGGTCTCTCATCAGCCATTTCGACTCCTCGTTTTTTCAGAGCCTCTATGTCAGCTTCAATGTTGTCCGTCAGCAGGCAAAAATGATGGATCGCGTCGCCCCTATCACGCACAAACTGCACCAATTGACCATTTTCACTGTAATCCTCAATCACTTCCAATCCTATCTCGTTTAACATCAGCAGTGCTACTTTCATTCGTTTTTCGCTAACGTCTCCGTATTAAAGGAGCAGGAATACCAAGTGCCTTAGTAATAGTTGCGAGACTCTCTTCTATATCTTTGACCACAATCCCTATATGGCCGATACCTTTTATCATGTCTAAATTTTACCCCCATTTTCCTTTTCGAATTCCATGCCAGCAGTATACCACCGCCGGGCTCATGCCCAACACCGATCTTATCTCATGCTACCCTTCGTCTAAAAATCAGAACTATAGCCATAACTACAAAGACAATTGTATCTGCAGCTTGAGACCAAAAGCGGCCCGTGATAGCCATGGTCATGCCCAGGGCGAAAGCAGACACGAAGGTCCCGTTAAGGTTGCCCATGCCTCCAAGAATCACCACAGCGAATGCAATAAGAAGGATATTCAGCCACATGTAAGGGTCGGCTGCACTAATTGGAGCATACAATATACCCCCTAAAACCGCTAGAAGAGTTCCGAATATGAAAACGATAGAGAAGTGTTTACTTACATTCACACCCAAACACCTGACGCCATCTGCATCTTCTAAGGCTGCTACAACAATTTTCCCAATAATCGTCGTCCTGAGTAATATATTAATGCCTGCAAATAGAATAACGGCTACGGCAACTATAATGAGTCGATAAACAGGTATAATGAAACCAAGAATGGCAACTGATAGACCGACAGGATCTATAACTTGCTGTGGCACGTTTCCCCAAACAAACTTGATAAAATCGGTCCCGATCAAAAGCACTGCGTATGTAGCTATGATGGCGTAATCAAGAGACTCACCGTATAGCCTCCTGATAATGAGTCGTTCTACTATATAAGCGACTGGAACCATACATAATACAGCAAGAAAAGCTGATATACTGAATGCACCTGGAAATACGCGAAGAAATGTGATAAAAAAATAGACACCGAGGGTATATGCCATCCCATGAGCAAAATTAATGATTTTCATGGTGCCAAAAGTCAGGGAAAGGCCAATAGAAAAAAGGTAGAGTATGGCACCTAGAGTGAATCCATAAACGACTGACTCGACCATTAGCTTTGAGTCTCCATCTTGATCGTAAGTGACAGCCTTTTTTCTTTGATAATTTCTGATAGCCGTTACAAATCCAGTAAACCCGTGCCTAAACCAGAAGCTGATGATAAGAAGCATAATTCCCAACACCCATTGCCATACAGCAAAATGAGACGATAGCCAATCTTTCATCATCATAAATAAAAGTCCCCCGGCAATAGCGCCGTAAAGATTTCCAGCGCCACCGATAAGAACAGCGAGGATAGGATCAATATTATCTAGCGGGTTAAGAACAGTTGGACTAACATATTGGACATATAATGTATAAATTCCTCCGGCAAAAGACGCAATTGTGCCTGCTACGAGAAAAGTAATCCACTTGTAGAAAAAAGTATTGTACCCTAAAAACGTGACCCGTGTTTCATGCTCTTTAATGGACCTGATTAATACACCGAAAGGAGAACTTGTTAATTTCCTGAGAAAATAGAATACAAACAGCATGGAAATAAGAATGAAAGGAAATGTGATATATTCATTAGAAAAATTCAGAAAACCCCATGCCTCAACACGGCTGGAAATGCCGTCAGTACCATGAGTTAGCTTTTGGAAAGTTGAACTCACCAAAAAATATCCAATCTGGCTAAATGCTAAATTGACCAAGGCGAACGATGCCCCGTCCAGTTTCACTACAATTAAGCCAAGGATAGCTGCTATTATTCCCCCGCCAAGCGTTCCAGCCAGCAAGGACAGCAAAGGATTGCTATTAATATAAATGGAAAAGAGGACCGAGATGTAGACGCCCGCCCCAAGATAAAGCACATGCCCGAAAGAGAGCAGCCCGAGGTATCCATAAAGCAGGTCGAAGGACATAACAAAAATGCAGAAAATCATGAAATCAGTAATTCGATACATGTGAATTATAGGCGTCAAAACTAGAAAAAAGACGGTCAAAGCACAGATTTCTTTGTACACCGGTAGAGATTTTTGTGGGTAAACCCTAAATCCCAATGCTCTCAAAATATCCATTACAAATAATTCTCCAATCCGTGGCTGTCTTCGGTTTGTCCTGAATTATCTATCTCTTTTATAATATGTCCTTCTCGCATGACATATATGCGGTCAGCCAGTCGATTAACGATAGATAAATTTTGCTCCACGATAATTGCAGATAAATTTTCCGTCTTCATATGCACTAGGATCTTGAAGATGTCTCTGATGACAATAGCCGCAAGTCCCTCGGTGGGTTCATCAATAAGCAGCAACTTCGGATGTCCAACAAGAGCACGGCCAATAAGCAAAAGTTCTCTTTGGCCACCGCTCAATCCCCCCGCCTTATTTTCCATGAAATCATTTAGCTTAGGATAAATGCTAGTTACATTTGTTATAGCCTCAGGCAACGATACAGCATTGCTATATGCGGCAAGTGCTATGTTATCCTTTACACTCAGGCCACTGAAAACTTTCTTGTCTTGAGCAACGTAGCGCAGGCCCTTTTGCGCCAACTTCACCGGGCCTATTCCCAAAGTTTTCTCACCCTCATAAAGGATCGTCCCTTTCCAGGGTTTCAGGAGCCCCATAACAGTTTTCAGCAAGGTGGTTTTCCCTGCTCCATTGCGGCCAACAACAAAAATTATCTCCCCCTGGTTCAAATGCATCGAGATGTCATGGAGGACCATGGCGCGGCCATAGGAGACATTGATTTCATCTACCTGGAGTAATGTCATTCTTCCTTTCCCCAATAGCATTCCCTGACCTTAGGGTCTCCCAAACAATTTTCAGCACTACCTTCGGATATGATTTTGCCCTCATTCATCACAATAAGTTTTTGCACCAAATCGACAATCTTAGATATTTTATGTTCAATGACAACCAAAGTAAAATTTTCTTTCACACGATTGATCATTTCAAGCACGCTGCCTATCTCGTGGTCACTGAGCCCCGCCAGAGGTTCATCCAAAAGGAGAATCCTCGGATTGAGGGATATACCAATTGCGATTTCAAGCATTCTCTTATCACCATATGATAGTTCATACGTGAGTGTTTCAGCTTTACTCGCAAGTCCCACGAGATCAAGAGCATCTTGACAGCTTTGTAAAGTGGCGTTTTTGCGCGCGGGCGAAAAAAAGAAACCTAGCGGTGACTCTTTAACCCTTCTCGTTCTGAGATTTGAAAGAACCAGATTTTCCCAAACTTTCAAAGTATCAAAAACTGACACCAACTGAAAAGTTCGAGCCATTCCCATCTTCACACGCTGGTGGGCAGGGATTTCGGTGACGTTCTTCCCGGCAAAGAAGATGGCGCCTTCACTTGGAGGGAAATAGCCCGAAAGCAGATTGAACAAGGTGGTCTTCCCAGACCCATTGGGACCAATGATACCAAGGACCTCTCCTTCTTCCAATCGGAGATTTACCTGGTTCACCGCAACCAGACCGTCAAATCGCTTTGTCAGTTCCTCAGCATGGATCAAGGTAGTCATGAATTGGCCTTTTGAACCTTCCTGTTGAAATTAAATGACATGCAAGAAGCATTAGAGAGGGAAGTGGAGTCATACTCCTTTTCCCACTTCCCTCCGGGCCATTATTTTACCAGCCCAATTCACTTGGAGGTTTCATAAAAGACCCACCTCTGTAAGCATCAATGATCTTCAGGTAATCCCACTTATTTGCCCTTTGGTTCGCGGGAAGGCCCAACCCGATGAAAGAATCATATTTATATGCGACCTGGCCGTCGATGCGCCACTTGGCCGGGCCCTTTGGGCTCTGCCAATCCGGATGCGCCATCAAAGCGGCGTAGGTTTTCTGGGGATCCGTCGATTGTGCCAGCTCGATTGCGCGAACTACCTCCTTAACACCACAATAGCCACTCATTGCATAAGGATCCAAAGCCTCCCCAGTGGCAGCCAAATACTCCCCATTGATCTTTTTGGATGCCTCCACAACCTGCGGGTCTGGAAAACCTGACATATCATGATACCAGAACATCTGAACAGTAACACCGTCAATGGCCTCCGGCGGAATACCTACAGCAAATGCATCCACCATCCAGTTAAAAAAAAGCTTGATATTTTGTCGGAGTTTCATGTCATATGCCTGTTTCAGAATATTGATTGCATCATTTCCCCATTGGCCCATCATGATGATGTCCGGATTAGCGTCACGAGCTCTGATCAAATATTGGGTCATATCAGCGGTTCCCACAGGGGTCCAGATGACCTGATATTTAACATCGGGATGTTTCTTGAGCACTTCTTCCATACCTTCATAGGCACCACGGCCATAAGCATAATCAGGCATTAACGCCACGATATTTTTCATCTTCATGTTCTCGGTCACATAGGCAGCAGCACCTCGACCAACTTCCATAACATTCGCCATGGGCGTGCAGCTATAAGGACCTTTGTTTTCCTTCATAAAGACTTTTTCGGGCACGCCATTGGTCCAGCAAAGGAGGACCGGGGTCCTTTTTGCCTGGTCATTTAGGGCCATGGAGACATCCGCGAATGTTCCCCCTACCAGGGCAACGATCTTTTCACCCAGGATCATCTCTTTCATCTTACGGATGGCGGCGTCCGGGTTGGTCTCATCGTCAGCGATGATGGCCTCAATTTTTACTTTTTTCCCGTGAAAATTAATGCCGCCTTTGTCATTAATTTCTTTTACAGCAAACTTTGCAGCAGCCATCTGCATTGTTCCCAGCGATGACCCCTTGCCGGATAGAGCATACATGAGCCCAATCTTGATGTTATCCGCTGCCGTAGCTGGAGTGACGGTCGAAAAGCAAAACACCAAACCCAAGATTAGACTTAACAAGGCAATATTTTTGATAAATCGTTTCATCTTCACGCTCCTTTTAAAAGGATTCAACCGCCTCGAAGTTCCTTTCACGATAGACATCTCGAAAGTTTTACCCCTCCTCTCGCCTCCTTTCATTCCTCGTAAATATATTAATGGATGTAGCGTAAGGCTCAATTTCGGCCTTGAGTAACCTGCTTGTCGGTGGCTTTCAAAAACCGGGACAACGGCTCCTGACAATGTCATCCATCGTTGTCTTTCCGGAGGTGCAATTGCTCGGTTCTGACTTCATCCTTTTGCTGCTGTCGCACGTACTGCTTGACAATGTCGCTATCTATTCCGGCAGTACTTGCGAAAAAACAGGGTCGCTTGAGAACAAATCTTCCCTGGAGAGTGGATACGTGTTGGGATTCAAAGCGCCTGCGCCGCAGTTGCCGATCACACCGGGGAGACTGGACCCATTCTTGTTCCGGAAAAGAAGGAAACAGTCGCTCAATGGAGGTTTTCATACTCGGCGCCAATAATTTAGCCCGGCTTTGCTGAAAAATCTCCGAGAGATCCATCACGTTTCGAGCAGGATTACTTTTGAAAGACCCCTCCAGTTTGCCGATCCATTCGTCTAATACTTTGTACGCCGTGGCGCGGAATTCTCTGGCGACATCTGAACGAGGAAACATAATGAGCGCTGCACCCATAATGAGACCCTCCTTTCCCAGTTGCCTACATCTGAGAAAGGGGATGATATCCAGCATCAAATGAGCTTAAAAGCCGTTGGAGGCCGTGTCAGTCACTGAAAGAATAGTAAATGCACCTGTTCTATTCCCTGACATACTTTAATCACACTGCTGATAAAACCTCGCATCGGCCTATATGAAACCACGTGATGAGGAGCCCGTGGCTATGCGACCTCGATCACCTGTCACCTCGTCCGCGGCGGCTGTCCAGATTATGAACATGTACGTATTGGCCGGTTTGGATATCCGCTGTGGCTATGCCGATCACCTCACCGTATTTAATTATATTCTCTCCTTTTTTGATATCAGCAACCGCGAACTTATGGCCGAACGGTATCTTCTCCTTAACGTTAATGCGGACACTGAGGTTTTTTTCATTGATATCCGCAACCACGTCCGTATTCGGTTCAATGTTGTCCACTACTGTTGCCACGTTATCTATAGCTTTCATCACAATCGCATGAATTCTTGACATTCTCCCATCTCTCCGTTCTTTTCCCGGCGCCCTCCTCATCCGGTTAAATCGTCGGCCCGATCCGGTTGATCGCAAAGTCGTTAAACCCAAGACCTTCAGCCTTTGCCAGTTTGCCTGATGCTACCAGCAACATTTCATTAAAAATGCGCTGTCCGACCTGTCTTACTGTCTCTTCACCGGTTATTATTGTGCCTGCGTTTAAGTCCATATCGTCATTCATTATGTCGAAAATAGCGGAATTGGTCGCAACTTTGATTGTCGGCGCAATCGGCGAGCCGCAGCATGTCCCCCGGCCGGTGGTGAATACAACCAGATGACAGCCGCCCGCCACCATGCCGGTAATTTGTTCGATATCCTGCCCGGGCGTGTCCATCCATACTAATCCCTTCTTCGTAACCGGCATGGCATAGTCAATCACATCCTGCAGGGGTTTAGAGCCCGCTTTGTAAACACAGCCGAGGGATTTCTCCTCGATGGAAGACAAGCCACCTTCAATATTACCAGGAGTCGGCTGACTGCCCCGCATATCCACCCCCATCGATGTCGCAAGCCTCTCGCAACGTTCGATCACGGCAAAACACCGCTCCGCCACTTGCTCGTTGACTGCACGGGCGGCCACGATATGTTCGGCTCCGACCAGTTCAGTTGTTTCAGCAAGAACAACGCTGCCGCCCGCATCGATCAGTAAGTCGCTCGCTATCCCCAATGCCGGGTTGGCGGATATACCGGAGCAGGCATCCGATCCGCCGCACTCAGTACCAAGGATCAACTCGCCGGTATCGATCGGTTCACGCGCAAGGCAGGAAGCCGCCACCACCATCTTCCTGGCGGCGCTGGCGCCATTGGCAATAGCTTTTATCGAACCACCCTGCTCTTGGATGATCACCAGATGCACCGGCTTATAAGGGCACTTCGCTTTAATCTTGGCCGCGACATCCTGTGCCCTTAACGTCTCACAACCGAGTCCGACCACGATGACACCGAAAACGTTAGGATGCGTACCATGAGCAACCAAAACCCGCGTCGACAGTTCCGCATCCGCGCCCAATTGCGTGCAGCCATGCTGATGCTCAACCCAGGTCGATTCTGACACTAACTGCGAGATCCCCCTGGCCACCCGGTTGGCGCACACCACGGATGGGATAACCAATACGTGATTGCGAATACCGACGGCGCCGTCCGTCCGGCGATAACCCATAAAATTCATTTTCACTCACCTCTCACCTTATTTTGCAAGCCTTTTGTTGCCTTTTTCATTTGGATGTAAGATCCAGCAGGTATCTTGCTTCACCACCTGTTTCGCCCCACAGGAAGATTGCCTCTTTACAAGACAAGCGCCTGATCCGGTTTCACCGCAAACCACATCAAACGTCAATGACCGCTGAATCGGCGGTACCGACAACCGCCGTTTGCCAGCCATACTTTGTTGCAACGCACGCGGTCCCAGCAGGAGCCCCTGCTCAGCCGTTGTTGCCCTAACAGTTCATATATCCCGTACTATCCCGCAGGATCTGCCACCACGATCAATTATAGCAGTATAAAAAGCGACGAATGTAGAATCCACCTAACCTAATGAAATTGACAACCCTAAAACACACATGCTTCATTGTAATCTACCACGGAGTATCGATATGACACCTCTCTCCCATATCAAATAAAAGCAGCTCTTCGAGCGAAGTAGCAAGAACTGCACCAACGCTGAAGACGACTACTTTGAGGGGTTATCGCAATAAAAAAGCCGCGCTGGCTGCTGTATTTTGCAGCAGCCAGCGCGGCTTAATCCACTTGCGTGGACACCGGACCAGGTCAGGTCCCCAATTTCCCTGTTCTTCAGATCCCTTCCGTCCTCCTTTATTGGGAATCTTTGACTTCACTTGTCTCTACCCGAATCTTTGGTCATAATTTCGATTAACATCTATGCTCTGTTTGCCATCGCTGGTCTCCCCATGGATATTACCTCTACAAGTTCTACAAATAAAAAGCCTTTAACAACTGCTTGCATATTGTTACTCCGGCAAGCAAACTTATTAATTAACACACTAAACGACTGACATTGTCAGGGGTTGTTGTCCCGGTTTTTGAAAGCCGTCGACCAGGTCGGTGATAGTTTACTTGTCATTTCGACAGAAGCCCGAATCTACTGAAAAGACTCGATGCCGGATCAGGTCCGGCATGACATACTTTGATATATTCACTTGCCATGGTAATATTAAGAAATATTTAGTAAAAATTTATTTACTCAAATTTAAACGCTGTGCAGCGCTGTTTGCTTCCTGGTTCGATGCTCATGCGGTTGCCCTGATGGTAAAGCTCTCGACGCTTCTCACCCAGCAATTCCGGCAAATCCATGCCAATATCCATTTATGAACACATGCCGGACATCGAATTCATTACACGTACGACAGGGTTATCAAAATATCTAGTCAACCGATACGTCGGCATCATTGAAGAAAATGATGCGGCCCTCTACAAAAACCGCTTGGCAGGCAAACTTGCCTAAACTCCGGGGCTACATGTTCAACCAACTCGTTTATGAAATTAGCAGAAGCTCAGCGTTATGTCAATAATGACATAACGACCTGCCCAACATAGCACTCCAGCTAATCTCTCTTACAAGAAAATATTTTCATTCAAAGGGCACTGAAGACTAAAAAGTAATCAAAGATGCTGAAAATGGTCCCGGAAATATGGTAAAAGTAGAATTATGCAAATATTTTCTCTCCGGGAGTGATGAAGATGATTCATTCAGAGAAGATTTGCCTGATAGCCCCATACGCTGATCTCGCTCAGATAGCACAACGGGTGAATGCGGACAGGCACTTGGGGCTGACTGTTCGCGTAGGCATATTGGAAAAAGGGGTAGAACAAGCGCAGGCGGCGGTTAAGAATGGAACACGGGTGCTGATCAGCCGGGGAGGCACGGCTGCAATGATTCGACAGCATATCGAGATACCGATCGTGGAAATCAAAGTGACCGGATATGATGTATTGCGTGCGCTGGCGCCGGAGCGTGGCTATTCAACGCCGGTGGGAGTGGTAGGATATCGAAATGTGGTGGAGGGCTGCCAAAGGGCGGCTGAAATGTTGGGGATTCAGATTAAAGAGGTCATTATTGAAACCAGTCCGGAACAAGTGGATTGGCAGAACATTCGGTCTCGTATGCAGTCGTTCATTGAATCCTATGGAATCCGGTTGGTGGTCGGGGACAGCCTGGTACTTGGCCGGGTTCGGCTGGGAGATGTTAATGTACGCCTGATAACTTCCGGGGAGGAAGCAATCTTGCAGGCGTACGAGGAAGCCACACACCTGATCTGGGCTATTGATGAGGAGAAAAAACAGACGGAGCAGTTCCGCGTTGTATTAGACTTTGTACATGATGGTGTAATCGCGATCAACGAAACGGGACACATTACGGTCATAAACCCTGTCGCCTCAGAAATACTGGGGGTTCACAACATCGATGCGATTGGCAAACCGCTGCAGCAACTTATTCACAATACCCGCCTGGACAAAGTTCTGCAGACCGGGGTCGCCGAAATTGATCAGTTGCATCGATTGCAGAACACCAGAATCGTCACAAACCGAGTGCCGATCATTGTTAACGGCCGAATTCACGGGGCGGTCGCGACTTTTCAGGAGGTGAAGAAACTCCAGGACGCAGAGCAGAAAATTCGTCAAAATCTTTACGCGAAAGGCCTGACAACCAAGTACACTTTTCGGGACATTCTGAGCGGTGATGAACGGATGCGGCGGTTGATCCGTTTGGCCAAGGAATACGCGCGCACGAATGCCACTGTTTTGGTCCAGGGAGAAAGCGGTACCGGCAAGGAACTGTTTGCCCAAGCAATTCATGCTGCCGGCGCACGAAGCCGTGGACCTTTTGTGGGTGTCAATTGCTCCGCCTTGCCCCCGAATCTTCTGGAAAGTGAGCTTTTTGGCTATGTGGAGGGTGCTTTCACCGGGGCAAAGAAGGAGGGAAAGCCGGGTTTATTTGAATTGGCACACGGCGGTACAGTTTTTCTTGATGAAATCGGCGACATGGATAAAGGGGTCCAGGCCCGGATTCTCCGAGTACTGGAAGAGCGCCAGGTTATGCGGATCGGTTCAGATTCCTTTATTCCGGTGGATATCAGGGTTATCGCGGCCACCCACGCCGATTTGGATTCCCATGTTCAATCAGGTTCTCTTCGTCTTGACCTATTCTACCGCCTGAACGTGCTTACGCTTAATGTGCCGCCGCTACGGGATCGGCAGGGGGATATTATTATGTTGGCCCGATATTTCGCCCAGCGCTATTGCCAAGAGCATAGAAAACAGATTGAAGATATTCCGGCCGACATATTCGACGCATTGGCCAAATACGACTGGCCGGGAAATATCCGTCAACTGAAAAACGTGATGGAACGCATAGTTCTTTTCTGCGGGCATCGAATGTCAGGACGTTGGGATTTAGAGTTGATGATCCCGGAACTGCGGATTGCGACGGTTCGACAGGACACGCAACCGGTAGCTGACGCAGACAGAATTTTAGGCCACTCTCTCGCAGAAATAAAACGGGGTGCGGTACGGCGGGTGCTGTGGGAAGAAAAGGGCAACAAGACAAAGGCTGCGAAACGGCTTGGCGTGGATCGGTCTACCATAGAACGGTTGATGTAGAATTGGTTTTGGAATGATTGTATTTACCGCGATGATTGCGGCATTTTACCGCAGTCATTGTAGTTTTTTTTCGTCCAGGCGACGGACTTCAGGTGCTACGGCGGTTGGCACATTACTTGCTCTACCTATGTTGCGGGCTCGTTCGACTAGTTTTTGAGGAAGTGCAAGATAAGACGATAAACAAAGACAAGGGAAGGAGTGCAGGCAACATGACCTCGATGATGAGGGCTTTGGTAATGGACAAGTCCGGAGAGTCAGGCAATTAAAACTGTACCGGTGCCACAGCCCGGTCCAAACGACGTGTTGGTAAGGGTGAAAGTGGCAGCTCTTTGCGGCACCGACCTGCACATCATGGAGTGGAACCCGTGGGCTCAGAATGCCGGGATTAAACTGCCCTATATCATGGGACACGAGTTTTGCGGCGAGGTTGTGTCGGTCGGAACAGCGGTGACGACTCATAAACCCGGCGATAAGGTGGCAGGTGACACACATGTGCCATGTGGGGGATGCTATCAGTGTTTGAATGGAGAGCAGCACATCTGTAATAACATGAAAATCTGGGGAGTGCACACAGATGGCTGTTTTGCCGAATATGCCGTTATTCCGGCGATATGCGCCAGGCGAATTCCGGCTTCCATCCCGGATGCCCACGGGGCGGTGATGGAACCTTTGGGAACCGCGCTCCGTTCGGCGCATGAAATGGACTTGAACGGCGCCAATCTTGTGGTTCTCGGTTGCGGGCCGATCGGTCTGTTTGCCGCAGCCGCAGCCGTTGCATTCGGCGCGGCCAAGGTAATCGCGACCGATATCGTTGAAGACCGCCTGGCCATCGCTAAGCGTATCGGCGTGACCATGACCTTAAATTCCCTGAAGGATGACGTGCCAGGCATTGTGCTGCGGGAGACGGACGGATTTGGCACAGACGCTGTGATCGAGGCGTCCGGAAGCGTGGAGGCCCTCAAACAGTCATTTAAGTATTTGCGCAAAGGCGGCCGTATGGCGCTTATCGGCTTGCCGGGTAAACCGCTTTCGTTGGATCTCGGACCTGAAGTGATCTTCAAAGAGGCCAAAATTAAGGGCATTCATGGCCGCAAAATGTTTGAGACCTGGACTCAGATGGAAAACATGCTGGCGACCGGCAAGCTCAATATCGAGCCGATCATTACGCATACGTTGCCTCTGGAGAAGTGGCGGGAAGGTGTGGAACTTGCCACCAGCGGTAAAGGTTGCAAGGTATTGTTTGTGCCGTAATCCTGGTGCAAAGTCCTAATTGGGCCTTGATCATTATGAGGTCAGGAAATTTCGCGGATGGCATCAACATATCTTGACCTGCATGCTCGCCCATTTTTTTCTGTGGCATTTGAAAATGAGATTGAGGAAAAAAAGAATCGTCTGTCACCATATCGCAGCTCAGATTGCTCCTCCGGGTTCTGCTCCCAGCTCGGAAACGGGATCTTGAACCGATGCTCGAGCTCATTCAGTGTATCCAGCGAAAAAATCACGCGGCCTATGTCTCTCATCGCAAGAAGAGAGTCGGCTCACCATAACTGTCGTTGTAAGGCTAAAAGGGCCAAGACCGATCTAGGCGCCCTATTACAAGGCAAAGAAAGAGTAAATTATTAACGGTCCGCAACAGACGATTGATTACTCAAACCAGGTTAGTAAGAGGAGTGTTCAATGAAAGGTATATGGAACAAGGTTTTGAAAGTAGATTTGAGCAAAGGGACCTGCAAATCCGAGAAGGTTCCTGATAAGGTCTCTGAGTACTTCCTCGGCGGAGAGGGATTGGGGGCGTATTTCTTGTGGAAAGAAAGCCCTCTTGGGACACTTCCGTTCGATCCGGCCAATTGTCTCACTTTCGGCGCCGGGACTTTGAATGGGGTTCAGCAGACCGGAGCTGGCAAGTGGGCGACGACTGCTATTGCGCCCTCGATTTACATGAATGCCGGTTCTGCTGCCACGGCGAGTTTCGGCCTCGAGATGAAGATGGCAGGCTATGATGCCATTGTCGTGACGGGCCGGGCGGAAAAGCCGGTCTATCTCGTGGTCGATGACGACAAGGCGATTCTAAAAGATGCGGGCCATCTTTGGGGTAAGGATGCCTATGAAGTCGAGGATGCGATCCATGCCTCCGAGGGGGACAATTTCGAAGTGGCCGACATTGGTCAGTCGGGGGAACGTGGGGTTCGGTTTGGAAATATTCAAACCCGTAAAAAGTCATTTTGCGGCCGAAGCGGAATGGGTGCGGTCATGGGGTCAAAGCTCCTGAAAGCCATTGCCATCCGGGGTACTCAGCAGTTGCAGTACCACGATTCAGCAGAGCTGAATAAGCTGAATAAGGAGATTAATCGCCGAGTCGCTCTACTCGATGCGCAACATTCCGAGTGGCTCCAGATCAGACGGAGCGGGACTGCGATTGTGACGGAGTTGTTTGCCCTTCAGGGGAATTTGCCCATCAGCAACTATCGGTTGGCGGATTGGCCTGAAGGAGTGAATGCGTGGCATGCATCGAATTATGTGAAGGATCTCAACGCCAAGCCCTGGCCATGCAAATACTGCGTGATCCAGTGCCATAACAACTGCAAGGTAACTGAGGGACCTTATAAGTTTAAGGGGAAGGGGCCGGAATATGAATCTTTCGCAATGATGGGCCTAAACACGATGTGCACCGATGTCAAAGCCATCTCCTATGCATGCGAACTGGCAGACAAATATTCCATGGACACCATCTCCTTGGGCGCTGTCATCGCATGGGCCATGGAATGCTACGAGAAAGGCGTGATTACAGAAAAGGACACTTACGGACTCGATCTTAAATGGGGCAATAGCGATGCCGTAGTTAAGTTAACGAAAAAGATCGGCCTTCGTGAAGGCGGTCTTGCTTATCTGCTCGGTGAGGGGTGTCAATATGCTGCCCAACGGATAGGGAAAGGCTCGGGAGACTGGGCAGTCGCCATGAAGGGCCAGGAAATTGCAGCCCACAACTGGCGGGCCCAATACATCTCGGCGCTGAACTATTGCACGGGTGTGGCTTCCGGGCCAAACCACGAGCGTGGAAACTCCCAACACATCTGGGTGGGTCACGTTCGATTGCCTGAATGGGAAATTGGAGAAGTGGAGAACGACGAGCGTTGGTCCTGGAAGAATGCGTCGGACCGCAATGCAAAGTTTCATGATTATTGCAACCTCATCAACTCGGCCGGCCACTGCAAATTTCAGGAGTTCCGTGGCTATACCCTTACTGACTTGGCCAACACCTTGAACGCGGCCTGTGGACTTGGATGGAACGCCGATGATCTGCGGAAATGCGGGGACCGGATCACTACTCTCCAGAAGATTCTGAATATCCGGTACGGGTGGAAGAAAGAGCACGACTTTCAGTACCCTAAGCGGTTCATGGAGCAAGTTAGCGAAGGCCCGGCCGCCGGAAAGGTCCCGGTTGGGCTGGACGAGGCGATTCTCGATTATTACAAGGTTCGGGGATGGGACGACGACGGCAAGCCGACCCCCGGATTGCTTAAACGGCTCGGCATGGAAAAGTTCGCAGCCAATAGTTGATAGGGAGGGGATGGGTAAGTAAACCGGCGCCTTTTCGTATTTTCTCACATCCGTTTTTATTAAAAAAGGGGAAGTGGATTCTGGAAAGGATTATCACATAACCTGAGTTCAAGTTTATGCACGAAAAGGAGCCACAAAGCCTTTTAGGTCCTCCCTGCTGGCTCTACCAAACGGCAGGGAGGTGGCCGTATAAGGAGGCCATTTTCGATGAAGAGACCTCATTAACGTTTGATGCCTTGTATAGAGACTCTCTTCGGATTGCGCGATGGCTGGCTTCTCAGGGAGATCCCGGGCATCGGGTGGTCATTGCTTTGCCCTTCGGTGTCACCAGTAGCCTCCTGTATTTCGGGGTCATGTTGGCCGGGATGGTCGCCGTGCCTGCCGCCCCTCTATCAGATAACATCCACCGCGATTCCATGATCAGGGAGGTCGATCCTCTTCTGATTATCGTCCCGGCTGAATCGGAACTGGTACGCAATGATAGTAGAATATATCCGATCAGGGGATATCAGGATCTTCTCCGCATCACCCTCTGTCCTGAATCGGAACGGGATCTGCCTGCCTTAGATGACGATCCTTCAAGGCTCCTAAATATCGTCTTCACCTCAGGAACGACGGGTAAACCAAAAGGTGTCATGCTGAACGGAGGCAACCTGGAAGCGGTGATCCGAGGGATTCTTAAGGCACTCGTGATCGATGAAGATAGCAGGATTTTCTCACCGCTTCCATTCTCCCACACTTATGGGCTATCACAGCTCTGGCTGATGGCAAAAACAGGGGCCACCCTCGCCGTTGTTCCGGATATCACAAAAATGGCTACGATCAGGAAGATCCTCCTGGAACGACATATCAATACAATTGCAGGCGTTCCCTATCATTTTGCCGCGCTCACCCGCCGTGGGGATAAAGAAAAATTGGACTCGATCAGGGTGGTGACAATCGCCGGAGAAGCCTCTTCCAGGCATTTGGTAAAAATGGTGAGAACTTCCTATCCAAAGGCACGAATTCATATCATGTACGGATTGACAGAAGCCAGTACCCGTTTGACAACCCTCCCTTCGGAAGATCTTGAGAGAAAGGAAGGTTCCATCGGTCTTCCCATTGATGGAGTGGAGCTGAAGATTATGGATGAGGAAGGAAGGGAACTCGCCCCTTTTGAGGAGGGGGAGTTGATTGCCCGCGGAGGAAATATTACTCCCGGATACTGGAAGGATGAAAAATTGACCAGTGAAACGATCATCAACTGCTGGCTTCATACTGGAGATATCGTAAAAAAGGATGAGGAGGGGTATTACTATTACGTGGGCCGAAAGGATTTCATTTTTAAATCAGGAGGAGAAAAGATCGATCCCCATGTCATAGAAAGAGTGCTCCGTGAGATTGAGGGAGTGAGGGATGGAGCCGTATTCGGCAGCAAAGATGCTTTCATGGGAAATAGGATCTGCGCAGTGGTTGTTAAGGTGAGGAGATCCAATTTAACCATTGGAGAGATTCTATCGATATGCCAGACCCGACTGGACCGAGGATGGGTTCCTCACGAAGTGATTTTTGCAGAGGAGATACCCAGGTCCTTGAGTGGTAAGATCCGATTCGACGAACTTGAAAAGCAAATTCCATGTTCAAAAGGCAAAAAGAATGGAAGAGAGATTGAGAGAATTAATTCTTAACAACTTTCCATCCATCTCACGTCACCTTGGGAATACTCATCTATTACGGGAAAATGGTTTCACGTCTCTCATGTTCGTGGGGCTGATTCTTCTCCTGGAAAAAGAGTTCTCCATTGAGGTCCTGGACGAAGAAATCGGTCCGGGACGCTTCAGTACGGTTGAGCGGATTGCGGACTATGTTCAGTGTAAACTTGATGGGAGGCCCATTCCGTCTTTGCCTGTTTGCGAAGAATGCAAGCCGTACAAATGACAAAGAAATTTTCTTGGGATTTTGAAAATGAATTGGGAACACCTATCCCTTAGCCCGGAAGAAAGCGAGCGGTATCTTCGCCAATTGGCCATGGCCGATTGGTCTGAAGAGGATCAGCTCAAGCTCAAGCGTCTTCGTGTCACCATCATGGGGATCGGGGGAGCTGCTTCCTCGATTATTAATAATCTCCTCCTTTTGGGAATTGGCGAGATCAAGGCGATTGATCAGGATACCGTGGAATTGTCCAACTTGAACCGTCAATTTATCCATAACATAGAACACCTAGGGATTAGCAAGACAGAATCATTGAAAATTTACGCTCAGAGGCTCAATCCTCATGTGAAGATCATTGCCAAACAATTGAAGATCGATGAAACAACAGTTAACGAAACACTAAACCCTGAAACAGATGTGATCATTGATACATTTGACAAGTGGGCCTCCCGATCCATTGTCAACCGATTTGCTGTAAAGCACAAAATCCCCTACCTCATGGCCGGAGTGGTCTCCAATTGTTTCTATACCGCCCTTCTCCATTCTCCTCACACTCCATGCCTGAATTGCTTGATTGGGCGGTTCCAAGGCGCTTCCGTTGCAGGCCACTTTCAGACGGCGATCTTTGCAATCAATATTCTTCCCATAGCTGCCATGGGAGCCTTTTCAATCGCCGAATTGATCAAGTATCTCAAGACCGGGGAAACTACAAATCAATTCTATTTCGGCTCACTTTACAGTACAAAGCAGGACATCCGCTTCTTTACACTTTTTTTGAGCAAGCATTTTAAGAAGATCTCAGAGGAACAAGGGGTCTGTTGGGGTCCGGTTTGGGACTTGGAAGGCTTGACAAAACTAAAATTATCAAAAGACCCTGCTTGCCGAATCTGTGGCAAGTCGCAATTTGAAGAAAAGAATTGAGATTATTCGGTCAAGATGTGGGGAGCATTATTGCGAGGCTCATGAAGTGAAACACGGTCTTGAACAAATCATAAACGAATTGCAGCCCTATAGAGATTGGAAGGCCATGATCAAACCAGGCTAAATTCATTCACAAAGGCGTCGATATGCAGGCGTATCACCTCGGGGGCCATTTCCTGAGCGTGCCGTCGTATGTAGGGCCAGGCCTCATCGGGGTGGCTCCTGGCATAGAGAAGGCTCTCTCTGATTTTTTCTTCGGTCATGCCGGCGACTTCGCCGCCGAGGTCGCGCCGGATGGCGATCGCTCCCAGGGGCAGGGATAGTCCGGTTTGCCCCTCCCACCACCGGCCAAGGTCGAGCGCCATGTGAAGACCGTATGCCTGACAGGTCCATCTGCCTTCGTGAATTATGAGACACTTTGGCGTATCCATATCCCGGCAGGTCAACGAACAGGAAGGAATCATTTATTTTGAAAAAATTGATGAGTTGAGTGCGGCCCGGGGTTCGGCTCGTGCGAACCAGTTTTTTCCGCTGGATCAGACAATTTAGGAATTAATACCTAACCGCGGCGACCTTTACTTCCCGATACGGAGACAAGAGATAGGAACGAATCGCGGAGGGTGGAGATTTCGATATCCCCCCTCCGCTATCCGAGTTCCCGACCCTTAACAGTCAATACGGCTACCAGTTATAAACTTTGTCAAGCTCTTCGTCCGGCACAGTGAACACTACATTATGCGGTGCGAGCCGCTCGGTTTTGAAAAAACTGGGCAGGCGGTCATGGGCATTGGTAAAACCCGCCCTCGCGTTGAAGTCCCGCTCGGTCTTCAGAACCTGCTTGCCCAGGGCCACTACGTCATCAGCAGTCATGCTCAGGCCGTAGAAGGCGTTGATCAAATCGATGAGCGCCTGGAAGGTCTCAGGCTGATCCATAATAGCAAAGGCGATGAAAAGGCACATGCCGGTTGAGTCAATCGCCGCAGTCGCTATCTGGAGATTGCGTGAAAGTTCGATCTGCCCTTCGGGTTTGAGCGGATCGACCTTGCCGCCCACCCCGAGAATGTTTGTGGCTACGGCGTATCCCGCGGTGTGGTCGGCCCCCATGGTGCTTGTGGCGTAAGTTACGCCAATGCCCTGCACAGCCCGGGGATCGTAGGCCGGAAGGGCCTGCCCCTTAACTACCGGCACCCGCTCAACGCCGAAGACCCTGCCGGTCACCGCCGCCCCGCTGCCCAGAATGCGCCCGAGAGGCGTGCCCTGGCCCACTTCTTTGACAAGCCTGATTGCGCCTTCGGCGTCTCCGAACTTCAGAAGACCCGCTTCCATGGCAACCCCAATGGTTGCCCCCATCTCGATGGTATCAAGACCGTAGTTGTCGTCCAGAAAATCGAGCATGGCTATCGCATCCAGATCGTCGATGCCGCAATTGCCGCCATGGGCCCAGACGGTTTCATACTCCGGCTGTTTGGTCAGATAATGGCCGTCCTTATCGTTATAGGTTCCCGAGCACCTGATGACGCATCCCCGGTGGCAGCCGTGGGTGGCTAAACCCCCTCGGGCTGTTTCCGTCTCGGCCTGGGTCTCGCCGCTGATCTTGTGAGCCGACTCGAAACGGCCCTGCTTGAAGTTGTAGGTGGGATAGCCTCCCGCTTCATTCAAAATGTTGGTCAAAACATTTGTCCCGTAGGCGGGGAGACCTTGTCCCGTCACCGGATGCTTCGTTAATCCCTCAACGAATTTCTTGTTGGCTTCCTTGTATTTCTCGGGGTCTTTGGGGGTGCGCATCTTCATGCCGGAATCGTCCAAAATTATGGCCTTGATCCCCTTGGATCCCATTACAGCGCCCAATCCTCCACGTCCCGCATGACGCGTGGGCCGAAACTCCATGTCGGTGCAGGCGATGGAAGCCCCGCTCAGTTTCATTTCGCCGGCCGGACCGATGGAGATCAAAGCCACGCCGTCGCCGTACTCCGCTTTCACCTTTTCTGCCAGATCATAGTTGGGCAGCATCTTGAGACTGTTGTCCTTGACGATCTTTACTCCGTCTTTATTCACGTAAACCTTGTAGAGATCGTCATTTTCCGGCTTGCCTTCCAGAACGATGGCCGCATAGCCGAGTCTTGCCAGTCACCTGTGCTGCCTGACCGCCTGCATTGGCTTCCTTGATGCCCCCCGTGAGAGGACTCTTGGCGCCAACCGAAATCCGTCCGGACATGGCGGCGATAGTGCCGCTCAAAATACCGGGGGCGATTACCAGCTTGTTTTCGGCGCCTATGGGACTGCAAAGCGGCGGCACCTCTTTGGCCACCAGAGAGGACGTAAGCGCGCGGCCTCCCAATCCCGTGTACTCTCCTGTGGGGACCTCAGTAGCCTTCGGCCCTCCAGCCGCTCCCGAGTCGATCCTTAGAATCTTAAGCATAAGTTTTCCCCCTTGTGCCAAATCTTACACATCGCCAAACGCCATGACAGGTGCACTGTACATCTCCCATGGCTGTTTCGAGGTCGTTTCTGCCCGGATTGTCCGGCGTCGAAAAAGCCCTTTCCAGCCCTGGCGGTGTCAACAATCTATACACCTAGCAGTGCGGGGAGTTCTTTTACCCCTGCCCGCAACCTCTCGATTTCCCAAACAAGACGAAAAATCCGCATCAGAAACTGTTAGTGTCTCATTCGATGTTTCCGGATGGACACGAGCTAAAAGCGCTTCTATAAGCTACTACGTTATGCTCCTAATGACACTACGGTAAGACTTCTTAGCAGAATAGTAAGTTACGCTGGGCGCTATATATGCCGAACTGCACTATTACGAAAGCTACGACGTTATGCTCCTAATGACACTACGGTAAGACTTCTTAGCAGAATAGTAAATTACGCTGGGCGCTATATGTGCCGAACTGCACCATTACGAAAGCTATTACGTTATGCTCATAATGACACTACGGCAAGACTCCTTATTCGGAATAGTAAGTCACGCTGGGCGCTATATATGCCGAAGTGCGCTATGAAGTTGGATTGTGTAGAAAAAGCTCGTGGAACACCCAGCAAGACCAACTAATTATCATATAACAAAATCAAACAGTCAAGTGATATATCAATGGGGCTCGCCCGGCACTTGCAGGAATGATGTCAGGCCGAAGGGGCAGGACTTATGATTTGAAGAACAATATAGGTTGAACGAATCGATTTACCACCTAGCAGTTCGGCCGGGGATATCGGGACGCTGTCCAGCTCGGCTTCCAGTACCGCCTCTTCCAGCAGTTTGGGCCTGTTAGACAGGAAGTCCTCCAAATCCGACCTCTTAACAAGTATCCCGTTATGGAGAAGTCGGGGCCCCATTTCATTTGCAATCGTGTTAAAGAGCTTCAGCCTGAGCACGTGCATAGTATCCTCGGTACGGTGAGTGCCCATTTCCGGGGAGGTCTTCGATCGGAGCGCGGCAATGGGGCTTCCTTTCCGAAGAATTGCTCCTGCAAGCCCCGGCATTGCGCCGGAAAGGGCGATCATGGAGCCGCCTTCGACAATTGCATAATCCAGATCGTCAACGGCGCTCCCGTCGATAAAAACGGTCTGCACCTTCTCATCGAGGTATTTGCGTGAAAACCCGGCCTCCTCCAAAACCTCAGACAGGGGCAATCCCGCCCTGGTCTTTAGATAAACCCCGTTCTGAAAAATCGCAAGGAACCCCGACTCCAGGCCGGGCTTCAATTTTAAGCGGAGATTCTGAACAGATTCAAGCATGTGGCTAATCCAAGGGGTTGTGGGGCCACTCCGCAGGGGTGGCTGCTGTTTATATCCGAATACTGCATCAACCTGACCATCAACGAATCTCGAAGGTTATTTGGGGGACATCTGCCGCCCTAAAAACCGTTCAAGAAACATTGAAGGCCACACAACCTTCCCACATAACAATCAAAAACGCAAGTGGCGTGTCAAGGGAACCTGTTTTAGCAATTTCAGGACATACCTCCATTCCGGCAGTTGATAACTCCCATGCTCGATACAGGTTCGACTTACGAGGGCCAATACTCAAATTCTTCGATTGATGGCTATGAGAGTGAAGAGGTGAATCGGTTAAGGATTCGAAGCCAGAATGCCTTGGATGAGCAGTAGTCAATTCTGCAGGAACTTTTCGGCATGAGGTTTTATTATCAGGAAGGACGATAGAGGCGCTATTTTGTTAACCACCACTCGTGGATACCTAGCCCCCTCCAATCGGGGGGAAAAGAGCAACCCGCTCGTTCCCGGTAAGAATGGAATCCCAACCGGCGGCAAGGCCATCGATCATGATCAGCTTCACTTCCCTTTCGGGAACTCTGAGCTGCCGGCACAAATCGCGGACCGTCGACGCCGGCTCGACGCTCACTTCATATCCGGTCTCGCCGTTGTAGCCGGGGATATATTTCCTCAAGGTAGCGGCGACCATTAACCTGAGGGCCATTGGATAAGCTCCGTTTTTAACTTGAAAAATGCATAGGCATTCCGATCTTGATCGTTAATGAACATTTTAACATTGCAAAGAAAATCTAGCAAGATTCCTGAATAATTCTGTGTTTAGCAACTCCAAATCCATACTTAACGAGCCAGGGTCAATGTGATACGTCTCAGACTCTCCCCTACCCTATCCACATACTTTTAGATTGAGATAAACCCGAAGATCGATCTCAGCGGAGTAATTCAGGATGCAAGTCGTGCTTGAGGCCCAACAGATCATTATCTTGCAGTTAGTAATGCAAACACCTTGAAGCAATTGCTTCGCGGTAAAATCGCAGTAAACGATTCACCGCAGGGAGATGAATGTGTCCGTCGCTATCACTCTTGCCGGCGCTTTTCTGATAGTCCTTGTTCTGTGGGAGGCGTTTGAAACCATTATTTTCCCGCGCCGGGTCACCCGGCGGGTGCGACTGACCCGTTTGTTTTACCAGGTGACGTGGCGCGTCTGGAAACGGATCGTATACCTGATGCCGGCCGGGCGCCTGAGGGAGAATTTGTTGAGCATCTACGGGCCGCTTTCCCTGATAGTGCTCCTGAGTTTCTGGGCATTCACGCTAATGCTGGGATTTGGGCTCGTGCATTGGGGGTCAGCAGCCATATCGGAAGACCGGAAAAGCTTCACAACAAACCTTTATTACAGCGGAACGACTTTCTTCACGCTGGGATTGGGCGATGTGCGGCCGCTCTCGCCTTTCGCACGACTGCTGACGGTAGCAGAGGCGGGAACGGGGCTTGGTTTTCTGGCGATTGTAATCGGCTACCTGCCGGGTCTGAATAACTCCTTTTCCAGGCGTGAGGTCAATATTTCTCTTCTGGATGCCCGCGCCGGCTCGCCGCCAACGGCAGCCGAAATGCTGTACAGGCACAATGACGAGCGCGGTATGGAATCGATCCGGGAGCTTTTGCACGAGTGGGAGAGATGGTCTGCGGAATTGCTCGAAAGCCACCTGTCATATCCGGTGCTGGCCTATTTCAGGTCTCAACACGATAACCAGTCATGGCTCGCTGCGCTCACATCGATTCTGGATGCAAGCGCGTTGGTAATGGTTGGCCTGGAAGGGGCCTGCGTGCGTCAGGCGCAATTGACTTTCGCCATGGCGAGGCACGCTGTTGTGGATCTTTCCCTGATTTTCGGAGTTACGCCCCGATGGCCGGAGCCTGACCGCCTTCCACCCGCTCAACTGACGAGCTTGAGATCCAGATTAATTGCGGCTGGTTTGCGACCCAGGGCGGGAGATGAAGAGGATCGAAAGTTAATGGAATTGCGCGGCATGTATGAGCCTTTTATCTTTGCCCTCTCAACGCATTTTCTTCTGGCTCTTCCGCCGTGGATCCCGGAATCCGCCATTGCAGACAACTGGCAGGCGAGCGTGTCTACTCCGGAACGAGGCCGGATAAGAGCTCTTTTGCCACGCAGAAGGGGTGAGGGGCACTTTTAGCCCTCCCCTGAACCATTCACCTCAAGGCGCCGGGCTATCTGCGGGTGGCCTGATGCGCTTCTCCGTCAGATCATTAAGCACCCGGTTGAGCCTGGAATTATGGCGGGCTCGGGCTTGTATGCTATAATCGAAATCGAGATAATCAAGATTCCAGTAACTTGGAAACAGATACAAAAATGCCTGAACTTGAAGACGAAAACCAAAACGGGTCCGATGGGCTTGATATCTATGATGAATTCGCCCAATCCGGGAAAACAACGCCCTCAGCCGCCGCCGAAGGTTTGAGCGGCCAACCCGGCCGGCAGTCCGACCGCCCCACCACCCTTGCGGACCGGATATCCGCATTTCCGCACCTGCCCGGCATATACATGTTCAGAGACAAAGGCGGGGCTATCCTTTACATCGGAAAGGCCCGGGACCTGAGGAAACGGATCGGAAATTATTTCCGGGGCGGCGACGCGGTAGATGTAAAGACCAGGATCATGCTCGCCAAGGCCGCCGATGTCGAATACTCCATTACATCATCCGAGAAAGAGGCGCTGCTGCTCGAGGCCAGCCTCATAAAGAAACATCGCCCGCGCTACAATGTCGTGCTTCGCGACGACAAAAATTACCTCTCGATACGGATCGACCCTCGTGACCCCTACCCCAGGCTGGACATAGTACGGCGGTTTCAAAAAGACGGAGCGGCATACTTCGGCCCCTATACATCGGCTCGAGCGGCCCGCGATACGCTCAAATACCTGCACCAGCTTTTCCCCTTGAGGCTTTGCAAAGGTAAAAAGCTCATCCCGCGGGAACGTCCCTGCCTCAACTTTTCGATGGGCCAATGTCTCGCAGCATGTGCAGGAAAAGTTTCCCGGGAACAGTACATGAAGATGGTCGAGGAAGTGGTGCTCTTCCTGCAAGGAAAGACCGACATCCTTCAAAGACAGCTTCAAAAAAGGATGCAGGAAGCCTCCGAAGCGCTGCAGTTCGAACTGGCCGCCTTCTACCGCGACCGGCTGCGAAATGTCGCCGCCACAATCGAAAAGCAGCATGTCGTATCCGACCGCTTCCGCGACCAGGACGTGCTGGGCATCTACCAGGAGGAAGGCCGGAGCGAACTGGTAGTTCTTTTTATCCGTCAGGGAGTGCATTCCGGCCAGAGGGCGTTCGACCTCAAGGAAGCCCAGGGGGATCGGCATGAGCTGATGTCGGCCTTCATTCAGCAATACTACTATGAAGGCGCCGTCATTCCCGACGAGGTGCTCGTTCCCATTTCGCTCGATTCCGAAACGGTCCTCTCAGAATGGCTATCGGAGAAGAAAGGAAAACGCGTGAGGATCTGGGCTGTAAAAAGAGGCGCCAGGAAGCATCTGCTGGATATGGCGCAAGCCAACGCCCGCGAGCGATTCATCAGCCGCAGCCGCTGGCAGAGGCGAGATACGGCGCTCATAGACGGTCTTCAGCGCCTCCTCAAGCTGCCGAGAACGCCCGCCCGAATCGCGTGCGTGGACATATCCAACATCCAGGGACACCATGCTGTCGGGGCGCTTGTCGTTTTTGAACATGGACGCCCTGATAAGAATTCCTACAGGCGCTACCGGATAAGACTCAAGAGCGAACCGGACGATCCGGCAATGATGGCCGAGGTAATAGACAGGCTTATTGAAAACGACCGGGAACTTTCCGCAGGCCTTGATCTGCTTCTTCTCGACGGCGGAAAGGGCCAGTTGAACAAGATCGTGCGTCTGCTGGAGCAACTCGGGACTTCTGAGCCGCTCCCGGTCGCCTCCATTGCCAAGGAGCGCGAATCAGACATAGGGGAGAAGGGAAAAGGGCTATACGAAAAAATTTATCTGCCCGGTCGAAAGAACCCGCTTTTCCTGCACCGCAGTCCGGACATTCTACACCTGCTCCAGCGAATACGGGACGAAGCCCACCGGTTCGCCATATCGCACTATCAGAACGTGCACAGGGTGTCGCTTCTCACCTCGGCGCTGGACGGAATTCCGGGAATAGGCCCCGGCAGAAGACACATGCTACTCCAGCACTTCGGCAGCCTGGATGCAATCCAGGAAGCCACGGCCGTCGAGCTAGAAAGTGCCGGCCTACCCCAGACGGTGGCGCAGAGCGTCATTCGTGTTCTTTCCGAAATTGAAAGCAGGGCGATTTTATTTGATTAATGCTTCAATTCGCTTTTGTAACGGAACTTCACAAAAAAGACCAGTCCGGCAAGCAGGGCCGCCACTACCACAATATCGACCTGATGGGAATAGAGCAGAACAAGGTCCCATCTCTCACGCAGGTACATCCCGCAGACGAGGAGGAAAGAATTCCACAGGGTCGCACCGGCAAGGGTCGCCATGAGGAAGGGAAAAAGCTTCATCTTACCTGTCCCTGCGGGAACGGAGACAAGATGTCTGACAACGGGTATGAAACGGCTGATGAAAAGAGTCAGGGTCCCCTTGCGGCGGCTGAAAAAATCCTCTGTCCGCTCAAGGTCGTGCGGGTTGAGAAGCAGGTATCTGCCGACCTTCAGCACAAACGGCCTTCCTCCGTAGTAGCCCATCGCATAAGAGATTGCGGACCCCGCTACCGAACCGGTGCTGGTTACAATAATAGCGGTCCAGAGCTCCCATTTGCCATCGGCAACCATAAATCCGACGAAAGGCATCACCGCCTCGCTTGGAACCGGAGCGATCATGCTCTCGAGCGCCATCAGGAAGGCTGCGCCCAGATACCCTGCCCCATGAAGACACGATATTGCGAAATTCGATACCAGGTTTGTCAGCATCCAATTCTTTCCTCGTATGATAACTTATATAATACCCTTTGCGACGTGTGAGCGCGCAGAGCGGGGGCCGACCGCTCATTCTCGACAGCCCACCCACCCACCCGCGAGACGGGGCGGGAGCAGGAGGCCTTGTTTGCCGGTCAGTGAGTCGACACCAGCCGATCAGGCCCGGTATTCAAAACAGATTTCGACGCAAATTACCAGAACATTCTTGCGAACAGCCATTCAAGAATGGAATCAAGGATGAAAGAAGACGAAATAATCCGGTACCCCATCGAAGACTCGATTGACCTGCATACCTTCAGGCCAAACGAAGTGAAAGACCTTTTGAACGACTACCTGGAAGAAGCGAGCGGGAAGGGATTCGAGGAAGTTCGAATAATTCACGGAAAGGGTATGGGGGTCCTGCGCCGGACAGTCCATGCGGTCCTGAAGAGCCATCCCCTGGTGATTTCGTTCAACGAAGCCGGCCCTGAGGCAGGTGGCTGGGGCGCAACGATTGCCGTGCTCAGAAAGGAACGGATCTAGTTTCGTAAACGTTCACCACAGTCTTTCATGTCCCTGTGGGACACCCGAAACCATGAAAAGACCATCGGGTATTTTCGTAGTAGAGCCACAGAGGGCACGGAGAAAACCAGAATTCAGCAAGATAAACAAAGGTTTCAGGGCTTAGAAATAGCCGTTTCTGTTAATCCTGCATAAGCTTTTCTCGGAGTCCTCTGTGTCTCTGTGGTGCACTGCAACTTAATGACTCACCTGGGCGCCTTTGTTATAGCTTCCGAGGAATTTGAAAAACTCAGTTTTTTCAACCAGTTCGGCCAGGATGTGCCTCCGGCTCTCTTCGGTCACGTCGGTTTCCAAATCTACATAGAACAGGTACTCCCATGGCCTGCTGTGGATCGGCCTCGATTCGAGTTTGACAATGTTGATATCGTTTATTGCAAAAATCCGAAGCGTCTCGAACAAAGCCCCCGGTTTGTCGCTTACCGAATAGATCAGGGAGGATTTATTTTGAGGGCCCGGAAGAGATTCATTCCTGGATATAACCACGAATCGGGTGAAATTCCGGGGATTGGTCTCTATGCCCTCCTTGAGAATCGCCAGCCGGGCAACCTGATCTGCTCCTTCGCCTGCTATGGCAGCCTCTTTGGGATCGCAGCCCTCTTTTACCCGTCCAACGGCCGTGGCAGTATCTTTACATGCTATCAAGTCCCAGCCGGGATTTTTTTCCAGATACTCCCTGCACTGCTGAAAGGCCTGAGGATGGGAGTAGATTCTTTCCAAGCCTTCAATCGACGCCTCTGCCTGACCCAATAGATTATGTTTGATCCTCAGGGTCAACTCACCGACTATTTTCAGGTCAAATTCGAGCAGCAGGTCATAGTTCTCATGAATGCTTCCCGTAAGGCTGTTTTCGACTGGAACAACGCCGAAGGCCGCCTGTTCGCTGTCCACCAGATCGAAGACCTCTCTGAATGAGGAACTGTTCCGTAAAGGGACCTCATTGCCGAAAAACTGCGTGCATGCTTTGTGAGAAAAAGAACCGGGCACCCCGCTGTAGGCGACCGTTGCAGGCGCCCTGCCCTCGCCCCGGCGCGGTCTCAGGACAGTGGCTTTGTCGAGATAAGCGTAATCGAGCTGTTTTCCCACAACCGGAGCAATTACGTAAAGGTCTCTCATGAGTTGCTCGAACTGTTCCGGATACAGGCTCTGGGGCCCGTCGGACAAAGCTTTGTCCGGGTCGGTATGCACTTCCACTATGATACCATCGGCGCCCGCAGCTATGGCTGCGCGGGCCATGGGACTGACTTTGTCCCTGATTCCCGTGGCATGGCTCGGGTCCACTATAATCGGCAGGTGGGTGAGCTTCTTGATGACGGGAACGGCCGTAAGGTCCAAAGTATTTCGCGTGTAGCGCTCGAATGTGCGAATTCCGCGCTCGCACAGGATAACCTGGTCGTTTCCCTCCGAGAGAATGTATTCGGCGGACATGAGCCATTCTTCGATAGTCGCCGACAATCCTCGCTTCAAAAGTACCGGCATGCCGATTCGACCAACGGACTTCAACAGTTCGAAATTTTGCATGTTTCGAGCCCCGACCTGGACAACATCGACGTATTTCATCATCAGGTCGGCCTGGCCCGGAGAGGTCATCTCCGACACAATGCCAAGCCCGGTCTCTTCCCTCACTTCACTTAGTATCTTCAGCCCCTCCTCTCCCAGACCCTGGAACGCGTAGGGCGAGGTCCGCGGCTTGAATGCCCCGCCCCGGAACAGCACAGCCCCGTGTTTGCGCACGGTGCGCGCAATGTCCAGAGTGGTCTTCCTGTCTTCAACACCGCATGGACCGGCGATAACTACCAACCGGTCCCCGCCTATGGCGACATCTCCGACTTTTATGATGGAATCAGCGGGATGCAGTTCGCGACTCACCAGTTTGTAGGGCTTGGATATGGGAACGGCCTTTTCAACGCCGGGCAACGATTCATAATATGCGCTTTCCCTGTACATCATGCCGACAATTCCAAGGACTCGTTCTTCCACCCCTCCTATCTCTTTCACCATATGGCCCTCGGAGCGAAGCACGTCTTTGAGCCTTTGAACTTCTTCCTTTGTTATTCCTTTTCCGAGTACGAGAATCACGGCAAATCCTCCGGTCAGATTTTCAGTTGACTGCAATAAAAAAACCCCGAAGAAAACTCCTCGGGGCTTGGCACTTAGGGGCCCCGGGGAAGATTCCTGCTCCACCCGGGGGCCTTTTTCGATAAGCTAATATCCCAGGTGAACGCTCCTGCAAAAGAAAAAAAAGAAACCCGAAAAAAACAAAAAAACAGGCCCATCCGGTCGGCGCCGGCTCGGGAGAAAAGAACTAATATCGGGAAACAGGTGTTTATTCATAAAAAACCTTTTTTGATATTCCAGCGAAGCATAGAAAATCTGCCGAATTTTGTCAATCCCCATTCCCGACACTTTGGAGGGTGAGCACTTGACCAATAGTTGACCGTATGCCGGTCCTGCGATTTCTTTTCAGGATGCTCCTGCCACTGTCCAACGCAAGCTCGGGAGGAGGAGGGCACTGGATTTCGAAGGGTAATCCCGTTGCCGGATGACTAAAACAAAGACGTTCGGCATGTAAAAGATAGCCGGTATCTCCGGGCAGTGTCTCCGGATCATTGATGGTTCCTCCCGCCGCGTAGAGACGATCTCCCACCAGCGGGTACCCTGCAAATGAAAGGTGAATACGGATCTGATGAGGCCTTCCCGTATCGATCCCGATCTCCAATATTGACTCACCGCCCCTGCGCTCCAGGACGCTTACCCTGCTCAAAGCGAATTTTCCGTCCGGACAGGCGGCATTAACAGTTCCAATCTTTGGATGTGGAACAGGTCCGATCGGCGCCTCGATAATAAAATTATCCTCAGCCGGGCAGCCGCTGGCCAGCCCCCGGTAGATTTTGCTCACCTCTTTTCGCCGCCAGGCTGCGCAAATATCCGATCGGGCCCGTGCGGTGCGTGCGAACAGAACGACCCCCGAGGTTCCCCTTCCCAGCCGGTGTAATGGGTTGGCTTCAGGGTGGTTTTTGCGCACGAGTGCAAGGAGTGTGTGTTCAAGAAAGCCGCCGCCGGGGAGTGTAGGAAGTCCACAAGGCTTTGCCACAGCAAGCAGGTCTTCATCTTCGTGGAGGATGGAATAAGCAAGCGGAGCATCCGGCTCATCCCAGGGCGGGCGACGCCACAGAAGCAACTGCCCATTTTTCAGAATGAAGCCGGGTCCGATTAGCCGGTCATTAATAGATATTTGGCCGGCCTCCAGACGGCCCTGCCAATCGGCACCCGAGGAATGGCGATATTTGAGGGCCAGGTAGGCCAGAACAGTAAGGCCGGCGCCTCGATTATCTATTTGCTCCCGATATTCGAATCCATTATTTGAAGTCAGTTTTTTTGCCTTTTCAACGAGTCATGGCGATATGGCTTTGAAGTTTTTTGCCTGCCATTGGTTTTTCTACCCTGGTAGGGACCGGGGGGCAAGTTATAATCCGAATCGGCTCTGAAATAATGGGTTTACCCTGGGGTTTAATAAAGCGATATGGAAAGAACACAGGCAGGCCCCAATCGAAGCGGCTTTAAACTCACGGCTGAAAGGAAAACATGAACGAACGCCACATAGACTCCATATCCCGCGAAATCAATGTTCAGCCTCACCAGGTCCAGGCAACAGCCAGACTGTTGGAGGAGGGTGCGACTGTCCCTTTCATTGCCCGGTACCGTAAGGAAGCCACCGGTTCCCTGGATGAGGTCCATATCGCGGCGGTTCGCGACCGGCTGGCGCAGCTCGAAATTCTCGATAAGCGCAGGACCGCTGTTTTAAAGTCCCTTAAAGATCAGGGAAAGCTTACCGAAGAGTTGGAAAACCGGATACTCCAGGCTGAAACACTGGCCGTGATTGAAGATATCTACCTTCCATTTCGGCCGAAACGCCGAACCAGGGCCGCTATGGCAAGACAAAGAGGACTGGAGCCTCTGGCTATTCTGCTCTTCGAGCAAAATCCGGCCATTGATCCTTTTGTGGAAGCCGGGAGCTTCATCAACCCCGAAAAGGACATTTCTTCCGCAGAACTCGCTCTTGCAGGGGCTCGCGATATAATTGCCGAATGGATAAACGAAAACACCGATGCACGCGCAAAGCTCCGGACTTTATTTTTGAACAGAGCGCTTCTCCGGTCCAAAGTTGCGCCCGAAAAAGAGGCGGAAGGCGTTAAGTACCGCGATTACTATGACAGGGAAGAATGGGTAACGGGAGCGCCGTCGCACAGGATGCTTGCAGTGTGCCGTGGTGAGAAGGAGGGCTTCCTCACAGTCCACATACGGCCTCCTGAAGATGAAGCTATGTCCTTGCTTGAATCCATTTTTGTAAAGAATGAGTCGGATGCCTCTCAGCAGGTCAGGGCCGCTGTTCGTGAAAGCTATGGAAGGCTCCTCGCACCATCGCTTGAGACGGAAATCAAGCGCGAATCCGAACTCCGCGCGGCCAGGGAAGCTATCAGGATATTTTCCGACAATCTACGCCACCTTCTGATGGAGCCACCTCTGGGCTTCAAAAAGGTGATGGCGATAGACCCGGGCTTCCGCACCGGGTGTAAGCTGGTCTGTCTGGACCCTCATGGAAAGCTCATCCACAACGAGACCATTTACCCGCATTCGGGAGCACAGTCTTCGGCGAAGGCTTCAGAGCGAATCCGCTCCCTTGCCGCTGAGTTCGCCACCGAGGCCATCGCCATAGGAAACGGCACCGCTGGAAGGGAAACTGAATCCTTCATCCGAGGTCTCGGTCTTTCGGAAGAAATCAAGATAGTTATGGTCGATGAAAGCGGTGCATCCATCTACTCGGCTTCCAGCGCGGCCCGTGAGGAGTTCCCTGATCATGACCTGACCGTCCGGGGGGCGGTCTCGATAGGAAGGCGTCTTATCGATCCTCTGGCGGAACTGGTCAAAATCGACCCGAAATCAATCGGCGTCGGCCAGTATCAGCACGATGTCGATCCAACCGAGTTGAGGAAGGGCCTGGACGATGTGGTGGTAAGTTGCGTAAACGCGGTCGGTGTTGAAATCAATTCGGCAAGCCCTCAACTTCTTGCTTATGTCTCGGGGCTCGGGGCTCAACTTGCCGGCAACATCGTCACGTACCGGGAGGATAAAGGGCCGTTTCGCTCAAGGGAGGCGTTGAGGAAAGTTCCCCGCCTTGGTCCGCGGGCATTCCAGCAGTCGGCGGGTTTCTTGCGGATATCCGGTGGAGAAAATCCGCTGGATGCCAGTGCTGTCCATCCGGAATCCTACCACATTGTGGAAAAAATGGCCGGGGACCTGGGGTGTTCTCCGGCCGATCTGATGCGCGACGCGTCTTTTCGGGATAAGATCGACCCGGCGTTGTATGTAACAGAGCAAGCAGGCATTCCGACCCTGCTTGACATACTGCTGGAACTTGCAAAACCCGGCAGAGACCCTCGCAAGACTTTTGAATCATTTTCCTTTGCACCAGGGATTGAGAAATTGGCCGATCTCGAGGCCGGCATGAAACTGGCCGGAATCGTAACCAATGTTACGGCTTTCGGCGCTTTTGTGGATATCGGGGTTCATAGGGACGGCCTGGTCCATGTGAGCGAACTGTCGGACAAGTTCGTGAAAGATCCCCGGCAGGTGGTTCAAGTGCATCAAAAAGTTACCGTTACCGTTCTCGGTGTGGATCTGGAAAGGGGCCGCGTCTCGCTTTCCATGAAATCGGCTTCAGTGATCGAGACCTCGAAACCGGGAAACGGAGACCCCCCTTCTGAGAGGGTAAGACACAACAAAGGACCCCGTGCTGAAAAAAAAGGCGCGTTCAACAATCCTTTTGAAAGAGCCTTTAAAAAGCCCTGATTGCCGGGTAACCCCAAAAGAAAAACCCTACATTTTTGTGAGTTACCTTACATTTGTGTCTGGTTCCGTCTTTCCAGCGAGTCATGCATTTCTCAGATCTATAATCAATTAATCTAATTATACCAGGTAGTTAATCAATATTAAGCCCTATTGGCACGCCTCCTGCTTTAGAGAATGACAACGATCTCTATTCGATAGGAGGTTTCCAATGAGAAAGATTGCCATTTACGGCAAAGGCGGTATCGGCAAATCGACAACTACCCAAAACACGGTGGCCGGTCTGGCGGAAATGGGCAGAAAGGTCATGGTTGTGGGCTGCGATCCCAAGTCTGATTCTACAAGGCTGCTGCTGGGTGGGCTCGCACAGAAAACCGTACTCGACACCCTTCGCACCGAAGGTGAGGACGTAGAACTCGACGACATCAGAAAAGTCGGTTTCAGCGCTACTATCTGCGTCGAATCCGGAGGTCCTGAACCGGGCGTGGGCTGCGCAGGCCGGGGAATCATCACGTCGATCAACCTGCTCGAACAGCTCGGCGCATACGCGGAGAGCCAGGCCCTTGACTATGTGTTCTACGACGTCCTGGGCGATGTAGTGTGCGGCGGCTTCGCCATGCCCATCCGCGAGGGAAAGGCCCAGGAGATCTACATAGTGGTATCGGGCGAGATGATGGCCATGTACGCGGCGAACAACATCTGCAAAGGCATCGTCAAATTCGCCGAAGCCGGGGGTGTCAGGCTTGGGGGGCTTATCTGCAACAGCAGGCAGGTTGATAACGAGCGCGAAATGATCGAAGCGTTCGCTGAGAAGCTGGGGACTCAAATGATTCATTTCGTGCCGAGGGACAACATGGTCCAGAGGGCCGAAATCAACCGCAAGACAGTGATCGAATTCGATCCAGGCGCATTCCCAGGCCGATGTATACAGGACCCTGGCGCAAAAGATCGAGAAAAACGGAATGCAGGTCATCCCCAAACCGATGGATACGGACCAGTTGGAAAAGCTTCTCATCGAGCACGGGCTGGCCGGATAAGAGCGGCTAAAAGGGTAAGGAGAGATTCGCCATGATAATGATCAAATCGATTGTGAGGCCGGAAAAGGTGGACAATGTTTTGCCGCCCTTATGGAGGCAGGATTTCCGGCGGTGACCAAGATCTCGGTCGTGGGCCGCGGCAAACAGCGCGGCATAAAAATCGGAGAGATCACCTACGACGAAATCCCCAAAGAGCTGCTGCTCACCGTCGTAGATGACCAGGACAAGGACTATGTGGTCAAAACCGTTATCGAGGCCGCCAGGACCGGCGCAAAGGGCGCATACGGGGACGGGAAGATCTTCGTCTCTCCGGTACAGGAGGTTTACACGATCAGTTCCGGGATCAGGGAGATGTCTTCGGGCGAAATGGAAGAGGTAACGCTATGAAAGAGGTAATGGCCATTGTCCGCATGAACATGATGAACAAGACGAAAAAGGCCCTGTCAGATGCGGGAATCTCCTCTATGACCGCCAGGGATGCGCTGGGCAGAGGCAAGGGCCTGGTCGATTACACCCTGCTGAAAGGTGCGGAGAAAGGCTACGAGGAAGCGATAGCCCAACTCGGTCACTCTCAGCGCCTGATCCCGAAAAGGCTCATATTCATCGTCCTGCCCGACAACCTGGTCGATACGGCGGTAAATACGATAATCGAGGTCAACCGCACAGGAAAATCGGGGGACGGCAAGATTTTCGTGACCCCTGTCCAGGACTCCGTATGTGTCAGGACCGGGGAATGGGGCGAGACTGTCCTCGACGAAGTTTAACAGCGTTTTGCCCAAAATGGAGAAACCGATGGCTGCACTGATCGACAGAAGAGCGGCACTCGATGCCGGCACAATCGACCCGAACGCCGTAAAAAAGGAACTGATTGCCGCGTACCCGACCAAAGTCGCCCGCAAACGAGCGAAGCAGATCAGTCATAAACAAAGAGGGCGAGATGGTACCTGAAATAGCGGCAAATACCCGCGCCATTCCCGGCATAATAACCCAGCGCGGATGCGCTTATGCCGGCTGCAAGGGGGTGGTGCTGGGGCCGACCAGGGATTTCGTAAACCTCACTCACGGCCCGATCGGGTGTGGGTTCTACAGTTGGCTTACCAGGCGAAATCAGACCAGGCCGCCTACTGCCGAAGACCCAAATTTCATGACCTACTGCTTTTCGACGGACCTCCAGGACGAGAACATCGTATTCGGGGGCGAAAAAAAGCTCAGGGCCGCAATCCAGGAGGCTTACGACCTCTTCAGGCCCAAGGCCATCAGTATCTTTTCCACCTGCCCGGTCGGACTGATCGGCGACGACGTTCACAACGTGGCAAAGGAGATGAAAGAGAAGCTCGGTATCAACGTCTTCGCTTTCAGTTGCGAAGGCTACAAGGGAGTAAGCCAGTCGGCGGGCCACCACATAGCCAACAACGGCATATTCAAGCACGTTGTGGGGCTTGATGACACGGCGAAGGAAGGCAAGTTCCGCGTAAACATGCTCGGAGAGTACAACATAGGCGGCGATGCCTTCGAGATCGACCGGGTGTTGGAAAAATGCGGGATCACCCCGGTGGCCACGTTCAGCGGCAACTCCACTTACGACCAGTTCGCAAGCGCGCACACGGCGGACCTCAACGCAATCATGTGCCACAGGTCCATTAATTACGTCGCCGAGATGATGGAGAAAAAATTCGGCATTCCCTGGATAAAGATCAACTTCATCGGCGCGAAATCCGCCGCGAAGTCCCTGCGCAAGATCGCAAAGTATTTCGACGACCAGGAGCTTACCGGCAGGGTGGAGGAGGTCATAGCCGAGGAGATGGTGGAGGTGGAAAAAGTTCAGGCCGAGGTCAGGGCGCGTTGCGAAGGAAAGCTCGCCATGCTCTTTGTCGGAGGCTCCCGCGCCCACCATTACCAGGACCTTTTTGCGGAGATGGGCATGAAGACGATTTCCGCCGGCTATGAGTTCGCTCACAGAGACGACTACGAGGGCCGCAGGGTGTTGCCCGGCATAAAGATTGACGCGGACAGCAGAAACATCGAAGAACTGGTGGTCGCTCCGGACCCGGACAGATACCGCCCCAGAAAGAGCGCCGAGCAAATCGAAGAGCTTGCCGCACAGGGTTTCTTCTTCAAAGACTACGAAGGAATGATGGCCCAAATGGCCGAGGGGACCCTGGTCATAGACGATATCAGCCAGTACGAAACAGAAAGAATGATCGAAATCTATAAGCCTGCGATTTTTTGCGCAGGGATCAAGGAAAAGTACGCCATCCAGAAGAAAGGCATCCCGATGAAGCAGCTCCACAGCTACGATTCGGGTGGTCCCTACGCTGGATTCAAGGGCGCGGTAAACTTCTACGAGGAAATCGACCGCATGGTGAACAGCAAAGTATGGTCGTATCTGAAAGCGCCCTGGCAGACAAATCCCGAACTTGCCGCAACCTATGCGTGCCAGTGATCGGCCGAAGGGAGAATAACCTCATGCTGCTTCGACATACACCAAAAGAGATCAGGGAACGAAGCGCCCTCACGATAAATCCGGCGAAAACATGCCAGCCGATCGGGGCGATGTACGCTGCGCTCGGCATTCACCGCTGCCTGCCTCACAGCCACGGCTCCCAGGGATGCTGTGCATACCATCGCAGCACCCTGACCCGGCACTACAAGGAACCGGTCATGGCTTCAACGAGTTCCTTTACCGAAGGGGCATCCGTATTCGGCGGGCAGGCCAATCTCATGCAGGCAATAGATACGATCTTTACGGTTTACGATCCCGACGTCATAGCCGTCCACACGACCTGCCTGTCGGAGACCATCGGAGACGATATCCCGCAGATAGCGCGAAAAGCCGAAGCCGAGGGAAAGATACCCAAGGGCAAGTTCGTCATTCACGCCAATACGCCGAGCTATGTCGGATCGCACGTAACCGGCTTTGCGAATATGACCAAAGCCATGGTGACCTATTTTTCCGCATCAAACGGGAAGCGCTCGGAGCAGATCAACATCATTCCCGGATATGTCGAGCCGTCGGACATGGAAGAGATCAGAAGGATTGCCGGCGAACTGGGCATCAGGACGGTTATTTTCCCGGACACTTCCAATGTTTTGAATCGCCCTCAAACCGGAAAATTTGACATGTACCCAAAGGGAGGTGTCACGGTCGGCGCCCTGATGAGCACCGGTGAGAGCAAGGCTACCGTTGCGCTCGGCTCGACAGCTTCATGGCCGGCAGCCCGCGCCCTGGATGTGAAATGCAACGTTCATTGTGAACTGCTCGAACTGCCCATCGGTCTCAGGGCAACGGACTCATTCATCGATACGCTCAGGACCGTTGCGGGGGTTAGCGTCCCCGATTCGATCAACCTCGAACGGGGACGGCTGCTGGACATCATCACCGACATGCACCAGTACTTCTATCACAAAAAGGTGGGGCTTGTAGGAGACCCGGACCAACTCGTCTCACTTGCCGAGTTTCTCGTCTCGATCGACATGTGGCCCATACACATTGTCACCGGCAGCCCCGGCAAGAAATTCGAGACCAGAATCCGGGAGATCACCGGGGAAATTCCTCACGAGGTGAATGTAAGGGCGGGGGGCGATATGTTCCTTTTCCACCAGTGGATAAAAAACGATCCCGTCGACCTCATGATGGGCAACACCTATCTCAAGTACATCGCGCGGGACGAGGACATCCCCTTTATCAGGTTCGGCTTCCCTATCCTGGACCGTATCGGGCACAGCTACTTTCCCACCGTAGGATACATGGGAGCAATACGCCTGCTCGAAAAAATACTCGATGCGCTCCTCGACCGCAAAGACAGGGATTCCCCCGAGGAGTCCTTCGAACTGGTCATGTAGCAGTGAGCAGTGAGCAGTGAGCAGTGAACAGAAAAAGCAAAAGAAAATAACTCCTCCTGGTTCTATCGCCACGCGAGAGAGTAGGTGGGGTGCCGGGCGTAAGCGAAGCGCAGCCCACCAAGTAGGAGCGGGCCATGCCCGCGATGAACTTCTAGAGACATCAAAGGATAACGAAAATGCAAAAACCCGACTGCCATATACTCGTTTGCGCCAGCTTCAGAGGCCTTGAAGCCAAGGGAAAGTGCATCAAGAAAGAATCGATGCAGCTCATAAATTACCTCGAAGAGGAAATTACTGACCGCGGCATGAATGCCATTGTCTCCAGCACGGGCTGCCTTAAGCTTTGCGAGGAAGGGCCGATCCTTATCATCTACCCCCAGGGATACTGGTACCGGAACGTAAGCGGTGAAAACGCCATCGATGAAATACTGGATGCACTCGAGGAAGGAAAGCCCGCCGAGGCTTACCTCCTCTAAGAGTTTTGAGTTTTTAGTTTTGAGTTTTCAGTTAATTCAAAACCAACAACTAACAACCAACAACTGGAAAATCCAATGAGCGCCGTCGAGCCAGTAATCTTCAAGGAACGCGAGAACCAGATCCACAGAAAGGGCCAAGAGCCTTTCGACATGGACTGCAACCGGGAAAGCCTTGCGGGAGCGGTAAGTCAGCGGGCCTGTGTTTTCTGCGGTTCAAGAGTGGTGCTCTACCCGATTGCGGATGCGCTGCACCTTGTCCATGGCCCCATAGGCTGCGCGGCATATACCTGGGATATCCGGGGCGCCCTGTCCTCGGGCCCTGCCCTGCACCGGCTCAGTTTCTCAACCGACCTCCAGGAAATGGATATCATCTTCGGGGGCGAGGAGAAGCTTTACCGGGCGCTCACGGAACTGATAGAGCGCCATCACCCGAAGGCGGCATTCGTCTATTCGACCTGCATCGTGGGCATCATCGGAGACGATCTGGAGTCGGTTTGCAGGCGGGTGGCGGCTGAAAAGAAAATCCCGGTCCTTCCGGTTCAATCCGAGGGGTTCAAGGGGAACAAGCGCGAAGGGTACAGCGCCGCCTGCAAGACCATGTTCCGGCTGGTAGGAACGGGAGATACCACGGGCATCTCCGATCTGAGCGTCAATATCCTTGGAGATTTCAACCTGGCCGGAGAGCTTTGGATCATCCGCGATTACTTCAAAAGGATGGGCGTCGAGACCGTTGCGAATATAACGGGGGACGGACGCGTCGAACAGATCATGCGGGCGCATGGCGCCGCTCTGAATCTGGTCCAGTGCTCCGGCGCCACTATCGAGCTTGCCAAAATGATGAAGGAGTCCTTTGGAGTTCCCTTTCTGCGGGTTTCCTACTTCGGCGTTGAGGACATGGCCCAGGCGCTCTACGACGTTGCCGGCTTCTTCCAGGACAAGGACCCCGGAATTATCGAGCGAACGCGGCAACTGGTCAAAGATGAACTCTCGATCCTCTATCCGCAACTCCGGAAATTCAGAGAAGACCTTTCAGGAAAGAAGGCCGCCATCTACGTAGGAGGGGCCTTCAAGGCCTTCTCACTGGTCAAGGCCTTCCGGCTGCTCGGAATGCAGGTCGTCATGGTGGGGTCTCAAACGGGTACCGAGGAAGATTACAGGGACCTGCACGAGATCACCGACGAGGGGACCATAATAGTCGATGACTCCAACCCGCTGGAGCTTTCCAGCTTTCTCAAGGAAAAGGATTGCGACATTTTTGTCGGGGGTGTCAAGGAAAGGCCCATAGCCTATAAGCTGGGTGTGGGATTTTGCGACCACAACCATGAACGCAAGCAGCCTCTCGAGGGGTTTGTGGGGATGCTCAACTTCGCAAGGGAAGTTCACTCCTCGGTCATGAGCCCGGTCTGGCGCTTTGTGCCCCGAAGGCACCCCGCTACCGCTCAACACAGATGACAGGCGCATCGAGCGGGTGCCTTCCGCGCTCCGCGAAGTGAGTACATTGCTACGTTGTCTATAAGTCTGTCTTACGAGAAAAGAGAAAACGTAAAATGGAACACTCGCCATACATGTCCACTACCAATGCGTGTAAGCTCTGCAAGCCTCTTGGGGCCTGCCTGGCCTTCCGGGGCATCGAAGGCTCCGTGCCCCTGCTGCACGGGTCCCAGGGCTGCGCAACTTACATGCGCCGCTACATCATAAGTCATTTTAGAGAGCCTATGGACATCGCCTCCTCATCGCTTGGAGAAAAACATGCGGTCTATGGCGGAGGAGCCAATCTGAAACAGGGATTGCAAAACGTCATGACCAAGTTCGGAGCAAAACTCATCGGTGTTGCGACAACCTGCCTCACCGAAACCATAGGCGATGACGTGCCGATGATCGTACATGAATTCCGCAGGGATATGCACGAGAGCGGCTTGCGGGACCTCCCGGCGCTCGTGACGGTATCTACTCCGAGCTACTCCGGAACGCACATGGAAGGATTCCATGCCGCAGTGAGGGCCGTAGTCGAACAACTTTCGGAGGATGGGACTGGCGCACACATAGCCGGCCCGCCTACCCTGAATCTGCTGCCGGGTTTTCTCTCACCCGAGGACCTCCGACACCTCAAGGAAGTCATAGATGATTTCCGTTATCCGTCGGTCATTCTGCCCGACTTCTCCATGACCCTGGACGGACCGGCCCTGGAGGACTATGAAAAGATCCCCCGAGGGGGCACACCCATAGAAGAGATACGGGGTATGGGAGGGGCGGCTGCAACCTTTGAGTTCGGCACAACCCTGGATTGCCGGACGGCCGGGAAATTTCTCCAGGAGCGCTTCGGCACGCCTCTGCACCGGATGGGAATTCCGATAGGCCTTCGCGAAACTGACGTTTTCTTCGGCGCATTAGAGCAACTTAGCGGTACGGACCGTCCGGAAAAGCACGTGCTGGAAAGGGGACGCCTGGTCGATTCCTACGTGGACGCGCACAAATACCTCTTTGGCAAGCGTGCCGTCGTTTACGGCGAAGAGGACCTGGTAGTTGCGCTCACTTCTTTTTTGACCGAGGTCGGCATTACACCTGTACTTTGCGCGTCGGGCGGCAGGAGCGGCCGGTTCAAGCCGGCCATAGAGCGGGTTACGGCCGGGATTGCGTCACACGCGGAGGATGTCCGTGAAGGAATCGATTTCCAGCAGATCGAGGAACTCGCCCTGGAGCTTTCACCAGATCTGCTCATCGGGCACAGCAAGGGTTACACGCTTGCCAGGAAACTCGACATTCCCCTCATCCGCGTGGGGTTTCCGATCCACGACCGGTTCGGAGCGCAGAGAATCCTTCACGTGGGCTACAGAGGCACTCAATCGCTTCTCGACCGCATTGTGAACGCCCTCATCGAGGGAAATCAAAACGATTCGCCGGTTGGCTATGCATACATGTGAGAAAGGAAAGTTTGAAATGAACATCTCGCGCGATTTGAGCCGCCATCCCTGTTTCAATGCAGCAGTCAAGGGTTCATACGGCCGCGTCCATCTGCCGGTTGCGCCTCACTGCAACATCAGGTGCAACTACTGCAACCGCAAGTATGATTGTGTAAACGAGAGCAGGCCGGGGGTGACAAGCGCTCTGCTTTCCCCTTTGCAGGCTTCCCTGTATATGGAAAAAGTCCTTGAACGCGAGACGCGGATAGCAGTTGCCGGAATCGCCGGCCCCGGAGATCCGTTTGCCAACCCGGAGGAAACGCTCGGCACTCTGCGCCTCATAAGAGAAAAATATCCGCATATTCTTCTGTGCCTTTCGACCAACGGGCTCCGAATCGCCGGCTACCTGGACGAAGTCGCCGAAATCGGCGTCTCCCATGTCACTATAACGGTCAATGCCGTCGATCCGCAAATCGGGCAGAAGATATATAGTTGGGTCCGCGACGGCAAGATCATCTACCGGGGCTTGCAAGCCGCCGAACTGTTACTCGACCGGCAGATTGCCGCCATAAAAGGATTAAAGAGCAGAGACATTACGGTCAAGGTGAACACTATTGTCGTTCCTTCCGTAAACGACCGCCACGTCGAAGAAGTCGCCAGGACCATGGCGGGCCTGGGAGTCGATGTGCTCAATTGCATGCCGATGCACCCCAACAGAGACACGCCTTTTGAGGATATAGAGGAGCCCGGCGCGGAAATGATCGAGGAGATCCGCGCAAGGGCCGGGCGCTACCTGCCGCAGATGCGCCACTGCACCAGATGCCGGGCCGATGCGGTGGGGCTGCTGGGAGAAGACCGCAGCGAAGAGCTTCGCGGTTGTCTTACGGAATGCGCGGGTCTTGCCCCCGGCCTTGCCGAGCGGCCGTATGTGGCTGTGGCGACAATGGAAGGAATACTGGTAAATCAGCACCTCGGAGAGGCGTACAGGCTCCAGATATGGTCCAGGACAGAAGAGGGTTTTCATTGCATCGGGGAACGCATGGCCCCCGAACCCGGCGGAGGCGCCTTGCGATGGAAGGAATTGGCCGAAACCCTCAAGGATTGCCGGGCTGTCCTGGTGGCCGGAATCGGGGAAAATCCGGCAAATGCGCTCACACAAGCGGGTATAGAACCTATCGAGATCAGCGGGTTCATCGAGCCGGCGCTCGCTGCGGTTTATTCCGGCCGCGGCTTGAACGAGTTCAAAGCCCGGCGGCAAGGCTGCTGCTCGAAGGGCCTGGGGTGCTCCGGCTCGGGTGACGGCTGCTAAGGCTTAGGAT
>CAVWTD010000001.1:0-208873 GCA_963757915.1 uncultured delta proteobacterium | reverse complement strand
TAAATGCCGCAATCAGTTTCGTGCCGATTTTGAGGTTATAGAACCATTTCATCTCTGTTACCTCCGTTGTTTGGAGTTGGGTTACCCACTTTTGATGGTCCCTCGCGGCTTCGGCTTCATCGCCCGGTACGCAAGCCCTACGCTACGGGGGCCTCCTGTCTGCGCGAATAGGCTTTCGGGTTGCGTTTCAACGCGATCATCCTCGTCACCGATCCGCCACCTTCCTAAATAACTGCGTGTCACCGCTTATCTGTTCAAAGAGATGGGCGGTCTCACCGGGCATTTTCTGTGTCTGCTCGGTAGCGAAGAACCCGCCCGGAGCAAGCGAGCTGTGGAACATCCCGATCACCTCGACCCGCTCGGCGTAATGAAAATGAAGTAGAACGTTCTTGCACACGATCAGGCTGAAGCCGTCCCCTATAGGGATCAGTGAAGCGAAGTGCCCCATGTTTTCGGCAAACAGCATGGCCAGGGAATATGGCTCCTGCCCCTTGGCGCACCCGGCATCCCAGACCTGCACGCGGTTGCGGCCCGATGTGTATGGGACAACGTGTTCGACAACACGTTCCAACGTTTGCATGTCTCTGAGAAAATAGGTGAACGCCATACTCGCTCGTCTTGTCTGCTAATGCGCCAAAGATTCCTGCACTTCGACACCCTGCACCAGCTTGGGCACATCCATGATGAGCGCCACCGTCCCATCGCCCAGAATTGTGGCGCCCGAGATCACATCCACGTTGCGGTAGATTCTGCCCATATTTTTGATGACCGTCTGATGCTCCCCGATGACCCTGTCCACCACAAAACCAACGTTGCCGCCCTGGGATTCGGTGATCACGATCTGTTCGACTTCCGGCGCGTTGCCGTTGACCTTAAAACGATCGCGGAGCCGAATGTAGGGGACGATCCTGCCTCGCACGTGAGTAATGTGGCGCCCGTGCGCTCTTGCCACATCCTCGCGCGTCAATTCCACGCACTCTTCGACAACGGAGAGCGGTAAGACGTAGTGCCCTTCCCCGACTTTGACCAGCAGCCCATCGATGATCGCCAGGGTGAGAGGCAGCTTGAGGGTGATGGTTGTCCCCATTCCCTTTTGGCTGCCCACGTCTATGGAACCGCGCAGAGCATCGATGCTGCGTTTCACCACGTCCATTCCGACACCTCGGCCCGAGACGCTGGTAACCTGCCGGGCGGTGGAAAAACCCGGGGCGAATATCAGCAAAAAGAGTTCCTTTTCCGAGAGTTCCGTTTCGACTTCAATCAACCCTCTTTCCACAGCCTTGGACCTGATTGCATCCTTATCCAGACCGGCGCCGTCGTCCGTTATGCGGATCAGCACGCTGGCGCCTGAATGCCTTGCCGACAGTTGCACGGTCCCCTGCCTTGGTTTACCGGCAGCCTCTCTAACCCCCGGCGGCTCAATGCCGTGATCGATGCAGTTTCTTATGAGATGCACGAGAGGATCGTTCAGGCGCTCGATTACGGTCTTGTCAAGCTCGGTCTCCCCTCCATCGGTAGCCAGCAAAATATCTTTCCCGAGTTCACCGGAAAGATCTCGAACCAGCCGTTTGAATTTGCTGAAAGTCGTACCGATGGGCAGCATCCGAATACTCATGGTGTTGTCGCGCAGCTCGGCAGTGAGGCGTTCTACTTCCTCGGATATCGAGAGCAGTTCCGAATGATCCATAGAAGAAACCGTCTGGCTGAGGCGAGCCTGTACAGTGACCATTTCCCCCACCAGATTGACCAGGGCGTCGAGCCTTTCCGCAGGCACCCTTACGCTCGAGGTTTGTTCCTCTTTCTGATACCTGCTGCGAACGGCCCGGATATGATCCTGTTCAGCCAGGGCGGACTCGACCCTGCTTGGTTCCACCAGCCCCTTATCGACAAGCAGTTCCCCAATTCGCTTTTGGGCGCCCAGGGCTTCCTGCAGATCTTCCTGCGACACCAGACCGCGCTCGATCAATATCTCCCCGATCTTTTTAGGAGGAGCGTCATCGTCCTCGGGACCCAATTCATCGACGACTTTAATCGCCAACTCGCACTCATCCTCAACGAAGATGAAAACGTCCTTGATGGCATCGATTCCGCGTCGGGTCGTTAGGATCACGTCCCACGAGGTATGACACTCTTCGGGGTCAAGGTCCTCCAGGCCGGGGATGGCTTCCGTGTGGGCAATCACACTGCATTCCCCCAGTCCTCGCAGTTCGTTCAGCAGAAGGACCGGATTGGCGCCTCGTGAAAAGATTTCGCGATCCGGACGCAAAAAGATGCGGTAGGTCTTCTCCACTTGTTCATCTTCGGTTGCCGGCAATGCCGTTTGGGGAACCTGGCCGGCCGGGTCGCCATGTTGGGGAATGAGTTCCCTGAGTGCGCTCGTGATCTCGCCGGCCCCGGATGTGTCGGCCGCCGCCACACCGTCCGACCCGTCGAGCATCCCGCGTATCTGGTCGCCCGCCCGGAGGGTCAAATCAACGAGCGTTTTGGTTACGCCCAATTTTTCATTGCGGACCTGGTCAAAAACGGTCTCCACGTCGTGCGTAAATGCTGCAATATCATCAAACCCGAACATCGCTCCCGACCCTTTGATGGTGTGCAGCGCGCGAAACACGCGACCGATCAGCTCCATGTTGCCGGGGTCTTCCTCCAAAGCGAGTAGGGAAGTCTCGAGTTCGGCGAGGAGATCGTAAGCTTCCGACCTGTAGGCTTCTCTTTGAGATTCCATCATCCCAGGACCTTCTTTACTACTGCCAGAAGTTGCTCGGGCTTAAAGGGCTTGACGATCCATCCGGTCGCTCCGGCCGCTTTCCCCTCTTGCTTCTTTTCCGCCTGTGACTCGGTGGTCAGCATCACGATGGGGATGAACTTGCAGGAAGGGTTGGCCCTCACTCGGCGGATGAGTTCGATACCATCCATGTTGGGCATGTTGAGGTCGGTCAGCATCATATGAACACCCGACCCCTCAATCTTTGACAGTGCGTCCCTGCCGTCCGTCGCCTCCAAAACCTGGTAGCCGGCCTGTTTGAGCGTGAAGCTCACCATCTGGCGAATACTGGCGGAATCATCTACGGTCATGATGATCTTGCTCATGATTTCCAGTCTCCTATCCACAGGCAGCTCTTATAGGGGTCCTTATGACAGCCGAGGGTGCGCATGAACCCTGCATCGCGCACCAATCGTTTGAAGGTCTCCGATTTTTTCTCGCCAAATGCAAGGTGCTTGCCGAGTCTCAAGGATGTCCGATGGGCCGAGCAGAACAATTGCAAGGTAGATAGATCCAGCTCCGTGAGCCCTTCGGGCTCAATGACGATACGCTCGCAACCATTTAATATCTCAAGCAAAACACATTTCAGTTCGTTTGCGCGCTCTATGGTCCAACTGCCCTTAAGTTTGAGAACATTTGTCTCCGCAGACCGCGTCATCTCGACATCCATCGTCTCTCTCCCTTTGTTCTTTCAGGCGTTTGGCTAAAAGAGCTCGACATTGTCCCCCAGGTCCTCTTCACCCGCCTTGTCCGACCCGCTGTCGGTCTTCCCATTTTCCATCCCTCCGGCCATCAGGGGGTTGACTGTGTCCTCATGGGGCTTTTCTGCAGGGTTTGTTTTCCGTTCCAACACCGAATGATGCACTTCACGCTCCCCCTGCATCGTATAAATGGCCTTTAGGGCTTTCATGCGCGCCGCTCTGTCTGCCCGGTCGTCACGCGGCCCCTTCGATCGTGAGGATGCCACTATCTCCTCCAGGCCTGACACCACTTTGCTGATCACCTGGTCAACCCGCCTATGCACACCCACTTCATCAATGATTTTTCGAATGTCCTCGGAAAGGCTGCAGCCGTCCAGATTCATTCGCGTAAGCAGTGAGACGATGCTTTGATTGACATTCCGCAGGGTCTGCAACTGGGTTCTCAGCGCCTCACCGACGAATGCCAGTTCGTCTCCCTTATCTGTTCCATCTGCGTTGGCAGCGTACAGGGACTCGGACGCTGAATCGATTGAATGGAGAGCTTCACTCGCGTTTTCCGTCCGCTTGCGGGTTTCAACCGAGAGTTGGTGGATCGCCTCGGCCAGAACGCCCAGCGTTGAACCTTCGTCACCCATCTGACAGGCTTTGACGGTGGCGTTGAGTGCAATTACCTTGATTTTTTCTCCGATGGCTTCGATGTTGCCGGTGTGTGCCGAGATCTCCCCCAGCATGCCGCTCACTGAGCCCATCGCCAAAGACAGTTCCCGGTCGGTCTCGCCATACGTCTTAAGAGCTGAGGTCACCGACGAAAAACCGGCCTCTACCCCGGTGAGGAACGAATGTCCGGTTTCATCGGCCGCTCCCGCCATTTTGAAGGTCTCCTGGGCCATTTCTGCGACGAGGTCTGCCAGGGCGGAGAGATTATCGAGGATGTTATGCACGGCGGAGACCAGTTCCTCCCTGGCATAATGGAGTTGGGCGATTTGCAGGTCAGATACATCTGCCACCAGGCGCAGATGTTTCCCTTGCCCCTTCGAGCGCGTCCGTCTGCGGTTCCAACCGAATAGAAATCCTCGGCCTTGCCCCGTTTCGCTTTCCCCTTCCGCCTCCGCCCCTCGGCCATCTTCCCGTTGTCCTCCGTTGCCTGCTGATCGTTCATGAGGACCAAGGCCCGCGAGCGCTTGCTGTGCGTGTTCGATCCGCTGGCGGGTAATGTCATGAAATTGAATGGACGTGACGATCTCCCCGATCCGTTGGGATATGGCCTCATAACGGGTGGAAATACGTCCTGCGGCCCTCGTTGATAGACTGTGTTTCTCCAGTAGGGACTCAAGACTCGACATGGTCTTGTCGAGAACGATGCCGGCCTGGGTTTGCTGAGCGGCTTCCAGGTTCAAAACCTTGGAAAGGCTCTGCCCGATCAGCTGGCTTAACGATTCGGAACTCGCGAGAAGTTGAAAACACCGGTTTTCAATCTCCAAAGACAGTTTTCCCACTTCATCCGCCAGAGCCTCGAAGCCGGTGTCCTTATCCACCAGCCGGGCGCTCTCAATCCTGGTGGATACGCATAAGACCCGCAGGCGCCGAATGGTATTGCGAAAATCTTCCACCTGACGATTGAGGTGAGCAATATTTTCCAACACGGCTCGGAGAGTTTCCGTGTTCCGCCTGGATTCACCCTCAAGCCGTTTCATTTTGTCACCCACACTACGAAATCCTTCCGTGACGGTCCCCAGTTCTTCCCCGGACATCAGATCCGCAACCGAGGAAGATATCTTCGAGATCTCTCGGGCACGCTGATAAAAACCCTGTAGTTTTTCTCCAATGGAAAGAAACTCGCCTTCCGTGGACTTCCCCAATGATTCCAAGTCGCTTCCTATCGATCGCAGAGCATCCTGCCACCCATTCGTTGACGCTCCTTCTCCATGCAGCATGCAGAGCAACTCACCCGGCCAACTAAGTATCTTCGTCAAGATGGTCCCCGAATCCAGGTTCACAGTAATTTGAGGCCCCGGCCTAAAGACATACCAGTTATGCCCAGGACCCTACCCCGGTGATGAAGGCGACTTCGGTTGATCGTTTGTACTTAGGTCGGTATTGTTCCAGGAATTCTCGATGCTGAAAGAAGAGTGACAAAACAGTTACATACATTCACTAAAAATCGGAGGAGTTAAGGCAGGACCTCAGGTTGACTTTCTTCTGTTTCAACCCGAACTTTGATCGAAGACGATAGCAGTGGGTTACGATAAGTATTTAAAGGCCAGCATCTACCGCCTACATACCCATAGGTACTAGTACATTGTCAACAAAGTTATTACATGTTGCAAGGAATCGTCACCCCGGCGAAGCCTGTCCCGGAAGTGTCTAGTCCGGGAGCCGGGGTCCAGTGCTGTTAACCAACTGAAAAGACGCTGGATTCCGGCCTGCGCCGGAATGACGGATTGTAGGTCATTACCTATAGGAACTTAGTTGACAATGCACTAGTTTGCCGGATGAACCATAAAATTAGGCATGTCCAGCTACTTGAATATCAGCTAAGTTATAGGTACCATGTGATTTAGATTGTTCACTCCTAAGCAGGCCGAGTTTATAACACTGGATCATGAAGACTATTTCCGAAATTACCAGCCTTTTGATTAGATAATCAATTATGTAATCTTTGGCTTCGCTTAGCTCCTCTGTTTCAATAGCATCCCGAATATTACGGATCACTGGACGTATGGTGTGAGCGATTTGCCATTGGGTGGACGTAGGTTGGTGTTTGTCGGTTTGGACACCCCAAACCGCTGCAATAACATTGGTGATCGGTTCGTTTAAGAGATCGATAGCGTTTGAGTTAAAGATCTTCTTTGCCGCTTCATCAACTTGTTCTATTAACCCATTCATCATGTGTATATCGATACTAGTCACTTCAGTCTTTCGGCTTCTGCAAAACTTAATTAAGCTCTTCATATGGATCAACCTCCCTGACATCTCGAATAATTCACTCCCTGATACAAAATTTTACGCACTCAGGTATTTCCTGTTGGACCGGGGGGCGACACAATATTTCCCTGAATCGACAAGCCGCCTGATCACCGGAGATGGTTTAATCAGGGATTGACCAACAAATCGGATATTGGTGTCAACAGCGGCTTCAACGAGTTCTGATTTGCCGGTGTCCGTCACCTCTTCCGGGAACGACCGATATACCGCTTAAGGACCACGCCCTCATAACTGGTGCTGGTAATTAAAAATCAGACAGCTCTGCATCATCAAAAGGGATGGCCTGCTCCAGGCCCGAATTCCGTTTACTGAGAGGGCCCGAATCCTTCCCATTTCCTGCCCTGAGATGCCCATTTGCTTTCTTTCCACATGCTGCAACCATCTTTGACCCTTTTTCAGCCTTCTTCACTGCAACCTTTTTCCGCAATACTGTGGCGCCTTCGATGCTTGAGTGGTCGTTGGCGCCTTCGACCATGGTTACCAGTTCGATCACAGATAGTTTCATTTGCTCTGCCTGGGCGTTCATTTCCTCAGATGCAGCGGCCGATTCCTCCGCACTGGCGGCATTCTGTTGGACTACCTTGTCCAGCTCGCTAACGGCCTTGTTTATCTCTTCTATTCCCCGTGCCTGATCGAGGCAAGCCGCAGAGATTTGACCGGTCAGTTCGCTGGACCGTGCAACATTAAGCTCCACCTCGCGGAACTCCTTTTCGGTCTTTCCGACCAGTTCCGAACCATCTTTCACTTTCTTGACGGTGCCTTCGATGAGGTTGGAAGTGTTTTTTGCTGCTTCAGCAACCCTCATAGCGAGATTCCTCACTTCGTCTGCAACAATGGCAAAACCTGCCCCCGCTTCTCCAGCGCGCACTGCCTCAACTGCCGCGTTAAGGGCAAGTAGATTTGTCTGGAAAGCGATTCCGTCGATTGTCTTGATTACCTTGAAGGTCTCCTCGCTTGCCTTGGAAATCTCACCCATCGAAGTGGTGAGTTTATCCATTATCTGAGTAGAGCGAGAGACCGACTCTCTTGTGCTTGCCATCAACTGGTCCGCCTGACGTGCGTTATCGGCGTTCTGTTTTGTCATGGAAGAGATTTCCTCGAGTGATGAGGACGTCTCCTCTATGGAAGCCGCCTGCTCGGATGCTCCTTCCGCAAGTTGCTGGCTCGATGATGAAACCTGATCCGCGGCAGCAGATACTGCAGTTGCACCATGATCAATGGAAGACATCGATTTTAACATGGGCCTGATAAGTGAGCTGGAGAGAAAATAGCCTGCGGCTACCATGAGGAGACCGATGGTCAAGACTGCGATCAGGAGGGCCACCATAACGGTACGGCATGTTTTCTCGAAACTGACCCGGTCACTGCTGACACATAACATTCCTGCGATCTTGGCATCGGCGCCGATAATTGGCCGGTAGGCGGTATTGTAAGCCTGTCCCTTAATAGAGTTCGTGTGGAGGTATTTCAGGCCCTTTTGGAGTACCGCTTCGATAACCTTTGGGTTATCCATTTTTATGCCAATAAGGCGCTTTCCATCCTCTTCCAACGTCGTGGAGACCTGCTCATCGCCTTTGAAGATGGTACATTCCACATTAAACCGCTTCTTCATAACGTCCACAAATGTACTTGTCGCGGTCAGATCAATCCCGGGAGTGATGGTCCCCACGATCCGATCGTTGATTTTGACAGGTGCTCCCGCCCGGAGGGAAAATTTTACCACTGTCCCTTCTTCAATACCTACCGAGACCTCTCCGGTCTGGGCCTTCTTGACATTGATTTGGTTTGCAACGCTGTCCCCCGCTTTTTGCGAATGCCCTCGGGCGATGACCTTCCCATCAATGTCCGCTATGGTTAATACTTCCAGCCCATTGTCCGTCATAAGCTCTTTGCCAAGTTCCTGCAGTCGCTTGGTGTCTTTCCTCTCGACAGCCTCCGCCAGATCCGGGCGGGTGGAAAAAGAAACGGCATGTCTTCTCAGCTTGTCCAGCAGATCGTCGATAATCCATTGGACGGCTTCGGAAGTCTGGTCAATTCTCTTTTCGGCCTGCTCATCAAATGACTTGGAAAAAAAATAATAGGCAGAGCCGAAGGTGGCACCACCGACAACAATAACCGTTAACAAGATCAGGCCGACGATTTTTCCCGAAAATGAAACTCGCGACGGTTTCAGCATATGACGTCCTTGTGGAGTGTACGGTGAATTCGCATCATTTTGATAATCGCCTTAATCGTGTGAATGCCTATTCAATATTCTTTCTGGTTTATACCGAAGGAAAATAAGGTATTTTGCCTCCGTCAGGTTGGCATTCCACTCAGCGATTTGATCACTCGCCAAGTGTTGGGTCATGGCTTCGCCTCACTGTTTCTTTGGCCCCTGAATTCGAGTTCACAGTAATTTGATGCCCAGGATACTACCCCGCGATGAAAGCTGATTTCTGTAGGGCATCTCTTTTCATGTCGGTATTGTCCGAGGAACTCTGGACATTGAAAGAAGAGCGACGAAACAGTTACATACATTCACTAAAATTCGATGGAGTTTAGGTAGGACCTCAGGTTGACTTTCTTCTGTTTCAACCCGAGCTTTGATCGAAGACGATAGCGGTGAGTCATGACAGTGTTCAATGAGACCCCGAGTATCGAGGCGATCTCCTTGTTTCTCCTGCCGGCCTTAACAAGGTTTGCGACCTGGATTTCCATTGCACTGATATGGACATGCTTGAGCGACAGATTCTTCAGAAATGGAGAACAGATTTCCGAAAGATTTGTCTCCAGGGCCTCAATATACGCCTTATACTCGTCACTAAAATGACCATTTTTCAACTTCTCCACGTAGGGGAGAATCAGTTCCTTCACATTGGATACAACATTTTCGCTGAGTGTCTCCTTGTCTTTCTCCGCCCGCTGGAGGAGCACTCCCATGGCAATATTAAACTCCTGAAGTTCCCTCCGCATGTTCCGTTCTCGATCGATCCTTTCCATCTTTGCCTGTAATTCGGGCAACTGGAAGGGTTTTGCTATGAAGTCAGTCGCCCCGGCCCTGATTATGTCGCTGTACGTATAAATACCGGTATGAGCGGTCATCATTATCGTATCAATCTCCGGGTCGATTTTGAGAATTTCACTGAGGAGCTGCAGGCCGTCGATGCCCGGCATTATAATATCGGAGATAACGAGCTCGAAGCCGTCTCGTTCTAATACTTCCAGCGCTTTAGCCGGATCGGTCGTGCTCTCGCAGGAATAACCGGAGGATCGCAAAAATTTAGTCAGCATGGCACAAATATCTTGTTCATCATCGACGACAAGGATCCTTTTAATTTCCCTTTTCAAATCAACCCCCTTTTCGCGCATCGAGAATCCTTCGGACCGCCTGCGATATTTGCCTCACGTTATAAGGCTTCATCAAGAGTTCAATCCCAAGCTCTTTCACGTGACCAGAGGTCATTTTTTCACTAAACCCCGTGCAAAGCAGGATCGGAATATCATGCCGGAGCCGCATCAGTTCGCTGGCAAAATCAAGCCCTGTAAGTTTGGGCATAGTATAATCGGTGATGACGAGGTCGAACTCGTCCGGACTGGAGCGGAAAACCTCCAACGCATCCACGCTGTCTGTTCGAGAGGTGAGCTTGTAGCCAAGCTGCCCCAGCATTATAGCTGCCATTGCGATTACGGCCGGCTCGTCATCGACGAGCAATATCCTTTCCGAACCATGCAGCGGCAGATCCTCAAATTGCATGGTTGCTTCAGGCTCGACATCGACCCTTGGTATGTAGATAGTGAACGTTGCGCCTTTCCCAGGTCCGCTTTGCACGGTAACGGCCCCTTGGTGCCGTTTGACTATTCCGTTTACGACCGCGAGCCCCATGCCGCTTCCCTTTCCCACGTCCTTGGTGGTGAAGTAAGGGTCGAAGATGCGCTCCATAGTCTCTGCATCCATTCCACACCCGGTATCTGAAACCGTCAATCTCAGGTATGGGCCAGGCTTGAGATCAAAGATTGACTGGTCGGCCAAATCGCATTCGCTCAAATCGACAGGAGACAGGCGAACTTCCAGAATGCCCTTGCCATCCATTGAATGGGCTGCGTTGGTGCAAAGGTTCATCAACACCTGATGGATTTGAGTTGGATCGGCCAGTGCGACACCCTTTCGGATCTTTTGCTTCATTTCTATCGAAGCTGGCAGCGAAGATCGCAATAGCTTCAGGGCCTCTTTGATGATCAAACTTAAATCCATCGGTATTCTTTGCTGTTCTTGAGTGGAGCGGGAAACCACCAGGATTTGCCTGATCAGTTCCTTGGCCCTGAGAGATGCATTGAGCACCTGTTCCAAATTTTCTCGCTGTGGACTGGATGGAGAAAGTTCAAGCAGCTGCATTTCCGTGTAGCCTATAATAGGCTGCAAGATATTATTGAAATCGTGTGCTATGCCTCCGGCAAGCAGACCGATGGCTTCCACTTTCTGTGATTGGCGGAGTTGTGTTTCCAGCTTTTCCTTTTCTTCCTCCGCACGTTTGCGTTCGCTGATATCCTCTACAAATCCTTCCAGATACAAAAGCTTCCCTTCTTTGTCATGCACCGCCCAGGCATGAAGGTCAGCCTCGGAGATGCTCCCATCCTTCCGCCTGTATATATTCTCTACACGGACAGGCCCCTTGGTATCCAAAATCATGCGCACGATTTTCTGTCGGCGTGAAGGATCGACGTAGAGGTCAACGGCCACATCGTTTACTTGACTCTTCGCCTCCTCCGGGGAGTCAAAACCAAACATCCGGGCAAAAGCCCGATTCACATGGATGATCTTTCCCTCAAGGGAAGTCCGGAAGATGCCCAACGAGGCGTCTTCGAACAGTCTTCTGTACCTGTCCTCGCTGAGGGACAAGTCCTCCTCGGCTTTTTTGCGCTCAGTGATATCACGGACGAAAACCAGGGCGCCTTTCATCTTCTGGTATCTGATGGGCACGGCATGGGACTCGACGTAAACGGTCGTTCCGTCGAGCTTCACGTGTTTGAACTCAATCAGCGGGGTGGGTTTCCTTTTCTCGTTTATGAACTGGATGCGCTCCGCAACTTTTGCACGGTGATCAGGATGAATTCGTTCCAAGACATCGCGGCCTAATAATTTTTTCTCCGATGCCGCCCCATAAAGCCGGATAGCTGCATCGTTTAAGTATGCAAAACGCCCTTCCACTTCTATAAAAATTGCGTCCGGCGCACTCTCCACAAGTGTTCGGAACTGTGTCTCACTCTCCCGTAACGCCTCCTCCGCCTGCTTTCGTTCGGTGATGTCGCGCCCAATCGTTGATTTCGCGACAATCCTGCCTTCGTCGTTTAGGATGGGCGAAATTGTGAGAGACATGTGAATGTCCCGGCCGTCTTTTCTTCGCCGCACCGTTTCATAATGGTCGATATACTCTCCCGATTTGATTTTTCCAAGTATCTGTGGCACTTCGTCTTCGTGTCCGGGCGGAAGCAGGATGGAAATCGGTTTGCCGATGACCTCACTTGCGGTGTAGCCGTAGATCTTCTCTGCGCCCAAATTCCAGCTGGTTATGATTCCATCGAGTTTTTCCCCAATGATGACATCGTCGGAGGACCTAACAATGGCAGCGAGTTCGGCCACCTTCTGCTCAGCCTGCTTGCGCCGAAATTCTCTGTCCAGGTTGTCGAGAGCAAATTCTATGTCTGAGGCAACCTTTTCGAGCAGCTTCGCGTCTTCGTCGCCAAAGCGGTCAACCTCATCGGAATAAATTGAAAGCGCGCCCCACGGCCCTCCCGCCCTTCTAATAGGGAATGCAGCACAAGAAGCGATGCCGAAAGGCGCCGCTCGATCGCGCCACGGAAGTGTCATCGGGCTATGCAGAAAGTCGTTATGCACAGAAGGGTGGCCTTCGCGAATGCACGTGCCGGTTGGTCCGCGCCCCTCGGGTCGCCTGTCGGCATAGACCGTTATGCCCTGGACATATTCGTTGATCCCTCCCCAGAAGGCTGTCGGCACGACGGCATTGGTCGTAAGTTCCAGCTGGCCGATCCAGGCCAGCAGAAAACCTCCCCCTTCCACGACCTGTCGGCACGCCTCCTCCAGGAACTTTTCGGGGGATGTCGCACGCACCACTGCCTGGCTTACACGGCTGAGCACCGAGTAAAGCCGGTTGAGGTGTTCGATCTCCCGGGTTTGTTTGGCCCGCTCGGTGATGTCGGCTATGGTCACAAGCACCTGCTCGGCATCTTTATCCTTAATCAGGGCAGTGCTTATCGACATTTCAACCACAATGTCCCTTGAGTCTTGACGGACAGTCATTCGGCCTTCGGCATCATAAATACTCTGACCGGTCTCAAAGGTTTGCGTAACACTTGTTCGAACCTGACAATCTTGACATTCCGCGGTCTTTCCACAACACCGGCTGCCAAAGGAATTCAAACAGCCAAATACTTCTCCGTAAAGATGGCCCAGGAGTTCCTCTTTCGGTGTCCCTGAGAAAGCTACACCCTTATGGTTGATGTTCGTTACACGGCCATCTTTGGTCACGAGCATCATGATATAGGGAGCGCTTTCAAATATTTTAACCAGAGTATCCTGCCGAGTACCTGCCTCATTTTCCGCCCGTTTGCGCTCCTCCTCGTCCTTCTCGGATTCAGCAACGCGTTGGCGTAATTCTTTCAACTCGGTTATGAGCTGATCTTTGGATTTGTCTTTATCCTGCATGTCCGACTTCTCCGAACATCGATGCACAGGCTCGCATACATATGGAGCAAAGCGTACACTCCTTGATGAGCCCACAACGAAAAAGCGAGCGAGTGGATCTTTCAGCCGCCTATTCCAAGTGGTCCAACACCTGTCTGACTCGTGCCGCAAACTCGTCGCTGCGGAAAGGTTTCTGAATGAAGTTTACTCCTTCGTCCAGAATGCCGCGATGGGCAATCACATCGGCGGTGTAGCCAGACATATAAAGGTGCTTGAGGTTCGGGCTGAGCCCGCTAAGCTGTTCTGCAAGTTCCAGGCCGTTCACCTCACTTCGGTCTTTTATACCGTCCAGAACAATGATACCGGCTGCGGGCAGTAAAACCGTCAGAATGAGCAGCAGCAATTTTCTCCGAATGGATCATGAGGTCAAGATTCTCTGAAGATACATAATGGGTTCCCTGCCCGGCAAGTATATTGCCACATAATGGGTCTTCCTTTTTGAAGAAGCTGATAATCGACACCACCATAGTGATCTCGATCCTTGCGAGTTCCCGGCGCAGAACCGATGACACTGTAAAAGAAGCTGTCGGAGCAATCGTTCTATTTATTAAATTTATTACTGAATAGGAATTCTAACGCCAGCTCGAAATTTGAATGTGCGGTAGCATAGAGAGGTCTGTTGTATCCGTCTTTGGCAGCGGTGTGGTGTCTATGGCTGTGATTGCACACCAAGTCATTACTGATTACAGTTCATTTCTTGACTGTGAGGCTACTTGCTATAGTCACATAAAATCAGCACCGAAATTGGCCTGAAATTCTAAGCTGTTGCTGGATGCGCTATGAGATGTAATCCAGGTCTTCGGCTCGCCCACTATCTTCCTCGCGGGCTGTATTAGCCTGAATAATGCATCAACTTGGCTGCCAAAAGGTGCTAAACCGCATTTTGGGATAGGATTGCGGCCAAAAAACTTCCGGAACAATCTCTAGTGCATTGTCAACTAAGTTCCTATAGGTAAGGACCTTCATCCCGTCATTCCGGCGCAGGCCGGAATCCAGCGTCTTTTCAGTTGGTTAACAGCACTGGACCCCGGCTCCCGGACTAGACACTTCCGGGACAGGCTTCGCCGGGGTGACGATTCCTTGCAACATGTAATAATTTTATTGACAATGCACTAGTGCATTGTCAACTAAGTTCCTATAGGTAAGGACCTTCACCCCGTCATTCCGGCGCAGGCCGGAATCCAGAGTCTCTTCAGCTGGTTAAAAGCACTGGACCCCGGCTTTCTGTCATGCCGGCGGAGGCCGGTACGGGGTGACGTAGGCGTTGGTTCAATTCCCAAGCTTGAATTATGTTATGAACTTTAGACTCAGGACACTAGGATTACAATCCCTTTTTCTCATCCGGACAATGCTGTCCCGATTTCGGTTTCAAATGGACATCATCAGTGGGAGGTTTTTGTCCGCGATCCCTCGCGGGTGTGGTATTGTGATTTATCGTCATCTTTTGCCGGCAATGCCTATCGGAGAGGACCGAGAATCCAAAAGGCACTGAAGGAGACAGTTGGAACTTGCCATGGCTGATCGCTTCACACCTGAACAAATCGAAGAGATAAACAGACTGCAGAGAAAGTACTTCGACGACAAGGTGGACCTCTTTGAAGCTCCCCTCCCGAAGGGGGTGCCGGCGCGGCTGAAAACCACCGTAAAAGCAAGCGGCCTTCGATCGAGCGAAAGTGTTCTGGATGTGGGAACCGGGACCGGGATTCTCATCACCTTTATTCTGAAGTATGGGCCTTCCGAGATCCATGCTTGCGATCTCTCAGAAAACATGCTTGAGCGGGTAAAGGAAAAATTCCCCCAGGTCATAGTGCACCTCTGTGATATCAGGGACCTGCCACTTCCCGACGACAGTCTGGACGTAGTCTTCATCAACGCTTGTTTTTCCAATTTAATGGATAAATCAAAAAGCCTGGATAACCTCTACCGTTTAGTGCGGCAACAAGGCAGATTGGTTATCAGTCATCCTCTGGGTAGGAACTTCATCGTCGAGCTAAAGAAACACACGCCTTTTTATCTGGATTTGCTGCCTGATGAAGAGGGCGCGAGAGGATTGCTTGAGCGGCATGGATTTGAGATCATAAGGTTTAGCGACGAGCCCTTGTTTTACCTCGTTGTGGCGAAAACAACCAAGCCGATGAACCTTCGGCAGCCAACCACGAAGACATGACCTGACTTTGCCGGAATCATGGGGAATCGAGTTACTTAGATGGTGGCGGTTTTGCTTTCCGACTTAAGTCGAAGAATCCATTTGGGCGGCACGGCAAGGAGCCCTGATGACGTGATTTCTCTGTACAAGCTAGGTCTCCGGTTCGCGGAAATTACCATCACGGAGCCGGCGAACTTCGGCCTTCTTCAAAATGAGTATCGGGCCCGGTCAGGGGAAACCGGTCTTTACTACCTTTGTCATGGCCCAAGGGAAGGCGATCCCAATGATATACATACCCTGGAGACGATTTATTTCCCAAAGTTGCTCCAGGTCCTTTCTATTATGCCCGAGTTAGAGATGCGGCTATTAACGTTACACCTCTGGCTGGATCCGCGATTCGTACTGGAGGAGACGATTGTTTATAAAATAGGCTTTCTCAAAAGGCTGACAGAGAGGGCAGGCGGCGTTGGAATTACCGTATGCCTTGAGAATCTAAGCGAAAATGCCGAGCAGTTGACGGGGGTTTTTGCCGCTGTCCCTTCGCTGAATCTTACCCTGGACCTGGGACATGCCGAACTTCTCTCAAGGGAAAATACCAGCTTTGGTTTTCTGGAAAAGTGTCTTGACAGGATTAAACACATCCACTTGCATGATAACCATGGAGGTACTTCGGCAGATGATGATCTCCATCTTCCGGTCGGAGAAGGGAAGATCGATTTTCAGAAAATCTTTCAGAGATTGCATGCCGTTCACTACAAGGGAACCATGACGTTGGAATTGCGGCCGGATGAGATTAAGAGCTGTCTGGGATATGTTGAATATTTGGTTAATCCCGCAGAGTAAATCAGGAGACGTTTTTTGCCTCTCAGGCGCACTGCCGCCAGTTCGGCTGAACACAACCATGGAAGAGGGGACAGAGAAATGGGTGAGATCCACTGGACGGAGATAGTCTTCGGTGCGGCAACCTTCGTTGTCTTAACCATATATCATATATACTGGGTCTACCAGATGCGCCGGACGCCTCTTCAGACATATCGGGGCGTTACAAAACATCTGCGGCGCGTGTGGGTGGAATCAGTCATTGCCGAGAAGCGGGACATGCTATCGGTGCACACGATGCGCAACTGGATCATGGCCTCCAGTTTCTTGGCCTCTACGGCCATGATCATCGGGTTGGGGCTCCTGAGCTTTCTTTTCAAACCCGATCACATCTCCGAAATCCCCTTTGATCCTACCCTGATATTTTCCCGGATGAAGACCCTGTTCATGGCCAAACTGATGGTACTGATGGCGCACTTCTTCTTTGCCTTCTTCAGCTTCACTCTCTCCATCCGCTACATGAACCAGATCAACTTCATGATCAACGTCCCTATCGATTGCGATCCCATGCTGTCGCCGGAGTTAATAGCCAACACCCTTGATACGGGGATGGTACATTACACCATGGGCATGCGGGCCTTCTACCTGTCGGTGGTGGCCACACTCTGGCTCTTCGGGCCCGTATGGATGTTTTTGGGCAGTCTGGTCATGGTCTTGGTTCTCTATAAGCTGGACCATTGCTGTGCACTGGAATATTCCACCGCCCAGTGTGATATAAAGACGCGCTGATTGGAAACACAACCATGACCTCCCGGAGAATTAAATGGGTTGCCTGGTCTGGTCCCATGAGAGACTCCTCTATTTTTCGCAGGCTCATCGACGCAGACCGTTAGCAAGCACCTGTTATTAAGCCTGTTTCGCTATAAGTGATGGTGTAGCCGGTTTTTTCTTGACATTTACCGGAAAATTAGCCTACGCTAGATTGTAATGGTTGAGGTACGCCTATGAAAGTGACGGCTCTGGTTCCAGACGGCTTTCGTACCGACCAGGCTTCCAACAGGCAAGCCATCCAAATCAGCCTCCAACGCCGGTCTTTTTCCAAAATCCATTTCCTCGCGTTCATATCACGTTATCGCATCCCATCTGCAGTTTGGCATGGACCAATCCAGGTGCGTAAGCCGTCTGGTTTAAGATTGCCCTTTGAGTTCAAAGCAAGAATTGCAGGAGGCCCGAGCGTCTGGAGTTATAAAACCCACGGGTGTCTGAGAAATAGAAGCTCGGGGCCACGACTCCAGCATCGCGGTGATTGATTGCTCCCGGCCTTTGGAAAGCACGCCCCAGGCGCTGGAAAGGAGGTGCTGTGATGAAAGCAGCGTTAATTTTCACTGGAAGTGGGCCTATCCTTGTCCTGACCACATTCCAATCGCTTGAATCACCTGACTTTGTTCAAAGACTTTCTGCCAGGGGTATCCTGAAATTCATTGCCCACGAGGTATCGCTCGATCTGGTGCAGAAGCGTTACGGCACACGTTTTTCGGTAATTATGAGTGATTTGTCTCAGAATGATGACTTGCGCGTTATGGACATCGACGGGCATCACGTATTCAAGAGCTTTTCTTTTGAAGAATTGGGACCGCCAATTTACCCTCCGCCCTTACAGAAGCCTTCCCAGGAAGCGGTTGTTGAAGAGGGAATAGAGAGTGAATGCATTTGGGCGAACATTGACGAGTATGGGAATCTGGTTGAATCATCGTATCTTCCAATGCTGGGGTCCCGTTTGGTGCCTTCAATTCCGACAGGGGCAGGTGTTCAGTCGAAGCAGGCCCGTTTTAAAATCAACAAGCAAGGAATCATTTTTGATGGGTCACCTCAGAATCTCAATGGCCGTAAACTCGTCCTTCATGGCCGGTTATCCCCGGTTCTGGGCCGAGCCGATATTGTTACACCCACTTGCACTTGGAGGCTGGCCGATGAAGGCGGCTGGACCTGAATTTAGATATTTTCCGACTCTGGACGAGTCGAGAAAAGCGCGTTGCAGCTCAAGGCAGCGGTCTGACTGCCGCTGTTGCTGCCAGTGCACCGCCGCTGGGTCTTCTTTACGCAGCGCAACGGCCTGAAGCCGCAGCGAAGTCAAGATGTTTTTCTCCGTTCGCTCAATTATTCGAGCATAGCCTCAGAACAAAGGTTGTGCAAACGGAGAGTCAATCCGGGACAACAACCGCCAACCTGAAAGGAGACGCCATGAAAGCGGCAATGGTCTTTACCGGGAGTGGCCCGATATTGATTCTGACATCCTTCGATTCGCTTGAACATCCCACCCTTACCGAGAAGCTCGGGGCAAGGGGCATCACCAAGTACATTGCTTACGAAGTTTCGGTGGATAAGGTAAAGAGCCTGTACGGGACGCGTTTTTCGATAATCCTCGGCGACCTGTCCCAAACGGACGACTTGAGGGTAATGGACATCGATGGGCACCACGTTTTCAGCAGCTTCGCTTTTGATGAACTGGGACAACCGATATATTATCAACCCAAGCAAACAACCGTGAAAGTGGCGTAGTAGGCTGAAGAGCGAGTGAAACAGGAGAGAGGAGATAAGAAATGGCTGTTTTCGCAGTGTTTCTCAACGTGGCTGGGAAAAGAATGGAAGTTGGGAGTGTAGCGCTTGGCAATGCAAATCCAAATGACTTCGAATCAGTGGAATTGATTGAGCAGGATGCGGAGTCGGTTGAAGACGCGATTTCGGTGGTCTTCGCTCCGGCGTAAGTCGTCTGTTGGGCAAGGCCTTTCCGCGCTCATCAGATACTAGAGGATCTTCAGGGCAACTTATCGTGGCCTACCGGCCTCATGCCATACCCTTGCCGGCAAACGGCACCGGCTGCCGGTGGGTGGTGAGCTTTGCGGTGCGTATGGTCCGCCTGGCAGCCCGAAGAGTCGATGATTTACTAATTTTCCGGGATTATCACTATTGGAGCATACAGCGCCGATAATTTCGCGGACTTCGCATACAGGAGGCAACTGTTAAAGGTAAAGGGAAAACTTGAGTCCTTTGTGCCTTTTGATCGCTTCCAGCAATCCCGCTGTTCCGGTCATCATATTGTCTCCAAGAGGCGCCCCGAATGTGATCGGGAGCTTTGAATTTTCGACCAGCCGCCGCCTTGGGCCTGTGGCGACAATAAGTTCAACTGCCTCGAACCCGAAAGCCTTCCTGATGTATGCCCCGTGACCCCCTTCGGCCAGGACTTGGCGGTGGAGCAGCTTACCTTCAGCCAGATCGACCAGAAGTGATTCCAATTTCTCCAGACTGAGGTCCCGCGTATGGTACTCCACAACGCCGGCAATCTCATCGCCTTCAATGGCTGCGCAGACAGTATGCGAAGTGGCTATGTCGAGGACGATGAATCTTCTCTTTCCCCTTAACTGAAAGTCCATCGATGCGCCAATTATGGCAGCAATGCCGCTGTCCATGACATAAACTTCCGTGCAGGGAAGACCCGAAGCTGTTTCAGCTATAGATTTCAGACGATTCAAAAAAAGAGGGACGCTTTCCTTTTCGTAAAGCAAAGATTGCGGTGAGGGTGCCCGGTCCAGGGCCGCTTTAATGATTTCATGCCGAAAGTCCAAATGGGATTTACCTGCCGGAGGCAGACCGTGGTCCTGGGCGCACACGCCGACAACATCGAATTCGAAAGGGACCCCAAAACTCGCTACTATCCTCTCCAAGTGTTCACGCGGAAAATCACATAGTCTTAAGACTGTATATCCTCCTGAACCGGCAATTGTTGCGGCTTGCGAATCTTCGATAATATCGAGACCTGCGCTGCGAATGCGCTCGGGGTTATGGCTAAGGGTTCGGGCAGCCGAGGCGGAAATAACTACGCGGGCTTTTTGAGCATGCCGAGAAAGGACATCCAGAATAACACCTCCGCCCATTTCAACACCGGTTATCAGAAGGTTTCCGGCAATGCCTTGGGCCTGCTCGGCCATGTAAAGAACCGGGGATCTCACTACAGCCTTGTAATGCAAACCCGATCGATCATCATAGAAAAGAACGTCCAATGTCCCGGCGCCCACATCCAATAGCAGGAATCTGCTCATTGATTGACTCCAACAGTAAGTTGCATCCGATGGCTGTAGAAGGGGCGCAAATAAGCGCTGTTTACCGGGGGCAGCAGTTCATGACCTTTTCAGAAGGTCCGCCTTGTCCGTCTTCTCCCAGGGCAGGTCCAGGTCGAGCCGTCCTACCTGGCCGTAGACCGCGAGCTTCGCGTAGAACCCTCCCTGGCTCTTTGCCGGAAGCCTTCTCAGTTGGAAATCCCTGACTATGGCGGCCAGGCGAAAATCGAAATGGTTTTGGAGAAGCGAGGTCAGTTCCTCGTCAGGGATTTTGCCGGTCCCGAAAGTCTCTACCTGGACGCTTTCCGGACGCGACCGGGAGATCGAATAGCTCAACTGCACCTCGCAATCATCCGCCAGTTCTGCCGCTACCAGGTTCTTTGCTGCGTATCTTGCGGCGTAGGCGCCCACCCTGTCTATACGAAGCGGGTCTTTTCCGCTGAGAGCGGCCCCGCTGTGCCTGGAGTAGTCGCCGTAAGTATCTATGGCGGTTTTTCTCCCTGTGAGGCCTGAGTGAACGGAGGGGCCTCCCAGGTGAAAAACGCCATCCGGGTTTATGAATATCTCGGTGCGGGGGTCGGGTCTGAGCGGCTCGTCTCGGAACACATGCTCGATAACAGCTTCTCGAATATCGGCTCTGAGCTTTTCCAGCTCAGGCTTTGCGGCTTCTTTCTGGCTGGCTGTGATGGTAATGCTGTGAATGCGGGAGGGCCTTCGGTCCCTGTATTCGATTCCGACGTTGGTTTTGGCTTCCGGACAAAGGTAGGGCAGAATTTTTTCTTTCGCCGCCTCGGCCATCCGTCTGGACAGTTTATGGGCGAGCCAAATGGGCAGGGGCATCAACGCAGCGTTCTGCCTGCATGCGAACCCGAACGTGTTAACCTGATTTCCAGCCGGTATTGTTTCAATTTGCCTGGAGGTCAGCTTTCTTTCGTCAAACCGGTAAACCGGGTCCAAGGGAAGCTCCTTTATGCTCGTCAGCACGCTGGAGGTCCTCGCGTTGAAATCGGCGCCCTGGTATCCAACCCTTGCGATCACTTTGCGTGCAATTTCAGAGAGACTGAAAACGGCTTGCGAAGAAAATCTTGCGGCGATGAAGACTATCGAAGCGGAGAGCGAACACTCGGCAATTATTCTGGAGTAGGGGTCCTGCTCCAGGAAGTGGTCCACTATGGCATCGCTGATGATATCGCAGAGCTTGTCCGGGTTGCCCTCCGTCACCGATTCCGACGTGAGCATGAAGTTATTTTTCATCCTTTTTGTCCCTCGAATCTTTCGCGAAACTTCCGCGAGATGCTCCTATAACGTTTTGCGATAGGCTCCATTATTTTCCGCATTCGCACCTTTGCCTTCACCCTTGGTCGCTTCGTTTACAAGGAGCGGCAGGATCGCGCTGATCCCGATTATGGCGCCATCGATGAGGCTTACAGGCGCGAGCCCTAGAAGACTGCGAAGCCCCGGGATGACAAAAGTGAGCAGTTGCAAGCCGAGCGAGCCTCCAAGCGCCAGGGTGAGGTACCTGTTCGGGGGCAGCTTCTCCTCGTCATAGATGCTCACCTCTGGCGAGCGGCAGCTTATGGCGTGGAGCAACTGGGCGAAGGTGAGACTCTGAAAAGCTATAGTGGAGGCCTTCTGTCCAATCCCGTAACGGGCAAGACCAGCCACATAGGCGCCAAGAGTTGCAAGGCTGATTACGCCGGCTTCGACCCCTATTCGCTTGAAATCCGGCTTCCCTATGATCGGCTCCTGGGGGTCGCGAGGCGGCCGCTCCAGTATGCCGGGCTCCGGTGGTTCCAGAGCAAGGGCGAGGCTGGGGAAGATATCGGACATAAGGTTTATCCAAAGAAGCTGCATGGCGCTTAGCGGATAACCGATACCGGACGCGCTTGCCACGAACATCACAATGATTTCGCTGAAATTGGTCGAGAGGAGAAAATGCAGTGATTTTTTTATATTGTCGTGTATTGCCCTGCCGTGGCCGACTGCCAGGACCATCGTTTCCAAATTGTCGTCCTTGAGCACCACGTCGGCTACTTGCCGAGCTACGTCGGTGCCACTGTGGCCCATGGCGATTCCGATATCGGCGGCCTTGAGCGCCGGCCCGTCGTTTATGCCGTCGCCGGTCATCGCCACTATCTTTCCGGCATCCTGCAGAGCCTGAACTATCTGCAGCTTATGGGCCGGACTCACCCTGGCGAATACGTGCACCCTTTGCGAAAGGGCGCTCAGTGCCCTTGAATCGATGTCGGTAAGGCTGGTTGAATCAAGGATTTCTATCGGCATGTCCCGGCTCAGGCCCAGTGCTTTTCCGATTGCATAAGCGGTCGGGCTCTGGTCGCCTGTCAACATTATGGTGTCTATCCCGGCGTGGTGGAAGCGCGCTACCAGCTCCTTCATGCCAGGGCGAAGGGGGTCCGCCATACCAATAAGCCCAACCCACGTCAGACCGCTGAGTCCGTCCAGGACCTCTTCGTCTTCGGCGGATTGGAATGCAAATCCGAGCACGCGGAGCGCCTCGCCCGCCATGCGCTCGTTCTCGATCTCGATTTGCGAGATGTCCTGCTCGCTGATTGGGAGCCTTCGACCTCCAACAAGTTGTGTGTCGCACATGGCGAGAACTTCCACCGGGTTTCCCTTTAAAGCCAGAAACCTTTCGGTAGTCCCGGCGATATGGATGGTGGACATGAAATTGCGGTCTTCGGCGCGGAATCTGGTCTTGATTCTCGGATAGCGCTCGTTCACCTCCGCTATGCTGAGACCGGCACTGACAGCGAATTCGAGCAGCGCTTTTTCGGTAGATGAACCTTGATCTGCCTTCTGGCCGCTTACTTCCCCACACAGAATGCAGATTTTGGCCAGTTGCGAAAGCTCCGGGCTGTTGCTCGGGTTGATTTTTCTGGCGCCTCGGAAAAATCCGTCCGGTTTCAGTTCAGTCGTATGATTCCCGGAAAATATTCTCATTACCGACATGCGGTTTTGGGTTACGGTTCCGGTCTTGTCAAAGCAGATCGTCTGAACTTCTCCCAACGTTTCCACGGCTTCCAGGTCCCTGATAATTACCCGGTGGGCGTTCAATTTGTGGATGCCCAACGCCAGGGTCGTGGTGGCCACTGTCGGAAGCCCCTCGGGGACTGCGGCTACGGCAAGAGAAATGGTCGTTTTGGAAATGAGCGCAAGTGCGGTCCGCCTCATCACTCCTGTTATAAAGACAAGCGCGCACAGTGCCCCGCTCAACCACACCATTTGGCTGCCGATCGTATTTAATTGTCTTTCCATCGGGGTCAGCGGGGCGATGGTTTGGCCGATCATCGCCTGAAGCTTTCCTATCTCTGTAAAGCGGCCGGTTGCGACCACTATCCCGCGTCCCTGCCCTCCGGTAACGAGGGTGCCCATATAGACGGTGTTTTTGCGGTCGGCAAGCGGAATATCGGCTTCTTCAATCACTTCGGCCTCTTTTAGTACAGGGATGCTCTCTCCGGTGAGACTTGATTCATCGACGCTGAGGCGGACGGCCTCGAGGACTCTGCAATCGGCGCCGACGTATGTTCCCGGCTCAAAGATCATCAGGTCCCCGGGGACCAGATTACGGGAGTCGATTCTCATCCTGGCGCCGTCCCGGACCACCGTCGCCGATGGATGCATCAGAGTTTTCAGAGAGGAGATAGTCCCTTCGGCCTTATCTTCTGTTACGAAGCCGATCGAAGCATTGATTGCCACCACGGTCATTATTGCGACTGCATCAACGATTGCGCCGGTAAGGACGGAAATTCCAGCGGCAACGCCGAGCAGAGCGACCGGCAGAGAAGTCAACTGATTGATAAAAATCTGGATCTTTGATCTGCGCGGTGCTTCCGGAAAGCGATTAGGGCCAAATGCTGCAAGCTTTTCGCCGGCAGCCTCACTGGAAAGCCCTGCCTCCGCCGAACCTCCCCAGACCGCCACTACGGCCTGAGCGCCGATTGCATGCCAGGGGCGCTCGTATGTCGGATATCGAATGTCGGATGCCGGATGCCGGATGTCGGGCGGCGGAATCGGAGCCAAAACCCCGGCAGCCCGCCCACCCACCCGCGAGGCGGGATGGACGGCGGCTGATGATGGATGGTGTTGAAAGCGGTTTTTCTCCGCCCTTTGATCAGCGATATCCTGTCTGCGTGAGCGATGGCGGATATCGGGTTCGTGAGACTGATTGAATTCAGAAACGGCCCTTTCGACCAAAGACCTGATATGGCCGAGCGTGGCCCCGGAATCGTAGCGCAGCAATACGGTTGAGGTGAGAGTGTTTGCGCTTGCGTTGATTACTGCGGGGTCTGCGCCAAGCGTGCGCTCGATGTGTTCCTTGAAAGAATCGCAGCGGTAGAGCTCTTTTATCCTCAATCTCGCTCTGCCGGTTATGGCGGCGTGCAAAGTCTCGACCACGGCGAATTCCTGAGCGGTGAACAGCCCAATTACTTATCCCGGCGCGGAATGACCGCTCCAGCGACATCCTTGACACCGGTAACAACGCCCATCAAAATCCCGCGCACGGCGCTTACGGCGTTTTCCCCTATAGACCCGGCCGCCTCGATGGCCCCGTTTACAGCGGCCTTGGCGACCTCATTGGCGTTTCCGCCGATCTGTCCGGCGGCCTCCACGATTCCGTCAACCGTTCTTCTGGCAACGACGGCAACGTCCGCCCCCACATCGGCGGCCCCCTTCACGGCGTCTCTGGCAGTCTGGGCGGCGGCGCCCACGACGTCACCTCCGACCTCACTTACGCCGATGATTATCCCCTTTGCTATACTTTTGGTTGCGTCCAGAAGACCTGAGCCGGCTTGTTGCGCGGCTGCGATCGTTCCTTTGACAACGTCGCCCGCCACTCCAATCGCCCCGTTTGCAACTGCCCCGGTCGCATTTATCGTGTCCGCGACCGTCTTTCGCGCCAGATCCACCAACCCGGCCTCGACCTGGTTAATTATCTGAAAGCTGTTGATTATGCCTTCCTTTACCGTTTTTTGGACGCCCTCGTTGCCTTTAGCAGGAGTGTCCTGTGCTGAATCGGAATCGCTCTTTTTCATCTTCATCTCCCCTGTTTTCCCGGCCCCACCCGGCGCTCGTTCAGGAGAAGGGCGTGAGAAGGCAATGAAAACCCACTGCCGGAATACCGCGCACCGGACCGCAGATAGTAATCCCTATGCTTATCCGGCCATTGTTCCGAAAACTTTTCACCCCTGGTCTTTCCAAAGTGCTGCGGTAAATGAATGGTTTAGTAGGCGTCTGAACCGGCCTCGGCGCCTGAGACCGGTGTAGAGGTCTGTTGCCGTCTTTGTTCAGCGAGTTCCGCATGAGCTTCCGCAGCCAGGTCCTCCACCGATTCCTTTGCCTCGGCAATCAGCTCTGTGGTCTTTTCAAACAGGAGTATGGCGCTTTTTATCGATGCCTTTGCCACCGGCCTCACCACGGCTGCCACCGCCGGAGCGATCACAGGCGCCAGGATCAGTACTCCGAGGCCAATTGCCAGACCTGTTCCGATCTTTAATCCACTGTCAAAAAACGTCATTCACCACCCCCTGAATTACTTGCGTAAGCAGGCCCACCTTAACTGGAAGTGCAACGCGCCCATACGCATATAGAAAATAGGTGCTTTGATAAAATGCTGTTTACACAATTAAACAGGCCGCTATTCACCGGCGGTCGGCCCTTCCGGCGCGCATTTGTCTTCCGGACGATTAAGTTTAATGTAGGACTCAAGTGCGAAGTAGGCAAGCAGGTACCAGGGCGCACTGCCGATCTGAAGGCCCTGCCTGGCGAGTTGCAAAACGGCAAGCGCACCGAATCCGAGCGGTACCAGCAGCTTTAAATTCAGAAAGCCTCTGGTCCCCAAATCCAGATGCTTCTCGAGGTCTGAAACCGCATCGGCCAGCGACATTGACGAGGTTTCGACACCCGCTGCCGCCATCAATATGACGCCCATATCCTGCAGCCTGGACGTGATATCTTCGAGCGCATCTTCCTTGTGGTGGACGATGATGGTGCCGGTGCTCAAATTGGCTTGGACGCTGCTGACCTGCGGAGATGCTTCGAGTACCTCGGCAATCCGCGCCATTTCTTTTGGATGCCGCCTTTTGCGCGACAGCCTGATCCGGGTGCGCCTCGCAGTGGTGGACACAATTTGTGTATGGTCGGCCATGAGGACTTAAGTCCTGTATAGGAAAATCCGGAAAAAGGTAGATCCCCCAGTTACGATAGGTTTCCGGTTGTGTAGTGTCAAGCTAATTTCCGTAACATGATACACGTAAAGGGCGGTAAAGGGAGACCGGAAACAAAGATGTTCTTATAGAAGGCTGATTGACCTTGCCGGTCAAAGAATCGCCCATTCGGGGAGCACCAGGCAAACAAAGCTGGGTTGTCACGCCTCGAAGCCGGGGACCTGGTGAAATAGTTTATGGGCATTGTGGATGTCAGGACCAACGCGGCTGCACGGTCCATAGTCATCAGCTATGATACGGGGTAATAGCTCCATATCTCGGGGAGCGCCTGGTCAACTGCAAAAAAGACGCGTCGCTCAGAAGCTCGGTGAAAGATGAACCGGGGTGGCTTCCAGGCCGGAACCCGATCAGCGCGGCCCCGCACAGCTTTGACACGTTTCTGCTTCTGTTTGGAACTGCGCCGGCTGTCGTCCATACATCCAGTTCAAGATCGGGCGGGGATTAACCCCGCCCCTACCGATCGGTCCCGAGGTTAGCCGTAGAGGAGGGCTTAATGCCCTCCCCAATCACCTTATCTTGAACGCAATTCTGCCATGATGTCCGCCTCACCCGCGAAGCATGAAAATTAAGACTATTTTCTAGGTAACTTGGTATTACGCCGTCATTCCGGGGCAGGCTTCACCGGGGTGACGTAGGCGTTGGCTCAATTCCCAGGCTTGAATTATGTTATGAACTTTAGACTCAGGACACTGGTGCTTGCCCCTTTAGTAACAGGTGGTTTTTTCTATTAATTGCGCACACATGACACAAAAAATCTCTAAAAATTCGATACATCTATACCGAATTAGGTCAATGGGAAGCTTCGATCATCTATTGTGATTTTTCACAAGCTCTCAAAGCTTCACAGGCGTTCTACCGAGGATGAGAAAGTCGTGTTCATCCAAATTTAGTAACAGGTGGTTTTTGCTCTTAATCGCGCATACATGACGCAAAAAATCTTTAAAGATTCGATACATCTATACCGAATTAAATCACTGGTAAGCTTAGATCAGCTATTGTGATTTTTCACAAGCTCGCAGGTAAGCTTAGATCAGCTATTGTGATTTTTCACAGCTCAGGTAAGCTTAGATCAGCTATTGTGATTTTTCACAAACTCAAGCTTCACAGGCGTTCTACCGAGGATGAGAAAGCCGTGTGTCATCCAAATCATGTAAAAATTTTAGGAAGACTTGGACGGGAGGAAATCATGAAAGTGTTTTTTAGGGTGTTGATTGTAACTTTTTGTACGCTTTTTCTCTTTAGCGCAATTCCCGCGCTCGCGCAAAAGACCCCGGAAGAGCTTGCCAAAGAATCAGAGGCTGCCTGCGTGGCCAGCGAATCGACAAAGGCAACTTCCCAGATGATCGTGGACAAGGTTGAAAAAGCTGCCGCTCTTCTGCAAAAGGAGGGCAAGGCAGCTTTTCCGAAATTCAAAGGAAAAGACAGTGAGTTCATTTTCGCGGGCACCTACATCTGGATCCACGATTTGTCAGGTTTGATGCGTATGCACCCGGTCAAGTACAAAATGGAAGGCCAGAACTATATTGACCTCAAGGATTCCACTGGAAAACTCTTTTTCGTTGCCATGAACGAAGTCGCCAAAACCAAGGGATCAGGCTGGGTAATCTATATGTGGCCAAAGCCGGGAGTAAAAACACCTTCCCAGAAGGTGTCCTACGTAAAACTAGTCAAAGTTGAGGGCGAGGACCTCGTACTCGGTTGCGGCGTATACGATATGTCCCCGGAAGAAATTCAGAAACTCGTAAAATGATTTCAGCGCCGGTCCGGCCCGGGTGGTTCCCTTACGGAAAGGGCGGGCCGTATCGAGGCGCAGTGAGACTTTCTCCGTAGGGGGAGCGGACGATGACATTGAAAACAGGACCTGTCAGCCTCAACAAAAAGCTTTTCGGTTTCGTCGGTTTGACTTCTTTTCTGGTGCTTTCCGCCCTGGGTGCAGGTGTTTTCTTCTTTTCCCAGATCGAACAAGCCAACCTGATGAAAGAAGACGTCGCTAAAACAGTGGAAAAGGTGCTCGTCACCCGTGCGGCGGAAAAGACCTATCTCCAGTTTTTCAAAGCTGAACAGAAAAAGGAGTTTGAAACAAAGACCGGGGAGGTCAAGGGGCAGTTTGAAAAGCTCAAGTCTTCAGCCGCCGACGAGGGATGGAAAAAACGAGTCCAGGCGATGGAGAGCCAATTCGGAAACTATAAGAAGCTGTTTGAAGAAATTGATGAACTCCATTCCAGGCAGAGCGGCTTGAAGCAGAAAATGCTCGAACCTCTTCGCACATCCGAGGAAGCGCTGCGGAAAATACAGACTGATATTGAGGAAAAGCAGGCCGAACTCCAGATGGAAGGGGAAACGCTCACCAGCCAGGAATTCGGAATGCTTAACGTGGTGAAAGACTGCAGAAGCGCATTCCTTCAATTGCAGAATATCCAGTTTCAGTATCTGTTGACCGGAGATCAGAAATTCATTCAGGAATACAAGAAACTTACCTCCGGAAACGTGCAGGTCTACCTCGCCGCTCTGGACCAGTTCGCCTCCGCGCTGCAAAACCAGGCCTGGATAAAGGCGACCGTGGGCATCCGGGAGTCTTTGAACAAATTTGTCGGACTCATCGATCAGTCCCAGCAGTTGTATAAAACGGAGAGCGACAAGCTGGGTAGCCTGAATGAAAGCGGCGCGAACACCCTGAGTACGGCTGATGCCCTTTTTGGTGAGGTCGGCCAATCGATAGCCGCTCAAAAAGAAGGCGCGCTGCAAATGGTGTGCGCCATTTTGTTTTCCGGTCTTTTGGTTTTCTGGGGCCTGTCCCTGTTACTGGTTCGATCGATTACCAGACCGGTCAAAAACGCCGTAAGAGGGTTGACGGAAATCGCGGAACAGGTGAACGCAGCTTCGGCCCTGGTATCCAATGCCGGCAAGGAACTCTCGGAGGGCGCTTCAAGCCAGGCGGCGGCAATTGAGCAGACTTCCTCCTCTCTTGAGGAGATGGCCTCGATGACCAGGCAGAATGCGGAAAATGCATCCCAGGCAAACAGTCTCATGGTGGAAACCAAAAAGACGGTCGGGCAGGCAAACCAGTTCATGCAGGGACTTACCGCTTCCATGAGAGAGATCTCCAAGGCGAGCGAGGAGACCCAGAAAATCATAAAGACGATAGATGAAGTCGCTTTCCAGACTAACCTGCTGGCCCTCAACGCCGCCGTGGAAGCGGCCAGGGCCGGTGAGGTGGGGGCTGGTTTCGCAGTGGTCGCCGAGGAGGTTAGAAACCTTGCGCGGCGAACGGCCGAGGCTGCCAAAGATACGGCGGGTCTAATCGAGTCAACCGTTAAGAAGGTTAAAGACGGCGCAGTCCTGGTAGATCAGACAAACGGGGAATTCGTCCGGGTGCTGGACGGCGCATCCAAAACCGGAGAACTTATCGGCGAGATTGCCGCCGCCTCGCAAGAGCAGTCCCAGGGAGTCGAGCAGATAAACCGTGCAGCCGCTGAGATGGACAAGATCGTCCAGATGAATTCCGCCAACGCGGAGGAGTCTTCAGCGTCTTCTTTGGAACTCAATTCGCGTGCGGAGGAGTTGCAGATTTTCATCCAGGATTTGCAAGCACTGGTTGGCAGCAACCTTGAGGAAGGCGGAAACGCAAAAATGCGGGCTCGCTCGGTGGCCCGAGGCCTTTTCGATTCACTTGCGGTGCGTATGAACAAAGTGCGCGCGGCTAAGGGATCAGAGGACGAAATCCCCCTGGACCTTGAGCCGCAGTCTTTTGAGGAAACCAGGAAGCAAAAAAGCTCAGGCGCCCTGGCAAAATACCTGCACAGCTTTTAAAGCTGAAACCGCAACGGGGGGCGGTCACGGGACCGCCCCCGGTCGCCGGCGATCTTCTATTTAGCCGGGCCTTCTCCCTCCACATACATAATCCGGACTTTTCTCATCTGTAGTTCGAACAAGGCGCCTTCCATATCTTCCGGCGTTGCGGCGAGCCTTCCAACGTCATGTATGACCAGACGCGCTACCCGGTCCCGTTCGACGTCCCTGAATAAATCACTCCTCCTGGTATAGAAGACTGCCTGCGACTCATCTATTCCTTTTTCCCTGATAAACTTGAGGCATTTTTCCTTCTGTGCGGCCAGGGTACGCTCGTAACTGCCTTCGTCCTCGGCCGTCAACTCGTGCTTCCATACCAAAAGGTAGACGGCTGTCACTTTTTCTTCCATACTTTCCTCATAAATCTGTTATTTTTTCACTAGGTTGTCTTTCCTGTTCGCAATGATCAGTTTAGCAGTAAAGGCCTACTGCTGCAAAGAGCCAATATCAGGCGAGGGGATTGAGTAATGAGTGACAAGAGGTTCGAACAGGGTCCGATACGTCCTCCCAGCGAAGCGGGGAGCCTGCTGTTTCGGTTCACGCGAAACTGTCCCTGGAACAGATGTACCTTCTGTCCGGTGTACAAGGGCAGGCAGTTCAGCAGGCGCTCGCTGGAAGAAATCAAGGGAGACATTGATACCGCTGCGGAGATTTGTCTGGAACTTCGCGCCTTTTCCTCCACCCTGGGCTACGGGGGGACTATTACCCGCGAAGTCCTGGAAAACGTATTTACCAGCGCTCGATTCAATGATTTTTACCGGCAGGCAGCCGTTTGGCTCTATATGGGAAAAGGAAGCGTATTCATCCAGGACGCCAACAGCTTTGTGCTCCCCGCCGATGTGCTTGCCGAAGCGATTCGTCATCTGAAGCGAAAGATTCCCGGGATCGAGCGAATCACATCCTATGCCCGGAGCAGCACGCTCGCCAAAATGAGCGTTGCCGAACTCGGAGAAATCCGCAAGGCTGGGCTTGACCGAATTCACATAGGTATGGAGAGTGGTTCGGACCGCGTGTTGAAGCTGGTCCAAAAGGGGGTCGACGCAAAGCGCCAGATAGAGGCAGGTAAAAAAGTTATCGAAGCGGGCATGGAGCTTTCCGAATATTTCATGCCCGGACTCGGAGGAAAGGAGCTTTCCGAGGAGCACGCAAGGGAATCGGCGCGGGTGTTGAATGCAATCAACCCGCATTTCATAAGGCTTCGGAGCCTGCGCATTCCTCCCAGCGTCCCTCTTTTTCAAGACAAGACGGGCGGGCCGCTTTACGCCCCTTTCAGACGATGAGACGGTCGTTGAGATCAGACTGTTCATCTCTTTGCTCGATGGGATTTCAAGCCGGGTCACATCGGACCACATAATGAATCTGCTCGAAGAGGTCTGTGGTAAACTGCCCGAAGACAGGAGCGCCATGTTGGCCGTAATGGACAGATATCTCGGGTTGCCCGCCGAGGAGAAACTGATTTTTCGGATCGGACGGCGGGGAGGAACATTACGTTCGGTTGACGACCTTTCCGATCCACTGCTCAGACAGAGGCTCCAGGCAGCTCGCCTCGATCTGTCCCAACTGGGTCCGGGAGGGATAGAAGAGATTATAGACGAGCTGGCGAACCAATATATTTGATAGTCTTCAAAGAAATTTGAAAGGGGATTCATGGAACGCTTCCTTATCGCGCTCGACTGTCAGACGGACTGCGAAAAAATTATCGACTACATGGTTCGGGTCCTCAAAGGGGCTCAAGACAGCGAATTCAAGATTTTGCACATCCTTGCAACTGAGTCTCCCGACAAACTGAGAATGGAGGAGGTGCAGCGGATCGAACATATGCATGCCGGCAGGCCGGACCTCGCGGGATATTTCTGGAAAAGGGAGGATGAGAAAATCATGGAGCGCTGCTTTGTCCAGGCCAGGGAAAAGCTGGTGAGCGGGGGCTTCCGGCCGGAATCGGTATTGTCTTTGTTTGCCGTCCAATCCGGTGACATGGCCGAAATCATCCTGGCCAAAGCTGCTGAATTCGGGTGTTCGACCATAGTGCTCGGCCGCAGGCGCCCGAGTCTGGTAAAGCAACTGCTGCTCGGCAGCGTATCGACCTCGGTAGTTAAATCTGCCCGCGGATTGGCGGTATGGGTTATCGAAATCTAACAGATAAATGAAAGGGAGAAGAACATGAGACCACTTTTCAGGAAGATAGGCTTTTGCACCGATTTTTCCGAAAACGCCGATCAGGCGTTTATAGTGGCCAGAGACCTTGCGGTCCAGTTCGGCGCATCCATCGAGATTATCCATATAACAACGAATCTTGCGCTCTCCCCGCCTGTGCACGCCACCTATATGCCTGTCGAATATGATGCTAACTTTATCGAGGAAATCACACAGGCCGCCCTGAAATCGATCCAGGAAAAGTATGTGGGAAATCTTCCCGAGGGGTTGCCCTATAATGTGAATCTGGAGTCAGGATACGCTGCTACGGAGATCCTCAAGATCGTGGAGGAAAAAGAATTAGACCTGCTGGTCATGGGGTCTCACGGTTTAACGGGCATTGCCCACGTCCTTTTCGGGAGCACTGCGGACAGGGTGGTTCGAAAAGCCGCATGCTCGGTGCTTACTGTTCGTTTGCGTAAATCGTAGGTGAGAAGCGGGAAGCGGGAAGCTTTTGCTCCCTGCTCCTTGCTCCCTGCTCCACGTTCTTATAAATGAGGTTGGGCAAGCAATGGAGATGGAAGCAAAAAGGGTTGGGGATAGCAAGTTCACAATGTCGCAGATCATGAGCCCTCAGGATGCCAATCTCGCCGGGAACGTTCACGGCGGCGTGATAATGAGGCTCATTGACGTTGCGGGGGCCGTGGTGGCGGTTCGGCATTGCCGCAGCAATGTGGTGACCGCTTCGATCGAGAGGCTCGATTTTCATCAGCCCATTTTCATCGGGGACCTCGTTACTTTTAAAGCCAGCCTTAACCTGGTCGGTAGAACCTCGATGGAGATTGGCGTCCTGGTAGAATCGGAGAGCCTGCGAACGGGAGACATCCGAAAAGCCGCTTCGGCATACCTCACCTATGTGGCCCTGGGTAAAGACCGCCGGCCGGTGCAGGTCCCGCCTCTGATCCTGGAGACCGAGGAAGACATACGGCGCAACTGCAAGGCCCAACTGCGGCGAGAGGAGCGCCGGCAGTCTAAAAACAGGGCAGAGGCCTCCTGCTGAACGACCTCCTCGTATGATGGTCCGGTTGCAATGGCTTATAAGTGAATGAATGGATCAATGGACTTGAATGACGCCGGCGCGCGGCGCTTTGCGGAAATGCCGATGGACGAAGGACCCAACGCAGCAGCAGAAAAGAAACAGCGGCTTTCGATGATGGCCTTGTCGGTTTCCGTCAGCGCGCTTCTCATGGTGTTGAAGTTCTATTCCTACTGGCTCACCGGTTCGTCCGCAATCCTTGCGGACTCGCTCGAATCCATAATAAACGTGGTTGCCAGCGGATTTGCCATGTGGAGCGTTCTGCTGGCCTCAAAGCCTCCTGATGTAGACCACCCTTATGGACACGGAAAAATCGAGTTCTTCTCGGTGGGCCTCGAAGGGGCGCTGATCGTCCTGGCGGCAGGAGGAATATTCTGGGGGGCGCTGCCAAGGATCATTGCACCCAGGGCGCTGCCTGAACTCGATTTCGGCCTTCTCATCCTTTTAGGGACCGCACTGGTGAATCTGTGGCTGGGAAAAACCCTGATCCGCACCGGAAAGCGCACGCGGTCGGAGGCCATTTCCGCAGACGGCAAGCATATTCTGACAGATGTTTACACTACGGCGGGCGTGCTTATCGGACTGTTCCTGGTTCGGCAAACCGGATGGTACTTCCTCGACGGAGCTGTGGCCTGCGTAGTTGCGGCAAACATTCTTTTCATAGGCGCCAGGCTGGTCCATCAGTCTTCATTGCGCCTTATGGATGCATACGACCCTGAATTGCTCGATCAAATCAGCGCGATTATCGCGCAGAACCGAAAACCGGAATGGATAGATGTACACCGCCTGCGCGCATGGCGTTCCGGCCGGCAAATCTACATAGACTTCCATCTCATCCTCCCGCGCGATTTAAGTCTCGATGATGCGCACAGGGAAGTTATGGAGGTCGAGCGCTTCTAAAAACCCAACTGCCTGGAGTGGGAGAGGCAATGATTCATGTCGAGCCCTGTATCGGCCCGGAGTGTCGAATTTGCTTGCAGGAAGATTGCGGAATCCGCAGCCAGGCGTTTTCCCAACAACCAAGTTGGTGCCGCAAGGAAGTGATCTACCCGGGCGCGGCGGAGAGCGAATTGGATTCGGACCCTGTGAAGAACGAATCCGGCAGGAAGTTCACGAGGGCAGGTTCTGATTAAGAACACGATGGGATGAGAGGAGGCTGCGGATGCGCATCATTTTGATCGGACAGGCGCCTTTTGGGGCCACAACCTTTGAGGCGCTGCTTGACGCAGGTGAAGATGTCGTAGCGGTGTACACGCCGCTGGGAAAGCCGGGGGCGAAACCTGACCCGCTGAAAGAAGCGGCGCTGGCAAAGGGAATAAGAAACGTCGAGCCGAAAACATACAGGGATGAGCAGGTTTTCAGCGAATTCGCAGGGTTGCGGCCCGACCTCGTGGTGCTTGCTTTCGTCACAGACATTGTGCCCGCTCGCTACTTCAGCGCCGCCGGCAACGGGGCTATCTGCTACCATCCTTCGATATTGCCGCGCCATCGGGGCGCCAGCGCAATAAACTGGGCGCTGATAATGGGAGACAAACGGACCGGATTGACCATCTTTTGGCCGGACGATGGGATCGACACGGGTCCCATATTGCTGCAAAAAGAGGTCGATATCGGCCCGCAGGACACCGCCGGCTCACTTTACTTCAACAGCCTTTTCCCGATGGGAGTGGAAGCGATAGTCGAGTCGGTAAAACTCATTCGGGAAGGAAAAGCCCATCGGATTGCTCAGGACGATTCGAAAGCTACATACGAACCTCCGTGCGACGACCGGGTTGCGGGTCTTGACTGGAACAGCGCCGGCCGGCAGGTTTACGATCTCATCCGCGGGTGCGACCCTCAGCCTGGGGCTTACGCGCAGTTGCATGGAGAGAAGGTGCGCTTCTATGGCGCGGGCTTCGTGCCGGGAAAAATCGGCGGGGAGATCGACGTTGCGCCGGGGACTATCACAGGACTTGATCTAAAGGGTGTGAGAATAGCGGTTGCGGGAGGGGAGCTGCTCGTAGCCAAAGTTCGTACCGCTTCGGCGGGGAAAATCGATGCGGCGTCATGGGCTGCAGCAGCCAACGTGAAACCCGGTGATAGATTTGGTAAATTCTCGTAGTGTATAATTCAAACCTATGAAACTTAGGAGGCCCGGATGTATTTCCCGGATTACAGACCAAGAAGATTCAGGCGTACCGAAAATCTGCGGCGAATGGTACGAGAAACCAGGCTCAGTGTCGATCAACTCATATATCCTCTTTTCGTTGTGCCAGGCAGCGGCGTAAAGAATCCTGTGCAATCGATGCCCGGGGTCTTCCAGTTCTCAGTGGACAGGCTCATCGAAGAAGTACGCTCAGTGGTGGAACTCGATATCCCCGGTGTCATGCTCTTCGGCCTGCCGGAAAGAAAAGATGAGCGCGGCTCTGAGGCGCACGCGGAAAACGCGCCGGTCCAGCAGGCCATGCGCGCGATCAAGGACGCCTGGCCCGAACTTACCGTCATTGGCGATGTGTGTCTTTGCGAGTACACCAGCCATGGTCACTGTGGCATTCTCGAAGGACATGAGGTGGACAACGACGCCACCCTCGAGGTACTTGCCAAGGTGGCTGTCTCTCAAGCCAGGGCAGGGGCTGACGTAATCGCCCCCTCGGACATGATGGACGGCCGCGTTGCCGCAATAAGGGAAGCGCTCGACGAAGAAGGATTTAGCGGGGCAGCCATCCTGGCTTATTCGGCAAAATACTGCTCGGGTTTCTACGGACCCTTTCGGGAGGCAGCCGATTCGGCGCCCAAGTTCGGCGACCGGCGCGCCTATCAGATGGACGTGTGCAACACGGAGGAAGCCATAAGGGAAGTAGCTCTGGATATAGAGGAGGGTGCGGACATAGTCATGGTTAAACCTGCAATGGCTTACCTGGACATAGTCAGGCGCGTCAGGGAGGAATTCGACAGACCGGTCGCCGCATACAACGTGAGCGGAGAATACTCCATGGTGAAAGCCGCCGCCGCAAACGGGTGGATCGATGGGGACCGCATAATGATGGAAATCCTGACCTCCATCGTTCGCGCTGGGGCCGATTTCATACTAACTTACTTTGCAAAGGATGCCGCCGGGTTGTTGCGGAAACAGGCGTATAAATAACTGGAAAAAGTGCAAACGTTCACCGTCTGCGCAACACTGGAATTCTTCACAATTGGGGGGCCTGGAGATTTTTTCACGCGAAGACGCGAAGGCGCGAAGAAAGAAAAGGGAACCGCAGGGTGGCGAAATCGCCTGCGGGGTCTTGGACTCCGGATAGAATGTGCCGGATTGTATGTAAACAAGCGTTCAGGCTTCGAGTTTTCCCAGGGGGAAAATGTGTCTTCGCATCTTCGCGTCTTCGCGTGATAGGAAAAAGTCGGCAAATGAACTCAGACCACATTGAAATAAAAGGCCGCCCGCACCCTGCGGCAACGGGCGCAACTCTTCAGGCAAACTTGCGTCTTGTAGCCTGGGAGCTTACACGTTCCTGCAATCTGGCGTGCGTTCACTGCCGCGCCGCCGCCCAGGACCGTCCTTACGAAGGGGAACTCACCCTGGATGAGTGCAGGAGAGTGCTGGACGAAATCGCCGAAGTCGCCAGGCCTATCGTCATTTTGACGGGCGGAGAGCCGCTGCTTCGCCCTGATGTTTTCGATATCGCCCAATACGGCAACAGCCTGGGCTTTCGGATGACCTTGGCCACCAACGGCACCCTGCTTACGCCGCAAATAGCGCAAAAGATGATCGACTCGGGCATTCAGCGGATAAGCGTCAGTCTCGATGGGGCCACAAGCAAATCCCATGACGCATTCCGAAAGGTTCCCGGGGCCTTCAAAGGTGCCTTGCGGGGGATTGCCGTGGCCAGGGAAGCGAAGCTGGATTTCCAGGTCAATACGACCATAACACACGCAAACATCGAGGAATTCCCAAAGATCCACGAACTGGCTGTCTCACTCGGTGCTGCCGCACACCATATCTTCATGCTGGTGCCGATGGGAAGAGGGAAAGACTTGGCCGGAGAGGCCATCAGCGCCGAAAAATACGAGAAAACGCTTCACTGGTTCTACGAACAGGAGGGCAGGGCGCCCTTACAGCTCAAAGCCACCTGCGCCCCCCATTATTACCGGATTCTTCGCCAGAGGGCCAAATCCGAGGGCAGGGAAATAAACTTCCAGAACTTTGGGCTGAACGCCGTTACGCGCGGCTGCCTCGGAGGGAGCAGTTTTGTCTTCATATCCCATGTGGGGCAGGTGCAGCCCTGCGGATACCTGGAGGTGGACTCCGGAAATCTGCGGGAAAAATCCTTTAAGGAGATTTGGCTCAATTCGCCGGTTTTCCGTGACCTGCGAGACCTTAAACGCTATGAAGGCAAATGCGGAAAATGCGAGTACATAAGAGTGTGCGGCGGGTGTCGCGCAAGGGCTTATGAGATCGCGGGCAACTACCTGGCCGAAGAGCCCCTTTGCCTCTATAAACCGGGATCAGGGGATTAATGGATTTAGGAATTAGGGTAGGATTTAGGGATTTTTCAATTCCTCAATTCCTCAATTCCTCAATTCATCATTCCTCAATTCAAGGTTTGCATGCGAAACAACTACATCATAGAAGCCCTCTGGCAAAGCGTTCTGATCATCTTGATCGCGGCCGCTCTTTCGCTCTCGGTGAATCATTTCAGGAAAGGCGGATTGCCGCTGGTTGGGTCCCCCCAAGCCGTCTTGAGCGGCTCAAAAACAGCCGGGGAACCGGTTATCTCGATCGAGGAAGCGCGGGCACTCTTCCTCACAAACGGGGCCGTGTTTATCGACGCGAGGCCGGCGGAAATCTATCGTTCCGGCCATATCAGGGGGGCGCTCAATCTGCCTGCGGAAAGCCTTGAGGAATCATTGCCCCTTATTATGGAGCAAGTCCCGCCCGATTCGCTCATCATCACCTATTGCGACGGCGAAAGCTGCTCGCTGGGTAAAGAGGTTGCCCTGGAGTTGTCCGCCAGGGGGTATTCAAACATCGAGGTGCTGGTAAACGGGTGGTCCGTCTGGCAGGACGCGGGCTTGCCCACCGAAACGACCCCTTAGTACTTGCTAATGCACGAAGCTCCCTGATCGGATAACGGAGTGATCTTTGAGCCAGGCCGAAAAGCCTGCCTCCTCCATTAAATCCTGTCGCACATAGCTTTTCTCTGTACTACTAACGTGCAGATCTTTTGAAATTTTGGCAGGCATGTGAGGCTAAACCGTTGTTTTCTCTGCGTCTCCGCGTCTCCGCGTGATATGGGTTTTCGCCCTTTGCTTGCGGCCTGGGCCGCGCTGTGCTCTCCGTGGTGAGATTCCTATCCCGATTCTTCTTCCATAAACGGCAGCGGTTGCCCTTTACGGTAAACCAGGGCCATGCATGATGCGACCAGGTTCCCCAGTTCGTCGTGGACCTTGATATCGTAGGAGGCCGTTTTTCGCGTGAGGCTTACCTCTCGCGCTTCGGCTCTCAGTGTGCTTCCCGGCTTAGGGGATGCGATGAAGGCAACATTCATATTTAGCGCCACCGAAAGGGTCCCGTGCGAGTTTGCCGCGGTTTCAAACGCCTCGTCGATAAGGGCGAACAGCGCTCCCCCGTGCGCCATTGCGAACAAGTTTTCCATGTCCGGGCGGAATTTCATCTCCACTTTCGAATAACCATCCCCGATTTCCAGCAGCTTCAGGCCGAATTTTGAGGCGAAAGGCTCCTTTTCGACACCTGAATGGAAAGCTTGCCTGAGTTTTTCGTCCATAACGTTGTCCCTTTATAGAGTTCTTTCAAAACGGGGGTGCCGATCTGTCAAGAAACCAGCCCGAGGAGAAAATCTTTAGTGGTGACCAGGAACCATCCTCCGAACAACACAAGGAAGACCCCGCACGCCCTGATAAGCGTCTGGTACGTTCTATCCCCCATAAGCGCGGCGCCCTTGCTTACTCCGAATGAGACCATGGTGTACCAGGCAAAATCGGCCGTGATATGACCGGCGAAGAAAACTGCTATGCCCGGCAAGCCCTTGCCGGATATCCTAACCAGGTATCCAAGACCGAAGGTCGCCCACCAAAGCGTCCAGTAAGGGTTGGCAAGACTCGTAAGAGCGCCCGTGATAACGGGTCCTCTGCACTGCGCCGCGGCGCCCTCGCTCCGGGCCTGCATTGAGTGCCGTGCGGCTGTTCTGATCATTTGTATGCCCATATAAAGAAGGATCGACCCTCCAAGCAGCGCTGTGGCAGCCATGACCGGAGCCGCTTTCAGATATACGTCCAGCCCGAGGCAGATAGCCGCAACGAGCGCCAGTTCGAGAATGGAATGGCCGACTATAAGGAGCGGTCCGGCGATGTATCCTCGCCTGGCGGATTCGGATATTGTGACCGTAAGCAGCGGGCCTGGCATTAGGGCCCCGGACAGGGCGACTGTAAAAGATGTTGTGAAAATTGCGAAGAATTCGACCATCTATAATCTTTGGCCCTTTCCATTTCTTGCCCCCCGGTCTGTTTTTAGATGGGGTTTATTATCAAGGTTAGCATTCAGGCAGAGCTTAAAAAAGAATAATTTTCTTTCCCTGTGATTATAGATGGATTTCCGTCATGAAGTAGACTTAGGGCTTGTCCGTAAATAAGCCTCTTAGGGATTGCGCCGGATTTTGAGACTGATTTGGTCGCGAAGATTGAGCAAAACCACATGCGTAGCTGTGCTACGTCGAGGATTTTGCGATTGAGGAGCGGCCAAAGCCGGCCAAAAGCCGGATGCGAGCACAAAGGTTCTATTTACGGACAAGCCCTTAATACGCCCCGCAAATTTCCATCTGACTGCGTTAGTATGCAATTGAGCAAGTATGGCGGCAAATTTGAATTCTGCTTGCATAACTGCCTTTTTATTGTATTTTTGTCCTGCGCATTCGATATAAGCAGGGCTTGAAGGTCAGGATTTCTTTCGAAGAAATCGAGCAGATTTTCACGGAATGAAAACTCATGTTTACATTCTCGGAACTTTTCGATCTCGCTATCCAGGTTGAGGTGAACGGTGAGCGATTTTACCGGTATGCCATGAATAGGGTAGAGGGAGATCCCCTGAAAAAGCTTCTGGGCTGGCTCGCAGATCAGGAATTGCTGCACGAGAGCGCATTCAAGGAATTAAAGGAGAAAATAGTCCGTGGAACCGAACCTGCTCCCTCCTTTGCCTCACTCACTCAGCAGGCTTTGCGCCGTGCAATGGGTCGCCATGCCTTCTCCCTGGATGAACTTCAAATAGACTCGATTCGGGATGAAAAGGAGATCCTGCAGGCGGCGCTCGTTTTTGAAGAAGACACGATACTGTTTTTTGAATTCATCGCCCCTTTTGTCTCCGATCCGGGTGCTTCTTCCACTCTTGAAAAGATAAGAGCTGAAGAGTTTAATCATAAGCTGCTTCTAATGGAGAAAATCTCCGAAATCTGAGCAAAAGATCCTTAGCCATGAGTTATAAGGGAGTAATGAGATGGAAAAGCCGATTGAAAATTTCTGGTCTCTAAGACTTGCTGACCTCAGAGATGCGCTTGAAGCAAACAATTTCGAAGTTCACATCGCTGAAAATGTCGATAGCGCAAAGAAAATCGTTAGGGAAATTCTTCCGCGGACCGGGGCGAAGAGCATCTCGTGGGGCGGTTCGATGACATATGTACAAACCGGCCTGTACCAGGAGCTGAAGAATTATCCGGGCATCGAGGTCCTGGACACCTACGAAAAGGGGATCCCAGCCGAGGAGATGCTCGAGCGAAGAAGGCGCTCACTTCTGGTAGATCTTTTCGTTACCGGAACAAACGCGGTAACCGAAACCGGAAAGCTGGTCAATCTCGATATGACCGGCAACAGGGTAGCCGGCATCACTTTCGGTCCCAGGAACGTCATTATTCTTGCCGGACGCAATAAGGTTGTTCCCGACATAGAAGACGCGATGCAAAGAATAAAAAATTACGCCGCCCCGGCGAATGCGATGCGCCTGGACAAGAAAACCCCATGCGTGAAGACCTCGATATGTGAAGAATGCCGCAGTCTCGACCGAATTTGCAATACCTGGACGATTACCGAAAAGTCCTTTCCCAAAGGCAGAATCAAAATAGTTCTCATAAATGAAGACCTGGGGCTGTAGCTGTTTTGATTTGAAGTGCTTTAACCGTTTGCTCTGCATCCGTCTTTTTCACTTCCCGATGCCTGGAGCGGTTTTCCCCGGTTTTGTTCAATATTTTCCCGGTATCCGCCGTCTGACTTCAGGTATCCGTTCGCTCAATGAAACAGTAAGGGTCCCTCTCTTTCAAAGGATTAAGTCCAAAGCTGTAAGCGGAGGCAAGACATCCTCCGCACACGTGTCTGATCGCACATGATCGGCAGACATCACATCCGGTGCGATAAGAACGGGCCGCTTCTGAGCTGTAAACCTCGGCGATGCTGCTGTGCACTACATCTCCGATCGGTGAGGGAAACTTGCGGCAGGCATGGGCTTTACCGTCAGGAAGGACAGTTATGAAGTTGAAGGCGGCCCCACAGCCGTATCCCGAACAGCCTCCGAGGAGGTTCAGACCCTTTCTGTAACGCACGATGTTAATCAAATTATCTTTGAGGCCGAGCACAGGATTATCGGACGCGGCATCCGCGTAGGTGTGCAGGAATGTTATGTATTGATCCTTCGATGGAACCTGAAGATGCGCGCCTTCTCCCACCAGGGAGAGCCGGTTGAAAGTAAAAAGATCTGTCTTGTCCCGGAGCATTTCAGCAAGGGGAAGCACCTGGGCGATATTGTGCTTTGTAAGGGTAAGCATCACAATGGAGTAGACGCCAAACTCGCGCAGTAGATCGAGAAATCCGAGCGATCTATCAAAGTGCCCCGGCCCCCGAATCCAGTCGTTGTGCTCCGGCAAGCCCTCCAGACTCACCTGAAAAAAGACCGGACGTTCGATTGCGACCAAATCTTCAAGCCACTTCCCTGGTACTGGATTACCAAGGATTGCAGCGCCGAAGCCCCGCTCGACAGCAGCACGGTAGAGAGTGAGAAAGTCGGGATGAAGAAAGGGGTTCCCCCCGGTAAACGATATCTGTCCCCTCACATGATGCTCCCGGCAGAATCCGTGGAAATCATCCAGAAGGCCCATTGCCTGTGTCAGTTCAATCGGCTCTATTTGGCTCCTGTCATAGCAATGCCTGCAATGCAACTCGCAGGCTTGGGTGATGTGCCACTGGAGGGTGAAAACCGATACGGAAAGAGCGCTCTCCTCTATTTCCACATAGGCGGGAAAAGCGGAGCGATCACGCCGAATGCTCGAAGCGGGGGCAAGGAGCAGCCCTTTTCCGACTCCCCGTTCAATAGCCGCATCAATTACATAGACAGGAACATGGCCTTCCGCAGCCGCTTTCCGGGGTTCAATCTCTTCAACCACTATTTTCAGTACGAGAAGGTCCTCATCAAATGCGGAGCGAACCATTAGCTCACCGTTCGCAGGATGTCGCCATAGGAGTACAAATTCCTCTCCCTTCTCGGGATAAGTGACCGGACAACGATCCAGGGTACTAAGGAGAACAGGCAGATGCTTCCAGGAAAAGCGGAGCAGGCAAAGAGTAGGATTTATGGTAAGCCGGCCGGCTGGCGCTTGACATACCCCTTTCGAAGAACCCGCCTCATGGATAGCCCATTCGAGGCGCGCAAGCTCCGGCAGGTAATCCGGCAACCCCAAACGGGCCGCATGACGCGCCAGAACTTTGGGGAGTTCCTCAGGCGCCTGAGCGGAGGCGAATACTTTCAGGAGATCTTCCCACGCCTCCGGGCCCATATGAAATCGGGACGCTCTGAAAAGCTTGTCTATCGTCTCCCTCTTCTCCTGGTTCACTTACGTTCTTCCTCCTACGATAGACTAAGTGCAATACATTACAACTTATTCCATGCGTGGGCGGCGGGTGTCCTGTTGTAACGGCGGAGGGGGTGAAACAATAATCTCAGCAGAACTCGTTAATTGAGCGTTTTGTTGCCCGGAGAATCCTAATCCAGGGCAAGGTATGGGGTTTGGAAGTGATTCAGGCCCGGGTTTACTGACTCTTCTTTGGCTCCTCTTTGGCGCTGCCGGCGCCTTGCTGCGTGCCCTTCTCAGGCTCTTTTACGTTGCCGCCTTGAGCACCTTGTTGGGAACCGCTTCCACTGCTTTTAACGACGCCACCGGCGTCGTGTGGGGCCCCGCTTCAGCCGGTTTTACCTGTCTCTTTCTTCTGGTCGGCGCCACCTGCACCGGGTTGAGCCCCACCTCACGATGAAGCTGCAAAGGTGAGGCCGGCGCCGGACACCAAACCGGCGATGCATAACCCTGCCAGTGCCTTCTTGATGTCACTGATGTCCATAGTGCTGCCCCTTTGGTATAGTCTAGACAAGGTGTTTACCCCATCCGCCGCTAAGCGAAGATATTGCCGGATATAGACCTTGTCAATGCAAGCTGAAACTTGCAGAGAGGAGATCGTGGTCGTAGGTTCCAACGTTTCGCAGGATAAAGTGGAAGCGGTCATTTGTCGCTGTTTGGGACTTGCCGAACCCCAACCTCAAAAGAAGGGTATCCTGGGCGGCTCTTGGGGAAATAGCGTAGTCGGACTCTTTGATGGAAACTATGGTCAACATGACGACCGGGCTGCGCTTCCACCCTATTGAGATTGTTCTCTCCATGGGCATCAAGCTCATGACGGTAGCAGCACTCGGACCCCCCGCACTGGCTGTCCTCATTTTCGAGGCAGCGTTGAATGCAACCTCCATGTTCAACCACAGCAATATTCGTATTCCCGGAAGCGTTGACCGGGTCCTTCGACTTTTCGTTGTGACACCCCACATGCACCGGGTGCACCATTCCGTGACTATCCGTGAGACAAACAGCAACTACGGCTTCAATCTCCCCTGGTGGGACAGGCTTTTGGGAACATACAAGGATCAGCCGGATAAGGGCCATGAAGGGATGACCATGGTCTCTCACAATTCCGGGACCACAAAAGGCTAAGCTTGCCATCGTTACTCATCCTGCCCTTTGTCGGGGACCCCGGCGGGGTACCCATTAACCGGCACTGACGGGGCGCCGCCGCCGCCCTCATTCCCAAGGTTGTCAAGAAGAGGGAAGAGCCATTACGCTGTTGAACCAGCGTAGCTCTAACAATGTTTAGTTCGCCCAGACTCAACACAGTTTGTCACTGTTGAATCCGAAAAATGGGAGGAGATTTAAGGGTATGGGTTAAACCAAAGCAAATGCTCGATTTTGCCCTCTGTGGCCGAGGACTTTTTCATTATTTGTGTCATGTCTTGCTGTGCATAGGTTAGATGGGCAATTTCCTTTGCTAGGCTGTGGATAATTTGCAGAGAAGATCAACTGACATTCCAGGGACCTCACCATCAATGATCCTCCGCGCAAATATGATGCCTTCCGTATCTGCCATCTCTTTGCTTAAAAAGGTGTTTTCGGAAGAGAAGGTTTGCTCTCTCGGTTCGTCACCTGAATCTTTGTGAAGGGAAACAGTGACTTGTAAGGTCCAACGCTTACTATCGACAAGCTGAATAGATTTTGACCTGAGTGAATAACCCCTATAAACAAATCCCATTATCCATTCCTTTTCATTCACTTGGAATATCGTTTGTCTCTCCCTGTGTCGAGTAAAATGACAATCTCCGCCAATTGGCTCTTGGCGTTGAAATTTGTTATCGTGCACTCCACCCTGTCGTGGGTTAATTCCCCTATGGCCTTCGCTATTGCAGTCTCAATCTTCTCCAGTGGAATGGTCTTCAATTTACAAGCATAGGAGGCATGGTATCGCTCATCGAAATTTCCCTTTTTTTCTTCCATAACCACTCCTTTCTGAGTCCTGAGTTAAAAAAAGCTATGGACCTCTCATGAATTACCAAGATAATCATCTAAACTGATGTTACGATGTTGCCACACTCGACCAATCCAGTGTGGTATGAATAATCATTGTATCACCTTGCCCGGGAAAAGGGGCCGGAATTTTCCATTGAACGGCGATGACAGAAAAAGAGACTCGGCAGGACGAGTGGAAAAATGATTGGTATGGAGAATACAATTACAAACCCGACGGAAAGCCGCTAAAATGTTTGGCATAATTTTGCAAAGCGAGCGGATCGCTCTTATTCTCTTCATGACCGAATTTTTCGGGGCCGTCCATCTCACAGGGGGTGATCAGCTCCGTTAAGATCGGCTTTTCCGAATCGTCCCGGCGCTTCAAGAACACTTTCTCTTTAGACTCCACAGGACACCGGATAATGAATGAGATGCTCGCGGAACATAAACGTCCGCAGTCACTCGGAGAGGAAATTTCAAACGCCTTCAGCCACGTTGTCGGGTTGACCGCAACTCTTGTTGCGGCGCCGTTTCTCATCGTCTCAACCATTCGTCATGGCAACCCATGGACCATCGCCGGCTCCGGCATTTTTGCCGGGACTATGGTCCTGCTGTACCTGGCATCCGCTCTCTATCACGCTCTTCCAGCGAGCAAAGCAAAACGTGTGTTTCGGGTGCTGGACCACGGGGCGATTTTTTTCCTCATTGCCGGCACATACACCCCGTTTACGCTAGGCGTGCTTCGCGGCCCCTGGGGCTGGACGCTATTGTTTCTTGTTTGGAGTCTTGCAATATTCGGCGTGACGGCGAAGGCGGTGGGAGGCATCCGTTACCCCCGTTTATCCGCCGGACTATATGTGGCTATGGGGTGGCTGATCCTCATAGCTATCCAGCCGCTCCGGTCTCATATGCCCTCGTCCGGAATCCTCTGGCTCCTGGCGGGAGGCATTGCATACACGGGCGGTGTGGCGTTCTTTGCGGCTCATCGGGTGCGCTACACCCATTTCGTATGGCACTTATTTGTCATCGCGGGTACCACATGTCACTACTTTGCCGTGCTGTGGTACGCTTAAAAAGAGAAAGAAATGAACATCCCAAGTCTGATGGATAAGATCATTGATCGTATGAAGGGTTCAGGAAAAATTGGTCCGAACCAGGTCGACCCAGCTCAAAAAAGGGTACGCTTTTCCATATGGTACTTCGTCGCAGCCATGTTCCTGTTTTTCTGGTTTCAGAGCTACACGGGAGTTCAGCAGACCGAAACGATCTCCTATTCGAATTTCAAGCAGTGGGCTCGGGAGGGCAAGGTGGATAGTCTCGTCGTCGGCCCCGAGCAGATAACAGGCAAATTGAAAGGAGAAGAGGGCAAGCCGGCAAGAACATTCGTTACCGTTCGGATTGAAGATCCGGAACTCGTCGGGCAGCTTGAGCAAAAAGGGATCAAGTTCAGCGGCTATGTTGAGAACAAGTGGCTCGCGACGATGGTTTCCTGGCTGCTGCCTCTGGGACTTTTCGTTTTCGTCTGGTTTTTTCTCATGAAACGAATAAGCGGAGGCGCGCAGGGTGTACTCTCCCTGAGTAAAGCACGAGTGAAAATCTATGGTGAGAAGGATGTAAAGGTAACCTTTGCGGATGTGGCCGGAATCGATGAAGCCAAGGGCGAGCTCGAGGAAGTCGTTCAGTTTCTGAAAGACCCGGAGAAATCTCAGCGCCTCGGAGGACGCATTCCCAAGGGGGTTCTGCTGGTGGGGGCGCCCGGGACCGGCAAGACACTGCTGGCAAGGGCGGTTGCCGGCGAAGCCGGGGTGATGTTTTTCAGCATGAGCGGGTCGGAATTCGTCGAAATGATCGTGGGAGTTGGAGCGGCCCGTATCAGGGACCTCTTTAAACAGGCCAGGGAGCATGCTCCGTGCATTATCTTCCTCGACGAAATGGATGCGCTGGGAAAGGCTCGCGGGCTGAATCCCATGGGCGGCCATGACGAGCGAGAGCAGACATTGAACCAGCTTCTTGTCGAGATGGACGGTTTTGATACGAGCGCCGGGGTGATCATCCTGGCCGCTACAAACCGCCCGGACATACTGGACCCCGCTCTGTTGCGCCCGGGGAGGTTCGACCGCCATGTGGCGATCGACAAGCCGGATATTCGAGGACGGGAGGCCATTCTCAAAATTCACGCAAAAAACGTTACGCTAAGCTCCGATGTGGATCTCAAGAAAATCGCAGCCATGACCCCCGGCTTTGCGGGGGCGGACCTGGCTAATCTCATCAATGAAGCCGCACTGACTGCAGCCAGGCGCGGCGCCGACGAAGTGACCATGGACCATTTCCAGGAGGCGGCCGACCGAATCATGGGAGGCCTGGAGAAGAAGAACCGCATCATGAGCCACAAAGAAAAAGAAATCGTGGCCTACCACGAATCGGGCCATGCGCTTGTTGCGATGCTTCTGCCTGGGACCGATCCGGTCAGTAAAATCTCGATCATCCCCAGGGGTATTGGGGCGCTGGGTTACACCCAGCAGCTTCCCACCGAGGACCGCTATCTCATGACCCGCGATGAGCTGCTGGATCGCTTGCAGGTGCTCCTGGGCGGGCGAGTGGCCGAGGAGGTGATCTTTGGAGATATTTCGACAGGGGCGCAGAACGACCTTCAGCGCGCCAGCGATATCGCCCGCACCATGGTGATGGAGTATGGGATGAGTGAACGCCTCGGGCTTTTGACTTACACCCACACGCCGCAGTCAAGATATCTGGATCTTGGATTGGGTTCAAACGAGAGAGAATACAGCGAGCGCACGGCTCAGGATATCGATGAGGAAAAAAGCAGGATTATGGATGAGGCCCACCAGAAGGTCCTGCTCAAGTTGAACAATTATCGGGATTCCCTCGAAAAGCTCGCCAAGATTCTGCTTGAGAAGGAAACCATCGATGGCGACGAGTTGAAACAATTTGCCGAGGAAGTCAGAGTACAGGCATCTGCGGCCGGTGAAAAGCCTTGATCGAGGCGCCGCATTGAGGTTATTTGTGAATCGGGAGTGGATACTGTATATTTACTTTTCCTCTAACCCATTGAATAGGTATTCAGAGGTCGTACATCACAGACACCGATGTGACCAAAGCCTTCTTCCATTGGATTATCTACCTTTGGACCTCCCATTTCACGCTTTGGGATCAGGAAATATCAGTGGCAGTGAAAGCTCCAAAAAAAGACTTGACACGGTCCGAGTCTAAATGTATAAGTTAACATCTTGAAATATCGAACCTACAAATGACATATCCTATTCTTCATCCTCTTGACATAAGCAAATTCAAGAACTGTTCATGCTTCTTTCTGCTTTTTGTTAGGACCGAGCAATAGCAATCAAGACTGCCTGAAGGTCTAACGCTCAGGGCGACGAGTTCAAATACTTTCAATCATTATCCACAAGTATTAACTATCGATCGTTTCACAGCTCATGGGATGCCCTTCTGATTATAGCTTGCCTCCAAAGAGGACAGCATTATGTCAGTGTCCAACCCTCGAACCGACCAGGCTGTATCTCAGGAAAAGAACTCTGAGATCTCAGCCCCTTCCATTTCGCTTCCCAAGGGAGGCGGCGCCATCCGCGGCATCGGCGAGAAGTTCACCGCCAATCCGGTCACCGGCACCGGTTCCATGACCGTCCCCATCGCCACCAGTCCCGGCCGTTCCGGTTTCGGTCCGCAACTTTCTCTCTCCTATGATTCAGGTGCCGGCAACGGGCCATTCGGTCTTGGGTGGCGCCTATCCATCCCATCTGTCACACGAAAGACGGACAAGGGACTGCCGATTTACGATGACGCCAACGAATCGGATGTTTTCATTCTTTCCGACGCGGAAGACCTGATGCCGGTGCTGGGATTGCAAGGCAATCAATGGTTGCCTGTGCAGGCGCCGGATGAAATATGGAATGGCCAAGCTTACATCGTCAAACGCTATCGTCCCCGAATTGAAGGATTATTCGCCCGCATCGAGCGCTGGCAGCGAAAGTCCGACGGGGATATGCACTGGCGCGCCATTACCAGGGACAACGTTACCAGTATCTACGGACTCAATCCAACTTGTCGCATCGCGGACCCAACCGATACGTCCCGCGTTTTCAAGTGGCTGCTGGAAACAACGTTCGATGATAAAGGCAACGTAATCTTTTACGAATACAAGGCGGAAGATGCAACCGGTATTGATACGGCTGCGGCGAATGAGCGCAATCGCCGGAATGGAAACGCGCCATACACCAATCTCTACATCAAACGAATTCTATACGGGACTCAAACGCCATATAATCGTGGGGAAGACCTTTCAAAGCGAACTGATTGGCTCTTTGAAGTCGTGTTCGATTACGGTGAACACGACCCGGTAAATCCTGCCCCGGCTGAAGACCCAGCCCGCAAATGGGCCACGCGCGCCGATCCTTTCTCGACCTTCCGATCCACCTTTGACGTTCGCACCTATCGTTTATGCCGGCGCGTGCTGATGTTCCATCATTTCCCAAAAGGGCAAAACGGTGAAGGGGGCTACGATGGACTCGTCCGCTCGACGGATTTTTCCCACGACCAATCAGACCCGCAATCGCAGTTCCTCGGTAATCCCATTGCGACCAAACTCGTGTCGATCACCCAAACCGGTTATGCGCTGGACGACACCGGCAAGTTGTACGTCGCTAAATCTTTTCCACCTCTGGAATTCACTTACTCGGAAGCGGAAATTGATCCGACCGTACGAACGGTCGAACCCGGAAGTCTGGAAAACCTCCCGGTTGGCGTGGACGGCTCAAGCTATCAGTGGTTGGACCTCGACGGTGAAGGGCTGTCGGGTATCCTCACCCAGCAGGCCGGCTCGATGTTCTACAAGCGCAATATAAGCCCTGTCAATACCATCACCGAAGACGGCGCCACCCAAACGCTGGCACGGTTTGCTCCCGTCGAATTGCTCGGTTCCCAGCCAGGCCCTGTCCTCGCGAGTGCCAAGCCGCAATTCATGGACTTGGCTGCCGACGGGAGCCGGGATATGGTCAACCTCGAGGGCCCGCTGCGCGGCTATTATGAACGGACCGACCATCCGGGTTGGGAAGGCTTTATTCCGTTCCGAAGCTTTCCCAACCTCGACACACATGATCCCAACCTCAAATTTCTCGACGTAGATGGCGACGGCCTCACCGACATCCTGGTTTCTGAAGACGAAGTTTTCTCGTGGTACCGATCTTTAGGAACGGAGGGTTTCTTTTCTCGACAATACGCGCGAAAGCCTTTCGACGACGAACGAGGCGCGGCGCTGGTATTTAACGATCCGACCCAATCCATCTTTCTGGCCGACATGACCGGTGACGGTCTCTCGGATATTGTCCGGATTCGGAACGGCGATGCCTGTTACTGGCCCAATCTCGGTTATGGGCGCTTCGGGGCAAAAGTCACGATGGACAATTCTCCGTGGTTCGATACTCCAGACCTCTTCGACCCGCGGCGCGTTCGCCTGGCTGACATTGATGGCTGTGGCACGATAGACATCCTGTATTTGGCCGCCAGAGGGGTTGCGATTTACCACAACCAGTCCGGAAACAGTTGGTCGGCGGAGACAACGCTTTCCAATTTTCCGGCGATCAACAACCTCGCTTCTGTGAATACCGTGGACCTGCTCGGCAACGGCACCGCATGCCTGGTCTGGTCCTCACCTCTCGCGTCTGACGGTGGGCGGCAAATGCAGTATGTGGACCTGATGGGGAACGTGAAACCGCATTTGCTCATTGGCAGCAAAAATAACCTCGGCGCCGAGACGCGCGTCCGTTACGCTTCCTCCACAAAATTCTATATCCAGGACCGCGAGGCCGGCACCCCGTGGGTCTCCAAACTCGCTTTTCCCGTCTATGTTACCGAACGAGTTGAAGTCTTCGATTACGTTGGCCGAACCCGGTTGGTCACCACTTACCGCTATCGCCACGGATATTTCGACGGAGTGGAGCGCGAGTTTCGCGGTTTCGGCTATGTGGAGCAGACGGATGCGGAATCTTTTGGCGACTCCGGCAGTCTGTTCACCGAGGATACGGACACGGAAGCCGACGCGCTGCATGTTCCGCCGGTGGTGACGAAGACGTGGTTCCACACCGGGGCCTGGCCGGATGAAGAGACAATCATCCACCATATGGCGCGAGATTACTTTGGCGCGCCGAGCGGAATCGATCCGCAGTTCGAGCAGAAGTGGAAGGCCTTCCTCGCTACACTATTGCCCGACACCATCTTGCCGACGGATATATTTCAGGCTGACGGCACCCGTGTTTCGTATGCGCTCACCGGCGAAGAGCAACGAGAGGCCATTCGGGCACTGAAAGGAAGCATTTTGCGGCAGGAGATTTACGCGGACGACGGCACTGCCAGAGCAGGCATTCCTTATAGTGTTTCCGAACGCGATTACACTATTGAAAACTTTCAGCCACAGGGGACCAACCGTTACGCCGTCTTCTTCGCCCATGCGCGTGAGACGATAGATTATCACATGGAGCGGAACCCAGCCGACCTGCGTGTCACTCACAGCGCCGTCCTGAAGGTGGATCCTTTCGGCGATGTCCTTCAGAGCATCAGCGTTGCCTATGGCAGAAACTTGAATACGTCCGGGTTGCAGCCCGCACCGGCGCCGGTTGCGGGGGCCGCACCAAACCTGGCGTTGGATCCGTCGGCGTTTGCGCAACCGGAACAGTTGGGCGCGTTGCTGACGCTAAACGAGAACACCTACACTGCCCCGATTGACGTAGACGATGCCTATCGCGGCCCGATCCCGTCGGAGACTTGTGTGTACGAGTTGACGCGGCCCGCCCGCCCGGACGATTCGGCGGTTTATTCATTCGACGATCTGAACAGTTTGGCCACGACGGCGGTCGAAATCCCATACGAAAGCCCGCCCGATCAGACGAAGACGCAAAAGCGGCTGATTACAGACGTTCGCACACTCTACTTTAAGAACGATCTTTCAGGCCCGGCGGCGTTCGGCCAGACCGAATCTCTCGGGCTGGTCTATGAAACTTATAAACTGGCCCTGACCGCTAATCTTGCCCAACAAATCTTCCTCGGTGGAAACACCAATCCGAACAAGCCCGCGAGTGCTGCAGCGCTGAATGCGATTCTTTCGGGCGCCGGTAGTGTAGCTGCTAACGGTGGGTATACGAATAGCGACGGTGGGTACGTGAACAGTCAAGGCGACGCTAACTGGTGGATTCCATCCGGCCAAACGATTTACTCGCCCGTTCCGCAGAACCCGCCCAATCCGTTTGTTCAGGACGCGGCATTTGCCGCCGCGAATTTCTATTTGCCGCAGGCGCACCGCGACCCGTTCGGTCAGTATACGCGGTTGACTTACGACTCCTACAACGTGCTGTTGCAACAAACGCAGGACGCCCTCGCCAATACTGTAATCGCTCAAAACGATTATCGCGTGCTTCAGCCGGCAGAAATCACCGATCCCAATGGCAACCACATTCAAGCCGCCTTCGATGCTCTTGGAATGGTCGTTGGGACAGCGGTCAAAGGAAAAGTCACAGCGGCCGGCGTCTCGGAAAGCGGAGATTCGTTTGACACCTTCACTGTCAACCTGTTGCAGACGGATATTGACGGGTTTATCAACAGCGCAAACCCCCTCACCCTGGCGCCTGGATTTCTTGGCACCGCGACCACGCGTATCACCTCTAATTTGGAACGTTTTAGCGATACCCAAACCGCCAATCCCACTGACCCGACCAAATGGGAACCGGTCTTTGCAGCAACTATCGTTCGCGAAACTCATATCGGTGACCTGCAGACAGGCCAACAGAGCAAGGTGCAAGTCAGCTTTAGCTACTCCGATGGGCTTGGCCGTGAAATCCAGAAGAAAGCTCAAGCCGAGCCGGGGCCGCTTGATCTGACCGACCCCAAAGCACCTGTAGTCAACCCGCGCTGGATAGGCTCCGGTTGGACGATCCTGAACAATAAAGGCAAGCCGGTTCGCCAATACGAACCGTTCTTCAGCGCCACCCACGATTTCGAGTTTGCCAACAAGGCCGGCGTCACTCCCACCTTGTTCTATGATCCGTTGGAACGGGTGGTCGCGACGCTTCGTCCGGATAATACGTGGGGAAAAATCGTTTTCGATCCCTGGCTGCAAAGAACCTGGGACGGGAACGACACGGTCCGGTTTAATCCTAAGACCGACCCCGATGTCGGCGATTTATTCAGCTTGCTGCCGGATGCCGATTACCTTCCCACATGGTGCCAGTTGCGCACGGACCCGACCAGTGCCGCCGCCGCCTTTCCCGATCCCGCAACACGAAGCTTCGAGCTGGACGCCGCGAACAAAGCGTCAGCCCACAACGATACGCCAACCGTGGCGTTGTTCGACGCCCTTGGCCGCCACTTTCTTTCCGTGGCGCACAACCGCGGGCCGGTCAATGGTGTCGTCACCGATCAATTTTACGCCACGCATACGGAGTTGGACATCGAAGGCAACCAACTTTGTGTGACGGACGCCTTAGGCCGAGAGGTGATGGCCTACGATTACGATCAAGTTAAAAACAGGATCCATTCCAAAAGCATGGATGCCGGCCGGCGCTGGATGCTGGGCAATGTTGCCGGCAAGCCGATTCGGCTTTGGGACAGCCGAGGCTTTGTGCGGGTTATCAGCTATGATGAGTTGCAACGTCCGATCGGTATGAGCGTGACGGGGAATAGTTTGAACAACGCGTTAGTCGGAAAAACCGTTTACGGCGACAGCAAACAAGGCGGTCCCGCCAGTCCCGAACAGACCAACTGTCGAGGTAAAATATATCAGGTTTTCGACGCAGCCGGTTTGATCACCAACTTTGGCGCAAACCCTTTAACCAATCTAAACGAGGGATATGATTTCAAAGGCAACCTGCTGCGCAGCCGGCGGCAGTTGCTCCAGGATTATAAGGACCAGGCGGACTGGACCCGGAATCCCCCACTGGGAGACGAAAACTTCACCAGCTCGAGCCGCTACGACGCATTGAACCGCGTCATCCAGCAAATCGCCCCGCACAGCGACGGCCCAGGGACCAAGCTGAACATCATCCAACCAGGCTATAACGAAGCAAACCTTCTGGAAACGCTCGACACCTGGCTGCAACAGGCGGCGGAACCGAGCGGCCTTTTGGATCCGACGCAGCTGCCTCGTTCCATACCGTAACCAACATTGACTACGACGAAAAAGGACAGCGAACACTGGTTGAGTACGGTAACGGCGCCGGCACGACCTACACTTACGATGTAAAGACCTTTCGTCTGGTCCATTTGCTGACGACGCGCAAATCCGATGGCGTCTCGTTGCAGGACTTGCAGTATTTCTACGACCCGGTCGGCAACATCACTCACATCCAGGACGATGCAGACATTCAAAATGTAGTCTATTTCAAGAACAAAAGGGTCGAGCCCAGCGCGGACTACATTTACGACGCGATCTACCGGCTGATCGAAGCAACCGGGCGCGAACAGTTGGGGCTAGGGCAGCGGCGGCAGCCCTCTGGCTCCCACGCCCACATCCTATAACGACGTTCCGCGTATCGGGTTGCTGCAGCCGGGAGACGGCAACGCGATGGGCATCTACGACGAGCAATATCAATACGACGCGGTCGGCAACTTCCTGAACTTCATCCATCGCGGCAGCGACCCCGCCAATCCCGGCTGGTCAAGCGTTCCTATGCCTACAACGAAGCGAGCCTGCTCGATCCGGCAAGGTCAGCAATCGCCTGAGTCCGCACGACGATCAGCGGGCAATCAGTTCCATTCCTGAACGAAAACTACACTTACGACCCGCACGGCAACATGACAGCGATGCCCCAGTTGCAGCAGATGCAGTGGGACTTCCTCGATAGGCTTCTAATGACCCAGCGCCAGGCCGTGAATGCCGCCGACGCTGACGGCACGCTGCACCAGGGGCGGCGCACCTACTACGTGTACAACGCCGGTGGCGACCGGTGCGCAAGACAACCATCTCTGCAGCGGGCACTGAGAAGCAACGGTTCTATCTTGGCGGCTGCGAGATTTACCGGGAGTACGACGGGCGGGCAATGTGACGCTGGAGCGCCAGACGCTGCACGTGATGGTCGACAAAGAACGCATAGCGCTGGTCGAGACCGAGACCGTGGACACGAGTGCCACGGCCGCTTCGCTGCCCGCAACCACCACGCGCTACCAATTCGAGCAATCACCTGGGAACCGCGTGTCTCGAACTCGACGAAACTCGCGGCCGTGATCTCCTACGAGGAGTATTACCCCTACGGCAGCACTTCGTATCAGGCAGGGCGAAGCGTCGCAGAAGTTAGCCTGAAGCGCTATCGCTACACCGGGAAAGAGAAAGACGAAGAGACAGGCTTCTACTATCACGGCGCCCGCTATTATGCGCCGTGGTTGGGAAGGTGGACGAGTTGCGACCCCGCGGGACTGGTGGACGGACCAAACTATATACGCATATGTGAAGGGAAATCCCGTGCGGCGCCTGGATCGCGGGGGGACTTCCGGAATCAAGTTCTCTGCAGGCGACAGTAACAAGATTACTTCCGACAAGAGTCTTCTGATGAATTCGGCATACCAAATGGCTAACCAAATCTCAATCGATCTGTCTCTTCGCCTGGGAATAGCTACTGATGTCAAAGCGACCTACCCTGTTTTCGGAGACAAAAGTGCGCCTAAGAAAGTCTCGATTGATCTAGCCGACGAGGCTAAGCAAACCGCATCGTATAACGACCTGAAGACCATTGTAGAAAAAGAGACGAGAGCGAAGCTGTCTGGTAGGCCTGAATCTGAAATAAGGACTGCGATCAACAGCAGAATGGCTACGATAGACAAGTTAAGAAACTTTGTAATTAAAGAAATTAAAAAAGGCTACTCTGTGGAAGTCCAGAATATCACAGGGGACACACATAAAACACAAAACAAGACGCTGATCGGTTTTCAAACGGTAAAGGGCTCCTGGACAACCGACATATATGTAAATCCTTTCACTTGGCTGAAACAATCCGGAAAGTTCTTAACCCAATCTCTGGAGGGAACCGAGCCTGCCAAGACTGCCCTCGGGCCGGCTCTGCAATTGATCCATGAATTTGAGCACGCCGACGCGTCTTTCGTCGAATCTCCATTCCCGACAGGATACGACATGAATCCAAAGTTCAGCGATGAAGAAGAAATCGTCAAAAATGTCGACCAATATGCAAAGGAGCTTCCTGGAGTGTCTCAGCGATTCTGGTATGGCAGCGGCAAGGCAGTGTCGATGGGAAGAGAAATACCAGTGAACCAAAACACCCCCGATTCGGTATATGTACTTGATCCGTCCGGACCAAACTACCGGTTGGACTACACGAGTTTAGCCGGTAAGCAGTGGGTGAAGTGGCCGAGCGAACACGTTTTAACCAAAGGGAGTGATTGACAGGCAACGATGATTCTTACTCGGATGTGTTCTTATGCACAAGGAGAATCATGACGTTGAGGTTCCGGCTGCCGGAGCAGTGTTCAGGGTCTTTAAGGCTTGGTTCGATGGAATTCGGCGCTTCAAAATGGAGTGACCGATAAAACTCCTGGACCCATGAACTGGTTCGCGATTCCTGAAATTCATTTTTGAGAGGTCAACGAGTCCTAACCAGGGTAGATGCATATGCGATGGAACTTTCCCGCTGCATTCGCCTGAATCCCGTAAGGGCTGGTATTGCCGCCAAACCTAAAAACCACGCGGAGGAAACGATATGCCAACTTTAAACCCAATCTTGGCCGTGAATGCTCAGGGCGACCAAGTCAAAGCCGTTCAAGCCAACCTTGCCAAAGTGGGCGTGACGGTTCCTACGACGGAAACCACCGCCGGATCTTTCGGCGCGGGGACGGTGGTTGCAATTAAGCAATTTCAGGCCCAGGCCAAATTGCCGGTTACGGGAACGGTCGACATCGTCACGCAAACGATGTTGAACAACGCCGCTGCCGTCGCGGGCGCCAATCAGTCGTCTGTGAGCGGCCAGTTGGTCATGGACTATGGCCTCGCTGCCAATGGCGTTACCGTGCGGCTTTATTCCATCGGCTATGGCGGTGCGGCCACAAAACTGGCCGAGGCCAAAACCGACGGCAACGGAGTTTATTCTTTGGCATACGCACCGGCAGCTTCCGCGATCAACGTTGAAGTCCGGACTGTAGATCCAAAAGGTAACGAGGTTATCCTTTCCAGTATTATCTACAACGCTTCGCATAAGCAGGTCCTAAACCTTGTGGCGCCGGCGAGCGTTCAACCCCTGACAGCGGAATACCAAAGGCTTTCCGCCGACATGGGAAAAGCCATCGGCGGAATCCAAAATCTTTCCAAAGCGCAGGAAACCGACAGCCAACGAGACATGACTTTGCTCAACCAATCCACCGGTTGGGACGCCCGGTTGCTGGCCTTGGCCTCCACTGCCGCCCAACAGATGACGACCACCGGGATGACTCAGGACGTTCTTTACGCCCTTTTCCGAACCGGTCTTCCAACCGATCCTCAAACATTGGCCTTGATTCCGCCCGCTACAATAGGAACGGCTTTGACGAAGGCAAATCAAGCGGGCATTGTCAGTTTGGGCGCCGCACAAATTACTGCCGCCCAGTCCGCCTTCACGGCTTATGCAACTAAAACCAACCTGAACTATAAAGTGTCTGGAGCGCCTTCCAGCTTCAGTGAACTGCTCGGCAGCGTGCTTACCGATCCCAAAGAGCTGTCAGCATTTGCTGGAGTCTGTTTTGACCCGACGATTTCGGGAGAGGACTTGTGGACAAAAGCTGCGGCAGCCGGTATTCCCGCCGATAAAATCGCGACCTTGAAACTGCAAGGCAAACTGGCTTTTCTGACCTTTAACAACGCTCTCTTGGTTCAAAAAATCCAACAGAATCTGGGTTCTGCAACCGATTTGGCCGTCTTGGCAGACACGGATTTTCATTTGGATACAACTTGGAAAAACACCTTTAATTCCATCGCCGGGACTGATGCCCAAAAACTTCAATCGCTAATACCCGCCACCTACGGCGGTGCCACTCCCGCCGACCAATTGGAAGCATACGCAGCGGATTTGGCTCGCAAAGTGCGCGTGAGTTTTCCAACTCGTGTAATAGCCCGGATGGCAGAATCGGGGAACTTGAATCTTGACACCACCTTGGCGCCAAAAGTAGCTGCTTTCTTGAGAGCGGCGGATTCGGCCGGTTACCAAATGGGGCGGACGCCGTTGAACGTTCTCTTGAAAAACCTGCCTCAATCAGTTCCCGCCCCGGACACAGCTACAATCGATCTGGTCAAGACTTTGCACCGGTTATATCAGATCACTCCCAGTAACGAATCCCTTCAGGCGGCGCTCAAATTGGGTTTCACTTCCGCCCGCGACATTACGACTTACACAGCCGAAGAATTTCGCGCCCGTTTCGGTTCATCGTTTCCTTCAACCGTTGAGGCAGATTTGGTGTATCGAAAGGCCCAGCAAGTGACTTCTGTCACGCTTAATCTTTTTGCCGCCGCCAAGCACTTGGATACCCAACCTGCGCTTTACGCCATGACCGCCTCAGCAGGGGATCGTCAAAATGCCATAGATGCCATCTCGCAACAATTTCCCAGCATGACCGGGCTCTTCGGCTCGCTGGATTATTGCGAGTGTCAGGACTGCCGTTCGGTTTTAAGCCCGGCGGCTTACTTTGTGGATATTCTTCATTTCCTGGATCCAGCTCAAAAGGATTGGAAATCCACGCTTACGAACTGGGAAGACGATCATGGAGGTATGGCCTATCCATTCTCAACTATCACGCCGTTCACTGCACTGACCTCACGGCGCCCCGATTTGCCGAATTTGAATTTAAGCTGTGAAAATACGAACACCGCCCTGCCTTACATTGATGTGGTGAACGAAATTCTGGAGTATTTCGTGGCCCACCAGGGCAGTCTCCAAAATATGGTTTACGATACCGGGTTGGCGAACAGCGCCGACCTTATTGCCGAACCGCAAAATATTCTTCCACAGGCTTATTCGGTCCTGGCTAATCGCGTTGCCGCAACCCCGAAGCTTCCTCGGGCGCTTTATCCTCTGGGTCTGCCTTTTGACCTTTGGATTGAAACGGTGCGGGGATTTTTGAATTATTTCAAAATCCCCTTGTGGCAAATTCTTGAGGTCTTCCGTCCGGCAGATTCATTGGAATTACTGACCGACTCAAACAATTATCCCTACTATCGGTCGGCCATTTTCGTGGAATTTCTCGGACTTTCACCCGTAGACTCCGCTCTGTTCACGAGTCCAACCATTCTATCATCAAATTGGTTCGAACTTTACGGCTACGGCGACCAATCGAGCGCTTTGTCCGGCTTGCCATTGGCGAAGACTTTGGCTGACAAGTTGAACATTACCTATCAAAACTTGGTGGACATTCTGGAAACCGGTTTTATGAATCCTTCACTGGTCCCTTTGACCATCACGTTACGAAAATTCGGTTTGAGCCTCCGCGATGTTTTCACGTACACAGGCCAGCCAGGTTACAACGCCCAGCCGTTTACCGCGGCCCAGAAAACGTCTTTTGAAACGAACCTGCAAAATTTAATGCAGCAGCATTATCCCAACAGCGACTCAAAGGCTTTACAAAAATGGTTGGGCAGTGTCTTGACCGCCGGGTATTCTAATGAGGTTTTGGTTTTGAAAGCTCCATCCGAGAATACCTGTGACTTTCAACATACGGAGTTCCAATACTCAAGCGGAAGCCCGGCGAACAATCTGGATTTTCTGAAACTGAATCTCTTCGTCCGTATTTGGAAAAAGTTAGGTTGGTCGATTGACGAGGTGAATAGGGCATTGGAGATGTTTCTGACGCCATGGCTGCCAAAGACGACCGATCCGAACCTGGGGGCGAATCTTTCGAAAGCCATGACGGGCGCGTTGATCTATTTGTCACATTTGCAGGCTCTTTTCACAAAGCTTCAATCAGGGCCTTATGGGAGGGTAGGCATTCTCCCAATCTGGTCCGACATTCCCACGATGGGGGAGAATCCACTTTACGCTCAAATGTTTCTGACTGATGCAGTGTTGAATAACGACCCAATTTTCGATAGCCCAACAGGACAGTACTTATGTTATTTCGACACGGCGCAGGGGAAATACCTTCCGTTCCGTTGGCAATCGACCCAAACCAAGGATGACGTGACCAACGGATATGTTCTACTCTGCAACCATATGACTGCTATTCAGGGGGCGTTGGGACTGACGGCAAATGAAGTGGAGTCTATTCTCGGCGATAATCAATTGGATATTGCCTCTGCTCCACTAACCCTGGCTAATGTCTCCCTGCTTTACCGCTACGCCTTGCTTTCACAAGGATTGCAGCTTTCGGTAGACGACTTTATTGCCTTGAAGCAGATGAGCGTTGACCAACTCAACGCACCCCCTCTCAATCCGGTTAATCCCTTTGATTTACTGGTCACGACGCCATTGACCGTCCTGAGGGATGACCATCCCTGGGGGGAGACGCTTCAACTTTCGGACCAGGCTGCGACAGTGCAGGCAAGCGGTTTCTCCGTTCAGGACTTGCAATACATTCTGTGCCACCGGATTGTCGACCCCGCCGGCCCTTACAATCAAGACCCTGCAGTGGTAATGCAGCAAGTGAGGTCAATGGCCGCCATCATTCATGCCATCCAAGCCCAGACCGCTGTGCCATCCGATCCCACGAAATTTACCGACGACTTGATCAAGCAAAATATGTCCCGGGTTTTTCCTTCGAATGTAGTGCAAACATTCATGGGAATGTGGGCTGGAACCATTCAATACACCGCTACCCCAGCCAACGCAGCAAGCGCTGTCCCTTCGGCTGTTTTTTCCGATCAATCCTCGATCCAGCTTGTTTATGACCCAATAATGCTTACCCAGACCATCATTCTGCGAGGGGTTCCGATAAGTTCGGTCATGAATAATCTAACCGCTGAATTGGGAACGCTCGTCACGCAAGGCGCGATTACGGCGGCACAACAAACCCTGCTGCAAGGTCTGTTGAATGACATTCACACGCAAGCCCTCACATTTTTTCAGACTTACTTGCAGCTATCAACGGTGGGAGGACAACAAACGGGATTTTTGCAAGCCGGAGATTTTGACGCACTATTCGTCTCTCCGCCCGGATCTGCGACGGCGAGAGCGAATCTGGCGGCTAAGTTTCTGCCTTTTTTGCAGGACCAACTTATCAGCCAGGCTATTATCCAATCCGTGGTCGCCCGGTTGGGCGCCGACGCTTCCCTGACAAAGACCCTTTTGACCAATACGGCGGTCCTTTCCGATCCAACCCTGGCCACCACACCGCCCACGCCGCTTCTGGCGGCTTTTAAAGCTTCCGGAGATACCGGCGTGAGCGTCACTTATTTTTCAGGGGGTCTGGAAGAAAATACCACAATCGTGGGTTCGGCCACATTGGCCACGGCCAATACGGATCAGGCCACCAATCCTGCTAAACCGGCAACTGTCAACAGTGCCCATTTCGAGGGATACTTGGAAGTTCCTGCCGATGGCCCTTACAATTTTACGGCAATCCTGCCAAACAACACGGCGTCCGTAGCACTCCAGTTTGATTTCATGACCACGCCTCTCGCGCTGGGCGCCGGCGCACCAACCGGTACGCCGGCAACTTATCCGTATAGCGGTTACATCCAATTGAAGGCCGGCATTCCATACCACTTCACCTTGGATTTCCAAGGCCTGGGTGGAGGCGATGCCAAACTGTTGGTGCATGGGGAAACTCTTCCCCAAGGGCCTTTGAGCCAGCTTACACTTTACCCGGAAGCTTCCGTGCAACGTTATGACCGCGCCCAAATCTTGTTGGCCAAGACCTGGCAATTGATCCGGGGATTCAAATTGACTGAAAATGAGGTGCTCTATATCGTCACTTGCCCAGCCGATTTCGGCAATGTCAGCTTCAACGTTTTGCCGACGCAGACCGCCGATTACTCCATTGCCAATGCGCAAAAACTTTTTGACCAGTTCCTTCGACTTGCTAATTACGCGGATTTAAGAAAGGGGCCGGCTGGTGGTACTCTGGGTTTGCTTAACGTATTCCAGAATGCACGACAAACCATTCCGGTTACCCCACTTCCCCAAGGGGTAACGACGCCGCTTCAATTGGCGACCCAGAATTTTTGTCAGGCGGTCACAAACTTAACCCGGCGGGATGCGGGGACCATCCTGGCTGTGATTGCGCAATTATGGGGAACAGGCGCCATCCAGACGGCTACAACGGGTGGGGAATTTCAGTTCACGGTCGCGCCTCTGGTAAATGACCTAGGGTTCAGACGCCTTTGGGATGCACTACAGATGGTCCAAACCTTGGGGGTTCAACCTCAGGTGTTGAAACAGACGACGGGTATTGTCAATCCGTCCAGCCCTACGGACCCGACGGACCCGAAGTCGGGCAGCGCCATCGCTTCGGCACTTCGAAACGCCGTCAAGTCCCAATACACGCCCGATCAATGGAGGCCCGTAGCCCAATCAGTCTTTGATCCCTTGCGACAGAAGAAGCGCGACTCCCTTTGCGGCTACATCCTCAACTTGCCGGCCATTGTAAAATTCGGCGCCACTGATACTAACGGTCTTTTCGAGTATTTCCTGGTTGATCCGGGAATGGAACCGGTGGTGCAAACGTCCCGCATCCGGCTGGCTCTATCTTCGGTCCAGACCTTCGTCCAACGGTGCCTGTTAGACCTGGAGCCACAGGTGAAACCCTCTATACTTGACTCCGGCCGTTGGGACTGGATGAAGCGATACCGGGTTTGGGAAGCCAACCGGGAAATTTTTCTGTGGCCGGAAAACTGGCTTATCCCCGAGTTTCGTGAAAACGCCACCGACCTTTTCCAAGCCTTGCAGGGGACCCTTTTGCAGGGCGACATCACTCAGGACTTGGTGGAGCAGGCATTCACCCAATACCTCCAGGACCTGGATACCCGCGCCCGGTTGGATATCGTCAGCCTGTTTAACCAGCAGCCTGCGCCGGGAGATCCCTCCACTTCCAACACTCTTCACGTGATTGGGCGCCACCACGGTAAACCCGCGAAATATTTCTACCGGACTTTTTCGAACGGCATTTGGAACGGGTGGATACCGGTGACGCCGGATATTGAGGGGGACCACATCGTTGCCGTCATTTGGCGGGGAAGGCTCAACGTTTTCTGGTTGACGTTCGCAGTGCAAAGCATTCCACCTGACAGCCCCGGTTCCGGTTCTCAAACAAATAAGGATAAAACGTCCGGCGCCTCCAAGCTGACCGACCTGACCTTCGGCGATTTTGGCAATCTGGTGGCCGCCGGCAAGCCGCAAAAATCTGTAAAAATCCAGTTGAACTGGAGCGAATACTATCAAGGTAAATGGACACCGCGCAAATCCAGCGACATTAACCGCTTCAACCCGATTACAGTCTCTGATGATTTCGATCCGGCGACTGATGTATACGTCCACGCCTCCATTGATACGGACGCTGACAATAATGAAACGGCTGTCCGAATACATATGGACGGTACCAATCCGGACATTAAGTATCAGGCCTTTCGCCTGACGGGCAAGAACAGCGAACCGGTGTGCAGCAGGATTTATTGGCAGTGGCGGGCCAGCACGCCCTATAGAACGTGGGGATTCGACGCCACCAAGGAAGTGGGGTACAGCGCAGATCCGCCTGTAAATACCGAGGGGGGAACGTCAGTCTTTCAGGTCCACTTTATTCAGGAAATGATCTTTCTTGACGGCACATTGCAATCAATAAAAGGTTCACTGGAACCTGTTCTGCAAAACGTAAACTCCTTCAATCTGTTGTTTTGCGACAACCTGCCACTGGCGAGCGGCGATCTCACATTTCATTCCGAATTCAAAAAATACAGTGAGACCTTGTCCAGCCCCTTTTTTTATGAAGATACCTCCGATCCCAAAACCAATCAGGAATTGACTTTTTTTGTTCAGCCCACTCTCACCGAGAACGTCTGTAAGCCGCTGGGAAGGATGGGGCATACGCCCTTCTTATCCGCATGGGGCCTTCGAAAGCCCCAATTATTGGAATGTCATCAATCTGGCGCCCCAGGTCCCAGTTTACTACCGGCCCATTCCACCGGACAACGAATCTCTTTTCCCATACCGGCCTAATGTGGATTGGATCGCCAATGAATCGGTACTGATCTCGTGTGGGACCAGCGTGATCGGCAGGGAAGGTGGGATCAAAGTGCCGGGAACCTTGGCCGGGGGACTGGTCTCCCGGCTCAAAACGAGCGTGAGTCCGTCCGGCTCCCAGTTTTCGGCGGGTTGATAACGACAGCGGGTGCCGGCGTTAAAGTAATCTCAGGCTCCGGATTGGATTACGCCGGCACCTTGTCATTAGCCATTAAAGCCCAAACCTGAAGCGTGGCCGTGTCGGCCGCCTCGGATTTAACGTAATGAACCATTAGGAGGCAACTTATGACGATGAATCTCAGCGCAAAGAGCTTCCACAACGGGATCGATATAAATGTCATTTCTTATTGGATAAATCAGCTCAAGCCAGGATGGAAACCGCCACCGGTCCTGACGACTGACAGTTGGAATCTCACGTACCAGTTCTATCCCCATTTTCATCCTTATGTCTTGCAACTGGCTCATAAACTGAGCGAGACTGATTCAACTTTCGATATGCTGGCAATGAATGTCCTGTACCTGGCCAATTCGGGCGGGTCGTTGAAGGCCATTGCCGACAGTACCCGGGCAGTTTTGTCCAGCCTTCCCGCGGGCGCTCAATTGCTGGACGCCAATAAAAAACCGGCCCTCATTGGGGCGCCACTTACCTTATTGGATACGAAATCACCCATCAAAGTAATAATCCCTCCGGGAACCACCTTCATCAACTTCGACGGATCAACCTCCACCTTGTTCGGCGGCACTACAGTCTTCCTCCTTCTGCCGATTTCAATCCCCAATTCAATTACGAGTGGGGTTCAAATCAGCCTTCTGGCCGGAACGAAGGTTATCCCCTCCGGATCTACCACCCCCATTTCTTCAGCTGCCGCCACTTCCGTGATCTTGCCCGATAAAACGCTGGTGACCCTTCCAAATAGCACTTCCGCAATCCTCGCGGATGGGACCCCCGTGACCCTGCCCGACAACACCCAAATCTTGCTTCGCACCGGCTTGCCTCTGCCGCAGCTCTACGAGCAGATTTTCACGACCGCTTACAATCCGTCCAAATACGTTCGCGAGCCCTTCCCGGTGAAGGATCTGGATTTTTCAACAAGTGGGGCCTATTCGATTTACAACTGGGAACTTTTCTTCCACGCACCGCTCTTGATCGCCATCCATTTGAGCCAAAACCAGCGGTTCCAGGATGCCCAGAATTGGTTCCATACAATCTTTGACCCCACTGACGATAGTGATGGACCCACTCCGGCCCGATTTTGGAAGGTCCGCCCTTTCCAATACACCGACGCCGAGCTAATCCAGCAAATCATGTTGAATCTTTCCACCGGCGAGAATCCCCAGTTGCAATCGGATACCATCAATTCCATCAATACCTGGATGGGGACGCCCTTTCAGCCTTTCGCAGTGGCTCAATATCGACCCACAGCCTATATGCTGAAGACGGTGATGGCTTATTTGGACAACCTCATTGCCTGGGGTGACAGCCTGTTTCAGCAATACACCATCGAAACCATCAATGAGGCCACTCAGATTTATGTGCTGGCCGCCAATATTCTGGGGAAAAAACCCCAGGTGGTTCCGGTGAAGGAATCGACCGCACCCCAGACCTACAAGACCATTCGCCCCACGCTCGACGAATTCAGCAACGCTTTGGTGGACATGGAGGTGGACATTCCGTTCGACAGCGCGCCAAGTCCCGCTCCCCCCGTAGATCCAACCGGATCGAATACCTTAAAGAGCATCGGGGCCCTATTATTCTGCATTCCCCAAAACGACACCCTCTTGGGCTATTGGGATACGGTGGCGGACCGTCTTTTCAAGATACACAACAGTCTCAATATCCAGGGCGTTTTCCAGAAGCTGCCCCTTTTTGATCCGCCTATCGACCCGGCCCTTTTGGTACGGGCGGCCGCAGAGGGACTGGACGTGAACGCCATAGTGAACGGTTTGAACCAGCCGCTGCCCTTGGTGCGTTTCCAACTGCTGGTGTCCAAGGCGAGCGAAATCTGTCAGGAAGTAAAGTCGCTTGGCGCCAACTTGCTTTCCGCCTTCGAAAAGGGGGACAACGAAGCTTTATCGCTCTTGCGGGCTCAGCATGAGTCGACCGTTCTGAACCTGGCGGAAATGGTCAAGTATTCCCAATGGCAGGATGCGATCAAATCGAGGCAGGCCTTGGAGCAATCCCTTGCCAACGCCAGTCAGCGCTATACCTATTACCAAAAACTATTGGGGAGGACCGCTTCCCAGATAAATATTCCCTCTATGAATCCAATTGATACCAGCGGATTGCAGAACCTCAATTTTTCTCAAGCGGATGATTCTGGTGAACCCGAAATGGCCTTCGATAACATCACGGTGAATATAGCCCAGAGTTCACCTTCGGTCAGCGACGGCGAAATTAAGACCTTGAGCTCTCATGAGGCGGAGGAACTGCAGGAAATGATGGACGCGCAAGATCTACAGACTTCGGCAGGCCTCCTGGACCTTGTTGCAAAGGAGCTTAGTCTTATCCCCCAAATCGGTGCAAAAGTGCAGCCTGTGGGGGCTGGCGTGGACGCGACCTTCGGCGGCATACAGCTTTCAACGATGATGTCAATGATGGGGAGCTCGCTACGTATTAACGCCGAGGAGCTGGCAAGCGAAGCTAAAAGGTCCGAAAAACTGGGGACCTATTCGCGCAGGGAACAGGAATGGACCTTCCAGAGCAACTTGGCCGAGGGGGAAATCAACCAGGTGATGAAGCAATTGCGCGGAGCGCAGATCAGGGAGGCGATTGCCCAAAAGGAGTATGAAAACCATCAAATTCAAATACAGCAGTCCGAGGATATCGAGAACTTCCTGGAAGGCGCCCAACTCCCCGTCGGTGACCAGGGACAGTATCAAAAAACAACAACTGTGGGCTTCTATTTATGGATGAAAGGCGCGCTTCAGGGTCTTTATTCCAATGCCTTCCAGTTGGCTTTTTCGGTGGCCAGGAAGGCTGAGCAAGCGTTGCAGCATGAGCTGGGCGATTCGAGTCTCAGCTATATCCAATATAACTACCTGGACGGAATGGAAAGCCTGCTGGCCGGGGAAAAAATGCTTTACGATGTCAAACGCATGGAAATGGACTATCACGATCTGAACGTGCGCGAATATGAGATGACGAAGCAGGTGAGCCTGCTTCAAGTGGCCCCTTTGTCTTTGATCCAGTTACGCGCTACAGGAATCTGCATGGTCAGTCTGCCCGAAGAGTTGTTCGACTTGGACTGCCCAGGGCATTATTTCCGGCGAATCAAGTCGGTGGCCGTCACCATCCCATGCGTAACCGGGCCCTACACGGGGGTGAATTGCACACTGTCATTGCAAAACAGTTCCATCCGCACAAGCCCGCAGGTGCAGGGTTCCGGCTATTCCGACGCTAAGAACTTGAGCGCCTATTACGGCACAATCCAGGCTGTAGTCACCAGTTCGGGACAGATGGACAGCGGCTTGTTTGAAACCAACCTGCATGACGAGAGATATCTGCCTTTCGAGTATTCAGGCGTAATCAGCCAATGGCAGTTGACCCTTCCTTCGGCCATACCCCAGTTCGATTTCGATACGATTGCAGATGTCGTTCTTCATATCCGTTACACCGCTCGCGAAGGCGGAGAACTCCTGAAGATGGCTGCAGTCAACAACTTGACGACTAAAATCGGGAAAGCCCAAACGGTGGGATCAATACGCCTATTTTCCATGCGGCACGAGTTTCCGACCGAGTGGGCAAAGTTTAAGAAAACAACCATCGGAGCCGGGACTGCGGCCGCGCTTTCCTTCAACCTCTTGCCACAACATTTTCCGTTTTGGGCCCCGAAATTTGGTTTGTCCAATGGAGTGAAAGGTGTGCAGTTTTTCGCCGAAATGACGAATGCGAACCCGCCGGTTTTCTACGACAGCGCCAATACGGCCACTGCGAAAAATAAGGATGCGCTAAAGTTGGATCCGGTATTGGGTTTCATGACGGGCAGCCTGGTAAATGTGGCGTTGCCCTCGGTGATTGATCCGGCTAATCCTCAGGCGACACCCTATACCTTATATTGCGACAACAATGGTATGACGGACCTATGGATGGCTGTTACCTGGCCGAAATAACAGCGATCTGATAAAATAATCAATCGCGTACGGTTTGGAAACTCATCCGCCGACGGCAGTTGAACCACTTTGAGGGTTCCTCAAAGGCAGCAGGCAGAAAGGATCAGGGTTCGGGCATCTGCGGCCGGTGAAAAGCCTTAATCGAGGCGCCGCATTGAGGTTATTTGTGAATCGGGAGTGGATACTGGATATTTATCAAGTACGGACCTTTCTCATCCAGTGATGCCTGCTCAAATGTTTTTCATTTTCTGAGGATATCTTTTACATCATGATATATTAAGCCGATCATTTATACAAATATCTTGTATTTCTGAAATTACCGGTTATAATTATAGTGTGCCAATGGAGTAGGTTATTTTGAGTTATGCAGGAAATCGATCTTCCGCCGGTATTAATGGTGCGGTTTCGAGGTAACTCTAAGTACCGCGCCAAAAGAGCAGTGAAAAAAACACAAAACTTAGAGAAGGATCAACAAATGGTGGAAGGTCGCGTAAAATGGTTTAATGACAGCAAGGGTTATGGATTTATTGAAGCGGACAGTGGACACGATGTGTTCGTTCATCACTCAGCCATCCAGGGCGAAGGCTTCAGGACTTTGAGCGAGGGTGAGCGGGTCAGTTTTGCGGAAGAAAAAGGCACCAAAGGGCCAAGTGCCACTAACGTAACAAAGCTCTAATCAAGGCTTTGTAGAGACATCAAGAAGGAACGTCAGCCGGAGCCGTGAAAAGCTCCGGTTTTTTTGTTCCGGAGCAGGGCGTCTAACCCACTTCCTCACTGCGTCCATCAGATTGTCCACCCGGTCAAATACGCCGCAGGCGTCTCTTTCATGAAAACCGGCCATGCCGGTAATCCTAAAGGAAAAAGCTATGATTTCAAAATCCTCGATTCGCAAAGCCATCACACAGGCCCGGGGTCGTGTGCAAGGTGATCTCTCTCTCGATGCTGGGGGGAAGACCGTTTCTTTTACCGTCGGCATGAGGGACTCATTGGAGTACGGGTGTACCTATCCTGATTTTTGGTATCTGGCGAAGGAGCATTCATTTGAGAAGGTCGCCGGTATAATTCGCAGATGGGCAGCTTCGAGGTGAAAGTGAATCGTCGCTATTTCAAAAAGGGGAATTGCAAATAATGCTGAGCAATAAAGATCGATACAGCAAAGGCAACGTTAAAGGCGTCGATGAAGGACATAAAAAGAAGAAGACCGAACCAGGCGCGCGAGAGTTGCGAAGAAAGAATATGGTTAAGAAGGTCAAGAGGCTCAAGTAAATGGAATTGAGCGGCAAGACCATTCGCCGGGGCTTGCTCCGTTTGAGAGCGCGCCTGGGCGTAAACGGCCCGGCGCAAAAATACGTCGCCGTCGAGCCGCCGTTGCGTTCGGAGCTGTTCAGCGCCGATCAGATGGAGCATCATGGCAAGGTCCTGGCCCACTCGCATAAGTTGAGCCCGGGAAGACCTCGGGACCGCCTTCTGAGGCGGCTGGCCGAAAATGAAGGCGTCCTGCTCGGGGTCCGCAACCTGCTGACCGAGGCCGTCAAAACAGACCGCCGGATTACGCCGGCCGGGGAATGGCTGCTCGACAACTTCTATTTTATCGAAGAACAGATTCGCACTGCTAAGCGGCACTTGCCAAAGGGCTACAGCCGAGAGTTGCCGAGGTTGCTTGACGGCCCATCGGCCGGGCTTCCGAGGGTCTATGACATCGCGCTGGAGACGATCTCGCATGGCGATGGACGGGTGGACCCGGAGAGCCTCAGCAGTTTCGTAGCCGCCTACCAGTCGGTGACCATCCTGAAGTTGGGCGAATTGTGGGCGATCCCTATCATGGTGCGCCTGGCGCTGATCGAAAACCTCCGGCGCGTGGGAACCCGGATCGCCGCCGACAGGACCGACCGAAACCACGCCGACTATTGGGCGGACCAGATGACTGAGATCGCCGGGAAGGACCCGAAGAGCCTCATTCTGGTGATCGCGGATATGGCGCGGTCGAATCCGCCGATGGTGAGTTCGTTTGTCGCCGAGTTTGCGCGCCGGTTGCAGGGACAAGGCCCCGCCCTGGCATTGCCGCTCACCTGGATTGAACAGCGACTGTCCGAGTCCGGCCTGACCATCGAGCAGTTGGTGCGCTCGGAGAACCAACAACAGGCTGCTGACCAGGTCTCAATGAGCAACAGCATCGGCAGCCTGCGTTTCCTGGGCGCGATGGACTGGCGCGAGTTCGTCGAGACAATGAGTGTTGTCGAGCAGACCCTGCGTGAGGACCCCGGGGACGTTTATATCAAGATGGATTTTGCCACCCGGGACCGCTACCGCCACGTTGTGGAAAAGATTGCGAAGAGAAGCCGGTGCTCCGAAAGTGAGGTGGCGCGCAAAGCGATCCAATTGTCACTGGAGGCCGCCGCCTGCATCGCTGGCGGGCGGGTGGGCTGTGCAGGTCCCGGGATCGAGTCCGGGACAGCCTCTGGCTGTGCCGCCGCTGAAGGTTTGAGTGGCGATCCCGGCCTGCAGCCATGCAGCCATGTGGGCTTCTACCTGGTCGATAAGGGATTGGCGCAGCTCGAGCGACTGGCGGAGGTGGGTTCATCACCCCTTGAGGCTCTTCGAAAAGCCGGCCGCCGTTATCCTTTGCCGCTGTATGGCGGCGCGATCCTGCTGATTACGGCCCTCTTGGCCGGGCTGCTGGTGGTGAAACCGCATGGCGGCGGGTTGCATGGCTGGCTTCTCGCGCTGACCGGGATTCTTTCCGTTCTATGTGCAAGCCATCTGGCGGTGGCTGCCGTGAACTGGCTGGCCACGTTGCTGGTGACGCCGCATCCGCTGCCGCGAATGGACTTTTCAAAAGGGATTCCGCCGGAATCGCACACTCTGGTGATAGTCCCGACTATGCTCACAAACGTTCAAAACATCGAGGATTTGATCGATGCGCTGGAAGTCCGTTTCCTGGCAAATCGCGACGACCGTCTCCACTTCGGCCTGTTGACCGATTTTCCAGACGCGCTCGAAGAAACACTGCCGGAGGACGAATCGTTGTTGCGGCTGGCCCGGCAGAGAATCGAAGATCTGAATAAAAAACACAGAGGCTCGGAAAGCGATACTTTCTTCCTCTTTCATCGCCCGCGCCGATGGAATCCTCGAGACCGGATCTGGATGGGTTACGAGCGCAAGCGGGGAAAGCTTGCGGATTTGAATTGGCTTCTGCGCGCCGGGCCGCATACTGACCCTGGGGACCGCTTCTCGCTCGTCGTAGGTGAAACTGCAATTTTGGCGAGCGTGAAGTACGTGATCACCCTGGACACGGATACGCAACTGGCGCGAGATTCGGCGCGGCAGTTTGTGGGCGCCATGGCGCACCCTCTGAATCGTGCCCGCTACGACGAAGTCGAACAGCGTGTCTGTGAGGGCTACGGCATCCTTCAGCCGCGAGTGGCGGTGAGCCTGCCCCAAGGGAACCGGTCGCGGTATGCGCGCATGTGCGCAAGTGACCCGGGCATCGATCCTTACACGCGCGCCGTTTCCGATGTTTACCAGGATCTGTTCGGTGAAGGCTCGTTCATTGGCAAGGGAATCTATGACGTAGATGCGTTTGAGCGGGCGATGGACGGGCGTTTCCCCGCCAACCGGATCCTCAGCCACGATCTTTTGGAAGGGTGCTACGCGCGGGCCGGGCTCTTGAGCGATGTGCAGTTATACGAGGAATACCCGTCTCGCTACAGCGCGGACGTGAGCCGCCGGCGCCGTTGGATTCGAGGGGATTGGCAGATCGCGCAGTGGGTGATGGCAGGCGTTCCCGGCCCTGATGGGCGCCTTCAAAAGAACCCTCTCACGATGCTGTCCCGATTGAAGATCCTCGACAACCTAAGGCGCAGTCTGGCACCGGCGGCTTTGACGCTCCTTTTGCTGCTGGGCTGGACGGTGTTGCCATCGGCCTGGTTCTGGACCTTGTCGGTGATGGGGATCATCCTGATTCCTTCTCTGATCAGTCCTGTCTTGGATGTACTTCAAAAACAGGGCGACGTGACCCTGGGTCAGCATCTCGCCGGCGTAGTGCGCTCGGCAGGCCGACATTTTGGCCAGGCTGTATTTACGCTCGTGTGTCTCCCCTACGAGGCATTTTTCAGTCTGGATGCCATTGTGCGCACGGTCTGGCGCCTGTTGATCACGCACAGGCGGCTTCTCGAATGGAACCCGTCGAGCGGCCCTGATCGCACCAGCCGCACTGACTTCACCGGCTCGTGCCGGGCTATGTGGATCGCCCCGGTCATTGCCGCTACGGCGGTGATTGGTCTCGCGCTGTTGAGGCCGGCCGCCTTGGTTGTGGCTGTGCCCATTCTGGGTCTTTGGTTTGCCTCCCCCGCTATCGTCTGGTGGATCAGCCGGCCGCTCGCCCGCCGTGAAGCAAGGCTCACGATTGAGCAGACCCTCTTTCTCCATAAGATATCCCGGAAAACCTGGGCGTTCTTCGAGACATTCGTCGGCCCGGAGGACCATTGGCTGCCGCCCGATAACTTTCAGGAGCAGCCATCCGCCGTGGTCGCGCACCGCACGTCGCCCACCAACATGGGATTAGCACTGCTCGCGAATCTATCCGCATACGATTTCGGCTACATTTCAGCCGGACAACTCATCGAACGCACAGCAAACGCCCTCAGCACAATGCAAGCCTTGGAGCGGCACCGGGGCCACTTCTACAACTGGTACGACACGCAATCTCTGAAGCCGCTGCCGCCCCTCTACATTTCGTCGGTTGACAGCGGGAACCTTGCAGGCCATCTGCTGACATTGCGGCAGGGTCTGCTCGCTCTTCCCGATGACGATATCCTAGGGGCGCGCTTGTTCGACGGGCTCAGCGACACATTGAGGGTCCTCTCGGACGTTGCGGGAGACGCTGCTCCGGCCCAGCTTGCTCAACTTCAAAAGGAGATGGAACTTGCGGGCGGCGGAGCTCATCTTGGCCGTGGCCCTGGCACCCCGGCAGGCGGTCACACCGCCCCGCTCACGCTCACAGCGGCGTGGCAGCTCCTGGACCGGTTGGCGATGTCCGCCGAGAACCTGGTCGGCGGCGGCGAAGGTTTGAGTGGCGAATCTGGCTGCCAGCCCGGCTGCCTCGTCCGGCAGTGCCGGGATGCCCTCGATGAGATTATGTTTCTCGCTCCTTGGACTCCGCTCCTCTCTGCTCAGAATGGACTCCAGGCCTTTCAGGGTATCGACGGGGTCCCAACGCTGCGCCAATTGTCCAACCTTGATGTCGAGATCCTGCCGGAAATCGAGCGTCGGCTTGCCCTGAAGGCAACGCCCGAGGAGAAGGCGCGGCTTGAAGAGCTTCGGCCTCTCATCATGGAGGCAAGCCGGCGCGCCCGCGCGAGGATTGCCTCTATTGAACGCCTTGCACTGCAATCAAACGAGCTTGCCCGTATGGAGTATGATTTCCTGTTCGATAAGGCGCGTCATCTACTGGCTATCGGATACAACGTTGGCGAGCATCGGCAGGACCCCAGCTACTACGATCTACTGGCCTCGGAAGCGAGATTTTCCACTTTCGTGGCGATTGCACAGGGACAACTGCCGCAGGATAGCTGGTTCGCCCTGGGACGTCTGCTCACCACCGCCGGTGGAGAACCCGTCCTCCTTTCGTGGAGCGGTTCGATGTTCGAATACCTGATGCCGCTCTTGGTGATGCCGACATACGAAGACACGCTGCTCGACCAGACTTGCAAGGCGGCTGTGGCCGGCCAGATCGAGTATGGGAGAAAATCCGGGATGCCATGGGGCATTTCAGAATGCTGCTACAATGCAATCGATGTTCATCTCAACTATCAGTACCGGGCGTTCGGCGTGCCCGGCCTGGGGCTCAAACGAGGGCTCGCCGACGACCTGGTAATTGCGCCCTATGCTTCGGCGCTCGCGCTGATGGCGGCGCCCGAGAAGGCATGTTTGAATCTCGAGCGGCTGGCCGCTGAAGGGGTTGAAGGAAAATTCGGCTTCTATGAAGCGATCGACTACACTCCTTCGCGCCGGCCGCGTGGACAATCGAGCGCCGTGGTTCGCTCCTTCATGACACATCACCAGGGTATGAGCTTTCTCTCTTTGGCCTATGTGCTCTTGGGCCGTCCGATGCAGAAACGATTCGAGTCGGAACCCCTGTTCCAGGCGACCATGCTGTTGCTTCAGGAGCGGGTCCCCAAGGCTACTGCGTTCTATGCGCACACTACCGAGCTTCCCGAGTTACTTGCGGCTTCCAGTGGCGCGGAGACGCCGATACGCGTTTTCAGCAGTCCCGACACACCGAATCCGGAAGTGCAGTTGCTCTCGAACGGCAGATACCACGTGATGATCACCAATGCCGGCGGCGGTTACAGCCGATGGAAGGACATCGCCGTCACACGTTGGCGCGAAGACAGCACCTGCGACAACTGGGGCGCGTTCTGCTACATCAGCGACGTTACCAGCAGGGAGTTCTGGTCAACCGCATATCAGCCAACGCTCAAACGATCGAAGCATTTTGAGGCGATCTTCTCGGAAGGGCGAGCTGAGTTTCGCTGCCGCGACCACGACTATGACACCCATACCGAGATCGCTGTTTCGCCCGAGGATGACATCGAACTGCGCCGCGTCCGCATCACCAACCACGCGCGGACGCGCCGTACGATAGACGTTACCAGTTACGCGGAAGTGGTTCTGGCGCAGCCTGCCGCCGACGCGCTGCATCCGGCGTTCAGCAATCTCTTTGTGCAGACCGAGATCGTCGAGCGGCAGCGAGCAATCCTCTGCACTCGCCGGCCCCGCTCCCAGGGCGAGCAGGCGCCCTGGATGTTGCACCTGATGGCCGTGCATGGGGCGGAGATCGCGAGACGTCTCCTATGAGACCGATCGCATGCAGTTCATCGGCAGCGGCAACACCGTCGCCGATCCACAAGCGATGAGCGGGGTGGGTGGCTTTTTCACGGGGGCGCTCTCGGGCAGCGAGGGCTCCGTGCTCGATCCGATTGTCGCCATCCGGTATCGGATAACCCTCGATCCGGAAAAATCGGCAACAATAAATATTGTCTCCGGCATCGGTGAAACCCGCGATGCAGCCTTAAGCCTGGTGGAAAAATACCAGGATAGGCGTCTCGCGGATCGCGTCTTTGATCTGGCATGGACACACAGCCAGGTGCTCTTGCGGCAGATCAACGCCACGGAGGCCGACGCGCAGCTCTATTGCCGCATTGCGGGCTCTGTGATCTACGCGAATTCTTCGCTCCGCGCCGATCCGAGCATGCTCATCAAGAACCGCCGCGGGCAATCCGGTCTTTGGGGCTACTCCATTTCGGGCGATTTACCCATCGTGCTGCTGCAAATTGAATATCCGGCCAATATCGACCTCGTGCGCCAACTCGTGCAGGCCCACGCGTACTGGCGTCTAAAAGGACTGGCTGTGGACCTTGTGATCTGGAACGAAGATCGCGCCGGTTACCGGCAACTCCTCCACGACCAGATCATGGGGCTCATTGCCGCAGGCATCGAAGCCAACGTGACCGATCGACCCGGCGGCATTTTCGTGAGACCTGCGGACCAGATAGCGGAGGAGGACCGCATACTGTTTCAAACGGTCGCTCGCGCCATCATCACCGACAGCAGGGGGGCGCTGTCTGAACAGATCAACGGTCGCAGTCCGGTGGAAGCAACCGTGCCTCTCCTTACCCCGACCCGAACCCACCACTCCGAACCCCCGGCGGTCGCCCCGTCGCCACGCCACGATCTGACGTTCTTCAATGGACTTGGCGGATTCACCCCGGATGGGCGCGAATATGTTATTACCACCGCGCACCGGCAGGTGACTCCCGCGCCATGGGTAAATGTGCTGGCCAACCCGCACTTCGGAACTGTCATCTCGGAGAGCGGTCTTGCCTACACCTGGAGCGAGAATGCCCACGAGTTCCGCCTCACTCCCTGGTGGAACGATCCCGTGAGCGATTCGAGCGGAGAAGCCTTATACATCCGTGATGAAGAGCGCGGCCACTTCTGGTCGCCCACGCCGCTGCCCTGCCGCGGCGCGACGCCTTACGCCACCCGGCACGGATTCGGCTACAGCGTCTTCGAACACACCGAGCGCGGCATCCGCTCCGAGCTGTGGGTTTACGTGGCTCTGGACGCAGCGATCAAGTTCACGGTTCTCAAAGTGCGCAACGAGTCGGGCAGATCCCGTAGGCTCTCCGCTACCGGATATGCGGAATGGGTGCTTGGCGACCTGCGGCCGAAATCGGCCATGCACGTGATCACCGGAATCGACCCGAATAGTGGCGCGCTCTTCGCGCGCAACCCATACAACACGGAGTTCCGCGACCGGACTGCGTTCTTCGACGTGGACGATACGACTCGCACCGTAAGCGGCGATCGGACTGAATTCCTGGGACGCAACGGTACGCTGCGGGCTCCTGCCGCTATGACGCGTACGCGCCTTTCCGGCAAGGTGGGGGCCGCCCTGGATCCCTGCGCCGCGATCCAGGTGAGCTTCGATCTGGCCGCCGGACAAGAGCGTGAGATCGTCTTCCGGCTCGGCGTAGGGCGAGACGCCGACGATGCCGGAAAGCTGGTCAATCGCTTTCGAGGTTCAACTGCCGCCCGCGAGGCTCTCGATAGGATGTGGCAGCATTGGAATCATACTCTCGGCGCGGTAAATGTGGAAACACCCGACCAGTCCTTCAACTTGCTGGCCAACGGCTGGCTGCTGTACCAAACCCTGGCGTGCCGCCTTTGGGCGCGAAGCGCAACCTACCAGTCCGGGGGCGCCTTCGGCTTCCGCGATCAGTTGCAGGACGTGATGGCGCTCATCTACGCCATGCCAAATCTCGTGCGCGAGCACCTGCTCCTTTGTGCGTCCCGTCAATTCCTGGAAGGAGATGTCCAGCATTGGTGGCATCCCCCAACGGGTCGGGGTGTGCGCACTCACTGTTCGGACGATTACCTGTGGCTGCCGCTCACGGCGTCCCGCTATGTCCTCACCACCGGGGACACCGGCGTGTTGGATGAGCCCGTCCACTTCGTAGAGGGCCGCCCGGTAAAAGCCGATGAAGACTCTTATTACGATCTGCCGGGGCGCTCTGAAGAGGCCGCGAGTCTTTACGAGCACTGTGTCCGAGCCATCCTGAACGGCCTCAAATTCGGTGAGCGCGGCCTGCCTCTCATCGGCTCCGGTGACTGGAACGACGGCATGAACCTGGTGGGCGAACACGGCAAAGGCGAAAGCGTGTGGTTGGGATTTTTTCTTTATGAAGTGCTCATGCAGTTCACTAAGGTTGCCCGCATGCGCGGTGACATCTCCTTCGCCGAGCGTTGCGAAAGTGAGGCGGCGAGGCTGCGCAGCAATATCGAGAGGCATGGCTGGGACGGCGAGTGGTACCGCCGCGCCTATTTCGACGATGGCTCGCCGCTTGGGTCGGCCAGCAACCCTGAATGCCAAATTGATTCGATCGCGCAGAGCTGGTCTGTTCTATCCGGTGCGGGAGATCACGAGCGTTCGCGCATGGCCATGGAAGCGATGGATAAGCGCCTCGTTCGCCGCGAGCATCGGCTGATCCAACTCCTGGATCCGCCCTTTGACAAGTCGGAGTTAGATCCCGGCTACATCAAAGGGTACGTCCCCGGCGTGAGAGAAAACGGGGGGCAGTACACGCATGCGGCCATCTGGGCGGCAATGGCCTTCGCCCGCTTGGGGGACAACCGGCGCGCGTGGGAGCTCTTTAACATGATCAACCCGGTGAACCATGCAATATCTTCCGAGGACGCCGCCATTTACAAAGTGGAACCCTACGTCGCTTCGGCCGACGTCTATGCGCTCCCGCCGCACATCGGTCGTGGCGGATGGACATGGTATACGGGGTCTGCCGGCTGGATGTACCGGCTTATCGTGGAATCTCTGCTGGGGCTAAGGCTCGAAGTGGATAAACTGCGTTTTGCTCCGTGCCTCCCTTCGGACTGGAAGGCGTTCAAGATGCACTACCGCTATCGGGAGACCGTCTACCACATTGCCGTTGTGCAACTGCAGACCGGTGATGATGAAATGAGTGTGACAGTTGATGGCGTCGAGCAACACGACAAGGCTGTTCGTCTTGTTGACGACCATCTGGAACACTCGGTAGAGGTGAGAATAAACGCCGTGGGTAGGGACGGCTGACTGCATCATCGAAGTATAGTCGTCCTATTCGGGTTGCCGGCTTGCGAGTCCGCGTTCTTCCAGTTCTCGTCTGCGTCGAAGATAATTCGGATACCAGGTCGTGAAGACCGCCGTTCCGATGAGCAGGGTATATGAGATAACTTCATAACCCAGTTCGGACAGAATAAAATGCTTCATCTTCCCCCAGGCCAAAAGGGTGTTCACTGAAAAGGCCAGGCCCCAGACCGAAGCTATGACGACATTCGCCCTGATGAACAGCGGGTTATCCCAGAGCGACGGGTCGGTGTGCTCTCGCGCGTAGTCAAGGGTAAATGGCTTCCTGATGGCAATGGTTAGCCAGGTGGAGACAGCCAGTGCCCCGTTGGCCATTACACCCATGTGCTGTGCGGTCCACATGTTGTTGAGCACCACCACTGCCGCCGTGGCGTATGTGAAAAAGACCAGACCCGCCCATAGGATCACACCCCTGTGCAACCGGGTAATACCCATGACAACGACCAACACCAGCGCAACCACCAACCCGAGTTTGAGACGAAACAGACTGTCGCGGGCAATAATAAGAAACGAAATCCACGGTGCGAACGCGAGAAGCAGCTTGAAAAACGACATACTCATCTCCTTTCCTTAGAAGAACATGAGCGCAGCAGGTTGTGCTCGTATGTTTTGTTTAACCTTTCCCCCCTTTGACGGCCAGTTACATATTCTAATCAAATGGCGCTGCCTGTCGCATCACAGGAGATGCAAAATTGCTTCCATCAGCTCCTCTTTCGACCTCACCATCCACCCGAGAGCCATCGAGAAGAGCGATAACAATATCGGCATCATCGAGATGATAGCTACGCCGCCATCAATAGACCGCCGGGGGAACTTGGATGCCCCCTTTTTTGTTGGATTTCAGTTTAAGATGTCTGGTAGTATAGCTGGAAAATCCCAGGAGGAAACTTATGGTCGATTATGCTCCTCCCAGCTTCCAGGCTTCAGCATTCAAATGCCCTCTTTGCGGTGCTCACTCTAAACAAATCTGGTTAGATGTAAAGAGACATTATCCAGGAGGGGGCGTGATTGGTGGTAAAGAATTAACAATCGCCCAATGCACACATTGTAATAAACTGACATTCTGGCTTGACAAAACGATGCTGGCCCCTGCTTCGGAAAGCATGCCTTTCCCCAATCCCGATCAACATGATGAAATCAAGCAAGACTAGTCCAGTGTCAACTAAGTTCCTATAGGCAAGGGTTTTCAGCCCGTCATTCCGGCAAAGCCTGCCCCGGAAGTGTCTAGTCCGGGGGCCGGAATCCAGCGTCTTTTCAATTCGTTAAAAGCACTGGACCCCGGCCCTCGCTGGGGTGACGATTCTTTGCAACATGTCATAACTTTATTGACAATGTACTAAGAGTAAGCCGGATCAACGGCCGATCTTTCTCCCATGCATCCGAACAGCATTTTAGGGTCGGATTCGGCCCTAAAGAACCTCTGGAAAAACCCCAAAGCCCACAAAACTGTACCATTATTCCTTCTGGTCCATTCGATGGGAGACAAGGTGCTTCGAGGTGAGCACTTTCATCTCAGCGCCGCATTCGAGACAGTTATTCATGTCCCGTTGGGACACCCTGAAACCATGAAAAGACCTGTAGGTGGGGTGCCGGGCCTATGTAGGGTGGGCTAAGCGAAGCGCAGCCCACCAAAAACTTTTCGTAACAGATTACTTTGTCTGGAAGTCCAACTTTCAACATGGCACAACAATTGGGGGCGGGTCAGGGTGGTGGCAAAAACGATGGCAAAATGAGCTTTGAGAGGCAATTTTCTTAATAAAATCAAAAACGATGCCGAAGGCCGGACTCCAGCTATGCATTGATTTTATTAGCTTTTTCAGCCTGCATGTCCAATATGGTGTTACTGAGCGGTATGGAGCGATACCGAGCGATCATTACTTGTCGCACGATTGAGCAATCCTCGCCAGCGGTAGTTCGGAACCCTGAAAGCTGTTTTGGCAATCTGCGCAAGGTTATGTTATTTTAAATCGTTCGTATATATCTGAGGATGGAGCTTCCTCGGAGTCGCAGGGAGTTAATATGACAAAAGAAGCCAAAGGCAAATCTTTTGGAGAGATTTTAGAGAAGGCAGACAAACTGTCTCTGGAGGAGCAGGAAGCGCTCATCGATGTCTTATCCCGTCGTGCCGCGGATCGTAGGCGTGATCTGCTTGGCCGGGATATTCGAAATGCTCGCAGGGAATTCAAGGAGGGCCAGGTCAGGGCGGCGACTCCGGATGATATTTTATCGGAAATACTTTCATGAAGCGTCCGCTGCTGCGTTCCAACTCTTTTGTTCGTTCGGCACGGCGGCTTATCAGAAAAAATCCCGGCGCGTCCTAAGATATCAGGGCCGCCTTGCATCTCTTGGCAGAAGATGCTTTTCACCCCTTGCTGAAAACGCACAAGCTCAAGGGAAAACAGGAAGTTTATTGAGTGACGGTCCTTTACCGTATTGATGCTGTCACTTCACGGAACTTTGGGGAAGATGAGCGAATATCAATACTATGAATTCCTTGCGATTGACCGGCCTCTCGACCCATCAGAGATGGCCGCTTTACGTGGGCTCTCAACACGCGCGGAAATCACTTCCACCCGGTTTCAGAATGAATACCACTGGGGTGACTTCAAGGGGTCCCCCGACAAGTTGATAGAGAAGTTCTTCGACGCACACGTTTATTTTGCGAATTGGGGAACCTACCGTTTCATGTTGAGGCTTCCCAGGGAGTCAATCGACAAGAGGATCCTCATCTCCTACGTGACCGATGACGTTTTGAGCTTCCGGTACACAGACGACCATCTCATCCTCGAATGGATGCGAAACGACGAAGACCCGGACGGAGATTGGGTGGATCCCGAGGGCTGGATGGCACGGCTCATCCCGATACGCGATGAACTTGATCGAGGTGATTTCCGCGCGCTCTACCTCGGCTGGCTCCAGGGCGTCAATGTCGGCAATATTGCTGAAGATGATGAGGAACCTCCGGTTCCGGCCGGATTGGGGTCTCTCACCGCGGCGCAGTCATCGCTTGCCGAATTTCTGGGAATTGACACCGATTTCATCAGTGCCGCCGCGCTCGCAAGCCCATCGCCTCCGGACCCGTCCCAGTCCGAGCGCAAAATGTCCGAATGGGTGGCCGGTATATCGCGGACGAAGGCCGGAGATTATCTCCTACTACTGCTTCAGGGAAAATCCAGGCAGGCTGAGCGAACTATTCGGAAAGATTTCACCGCCTCTTTGCGCGATAATCGTCTGACTGAAAAGGACGCCTCACTTGAGAAAACGCGCTCAGTTGCCGAATTGCTGGAAGAGGTGGATCGAGCCAGGGCAAAGCGGATCGAGCGGGAGAAAAGGGAAAGACAGCGCAAACTCGAAGAACGCCGCAGACAACGCGAACGCTACCTGACCGAATTGGCCAAGGACTTCGGCCGCCACTGGAAGCAGGCCCATGGACTGGCGGAACGGGGAATCGCTTCGGCTCAAGACATGGCGCGCGATCTGCTCGTGGATTTATCGGAGGCTTACTCCCTAAAACAAAAACAGGACGAATTCTCTCGGGAAATTACCCTATTTCGCGCCACCCACGCCCGACGCAAAGCATTAATGAAACGATTGGACCAGGCTGGCCTAAAGTGAGGCAGGATAACCGTCCATGCCGTGGATGCCGTGGCCTTATTACCGGCATTCAGCCTCGCTTGTAGCCAGCAGGAAACCACCCTCCGGGATCGCACCTGAGCACCAAATGCTCCTTAAAATCCGACGTGTTTTCTATTATCTCCCTGATGCCGGACTGCTCGGTCAATCCCCGCTTCCAAACTTTTTGCTTTACTACCCCTATCACCAGGTACTCGTTTGCCACTACCTCCGGGCAAAAAGCCGAAAAAATCTCCGCCATCACATGCTCAAGGTCATCCTGGTGGGCTATGATGAACTCGCATTTCGGGCAGTAGCGGCATGTCTTGCCCAAGTTAATAAGGCCGTATCCATCCACGTGGATGAGCAAAGGGAATTTTCTCATGTAAGTGAGGCGCCTGCATTTGGGGCATTTGCTGCATCGCATATACGAGTATGGGTTCAGAGCAAATCGATAGCGTGGCCGCAATTTCCCCAGTCGTTTCTTTGCCATGGTCTGTTGGCTCTCTTATGTGGTGAATTGATCACCCCGGGATTTGGGGCGCCCGAATTCTTTCCGTCAATTTTTTCAGGCAGCATTCTCTATCGGCTGCTTATACCAAGTGCGTTCAAGAAAGTATCAAGTGATATCTGGCGGAGCCTTGAATTCTTTACGCCCCCCAAACCCCCTCGCAGCTTCGCTGCTATTTAAGAATGGCGCCGGCGCCGAGCGCTTGGCCGCGCGCGTCTGCGCGCGGCCAAATCTTGCGGGGTGCGGGGAAGTCACTTCCCCGCTCTTTTCGATTAATTACATCTTGAACTTGGTATTACTCCTCTATCATATATCCGATCCTTCGATAACCCTGGCGGCGGCGTTCGTACATCTTTGCCAGCATCGAGACCTTAAAGTCGGCATAGTCATAGACGATGACCTCCTTTTTCCTTTCATGGAGGCGGTGCAGCCGTCCGGCATATTGAGCGAGTACTCCACGCCAGGAAACCGGGAGTGCCAGAAAAAGGGTGTCCAGTCGAGAATCATCAAAACCTTCGCCCAGATATCGCCCGGTGGAAACAATCACCCGCGCCTCCTCCCCCGGAATTTCCGACAGCCTGTCCGCCGCAAGCTTTCTTTCCTTGCGCCCCATACCGCCTTGCAGTGCGATGATATTGCGGACCTGGGGAGCAAGCATATCGGCGAGAATTGACAGATGTTCTTTCCGTTCCGTCAATACAACCGGGGAACGCCCGGAGGCGACAGCTTCAATGACATCGCCGACGATCATTTTATTTCGGCCTTCATCCGAGACCAGCGCTGAGTACAGCTCGTGCATGGCAATGTCGTCTTTGTATCGGAAAATGTCAGGCAGCGTGAACTCAGTTCTGCGCACCAGTACCCTGTGTTTGAATGGTCTTTCAGCAGCCTGTGTTCGTTCGTCCAGATGATATCTGATTGGCCCGCATTGCATGATAATTATCGGATGATGGCCGTCCTTTCGTGTCACGGTGGCGGACAATCCGGTAACATACCTGGCTTTACATTGTCTTGCGACAGCCTCAAAGCTTCTTGCTGAAATATGATGGCACTCATCCACAACCAGATGCCCATAACCGCCGACAATGTCATCCACCTCATTTTTTCTGAAAAGACTCTGGATGATAGCTACGTCGATTGTACCTGAAATCTTGCGTTTTCCTCCGCCGATCAGGCCAATCCGGCCGGGACCGAGTCCGAGCAGTGTGCTCAGCCGGGAAATCCATTGATCGAGAAGCTGCCTGCGATGGACAAGGACGAGCGTATTAACTCTTCGTGCCGCAATGAGGTGCGCGGCCACGACGGTTTTACCAAAAGCCGCAGGTGCGGAGAGCACACCGATGTCGTGGGCAAGCATGGCATCTGCCGCCGATTGCTGGTCAGCCCTCAGGGTTGCTTTAAACCCCACGTCTATGGAGGTTCCATGACACCTTTCATCGACCAGCGCCGGTCTGATCTCGAAAGACTTGAGGAAGTCAACGACCTCATCCAGGCAGCCTCTCGGAATGCCTATATGTTGGGGAAAATCTTCACAACAATTGATGATCCTAGGTATCTGGAAAACCGGCAACCGCATTGCCTGGGCCTTGTAGAATTCCGGATTCTGGAATGCGGCAAGGCGTATGAGGCGATTTCTTAGAGCCGGGGTAAGCTCTTCTTTTGCAATATACAATTGGTTTCCGGCAACGATTGTGATCTTTTCCGGCAGCGGGCGTGGTAAAGGCGGGTCTTTCCTCCTGCGCGAAGGAGGCGAAGTCCATGGTTCATCATCCTCAGCATCGGCAACCGCCATTCTTACCCCCACCACTCGTCCGTGGCGAACGGCGTCAGCAGCGATTAATTCAACCTTTCCCGGCTCCATCGGGCGGATGGACGCAAGGAATGCCCACTGGTCCGGATAGGGTCGGAAATCCTCACTCACGAAAAGGCTGTTTCCCTTCTCCCTGGGTAATTTCTGCAGAGGCAGTGCGATCAGGCTTCCAAAGCCTCCCTTTGGCAGTGTGTCCTGATTGGGAAAGAAACGATCGTATGAATCCAGGCCGATTTCGGGACGTTTCTCCATGGCCTGCGTCAGAATGAACGAGCCCATCTGTCGCGCAATTGCCGCAGGAACCGGTGAGGAAAAGAAAATCCAAAGGTGAGCGCCGTTCCCGGAGCGGGAACGTTCTACTGCAGCCGGTATATTGAAGGATTTGCACGTCTCCAGGACTGCCCCAATGTCCTCCATCCATGATCTCTTGTCAAAATCGGCCGCCAGAAACCAGCAAGTCTCATCCGGGAGCAGAGGATAAACTCCGATCGTGAAATCCTTTTTTGATTTGCCCTCCGGATCGGTCCCTCGCAAATGATTTCCGATAACCTCGTCCGTGACGGGAAGAAATTCCCGATTTTTACACTCACCGCACCTGGTCTTTGGCTTTTTGCATAACGGCCTTATCCATTCATTTCGGCAGGCAGGCTGATAACCCGATTTTCCTGTCTTTGTACTTTCAAACCTTCGGGGATAGACATCATCCCGGCCTCTGAACAGCCTGCGGAAAAGGACTATCTTGTCCTCCGGGGCAGATTCGTTTGTGACCGGGGCTATCTGGCTTCCCGGGTGCCGGTCCGGGAAAGGCCGGCCTGCCGAATCTCTTTCCAGCTTCAGACGCTGTATCTGCTGAAGGATTTCAGCCCGCCGCGCATCCAACTGTGCAAGCTCCTGCTCGGCAGCGGATAACAATGTGTCCAGTTCCGGCGTCGTTCGCACAACCTCCTCCAAAGAAGTCGTTTTCGCGGCAACTCATAGATCTCCCTGAATCTCTATCATAGAATCATTATTCCAAATTTTCCGCAAATTCAAACAGAGGGGTGCAACTGATTTCGCTTTGCAGGGACCCTTTGGCATGTGGATAGAGAGATATGACCCTGGCGGGACTACCAAAAGTGCCGAAGGCCGGATTAGGCCGATGCATTTATATTATACCGAGTTGCGTTCAAAGAGCGACGAATAACCTCAAACTGAGCGGGGGAAAGTTTCCCCCGCGCCCGCCAGGATTTCGGCGCACACGCGCATGCGCGTGTGGCCGAGCGCTCGGCGCTATCGGCGGCTAGCCGCAGGCCGCCGCCGAAGCGCAACACTGAGCCGCGTAGCGGCGAGGGGGTGTGTGGGGCATAGCTCCCCGCGCTTTTGAAAATCATCACTTGATACTTTCTTGAACGCAATTCCGTATTACTCAGTTTTTCCTGACAGGCGGCAAGTTTCGTAGTACCGAGCGTCACCGAGTATCACCGAGCGCATTGTCAACTAAGTTCCTAGAGGTAAGGGCCCTCAGCTCGTCATTCCGGCGAAGCCTGCCCCGGAAGTGTCTAGTCCGGGGGCCGGAATCCAGCGCCTTTTCAGTTGGTTAACAGCACTGGACCCCGGCCTTCGCCAGGATGACGATTCCTTGCAACATGTAATAACTTTGTTGACAATGTACTAGTACCATGTAACATTGCTTATTTCGTATAATTCGGTATAATCATGGCAAATTCCAGAGGGAGGGATTTGCCATGGCACCACGATACCGAGTGACATTGATGGAACAAGAGCGCCAGGAGCTTGAGGCGCTGACGAAAACGGGAAAGACCAACGCGAAAAGATTTCTCTTCGCACGCGCTTTGCTCCTGTGCGATGCGGGTCCTCTGGGGCCTGCGTGGACTGTTGCTGATACGGCTGAGGCCATGGGCGTCACGCCTCGCACCATCGAGCACCTTAAGAAGCGCTTCGTAGAAGATGGATTAGCGGCCGCGTTGGAGCGCAGGCAACCGGAGCAGCCATCGCGCGATGTGATTTTTGATGGGGCTTTTGAGGCGCGAGTGATCGCCTTGGCTTGCTCGGAATCACCGCAGGGGCGACGGCGCTGGACTGTACGGCTTCTGGCCGAAAAAGCGGTTGAGCTGCATCTGGCCCAAAGCGTTTCGCATATGACGATACAGCGCATACTTAAAAAAACGAACTTAAGCCTCACCTCAGGAAGTATTGGAAAATCCCGCCGGAGGGGAGTGCCGCGTTCGTAGCCAATATGGAAGATGTCATCGCTGTGTATCATTTGCCGTACGACCCCGATTATCCGCAGGTCTGTATGGATGAAAGCTGTAAACAACTCATTGGGGAAGTGCACGAGGCGATAGCTTGTGCGCCCGGAAGACCGAAACGGATGGACGCGGAATACGTCCGGAATGGTGTCGCCCAGATTTTCCTTGAAGTTGAACCATTGACGGGCAAGCGCCACGTGGAGGCCGCCCAGCATAGAACCAGGAAAGACTGGGCGTTGTGGATCAAAGGCATGCTCGTCAAACGATACCCAAAGGCGGTGAAAGTGCGCTTGGTCCTGGACAATCTGAATACACACTGTATCGCCTCTCTTTACGAGACGTTTAAACCTAAAGAGGCTCGTCGCTTGGCAGAACGCCTGGAAATCCATTACACACCCAAGCATGGGAGTTGGCTCAACATGGCGGAGATAGAGCTGAGCGCGTTAAACGGACAAAGTCTTGATCGGCGAATCCCCGATCTGACAACACTGCGAAACCGCATCGCCGCATGGGAAAGCGACCGGAACAACCGGCAAGCAAAGATTCAATGGCAGTTCACGAATGACAAGGCGCGCATAAAGCTGAAGCGACTTTATCCGCAACTTTAAGTGTTACATGGTACTAGTGACAATTCAGGGCACGGATTAACCCAAAGCAAATGCTCGACTTGCCCTCCTGCCGCCGAGGAGTTTTTGAATATTTGAAGATAGCGGGCGGTTGCGACTATTCTTGCTCCCTGCTCCCTGCTTCGTGCTCCTCGCTTCTTGCTCCCTGCTCCTTGCTCCTTTACAGTGGCACTCTTGTTCAACATCTGATCTACAAATCTTCACAAATTGGCTGAGACTCATCACTTAAGATTTAGGAGAGCTGTACGTAACACGATTGCGAAGACTGGGCCTCTTGCGCTCTGCACCCGGATAGCGAGTATCCGGGCCACCCGCCTCGTGGTTCAATTTTTATGTTGCCAAAATCCTACTAATAGTTAGTTTTAGCGTCTCTTCAAATAACTGCATACCTCGCGGAGTATATTCGTACTTTATATGTCTTAGGTGCCGAAGATCAAATGGGACATCTCTGTCTTGTGTGATCAAAATAACTTCTTTGCCCATTGCGTGGCAGATGCCGGTTTCATAGAATACGTTTGGATTACCGTCTGTGAGGTCGGATACAACTATCCTGGCATTGCGAACAGCATCCAATATATCATCAACAATTGGTCTGTTAGAGAATATCTTATCTGCTCGGAGGCAGTCAAGACCCATTTGACTAACAACTGGAACTATGTGGTCATCATATATAGGTTCCATGTTGGCTTTAAGTGGCATTAACACAAAACCAATATTTGTCCTCTGATAGGGTACAGGATGAAATACACTTGCTCGGTTTCTAAGAGCAGCGAAGTTATCAAGTGTGGAATCTAGGTGGTCTTTAGGATTCTCCAGAATAAGAATATTTTCACCAGAGCGAATCCTGCCATTAACATAAGCCAATTCAAGGAAGTTGAGTTCCATTCGGTTTTTTATGTATTCTTCAATCGAATCCTTTCCTACAATCACCACTTCGTTTTCGATCTTTTCAATAAGACGACGCTTGATTTCAAGGATATCTAGGCAATCAGCGCAGAGGCACTGAGGATTGAGAAGAGACTGACGATTACCAGAATACATATATATCACAGTAACATTTCCTCTAAACACTGCTTTCAGGCGCATTGCGCCATAAATACCGGCCATTATTATTGCGTCATTCGATGATTTTATGGCATTTTCGATAGGAAATGTCTCTATACCGTAGAAATTCTTTCCGTACTGTTCAACATGAACGAAGTCATTAGAAAATATTTTTTGAAGGAAGCCTTCTCTCGTGTAAAAGTTATAGTCAATACCCTCTTTCTCATTTGGTCTTCTATTTCGCCCAGTAGCGCGTACAAGCAGTTTGATTGAATGCTGGGGTTTAGAAAACATCCTGTTCAAAAATGTAGTCTTCCCAACTGCTGAAGGCCCGCTTAGAGCGTAAATGTGACCCATGATCTTCCCCCGATAATGGTACCATTTCAATTGGTTCTTAAATCGAGCAAAGCCCTTTGGCGGCCGCTAATGGCCCCGACAAGAAGTACCCAGCCTCCCTGATCTTACATCTCCATTGCCTTTATTTCAATAGAATCAACATAGGTTGCGAGACTGTCGGAAAAGTTAAATCTTACCTTTTTAGAAAATTGACCGGCTAAGCCAAAAGACGACGGATTCCTTGTAGTTCATCTAATGAATGCTGTTGCCCGATGCACTCACAGCCGTAGTCCTGCCTCCTTGGACTTAGGGCAAGCTGACTGTAAGCCGCCCGTTGGATATGATGCCCCGGGCTTCCACTATCCTTGACTACCCTGTTTGCAGTTCTGATGTTTCAAATAGCACAAGCGAGATTCCGGCGCCATCGTCTGTACCACTAACTCGTGGCATTTCGTCATATGGGGGTAAATTCCGTGAATTCGTGAATAATAAATCTGTGTGGGTGCTCCCAAGAATGCTCCTTGCAGTGGTGAGCGCCCGATCACCTGTAGTGTTCGCGAAGAAGGTGCCGTCAAGCAAATGCAATGACCCACCCCCACGACGGGGCGCACTGGTCCAACCTGAATTCACTCGGTTGAATGCTTTCAGCAAGCCCGTTGTGAGGAGATCCCAGATAAGCTTTGACCAGCCTCTCGTGGCGCTAGATGCCGATCTGTCAGAATAAACTCTTCCGGTATGAAGCAGGAGGAAATCAAAGATTTCGTCTGCCAAGGGATTGTGATCCTGAAGGTACGGGCCGGGCATGCAAGAACCGATGGGATACGTTCCGGGTATTCCCTGTAGGCCGCTCTCTGGATCACTCTGAGGCCGATTATCGATGAGCATGTATTGCGCACCCTTATGGGGAAGCTTGGGAACTACATTTATCTGGCCTGTTAGAGGGCTAGACCTGAAGTAGGTGAAAAGCGGCCAGTCGCTGTAGAGTTTCAGTTGGTCTGCTTCGCTGGAACTGACTCGGTGGGGCTGACTTGATGCCATCTTTGCTTGATAGAGAAGAGCATTCCTTTTTACACTTCCTGAAGCTGGTGTATGCACGTGTGCAAAAAGAATGTCACCAATTTCGCATGATGTCCTACTCATTCCTGGGAACTGTACTTTGGGAGTCTGATGACAATAGACTGCTGCCAAGGAGAAGTGAATGCCGTGAGGTCCGAAGATGGAACGTAACACATGATACAGAATTGGAGTGCTTACAAGGACCAGACCAGCAACAAAGTCAGGCTCCTGCGGGCTAGTTCCGTTGTTGGTACACCGCTTCCATGTTTCCAGCATACCCCGTAAAAAAGACGCATGCGATGTGCGCAGTATCTTGACCTTTTCACGCATAACTATTTGAGCGAATGTCATTTTCCCTCGGCCTCTGCAATGGATGAATCGGTTTATCTTCCTGCATTAAGAATGAGGGGTCAAACTTACACTTTTCACGCCCCAAGCTCCCTCTCAAGCATTCCAACGGATTTGCTCTGTTTCATCTCCTCTGCAACCAGTCTGTCTGCCCCGCCATTGTCAGGAGTGTAGGTGTGACCCCTCTCTCTTTTCACTTGCCGGGTGATTCAACAGTCCAATTTCCAGATACCAGGGATGAAAAAAGTTTGAGGCATTCTTGCTATGGTGTCAACAGGATAATCTCGGCCTGGCCCCTTTCGGCATCACTCCCTGAAACGACCCGGCTTCACTCCACTGCGCGCTCATTATTGCTCCCAACATCGGCCTTGATTTCCCGTTCTCTCTCTTCCCTCCAAGCCCGCTGAAGGTATTGCTCGACCTTGAAGGCGGAAATGGGGCTCCCTGGTCAAACGACGTAGCAGCCAAAATCTACCACCGAGCAGCCATTCTCTGGACCTGACCCCTATAAGAACCCGGCTCTCCACAATACGCACTTTCAGCCAAGAACAGGGACTCTGAACAGCGCGATAAGGCGACATTCATTTTTTGTATATTCCTGCACATCTTAATGTAAAATCATGTCGTTCACTTGGAAGGTGGCAGGCAACGAAAATAGCCGAAAGGAAGGTTCAAGGTCCAGAGCGCTGCCAACGGTAGTCACAAAGAAGGGACTCATGATGGATAACGATGATAAGCGTGGAATGAAGCGTGAATCCAAGCCGTTACCGTTTCCCCACAAGCAAGTAAGAACAAAACGACGCCGTAATTACCCGCTAAACAAATTAGCTGACGATTTATTAAATTGGCTAGCGTGGGAGTTTGTTGGTCCTGAAGATTGGTATTGGATATTTAGAGGGGTTCGCAATGAGTCTTACCCGCTGGAAAGTAGTTTGGATAGAAAGATAAATAGCCGTGGAAAAGAAGGATATGTAGAGAGGCGAATCGCTGAGGATTATCTTCTAAGACGATTTAAGAAAGCTGCTCATCATTTCATTAAAGCCTCAATGATTCCAGCCAATACCGACAAGCTAGAGTGGTTAGCCCTGATGCAACATTACGGAGTCCCTACAAGGCTACTTGATTTTACTCGTTCTCCTTATGTAGCTTGCTTTTTCGCCCTAGAAGAAATCGAAACGGAAAAGAAATCTACTGAACACAGTAATTGTGCTATCTGGGCTGTTGATACTAACTGGCTGGTATCACAGGGTTCTTGTCGGATATCTAAAGGTCTTCCAAGACATATCGAAAAAGACAGTCTCCTGGATTCTCTATTTATGGCAGAGAATTTTGACACATTATATTATCGCCGGGAAAAGAGCGCACAGTTTTAGCCGTTGAGAAAGTGCTCACCGTGGGCGGCGGAATTTACACAGCTACTTCCTCCCTTCGCATCTGCGAAGTCCTTTTTCTTCCCTGGTTTTGATTCTTATTATTCCTCCCCTTTTTCTTCCTCAGTGATTCTGCGGGTTATGGTTTTTCTTCGGGAGGAAAACCATGATCTCCAGGATTCGTTGCGCCCATTGCCGGCGCCTCTTTGAACCCAATCCGCGTGTGAAGAACCAGCGGTACTGCAGCGATAAGCCTTGCCAGCGAGCTCGGAAAAATTCGTGGCAAAAGCAAAAACTGACATCAGACCCTGACTATCGGGCGAACCAGCGAGAATGCGACAGGCAATGGGGCACCCGGCATCCCGCTTATTGGCGTCTTTATCGAACTGCCCATCCGCGCTCAACTGAGCGAAACCGTCTTCTTCAAAGACATCGAAACGGGAAAAGGCGCGGCATGATTGCAAAGATGGACGCGTCAAGACAGGTTTTCCCTGTAATAGCGGGGACTTATCACCTGGTGCCGGAGGTTGCAAAGATGGACGCGTTAAGGCAAAAAGTTCTTTTGATTCCGGTAACTTGACCCTGATTGCAAAATAGGACTCGATAGCCTTCTGCGTGCTTTTCGATATGCTGGCCCGAAAAGGAGTATGAAGATGATCAAAAAGAAGATTCTATGCCCCGACAAAACGAGGAAAATCCAGGGAAGCTTTGCTGCAATCGAGCACCGCTTTGTTAGAGACGGCTTCTTCGGGAGCCTGACGCACTCTGAGCTATTGCTCTACTTCTTTCTTGTTATGGTCTCCGACAGATATGGGCTTTCCTACTACGCCTACGACAAAATCTGCTCCTGCTTACAGATGCCGGTCGAAGACTACCTGGAGGCAAGAAACGGTTTGATTGAAAAAGAACTGATCGCCTTTGACGGAGCTCTTTTCCAGGTGCTCCGCCTTCCGGACACCCCGGCAAAACGGCCCACTGTTTTACTCAGGACACCGGAGGATATGGAAAGGCACGATCCGGCCACCATCTCTCAGATTCTCGAAAACGCCTTCGGAAAAAAGACATGCTAAACCAGCGCACTATCTTCGAGATACATCGGTTGGACAACCTTGGTCTGTCTGTTTCTCGGATTGCAAAGACACTTCAACTCAACCGCCGCTCGGTAATGAAGTACCTCAATGAGCCAAATGCGCCCAAAGTGAGCATCAAAAGGCCGAGCATGCTCGATCCGTTCAAGGATGCCATTGCCAAAATGCTGCAGGCCGACCCGGAGGCGAGTGCGCCGGTTATTCGCCAGCGCCTGGCGCCTTTGGGTTTCAGTGGTGGCATCACCATTTTAAAAGATTATCTGCGGACCGTTCGAAGACAAGCTCTTGTCAAAAGAGCCTTTATCCGTTTTGAGTCTTCTCCGGGCGAGCAGTTCCAGATAGACTGGGGGCACTTTGGATCTCTTCTCTACGAAAAAACAAGCCGCAAACTCTACTGCATGGCCGTGATCGAGTGCCACAGCCGTCTTGTCTACCTGGAGTTCACCCACAGCCAGAAGCAGGAAGCCCTGCACCGCTGCCTCCTGAATGCGTTTCGTTTTTTTGGCGGGACTCCCAGGGAACTCGTACACGATAACATGTTGACAGCAGTCCTGGAGCGCGATGGCCCGCTCATCCGCTTTAACGAAGCGTTTCTCGGCTTTCTTCGGCCCTTTAAGATCACACCATTTGCCTGCAACGTCGGCCAGGCTCATGAAAAAGGAAAAGTGGAGAAGGGGGCCATTCACTACATTCGCCACAACTTCTGGCCGCTAAGATCCTTCAAAGACCTTGCCGATGTCCAATCCCAGGCCAATCACTGGAGGGACCACGTAGCAAACGTGAGAATCCACAGCACAACAGGGGAAATACCGGTTAAAAGGTTCAGGCCGGCCAGTCTGACACCTCTGCCTGAAACACTGCCGGATTGCCGGGACAGCGCCACGGCCAAGGTCCACTCCGACTTCTCGTTTCTGTTCGATGGAAACAGATATACGCTCCCGCCCTGGCTTATAGGAAGACAGGTCGTCGTCAAGGCTGACCACCTAACCGTCACGGTTTACTTCAGGGAGAAGTCGGTCGCCGTTCACAAGCGTTCGTGGGAAAAATACCAAAGGATCGAGCTGCCTTCCCATGCCGAGGCCGCACGCAAACAGATGCACAAGCGGTGGCTTTCCGAAGACGCCGCAGTGCTGATGAGCCTTGGTGAGGAGGCAAAATCCTATCTGGAACATCTGGCGGCTACACAACACTCTCTTAAGAAAAATCTTAAACGTCTCCTTCAGTTAAAAGACGAATACGGCCCCCACGCTCTGATTGAGGCTATGAAAAGGGCCGCTTTGCACCGTGCCTACGGCGCAGACTATATCGAAAACATTCTTTATCAGGAGATGACCCCACAAAGGCAGCATCCTCCGGTGGTGCTCAAGGAGGAAAATCTAAACCGCATCCGTCTTCAGGAGCCAATGCTTGCCGAATATGACGCCTTTGTGGTCAGGAAGAGAAAAAACCATGACTGAAATCGAAACTCTTAAGGAAAAACTCTCCAGGCTCAGTCTGAAGGCCATGGCTCAACATCTGGATTCAGTGTTGATCGATGCCGCCCAGAAAAACTTAAGCATTGCGAGTTCCCTTAACCGGCTGGCAGACCTCGAACTGGAAAGGCGCTGGCAGAGGCCAGTAAAACTTAAGTGGGAACAATCGAAGCTCCCAGACAGAGTCACCATCGATCAGTTTGACTTTGACCATCACAAATCGCGAAAGGAGCAGAAAAATCGCATCCTGAGTCTGCTCGACCTGGAGTTTGTGCGCGAGCACATGGACGTGATCCTGATCGGAAATCCGGGGACCGGGAAAACCTTCCTTGCAAAATGCATTGCCTCAGCGGCATGCAACGCAAACGTGAAGGTCCTGTTCACCACCGCCATGGAGATGATCAATCACCTCATAGCGGCAGAGGCCGACCGCTCGCTGCTGAAAAAACTCCATTATTATCAATTCCCGGCCCTCCTTGTGGTAGACGAAATCGGGTATCTATCCCTGGGCGAGCAAGGGTCAAGCCTGTTCTTCCAAGTCATCAGCGCAAGGCATCAGAAAAGCTCAACCATTCTGACCACAAATCTGCCGTTTGCCGACTGGGGGAAAATCTTTGACTCAACCACCGCCGCCGCAGCGATTGCCGACCGACTCGTTCATCGCTCCGAGGTCCTCATAATGGAGGGGACAAGCTATCGAAGAAAAGAGAAATAATTAGAACAACTTCAGTATTGATACGGCGGGGTTTCCTTGACCCAAAATCAAGTGGACCACGCATTCGTTTGCCCCGAACATGGGACAATGATGCTGAATCATGTCCTCAACACATCACTGTGCACTTTCAGACCGGCCATTTTTGTGCAGTTTCTCGCCGCCCGTAATACATTATTTGTGAATTGTGAGATTCCGTTACTTTTGCCCATTGTACCATCACGGTCAAACGCACGATTATTAGTGCAGCAAGGTCTCTTCCTTTGTCCTAGCATAATTGATGGTAGCATTGAGCAGAGTTTTGCATCTTATAACCGTGACACACTAAATATGGATGAGCACGTAATAAAGATTGTAATAGACGGACGCATCAGGCTCCAAATCTTATCTGAACTTAATCTTATGAATATTAGTCGAACAAGCCTCTTCCCGGATTTAGAAGGATATGCATCTTCGCTCGGACATGAATTGGAGTACCGCTCACTGGATGAGATGATGAGGTTAAGATAGACGATTTTCACGGTCGAACTAGATGGCTCAAAAAAAAGAGAGAGGGCTCAAAGCTACACTTTTCACGCCCCAAGCTCCCTCTCAAGCATTCCAACAGATTTGCTCTGTTTCATCTCCTCTGCTGCAACCAGTCTGACTGCCCCGCCATTGTCAGGAGTGTAGGTGTGACCCCTCTCTCTTTACGGTTTGATGAGGGAGGGCAGGCATAACGCCTGCTCTCTACTCTACCCACATGCCTTTGGAAAAGGTATCTTAATGAACCTTCAGGGTAAAGAACTCATAGGAACTCTGACATTGATTTCAATCGGGGCGGCTGGATTCGAACCAGTCGTCCCTTGCCTAAGCTGTTGATTTCATTACACCAGCCTGACCCCTGATCCCCGCATGACCCCCTGCATGCGTGCGAGGGCAAGGTTGAGGTTACTTAAAGGTAGCCTCTTTTACTGTACCGTGTTTCATTATTGCGATTTTGCTCCCCGCAGCACCCATCGCCCCGAATACCAGACTAAAAGAAGTCCAACAGGGAGAGTTGGAATCAACGTTAATGCATCCATGGCATCGTGATACCAGTAGGTGCAGGAGTCACAAGTGAAAACGTCCAAACTATTCCAGCCAAAATATAAAACCCATGGGACGGAGAGAATAATCCATAGTCTGAAAGCAGCTTTGTTCCAGTTAGGTGTATTTGCAGTTGGGATACTACCCTCCGCTGTGATACTTTCGTTAATTCTTACATCATCTATTATGGGTTGTTCTCCTTTATCTTGCCTTCTTTTCTCTTCTAACTCCATCTCATACTGTTGTACTGCTGTGATCTTTGGTTTCCTGTGTTTTATTTTCTGAACGACAATTCTGTAAATATCAACAGCAAATTTGAGTAAAGCACAAAATACTCCTATCACCACTATTAATAAACCTAACCCAGCTCCGGGATTGCTCATCTCACACCCTCCTTAGCATATACATAAACAAGCCCGTATTATGTCACGATCTAAACTACGTGCTGTCCACAATCTTCTGCCAATCGTTTTAATGATTCTTCTAAATCATCCATAGTTCGACTATTCGACACTTCGGGTATATCGCTTAAATGAAACGGAATGTTTCGCTTTCTTATTTCTATTATTATTTCAATACCCCTAGTTGCATGTTTTACTGCCTCAGCATATTTATTGAGCAGTTGGAATACAAACGCCATACCTGCATGTGCCGAGACGTTATTAGTATCAAGAATGATAGCCGTTTCAAACATTGCCCTTACTGTACGATGATATTTTTTGACTTCTTCAAAGTCTTCATGATCTGATAAATGTCGAATCATTTCTTTTAGTGAATATCCACCAACCTCGCAAAGTATACATGAAATAAGGGTGCAAATAACAGACTCACCGTAGTGTTGGTTATTCAGATTTTCATATCGCGATATTAAGTTTTGTTCCATGGACGTTAGGACAAATACCCCAAACATTGGGTCTTCGCCAAACTTATTAATCAATGCCTCAATTATTTCAGGATCAAGTTTATTCCATGGACATGTTCTTGAAAACCAGTTCTTTCTTTCCAGCGGGGTATTGTTTTTATAGAAAGGTGTGGTTTCATTTTCATTAGGAAGTCTTGCGCCTAATAATGAACTAAACAATCCCATGATTGACTCCCATTTCCGCAAGTTTTTTCTTCGTCCTCCGATGTGCGAATATAAACCCACCGAAAACCAATGCTTGCACAAAGAAGAACCCTATCAAAGAAGAGAGAGGGGTCAAACCTACACTCTTCACAACCCAAGCCCCCTCTCAAGTATTCCAACAGATTTGCTCTGTTTCATCTCCTCCGCAACCAGTCTGTCTGCCCCGCCATTGTCAGGAGTGTAGGTGTGACCCCTCTCTCTTTATCGTCACGACCTGGAGGAGTGTTTCGCACCCTCCTGTTTCTGGGAAAATCTAATAGCTCCTCGTATGCTCTCTCCGCTCTTGACAACCTCCAATCCCAAATGGAATTCAACAGCCATAGCTTGGTCTAGTGGCAGCCCTAAGCCCCGATAGACAGCCTCGCGGTCGCTTTTGAGGCAGTAGTTCGGGTACTGGGCCATCTTCTTCGCCATCTTTTCCGCCTCTTCACGTGATTTCCCTGTTTCCACCACGTAATTTGCAAGCCCCATCGCCAAGGCTTCTTCAGCGGATACGGATCTGCCTGTGAGGATCATGTCCATGGCCCGGCTGAGGCCAATGAGGCGCGGGAGTCTCTGAGTGCCGCCGTCCACCAGGGGAACACCATACCTGCGGCAATACACCCCCAACACGGCATCTCTTTCCAAAACCCGCAGGTCGCACCAGCAGGCGAGCTCCAGACCCCCAGCCACCGCGAAACCGCTTATGGCGGCTATCACGGGTTTGGAAAGCCGCATGCGGGTCGGTCCCATTGGGCCATCGGCGGACATGTCAACATTCAGTCGATTCCCATGGCCTGCAGCAAAAGCTTTCAGATCAGCCCCTGCGCAAAAACAACCGCCTGCCCCCCATAAAACCGCCACGAGTGCGTCACTTTCAGTTTCAAACGACCGAAAAGCATTTGCAAGCTCATCGGCCATATTTCTGTCCACAGCGTTCTTCCGCTCCGGACGATTCAATATGACGGTCCACACAGGTCCGTCTTTTTCAATCATGACATCCATGAGATCTCCTGGAAGCGGGCTACGTTGCTAATTTGATATCGGGGTCAGCAGTCGGCTTCCCGGAACAGGATTTTTACTGCCAGTGTCCTGAGTTAGAGATCCACTACATAAGTCCCGAGTACTTAGGCCGTCATTCCGGCGAAGCCTGCCCCGGAAGTGTCTAGTCCAGGGGCCGGAATCCAGTATTTTTAATAGATTTCAGTCACTTCTGGACCCCGGCATTCGCCGGGGTGACGTAGGCGTTGGCTCAATTCCCAGGCTTGAATTATGTTATGAATTTTAGACTCAGGACACTAGCATCAAACACTTTGCACGACTGCTCCGGAACAAGCCGCATAAACAAAAAGTCAATCCGAATAATGCATCAACCTGAACACCAACGAATCTCGATGGGCATTTTTTTTGCTTTGTCTACCCCTGAAAACCTCTCAAGACACCTTGTAGTCCCACGGAACCTTTCCATATTCGAATCAAAAACGCAAGAGAAAGGTCAACGGGGCCGGTTTGCGGAAGTTTCAGGTCTGCTTTGATAGCTCACCATGAATGAAAGAGGGCTCAAAGATTTGCCCTGTTTCATCCCCTCTGCAACCAGTCTGTCTGCCCCGCCATTGTCAGGAGTGTAGGTGTGACCCCTCTCTTTCGTGAACTTCCCGCTTCCTGCTCCCTGCTTCCCGCTCCCTCTTCAGCTTGCCGCTTCTGGTTGCCGTTTCTATTGCCGGTTCTCGATGCCGTTTCCGGTTGCCGTTTTGCATGACTTCTCAGAGTGTGCCAAACTGTTTGCGGAATCTGTTTTTGACCAAAGGGCGAAAACCTTATCACGCGGAGACGCGGAGTCGCAGAGAACTCAGAGATCTTGACAGGATTAACAGGATTAACAGGGAACGTAGGAGAATTTCACCTTATTTACAGGATTGACAGACCCTAGATCGTTCCGCCTTTGGTACGTTTTTTCCTGTTAATCCTGTAAATCCTGTCTAAGTTGTTCACTGTTCACTGTTCACTGTTCACTGTTCACTGTTCACTGTAACATGATCCAGGTAATAGGTCAGTGGTAAGAGGTGATGGGTAGGATGAAAGATACCAAGGCGAACCTGCTCACCGCAGAGACACGGAGGAACCCTCACTACATTCGGGTTCGCGTTGAACATTTCGCCCCATGTTGAACGCTTCAAGTTCGCGTCAGATCTTTTTTGTGAGGACGCACCGAGAAAAGCGCTTGAACGAACAGGCAAAACTAAGACCCGTGTCCTTGTTTGCTTACGGTTTTCCTGCATGCCAATTTCCTTTTCTCTGTACTACTAACGTGCAGTCGCTTGAAATTTTGGCAAGCCTATGAGGCTAAACCGTTGTCTTCTCTGCGTCTCCGCGTCTCCGCGTGATATGATTTTCGCCCTTTGGTTGCGGCCCGTGGCTGCTCTGTGCCCTGTCCTTGACCGGACTATGACCCGCCTCTGTGGTGGATGGGTCTGAAAAAGTGGGTAAGAGGCAGGACCAATGGCCTCTCACCCCTTACCCGGCGAAGCCATTCATCACTCATCATTCATCATTCACGACTCATCATTCATCATTCATCACTCATCATTCATCATTCATCACCCCCCTTCCTGCTCCCTGCTCCTGTTACCACCTGTTATCGCAGAGAATCTAATCCAAAACTGTGAGTTAAATCATTTTGTTGTGCGATCAGCCCCTGCATTTGCCCTGTATTTACAGGAATTACAGTAAGCCAATGAAACTCTTTGACAAATGAATATGAGTATCGGGTTCTCACTTTTAGGCGCTTAAAATCCGGGTCTTCCGGCAAACGCGTACCTTGACTGTTTGCACGCGAAGCCGCGAAGCCGCGAAGAAGAGGAAGCAGGTTAGATGCGTTACCGAGAAGTTGCCTCGGCAAAAGCGGGAACCGAAGAACCGGAGCATGAAGAAAGCCGTCTCTCAGCTCTCTGTTGGCTACCGCTGTTCTCATCCTTTTTTTTCTTCGCGCCTTCGCGCCTTCGCGTGAAAAAAATAAAGAGTGAGGTCAAATCTACACTTTTCACGCCCCAAGCTCCCTCTCAAGCATTCCAACAGATTTGCTCTGTTTCATCTCCTCTGCAACCAGTCTGTCTGCCCCGCCATTGTCAGGAATGTAGGTGTGACCCCTCTCTTTCCGTGGACGGCCTTCAGCATTAGAGCCCTAAGTATTGGATTTTATGAGCTGAGATGTCAGTGGCGACAGCGAAGCACTGATGCGCGGTAAGATATTGAAACTTTTTTGAAGTGCCGAAGGCCGGACTCGAACCGGCACGGGTCTCCCCACCACCCCCTCAAGATGGCGTGTCTACCAAGTTCCACCACTTCGGCAGTATCGGCTATTATAGAGAAGCGGCACGGCCTTGGCAACCTGGTTTTATGTTTAGTTGCTATTATGCTGCTTTGGCTCTATATTTTGTTGATATAATAAATGAAAGGAAAAAGACAGAGAGCCTGATGTCGAATTTCGATTACTATGAAACACTGAGCGTCTCAACGGACGCATCGGCTGAAGAGATCAAGAAGGCATACCGCAAACTCGCCCTGGAGACTCACCCGGACAGAAATCCCGGTGATGCACGGGCCGAGGAGCGCTTCAAGAAAATCAATGAAGCATACGGTGTGCTTTCCGATCCGGGCAAGCGAGCTCAGTATGACCAGTACCGCCGCTTTGGGATATCAGCCCGGAAGGACCGGGGGACGCGGGTTCGGTTATTCGCAGGATGAAATATTCAGGGATTTTTTCACGAGCGGGCATGCTCAGGACATCTTTCAGGAAATGGAAAAAGAGTTTGCGCGCATGGGGATGAGGTTCGATCCGGCGTTTATCAATAATCTCTTTTTCGGCGGAAGAAACATTTTCTTTCAGGGTTTTGTTTTCGGTCCGGGGAGGATTCGGGTGGTCCGCTACGGCAGACCGTTCGGGCAGCCTCTGCGTGCCGGTCGCCCGGCGGCTGGGCCTGCCACCGAAGACTTAAAACCCGGCAAGTTGCTTGAGTCTGGGATTTTCTTTGCTTGGAAGAGCAGGGAAGAAGGCTGGAGAATATCTCCTGAAGAAGGTTTTCGGCGTCCAGCCCGAACACCGGCAGGCGGAAAGGCAGGCCGGAAAACCCGTGGAGCAGGACCTGACATACAATCTTCCGATTACACAGGGACAGGCGCAGTTTGGGGATATCGTGCAAATCAACCTGCCCCATTATGGGAACGGGAAATTGATTTCGGTGCGAATTCCGCCTGGGGTAAAAACGGGGACCCGGCTGCGGCTGAAAGACATGGGGAACCTTCTTCCCGGCAACAGCTCGCAGAGGTGACGTGTACATCGTTTTGCGAATCGCCTGATTTTTTATCTGAATTCCCGAAATCCTTTTGATATGCTCTTTTGAGGAATGAACTTTTCGAAGGGTAAAGCATGAAAACTGTAAGAGTTAAAGGAATGTCGTGCCAGCATTGCGTTAAAACAGTAAAGAAGACCCTGGAGGAAATTGACGGAATCACTAACGTCGCCGTGGACCTTGCAACCGGGGAAGCTACTTTCGAGGAGACCCGCCCCGTGGACAACGAACTTATGAGGGAGAAGATCAGGAAAGCCGGTTATGAGCTTGGCTAAGATAGAACAACTCGGCTACGGCGCCCAACCGGAGGCGAGCCCGGAAAAGGGCCCCAGGAAGACCGCCGTTCTCGTGGGAGGCATGACCTGCGCGGCATGCGTCCGGCGAGTGGAAAATGCCCTTCAGTCAGTCCCCGGTGTTGAAAATGCGGCGGTAAATCTTGCCACGTCCAGGGCGACTATAGTCTACTCTCCCCGGCTTGAGGACTGGTCGGCCATAAGGGGAGCAATCGAGCAGGCGGGATACGAGTACCTCGGCGTCTATCAGCAGGAGGCCGGCGATCCGGCTGAGGCGGCGCGGCTCGAAGAAATTGCCGAGCTGAGACGCAAAGTTGCGGCCGGCGCAGTGCTTAGCGTCCTGATAATGGCCGGAACGATGCAGCATTCTTTTCCGATCCTGCACGCCGTTTCCCGCCAGGCAATGCTCTATATTCTACTGGTTCTTACCGCGCCGGCCGTTTTCTGGGTGGGGGACCGTTTTCTTAAGGGAGCGATCAAAGCTACCCGCCAGAAAACGGCGGACATGAACACCCTGGTCGCCATCGGCTCTCTTTCCGCGTACATCTATTCAGCCCTTGCGACCATTTTCCCGCATCTGTTTTCTGTTTCCGGCCGCGAGACGCCCGTCTATTTTGACGGGGCGGCCATGATCGTAACGCTTGTCCTGCTGGGCAGGCTCCTTGAGCTCAAGGCCAGGGGCAGGACTTCCGAAGCGATTAAAAAGCTGATGAAGCTCACTCCGAAAACGGCGCGCGTAATCCGGGAGGGCGCGGAGATGGACGTCCCCGTCGAGGAAGTGCTTCGCGGCGATCTTATTGTGGTGCGGCCGGGCGGCCGGATACCCACTGACGGGACCGTAGTGTCCGGGGAGTCTTCGGTAAATGAATCCATGCTCACCGGCGAGAGCATGCCGGTTTCCAAAAAGCCCGGCGATGAGGTGTTTGCCGGGACCATCAACCAGAGCGGGAGTTTCGTTTTTGAAGCCACCAGGGTTGGGGCTGAAACGGCCCTTGCGCGCATAATCCGCCTCGTCGAGGAGGCCCAGGGGTCCAAAGCCCCCATACAGCGTTTCGCCGACAAAGTAGCTTCCATTTTTGTCCCGGCGGTTATCGCGATCGCTGTAGTTACTTTCATCATCTGGTATTTCGCCGTGCCGGGGCACATCCTTAGCCGCGCCGTTCTGAATTTCGTATCGGTGCTGATAATCTCATGCCCGTGCGCAATGGGGCTGGCCACGCCCACTGCCGTGATGGTCGGCACCGGTCTTGGGGCGGAAAACGGAATTCTCATAAAAGGCGGCGAAAGCCTCGAGCGCGCACACCACCTTGACACGGTAGTATTTGATAAGACCGGCACCATAACCAGGGGAGAACCTGAAGTAACCGATATCATGGCGGCGCCCGGGTTTTCGGAGGCCGATCTTCTGAGCATGGCCGCCTCGGTCGAGAGCTTGTCCGAACATCCCCTGGCTAAGGCCATAGTGAAGAGGGCGCTCGGCGGAAAAGCCGGCCGGGAGACGAACACCGGTATCGTCCTCGATTTCGAATCGGTTTCGGGATTGGGCTCGCGCGCCAGGGTAGGCGAGAGCAAAATCATTATCGGCAGCCGGACGTTTATTGAGTCCGAAGGGATAAACACCGGAATGCTTGACCAAAGCGCCGCAATGCTCGAGAAATCCGGGAAAACATGTGTATTTGCGGCAAAAGATGGAAAGCCTGCCGGAATCATCGCGCTTGCCGATACGATCAGGCCTTCGGCGCCGGAGGCCGTATCCCTTCTCAAGAAAATGGGCCTCGAGGTCGTGATGCTGACCGGAGACAGGGGGCAGACGGCGGAGGCAATCGCCCGCCAGGCCGGGATTGAGCGGGTCCTCTCCGAAGTCCGGCCGGGGGACAAGGCCGGCGAAATCCGTCGGCTCCAGTCGAATGGAAGGGTCGCGGCCATGGTGGGAGACGGCATAAATGATGCTCCCGCCCTTGCGGCGGCAGACGTTGGAATAGCAATCGGCGCGGGCGCCGACATCGCAATCGAGGCAAGCGACATCACTCTCATCCGGGACGATCTCCGGCTGGTTGCTTCCGCTATAAAGCTTTCTTCGCTAACCATGCGCGTCATCAAACAGAACCTCTTCTGGGCCTTCTTCTACAATTCGGTCGGCATTCCGGTCGCCGCCGGGGCGCTCTATCCATTTTTCGGCATTCTGCTCAATCCGATGTTCGCTGCCGCAGCTATGGCCATGAGCTCCGTTTCGGTGGTGACCAACGCTCTGCGTCTTAGGCGTGTCTGGAGGAAGCGCTCTTGATTGAGCGTGCGCTCGAATACGAAAAATAAGATTGTGCGCGCGAAATTCTGCAAAGTGCGAAAGGTCAAAAGAGCGGGGGAACGTTTCCGATAAGCGCTAGCTTAATGACAGAGGTCTTTCACTCGTCATTCCGGCGAAGCCTGCCCCGGAAGTGTCTAGTCCGGGGGTCGGAATCCAGGAAAGCCCAATGAATAAGCAACCTGCGGTATACATTTTGGCCGGCAAAAGAAATGGTACCCTTTACATTGGTGTAACTTCAAACCTTGTGAAAAGGATTTGGCAGCATAGGAACAATCTGGTGGAAGGGTTTACAGAAAGCTATGGCGTTCATAACCTGGTTTGGTACGAACCGCACGAGAGCATGGAGTCCGCAATTCAGCGGGAGAAGCGATTGAAAGAGTGGAACCGAAGGTGGAAAATGCGGCTAATTGAGAGTGCGAATCCCAATTGGGAGGATTTGTATCACACGCTCGTTTAACTGGATTCCGGCCTGCGCCGGAATGACGAACAAGAGGCTTCTTCCGATTTTCGCAGGGCTTTCGCCGGAACGATGCTGCGCTTAAGTTAGCGCTTATGAGGGGTAGCTCCCCATAAGCGCTCAAATAAAGATGTGCAGTTACAAGGGAAAAACCCGTCATTCCGGCGCAGGCCGGAATCCAGCATCTTTGGTTTTCATTGTAAAATCAATAGGTAAAGGCACTGGACCCCAGCTTGCCCTTAGGTCACGGCAATCTTTATCATGGTTCTAGTAAATTCAACCACTTACGCTCTTATTTAATCACTTATGGGGCAAAGCTCCCCACGCTCTTGAAGAATATCACTTGATACTTTTTTGAACGCAGCTCGGTATAATTACATCCAAATCCGCACAGGATGCGTTCGCCTCCGATTGCATTCTTTCAAGTGACCTTTTATATTATGCCCCTGCTTGTTTCCTTAATGACATTGCCCAAACTTACAAGGAGGAGAAATGGATCGATACGTATGTTCGGTCTGCGGCTATGTTTATGACCCGGCTGCCGGCGATCCGGACAATGGAATCGTTGCGGGAACCAAATTCGAGGACCTGCCTGATGATTGGGTTTGCCCGGTATGCGGCGCGCCCAAGCAAGATTTCGAAAAAGAGTAATAATGATTGGAATCCCCGCTTCAGGGCGAAAAACCCTATAGACGTTCACCCCGGCGAAGCCTGCCCCGGAAATGTCAAGTCCGGGGGCCGGGGTCCAGTGTCTTTTGCTTTAAAATCAATTAGTTGGGAAAAAGCCTGGATTTAGGCTTCCTGTCATGCCGGCGCAGGCCGGTACGGAATGACGAAATCATTAGCAACTTTTGAGGTGTTTCTCCCACCAGAGAACCCTTTTTCATCACCCTGCTCTGGCGCAGATCCACATTCATCTCATCTTTTCAACCAGGAATCGGATGCCTTTCCTTGTTGACGCAGAGTTCCGCAAGGAAATGCACGCCTATCCTGCCTCCATCATGAAGGCATACGAATCCCCCGCGCAGATTGTTGGCGGAACGGCTGATCGCGTCCACATCCCTTGCGTTCTCTCAAGGTCCGCCACGGTTGCCAAAGTTATCGGCCGGGCGGCCCTTGGCTTTCAGTAATTGCGCCAGGTTGCTGCGGACTGTGGCGGCCTTCGGGTGATCCGGGCCGAAGCTCTGTTCATCGATTTTCAGAGCGCGCCTCATCATCGGCTCTGCCTCGGTAAGCCGGTTCGTGGCTTTCAATAATTGCGCCAGGTTGTTGAGGCATATGGCGACCTTGGGTGATCCGGGCCGAAGCTCAGTTCATCGATTTTCAGCGCGCGTCGCATCATCGGCTCTGCCTCGGAAAGCCGGTTCGTGTCACTCAATAATAGCGCCAGGTTGTTGAAGTCTCGGGCGACATTCGGGTGATCCGGGCCGAAGCTCAGCTCATCGATATTCAGCGCGCGCCGCATCATCGGCTCTGCCTCGGTAAGCCGGTTCGTGTCAAGCAATAATAGCGCCAGGTTGTTGAGTCGGATGGCGACCTTCGGGTGATCCGGGCCGAAGCTCTGTTCATCGATATTCAGCGCGCGCCGCATCATCGGCTCTGCCTCGGAAAGCCGGTTCGTGGCTTTCAATAATTGCGCCAGGTTGTTGAGGTCTGTGGCGACCTTCGGGTGATCCGGGCCGAAGCTCAGCTCATCGATTTGGAGCGCGCGCCGCATCATGTCATCAAGCGGCTCTGCCCGAATAAGGGACGCAGCGGACGCGCTCAAGCCGGCCATAGAATTCGAAAAGGACTCGGTGCTCTTCGTTCTTGGCATCGAGGACACCATGGGCGCCAAAAAAACCGGGAACTCATAAGAAGTCTCGTAAGGGAGGAGCACGAACACCTGAGACGGGCCGAATGGCGACCTCGGGTGATCCGGGCCGAAGTTCTGGAGAACAATAGAGATGCCAGGTTGTTGAGGGCTGTGGCGACCTCGGATGATCCAGGCCTAAACTCTGCTCATCGATTTTCAGCGCGCGCCTCATCATCGGCTCGGCGGAAATATGCCGCGCCTGGCGGTGCAGCCAAAGGCCATAATTATTACACAACCGCCCTAGATTTTCGTCTTGAAGGCCGCCTTCCGCCGCCGCCTCCACAATCGCATCCAGATGGGGAGAAAGGCGGGTCCAGATGTCCCAACCGGCTTTGTCGTATTCGGAGGTGGGCAGTCTTGAACAAAGCCAGGACAACGCAAATTCCAGCGATTCGCGGCGCGCCTTTTCCGGCAAGACCGCCCGCGAGCATTCGAGCACCAGTTTGTGGAGCCGGAGCGACTCTTCATCGAGTTCGACAAGGGAGAGCGTCTGCAATTCAGCCAGGGCTTCACCGGCATCGGTCTGATCCGGGCCTTCCGAGGCGGCGGACAAAATAGCCTGCTACCTCCTTCGAATCCTCCACCATCGCGCGTGGAAACGGCTCCGGGGCGAGCCAGGCAAGCCGGTTCAGCAGAGCGGAAGCAGGCGGAGCGAGCTGATCGAAGCTTACCTTGAAAGCTGTCAGCAGTGAACGGGGGTAATCGACATCAGCGGCGGAAAAATCGAGAAGCTTTTCGTGCTTCTCTTTCCACTCGGCGAGGTATTGTCCGGGAGCGATCCTGCGCGATCCCATATAGCTGGCCGCAAGGGCCAGCGCCAGGGGCAGCCGGCCCAGTTCTTCGGCCACGCGGTCGAAATCGGCAAGCTCGCTGGGGGATGGTTTCTCTTTCCAGTAGCGGGAAAGAAGACAGGCGCGCGCTTCTTCGGGCGTGAAGAGGTCCAGCGGCAGCCTGCGAACGATACCTGTGGGCCAGTCGTCGCGGCGGCTGGTAATGACAAATCGGCCGCCGGCGAGTTCCGTGATCAGCTTGTTGGTCGACGTCGCGCGTCTCAACCGAGTCCGCCCCGTCGATCACCAGCACCCAGCGCCCGGCTCTCCGGCGGAGGGCATGGACGACATTATCGCGGCGGGTTTCGAGGTCGGTTGGAGTTTCGCCTTGCTCGTACAGGTTGAGCAGGGAAGTTTCGTCGAGGGCGGCGAGTTGCATGTCCAGTTCATTGAGGGATGACGCGGAGACGTGGAAGGCCATGTCGCAACCGCCCTGAAGGTACAGGACCCACACCGCCTGAATAGCGAGGCGCGTCTTGCCGATACCGCCCCCGCCGCGAAGGACGTGCGGCTGCACCACCGCCAGCGCGCCGCCTCCCGGAGCCGTTAGGCCGTCCCGTAGGGTCATTAACTCCTTTTCGCGTCCGATGAAATGGGCGGGGTCCATCCAGGCGGGAAGATTATGCGGGCGGCCCGGGGTGGAGGGCATTGGGACACGGTCTTTAAGAATGGAAAGAATATCCTCAGCCTTATCTTTGACGTCATTAATTCCAGTCGTGGATTTTCAGCGTCTCCTGTTTTACTTCGCTCGATTCCGGTGAGGATTTTCTCGATCAACTGCGTGAAATCCGTTTGCCTCACCCGCTCGGCAAGTGGTGACAGCTTTATGATTCGTCCCAGTCCAGCCTTTTGCACCCCGCCCTGTCCCGTCAGCAGGCGATACAACCCGGCGTAATCGGATTCCGGATTGCTGAGATCAAATGCGTTGAGATGGAAACGGGTATATCCGTCGAGGACAGACGGGATGGCAGACTCGGTCGCTTCATCGAGAAGAATCGGGACGCAGCGCCGGTTTCTCTTTTCGTCATATAGATAGTTATATATGAGAGTGCCTTCCTAGAAGACGCCCTTTCCCACATCGGCCTTTACCCGCCCTTCGATGCGGCGCTTGTATTCCAGGGTACAGACGCAGAGGACGAAATCCGAGTTTTCCGGTCGCAGTTGTTCTTCGCACCAGCGCGGCCAGTGCACCAATTCGTGTTGGTGGAACTGGTCCAGCTCGGCGTCGATACCGTCACGGCGAAGCTGCTGGGCTAATTCGAGCACCCTGTCATTGTGTTCGCGCGTGTCGTGGCTATAACTAATGAAGACGCGCGGTGGACGATCTTTCTCTGGTTTCCTGGCGCTCATGGAATTCGCTCCATCAACCGTGGCGGCATGCGCCGCAATCGTGAACAAACCTGACGCCTATAGAGCGGACAGTAAAACAACGGTGGAATAAGAGCAGCTTTTCTAGGGAACTTGATTCTTGAATAGCACGGCGGGTTTAACTCGTCAATATCAGAGGTATTTCAGTGCGACTGGAAATCGGTGCATTACATCCGAATAGATTTCCGTCTCCACATACTTGCGAACTGAGAGTAAGTTTGCCATAATCGGTTTCCCGGCAAAGCTCGATTGCCGTTTCGACATATTATTATCTAGTGCATGTCAATAAATTACATGTTAAGGACCTCACCCCGGCGAAGGCCGGTCCAGTGCTTTAACCAACTAAAAGACTGGACTCCGGCCTGCGCCGGTGACGGATTGTATCATTACTATAACTTGTTGACAATGCACTAGTGTAGCGTTTCACAAATTCGTCTATATAAGAGTACTGTGAGTCGCCACACTCCGTCATTCCGGCAGTGCTTTTGAGCCGGAATCCAGAGAGTTTTTGAAATATCGAGTAACTTAAGAAACGCAACACTAGACTGGGTAACGTGGTCATACGAGCGTGGGAGAAGAACTTATGTTGGCAAGAAGCCGAAGAAACGGCCCCCTGGCCGGTGTCGTCGCGATTTGCTTCCTTTGTCTGCTCATGGGATTCTGTATGGCGCTGTGCGGTTGCCAGCCATCGAAGCCCGAACTCGTCAAGACCGTAAGCATTCCCGACGGTGAGATCGACCCGGAAGTTTGGGGCAAGGCCTACCCTGACGAGTATAACCTGTGGAAGAAGACCGAGGAACCCGAGCCGGCCGGCAAAAGCAAGTACAAGAGAGGATTCGACGCCGACAGGCCCACCTACGACAAGTTGTCGGAATATCCCTATATGGCTCTTCTGTTCAGCGGTTGGGGCTTCGGTGTGGAATACAACGAACCCCGGGGACACGCCAACATGATTCGCGACCAGCTCGAGGTCGATGCCACGCGCCTCAAAGCGGGCGGAGTCTGCCTGTCATGCAAGACGCCTTATGCGCCGCAACTTCAAAAAGAGATGGGGGCCGCTTACTACAAGCTGCCCTATAAGGAAGTGCTCCTGAAGATCCCCGAGAAAAACAGGTCGCTGGGCGTGGCCTGCATAGATTGTCACAACAACCGCGACATGTCCCTGAGGCTTTCCAGGGGTTTTACCCTTGTGGAGGCCCTCAAGGCGATCGGGGTCGATCCGGACAAGCTCTCGCGCCAGGAAATGCGCACCGCTGTTTGCGCCCAATGCCATGTTACCTACAATATTCCCAAAGACAAGGAGATGAACTCCGTCGGTCTTTTCTTTCCCTGGCAGAAAAGCAAGTTTGGCAACATCACCATTGAAGATATCATCAAGGTAATCCGCAGCGACGATTCCAACAAAGAGTGGAAACAGACGGTTACCGGTTTCAAACTGGCCTTCATCCGGCATCCGGAATTCGAGCTTTTCTCGAACCACAGCTTGCATTGGAAAGCGGGGGCTGCGTGCGCCGACTGTCATATGCCTTACACCAGGGTAGGAGTGCATAAAGTCTCCGATCACCGCGTCATGAGCCCTCTCAAAAACGATTTGCGCGCGTGCGGGCAATGTCATCCCGAAGGTCCTGACTGGCTCAAAGAACGAGTGATCGAGATTCAGGACCGCACCGTTTCGCTCATGCTCAGGGCCGGCTATGCCACGGCGACCACGGCCAAGCTTTTCGAGGCTGTCCACAAGGTAAGGCAGGCAGGCAAACCTATCGACGAAGAACTCTATAAGAAAGCTAAGGATTTCTACGAAGAAGCCTTCTATCGCTGCGTGTTCATAGGCGCGGAAAATTCGGTCGGGTTCCACAACCCGCCCGAGGCCATGCGCGTGCTTGCCGACTCCATCGCTTTTGCCGTCAAGTCCGAGGCTTTTCTAAGACAGATACTGGCCGGGGCGGGCGCTGAGGCGCCGATGAAAGTGGAACTGGAGATGGCCAAATATTTGGACGACCGGGGCGGGAAAAAGCTCAAGGGCGAGCCAGCCATAGAAATCAAAGACCCTATGAATCTGCAGGATATGTTCTAGTTAGTTTTCGTCCGGAAAGGGTCCTTTTCCGCCCTGGGGCTTGGGAACCGGGACCGCCGGCCAGGATCTCGACAGCCCACCCACCCGCGAGGCGGGTGGCCGCAGAGGCTTCGGCGGGCTCGATCGCCGATCTCGACGCTCCGCGAGGCGGTACCCATATGTACGCCTCCGCGCAAGCCCTCGATTTCCTTGCCAGAACGAAAAATGCCTCCTTTCCGAATCGAAAACTGCCAGTGCCTCATCTGGGATCCAGATCAGACTTGGCAGGCGCTGAAATCCGGTTAAACAAACTCTTGCATCCCTCTGTACTACTAACGTGCAGTTTCTTGAAATATTGGCAAGCATATGAGGCTAAACCGTTGTCTTCTCCGCGTCTCCGCGTCTCCGCGTGATATGGTTTTCGCCCTTTGGTTGCGGCCCAGGGCTGCTCTGCGTCCTCTGCGTCTCTGCGGTGAAATCCTGTCTTCCGCCCTCCATCCTCCGTCCTCCGCCCTCCGTCCCCCGCATTTGCATTTGACCCCTTTTCAGTTGTGTGCTAACTTCACATCGGCCATAGGAACCCAGTACCCCATTCGAACATTCGAGCTGCGGAGGCGAGTCAATGTCAGGAGCAAGCGAGTTTTTATGTGAAGGCCTTAAGCGTAGTTTGAGCAGCATGCTGCCATGGGATGTACCCTGGTACGATCCGAGTCACGCTATATTTTTTGCCGCCCTGTATGGCGCTCTGGGCGTAATCGGGATCGGCCTGATCGCAGCTCTTATTCTGACCATCAAGCGTCTCAAATCAGGTGAAGGCGGCTCGCATCATTGAAGCGGCGCGGGTAAATTTCATCTGGATTTTTTCAAGCGAGGGTCTTTTCGGATGAGTTATCCGGGCCTTCGTTTTTTGTTTTAACTCCCGAATCCGGTCTCGGCTTTTCACTGAAATTCCTTGGTCGAGTAAGAAATCATGCTTCAAAAGATCTTTAGAGAATACGACATACGCGGAATTGCCGGCTCCGAAATTACAGATTCGGATGTATCGACGCTTGGCAGGGCGTTCGGAACCTACATGGCCCGGCAGGGTAAAAGGCGGATCGTCGTGGGGAGAGACTGCCGTCTGACTTCGGACCGGTATCGCGACCTGCTCGTGGGAGGTCTGCTTCAGTCCGGCATGGACGTAGTCGATATCGGGGTCTGCCCGACGCCGCTCTTATACTTCGCTATAAGGCGTCTGGAACGTGAAGGCGGAATGATGATTACCGCCAGCCATAATCCTCCCGAGTATAACGGTTTCAAAGTATGCAACGGGTTCGACACCATAGCCGGCGCTGAGATTCAGAAGCTGGCTCACATCGCTTGTTCGGGGGACTTTAGCTCAGCGGAAGGAAAGCTCGATCACTTCGACATAATCACCCCATACGTTGATTTCGTTGCCGGCAATATCCGGCTCAAAGGCAGGCTGAGGGTCGGGGTCGACGGCGGCAATGCAACGGGCGGTCCGGTTGCCACGGCCATTTTAAGAAGGCTGGGCTGCGAAATCTACCCCATTTACTGCGAGATGGACGGCACTTTTCCGAATCACGAGCCGGACCCTACGGTCATGGAAAACCTGGTGGACCTGCAAAACCTGGTCCTCCGTGAGCGGCTCGACGTCGGTGTCGCATACGACGGCGACAGCGACAGGCTGGGGGTGATCGATCACCGAGGCGAGGTCGTCTTCGGCGACAAGCTCATGATCATTTTCGCCAGGGAGATTTTGTCCAGGCGGCCCGGGTCGGTTATCATCTCCGAGGTCAAGTGCTCGAAGACGCTTTTTGACGACATCGAGCAGCATGGGGGCCTCGCCGTCATGTGGAAAACCGGCCATTCGCTGATAAAGGCAAAAATGAAAGAAGTGGATGCACAACTCGCCGGCGAGATGAGCGGCCATATGTTCTTCAAGGACCGGTATTTCGGATTTGACGATGGGATATACGCGTCGTGCAGACTGCTCGAAATTCTCTCCGGAAGCGGCAAAAGGATACCCGAACTTCTCGACGGGGTCCCCGCCATGCATGCGACGCCCGAGATACGGATCGAGTGTCCGGACGAGATTAAGTTCGAAGTCGTCGAAAGGGCGAAGCGGGAGTTCAAAGAGAAAAACCTGAAGGTAATCGATATTGACGGCGCCCGTATCACTTTTCCTGACGGCTGGGGCCTTGTGCGGGCATCCAATACGCAGCCGGTTCTCGTCGTGCGCTTTGAAGCCCAAACCCTGGACCGGCTGGGTGAGATCCGCGATCTGATCGAGTCAACGATCGAACGGATAAAGGGCGCTTTTTAACGCCAAAACGCCGGCGCTTGAACTTTGGGATGTTTTCTTCCCTCTTACGATAGACTTATACAATACCCTGCCCGAAAAAAAATGCGCCTGACATGACCGTACGCGCAGCCATGCAGACGGTGCAGATAGTGCCCGTGGTGCGTTTGGAGGCAAGCCAAATGTGCAGCACATCAAAACGTGAAGTGAAAATGGTGTTAAGATCACGCTTCGCGAGCTTCGCACTGCTTCACTTTGTGAAGCGTGCTTGCCGGCCTCCCTGCTCGATGTGTGAGCGCGTAGCGCGGAGGCCGACCGCAGGATAGGTCTATACACGCGATAGGCGGGAGCGGGAGGCCGAATTCGTTTTGGTTCAAAAATCGGCGCAGCAGGTATGCAACGAGCTAACACAGGCTGTTTTTGCTCAAGCCGGCCAGTCTTTCCATCAGCTTCTTTTCGACGTTTTCCGGGACAAGGCCTGATACATCTCCGCCGGACCGACCACTTCCTTGATGATCCTGGAGCTGATGTAAATCCAGCGCATTCCCGTCATTATGAAAGCGGTCTCGATATCTGCGTTCAGTTTGCGGTTCATAAGCGCCATTTGGAATTCGTATTCAAAGTCGCTGATTGCCCGAAGGCCTCTTACTATGGCTCTGGTCGGAATCGATTGCACGTAGTCGACGAGCAGTCCTTCGAAAAGGTCCACCTTCACCCGGTCTTTCCAGGGATAGTGCGCCAGGGAATCCTTTATCATCTCGAGGCGCTCCTCAGTGGAGAACAGGGGTTGTTTCCCGGGGTTTGCGGCAATAGCGATAATAATGTTGTCGAAGAGTTTGAGGGCGCGTTCCAGCAGGTCGATGTGTCCGTTGGTGATAGGGTCGAATGAGCCTGGGTATACCGCAATGTTGTGCATCTTTCCTCCTGTCGGGTTGCTGATGGACTAAGACTCTCGAGTAGACCGAGATCAAAGTGTCGCCGTATCTTCGCTCGCGGTCTTTTTGCCATACTAAACCGGAACCTGCGGCGGTTATCTTTTACGTGGTGCTCGGCAATGACCAGTGCGTCGTTGCGGGCAACTTCGCCAACAATTTCGAGTGTTTCCTCGATGTATCCTTTTCCGTATGGAGGGTCCATGAAAATAAGGTCGAACAGCTCGTTTTCCGAGCCCAGGCGCCGGATTGCCGAGGCGACCGGCCCCTGAATTATGCGCGACCTGTCCTGCGCGGCGCACAATCGGACATTTTCACCGTATGAGACTCACGGCTTCCGCGCCCTTGTCCACAAAGAAACAAAAATGCGCCCCGCGGCTCAGTGCCTCCAGGCCCATTGCCCCGGTTCCGGCAAACAGGTCCAGCACCTTCGCCCCCGGAACTTCCTGCGGCAATCATGTTAAAGACCGCTTCCCGAACCCTGTCGATGGTCGGGCGAATCCTGTTGCCCTTTGGGGCATGCAGCCGCCGTCCCCGAAAAGCGCCCGCAATGATTCGCATACTTCAGCTACAGCCGGCCGCGGCTCAGCAGGATTTCCGCAATTTGAACGGCGTTGGTAGCAGCTCCTTTGCGGATATTGTCCGCAACCACCCACATGGCCAGGCCGTTTTCAACCGAAGGGTCTCTGCGAATTCTGCCAACAAAGGTATCGTCCGTGCCCGCAGCGCTCAAGGGGACCGGATAGCCTGCGTTGGAAGGATCGTCTATCACTTTGACTCCCGGGGCGGCCTCGAGCAGCCTGCGCGCTTCTTCGGGAGAAATAGGCTTTTCCGTTTCTATGTTTATCGACTCGGAATGGCCATATATAACCGGAATCCGAACGGTGGTCGCACAAACCCTGATTTTGGCATCCTCGAACATTTTCCGAGTCTCGTTCACCATCTTCATCTCTTCTTCGCTGAAGCCGTTTTCCAGAAAAGGGCCGATATGCGGAAAACAGTTGAAGGCGATCTGATGAGGATATATCTGCCGAACCGCCTCACGCCCCTGCATGATATCCAAAACCTGAGTGCGCAGTTCCTCGATCGCCCTTTTCCCCGTACCGGAAACCGCCTGAAAAGTGGTGACCACGATTCGCCTGATCCCCACCGCATCGTATATCGGTTTTAGCGCTACAACCATCTGGATCGTGGAACAGTTCGGGTTGGCAATGATGCCGGAATGCGACAACGCGGCATCCGGGTTCACTTCGGGCACCACCAGCGGGACCTTCGGGTCCATACGCCAGGCGTTCGAGTTGTCGATGACGACCGCGCCGGCCCGGGCCGCTATCGGCGCAAATTTCCTGCTGATGCTGCCTCCAGCGGAAAAAAGGGCCAACTGAATGCCCTCAAATGAATCTTCCACAAGCTCTTCAACCGCGATTTCGACTGCCGCGAAAACCGAGCGTTTTGCCGATGGAACGCGCCGAAGCCAGAAGTTTGAGCTCGCTTACAGGAAAAGCCCTTTCCTCCAGGACTTTGACCATCAGGTTGCCAACTGCTCCGGTCGCCCCAACGACCGCCACTTTGAATCCATTCTGTTCCATTGCTCTTGGGACCTCTTTTTGATCTGGAAGATGCTCAGAATATTGAGTCGCAAAGTGCTAGTTATATACTTCACTACCAGGTCGCCCACCTCTGTTGTCGAATAACCCATGTGGCCCGCTGAAAGGCTCTTGAGATCACTTGACACCACCCTTTTTATGGCGTTCTCGATAAGACCGGCGGCGCCTGTCTCGCCCAGGTGCTCCAGCATCATCTGAGCCGCCGCGATCGCTGCAACAGGATTGATGATGTTGAGGCCGGTGTATTTCGGGGCCGATCCGCCTATCGGCTCGAACATGGAAACCCCGTTCGGGTTTATGTTGCCGCCTGCGGCGATTCCCATTCCGCCCTGAATCATCGCGCCGAGATCGGTTATGATATCCCCGAACATATTGTCTGTTACGATGACGTCGAACCATTCGGGGTTTTTGATCATCCACATGCAGATGGCGTCAACATGGGCGTAGTCGGTCTGCACGTCCGGGTATTCTTTGGCCACCTCATTGAATGCGCGCTGCCAGAGATCGAAGGCATAGGTGAGCACGTTGGTCTTGCCGCACAGGGTAAGTTTTTTGCGGTAATTGCGTTTGCGGCAGAAATCGAAGGCGAACCGGATACAACGCTCTGCGCCAAACCGGGTGTTAATCGATTCCTGAACGGCAACCTCGTGGGGGGTGTCCCTTGCGCAGAAATCCGCCCGCTCCTGCGTAAAGGCCCTCGGTATTTTCCCGGACGACTACGAAATTTATGTCATCGGGCCCCTTGTCCTTGAGCGGGGTTTCCACTCCAGGGTAGAGTATAACGGGCCTGAGATTAATGTACTGGTCGAGCTTGAAGCGCAGTTCGAGCAAAAGGCCCTTTTCCAGTATTCCCGGTTTTACATCCGGGTGCCCTATAGCTCCAAGAAGGATGGCGTCGAACTTGCCCAGATCGTCAATCGTCCCTTCGGGCAAAATCTCCCCGGTCCGCAGGTAGCGCTCGCCCCCAAGATCGAAGTGGACCTTCTCGGTTGAAAACCCGGCTTTTTGCGATGCGGCGTCCAGCGCCTTAAGGGCTTCACGTATCACCTCGGGGCCCGTACCATCTCCTGGAATAACCGCTATGCGGTAATTTTTTCGCCATTTGACACCTGCTTTCGTTTCAGTTATAGGTATAGAAGAAAATTCAATGATCGAGTACGATCCGTATCTATTCCTGTCCTTGCATCTGCTCCCGCACGTATTCGATGAGGCCCCCGGCCTTGATGAGCTTTTGCATGAAAGGCGGGATGGCCTGTGCCCGGTATGTTTCCTTCCTGGTATGATTCTCGATAACGCCGGAATCGAGGTCGATTTCCAGTTCGTCCCCCGTCTGGATGCGCTCGGCGCCTTCGGGGCATTCAAGGATCGGCAGACCCATATTGAAGGCATTGCGATAGAAGATCCGAGCAAAGCTGTGGGCGACAACGCAACTGACCCCGGCGGCTTTTATGGCTATCGGGGCGTGTTCCCTGGATGAGCCGCAGCCGAAATTTTTTCCGGCCGCGATAATATCTCCCGGCTTGACCATTGAGGCGAACTCAGGGTCTGCGTCTTCCATGCAATGGGAGGCAAGCTCTTTTGCGGATCGGTCGTATTCAGGTAGCGCGCCGGTATAATGGCGTCGGTATCGACGTCATTTCCGAACTTCCATGTTTTTCCCTTGATTTTCATCAGCTCAACACCTCTTCAGGATGCGCGATACGCCCGAGAATGGCGGAAGCGGCGGCAACCGCAGGATTGGCCAGATAGACCTTGCTTTCCACATGCCCCATTCGGCCGACGAAGTTGCGGTTCGTGGTCGCCACAGCCGATTCTCCCGGGGCGAGAATTCCCATGTGCCCGCCAAGGCAGGGACCGCAGGTCGGGGTGCTTACGGCCGCTTCGGCCTCTATGAAGATTTCGAGCAGCCCCTCTTCCATCGCTTCCAGGTATACCCGCTGGGTTGCAGGGATCACTATGCAGCGGACCCCGCGTGCAACCTTTCTGCCCTTCATTACCTGCGCGGCCAGCCGCAAATCCTCCAGGCGGCCGTTCGTGCACGAGCCTATCACCACCTGGTCGATGGGGGTTTGCGGTATTTCGGTGACCTGCTTGACGTTCTGAGGCGAATGAGGCAGGGCCACGACCGGCTCGAGGTTCGAGAGGTCCCATTCATATACGGCCTCGTAAGCCGCGTCCGGGTCGCTGCGGTAGAATTTGTAAGGCCGTTTTGCACGGGCGCTCACATACTCTTCCGTGATTGAGTCAGGCGTTATGATTCCGACCTTGGCCCCCGCTTCGATAGCCATATTGCACATCGAAAAGCGATCAGCCATGGGAAGAGAATCGATCACCTCGCCCGCGAACTCCATTGCCCGGTACCTGGCGCCGTCAACGCCGATCCGCCCGATAGTGTAGAGGATCAGGTCTTTTCCCCCAACCCAGGGCCGGAGTTTTCCACTGAAGACAAACTTCATGGACGGCGGCACCTTGAACCAGATACGGCCTGTTATCATTGCCGCCGCCAGATCGGTGCTTCCCACCCCGGTTGCGAAGGCGCCAAGTGCGCCGTAAGTGCAGGTGTGGCTGTCGGCCCCAATTACGACATCTCCGGGCAGAACAAGTCCCTGCTCGGGCAAAAGTGCGTGTTCGACCCCCATTCGCCCCACTTCGAAATAGTACGGGAGGTCGAACTCTTTTGCAAATTCGCTCAGTCATCTCGAGCCTGGATGGCCGAAGCGATATCCTTGTTCGGGACGAAATGGTCGGGAACAAGGCTGATGCGCTCGCGGTCGAATACCTTTTTGGCCCCCGCGCGCCTGAAGGCTTCAATCGCGAGCGGGGCCGTTATATCGTTTCCAAGCGCGAAATCGATCCTTACTTCCACGAGCTCTTCCGGGAAAACCTCAGGCTTTCCGGCGTGATCGGCCAAAATTTTTTCACTGATAGTCTTGGGCATTTAATTCAACCTTCAAATCCTCAATGTTTTCGCCCGGATTACCGGGTTGCGCCAAAGATTGCTGTTCCGCCGGAGATACTCCCCGGTGCGGGTGCTGCTGTTTGCCGGGTTGTCAGGCCTTCCTGAAACCCTTTTTTCCCCTGGATCTTCCAGGCGGTCCATCTTACGGGACCTGAAACAGTGTAAATCGCCAGGAGGAAAAAGAGCATAAACGCGGGAGTCACCGCAACTACACTAACCAGAAGTATTACCCCGAACACGACGAAGGAGGGCCTCGCCTTTATGAATTCGACATCCTTGAAACTATTATAAGGCATCGTGCTGACCATTAAAACCCCAGCACGAAGGTCATCGCGAGCAGGACAGGTCCTATGAGCGAACCGTGAACAGCAATATTCCAATGGCTCAGAAAAAGCACCGATGCGGCTATCATGCTCGCCCCGCCCGGAATCGGCAGGCCCACGAAATATTTCTTACTGGCCGTTTCGACCTGTACGTTGAAGCGCGCGAGCCGCAGGGCGCCGCATGCCATGAATACGAAGGCGGCGAGCCAGCCGAGCCGCCCGTAAGGTTTGAGGGCCATCAGGTACATCAACAAACCCGGCCCCACCCCGAATGCCACGAGGTCGGCCAGCGAATCGTATTCCACCCCGAAACGGCTCGTCCCTCCGGTCAGCCTGGCAATCTTGCCGTCCAGGATGTCGAAAACGCAGGAAGCAAAGACGGCGATGGCCGCCAGCTCAAAATTGCCGTTGATGGAATTGACGATCCCGAAAAACCCGCTGAAAAGATTTGCCGTGGTAAAGAGATTCGGCCAGATATATGTCCCGCGGCGCACTTCGCCTTCCCTACGCCACCTTTTCCGGCGCGAGCGCCGCTTCTTTACGGGTTCATTCGGCATAAAACGGTTTCTCCCGCATAGACATGATTGCCCTTGGAACACCAGGATTTCGCTGTTTTCCGGCACATAAACGTCCACTCGTGAACCGAACCGGATCATTCCGAACCGCTCCGCCCGAACCACCCGGTCGCCGATTTCGGGCCAGCAAACAATCCGGCGGGCGATCAAGCCGGCCACCTGCGTAATAACGATGTCCGCGCCGGAATCGGACCTTATCCAGAGCCAGTTCTGCTCGTTTTCCTCGCTCGCCTGAGCAAGGTTTGCAGCCATGAACCGGCCTTTGCTGTAGTGTATGCCCTCGATCGTGCCCGGGATAGGTATCCGGTTGACGTGTACGTCCAGAACCGACATGAAGATACTGATCTTTATGGCCGGTTTGTCCGTGAACCGCGCCGACCGGACACTCTTCACAGCGATTATGCGACCGTCTGCCGGAGATACTATATCACTTTCGCCCGCAGTCGAAACCCGTTCCGGGTCCCGGAAAAAATGACCGATCAGCAGGGTGGCGGCCAGCAGCAGGAGAGTAGCAATCGCCCAGCCAAGCACCGCCGTGATCAATGTGGCAAACATTGCGGCAAGGATGTAAGGAATTCCCTCCCTGGCGATGGGAACATGCGCCTGTTTTTTCCTGAAATCCCTGGCCGACAACAGATGCTCCTTGATCCCGGAAGACGGGAAGCGGGCCGCGTGAAGAAAACCGTTTGCCCGCTTCCTGCTCCTTGCTTCCTTCTCCCGCTCGTTTTAAACCATCTTTACAGCATCGAGAAAAGGCATCATGGCGCGCAGCTTTGCGCCGATCTGTTCGACGAGCAGCGTCTTTTCCCGGTTTCTGACGGCCTGGAACATAGGACGCCCGGCCTGGTTCTCCAGAATCCACTCGCGTGCGAACTCCCCGGACTGGACCTCTTCGAGCATTTTTTTCATCTCGGCTCGAGTTTGCGCATTGACGATCCGTTTTCCTCGCGACAGATCGCCATATTCAGCCGTGTCGCTTACGGAGTACCTCATATAGGCAAGTCCGCCCCTGTAAATGAGATCTACGATCAGCTTCAGTTCGTGCATGCACTCAAAAAAAGCGATTTCAGGCTGATAGCCTGCCTCGACAAGCGTGTCGAACCCGGCTTTTATCAGTTCGGATACCCCGCCGCAAAGTACGGCCTGCTCGCCGAAAAGGTCAGTTTCGGTTTCTTCCTTAAAGGTGGTTTCAATAACGCCTGCCCGTGTTGCGCCGATCCCCGAGGCATACGCCAGAGCTGTCTGAAGGGCCTGACCGGATGCGTCCTGTTGAATGGCGACAAGAGCAGGCACGCCCGCTCCGCGCACGTATTCGCTCCTGACCAGGTGTCCCGGGCCTTTAGGGGCGATCATCACCACGTCCACCTCTTTGGGGGGTATGATCTGGCCGTAGTGAATATTGAAACCGTGAGAGAAAAGAAGCGTCCTGCCGGCTTTCATCGTATGGGCAATGTCCTTTCGATAAAGTGCGGCCTGAGCGTGATCTTCGGTAAGAATCTGGACGATATCGGATTTCTCGGCGGCCTCGCGAGCCAAAACCGGGGTGAATCCGTCTTCGATCGCCTTTTCGTAATTGGGCGTGCCCGGCAGGTCAGCCACTGTCACCTGAAGACCTGAATCGCGCAGGTTTTGAGCCTGTGCATGCCCCTGGCTCCCATAGCCGATGATGCCAATTTTCTTGCCGCGCAAAAAATCCAGACTGGCGTCCGTGTCATAAAAAATTCGCATCAATTACCTCCTCGTTTTGACTTTCAGCTCGAGTTGACGCGTGCGGAGGCGTAGGTCTATCACACGCGATAGCGGAGCGGGAGCCTCGGAGGTCTTTCTTGCTGCGTGCCAGAGCCGCTTTCCCGGTACGGGCAATCTCCTCTATTCCGATCTGGTCCAAAAGTTCCACTATGGCCGTAATCTTTCCCTCGTTTCCGGTAACCTCGAGCGTGTAAAAATGAGGGCTTACGTCCACCACCTTAGCACGGAAGATATCGACAATTCGAAGCACCTCGGCCCGTGTCTGCTGCTCGGCCCGAACCTTGATAAGGGCCATTTCCCGGTCCACGAACTCGGTCTCCGAAAAATCGTATACCTTGATTATGTTAACGAGCTTGTTCAACTGCTTGACTATCTGAGAGAGCACCCGTTCGTCGCCGGTCGTAACAAGCGTAATCCGCGTCAGTCCCTTCTCGTTGGTTTCAGCCGCTGTAACCGTTTCAATGTTGTACCCTCTGCCGCTGAAAAGTCCTACTATTCTTGCCAGGACACCCGGAACGTTCTGGACCAGAATGCCTATCGTATAACGTCTATCGCTGGTGACTATCATCCCAAAAATCTCCTCTGAATCCCCCGGCCCCCGGGAGGGAGAATTGAGAGCTATGCAAGAAGCATTTCGGTAATGCACTTTCCGGGTGGGACAATCGGATAGACGTTTTCTTCCGCAACCACCTGGAAATCCATAAAAACAGGGCTTTTTATCGAAAAGGCTTTCCGAAGCACCGGTTCGACCTCCTCGGGCCGTACAGCCCTCAGTCCCACAGCCCCATAGGCTTCGGCCAGCTTGACAAAATCGGGAGACCCTTCCAGGCAGGACCCCGTATAGTCCTTCTCATAGAAAAGCTCCTGCCACTGGCGCGGCAAACCCAGATATGTATTGTTGATGATGGCCACTTTCACCGGAATATTGTTGCAGACCGCCGTGCACAGTTCCTGAATGTTCATCTGGATGCTTCCGTCACCGGCGATATCTATCACCAGCCTGTCCGGAAAGGCTACCTGGGCGCCAATGGCCGCTGGAAAACCGTAGCCCATTGTGCCGAGGCCGCCCGAGGTCAACAGTGTGCGCGGGCGGTTGAACTTGAAGAACTGGGCGGTCCACATCTGGTGCTGGCCCACCTCGGTAGTGATTATGGCGTCGCCGCCTGAAATCTCATAAATCTTTTCGATAACGTACTGCGGCTTTATCAGATCGCCTTCCGCACAGTAGGAAAGCGGGTGCTCTTTCTCCCACTGGGCTATCTGGTCGAACCATGGAGCGCGCGCCTCGGCAAGACCCTGGATCGGCTCTTTTTCGGCAAGTTGTATCATCTGCTGGAGCGCATTCTTGCAGTCGCCCACGATGGGAATATCGACCTCGACGTTTTTGCCGATACTGGTCGGGTCAACGTCGACGTGGACTATCTTGGCTTTGGGGGCAAATGTGCTGATCTTTCCGGTTACCCGATCGTCAAAACGCACGCCGACCGCAAAAATAACGTCCGCATGAGATATAGCCATGTTGGCCTGATAAGTGCCGTGCATCCCGAGCATTCCCAGCCAGAACGGATTAGGCTGCCTGAGGCCCTTCCTGTCAGACTGTGGTTGCCGGAAAGCAGCCAAGTCCCATCAGGGAGCAGGTCACCGGCGCCTGGATGAGTTTAACCAGCCTGGCGAGTTCCTCCGAGGACTCTGAAATAATAATTCCTCCGCCGGCGAAAATGACCGGCGACTTTGGCCTTTCTGATAAGCTGGTAAGCCTTCTTGACCTGCCCGGCATGCGCCTCCACTGTTGGCCGGTAGCCCGGCAGGTCCACTTTCTTGGGATATTTAAAATCGGCAAACGCCTGAACTACGTCTTTCGGCAGATCGACAACCACGGGTCCGGGGCGGCCCGTACGCGCCAGGTAAAAAGCTTCCTTTATTACCGTGGCCAGATCGTTCACGTCCCGCACCAGGTAACTGTGCTTGGTGCAGGGCCGGGTGATGCCGATAATATCGACTTCCTGAAAAGCGTCATCCCCGATGAGCGGCGTCGGCACCTGACCCGTGAATACAACCATCGGGACAGAATCCATGTTGGCGGTGGCTATACCCGTTACGGTGTTTGTCGCACCGGGACCGGAAGTCACCAGACAGACCCCCACCCGGCCGGATGCCCTTGCGTATCCGTCGGCCATGTGTGTGGCGCCCTGCTCGTGGCGAACCAGAATGTGCCTTATGTTGTGTCTGGCCATCTCGTGGTAGATGTCCAGAACGGCGCCGCCCGGAAACCCGAATATGACCTCCACCCCCTCTTTTTTCAAACACTCGAAAAATATCTGCGCACCTTTCAGTTTCATACAAAAACCCTTAATTCGCCTGCTTTGACGTTCGAAGCGGATATAATAGCTGCGGGCAGGCCAGAAAATCGGGCCGAAATCAACCGATTTTTCTATGTCTGCCCGTACAGTGAAATTAAAATTTTAATAGCAAGCAAACTAAGGTGTCAATCGGATTACGGAATTGATCAAGCTATATGGCGAGAGCAGTGAGCAAAAAGCATAGAAGCTTTACAGTCCGGCAAAGTATGTGAGTGAGGATATTGCGGGGTTGGCTGATTAGGAGATACCGGCAAATTGGTTTGCAAGTGACTGTTCGATTCCCTCGTTGCATTTCTTCAACTACCGAGATTGGGTCTTTCGCCGTGCTGATCGGACGGCCTACAACCACGTAATCGGCTCCATTGGCTATTGCCTCTCCGAGCCGTAACGATCCGCTTCTGATCGTCTTCATCTATCGTGATATTGGCACCGGGGCGGATTCCGGGGGTCACGATCAGGAAATTATTCCCCAGGCCGTCGCGCAAACGTCCTGGCCTCCAGGCCGGATGAAATTACCCCATGGCAACCCACACTCAGGGCCCTTCTGGCCCGAACGAACACATACTCTTCAATGTTTATGGGTTTGCCGAAAAACTCCTTCATATCTTCCTCGCCGAAGCTGGTTAGCAGCGTTACAGCCAGGATTTTCAACTCGTCATCTTTCGTTTCGTTGACCGCCGCCCTTAGAATTGGATCGTTTCCATGCACGGTGGCAAAAGTGACGCCCTCTGTTTTTGAGCTGTCTCACGGCCAGCTTCACCGTCTCCGGGACATCGAAAAACTTGAGATCGACCATTACCTTGTGGCCGCGGCCCGTGATCCAATCTATAACTGGGAACCAGCCCGCAAGGAACAACTGCAGGCCGACCTTGTAAAACCTAATGTGGCTCTCCAATCTTGTTACCCACTCGCGCGCTTTTTCCGGAGGAGTCCACATCCAGCGCAAAAATGATACGTTCGTTCAACGGAATGTTTTTCCGTTGCATCCTTTCCTCCAAGGCGGTTGTTCTCCATAATAACCAGAAATGCAGAACCGGCACGGTGCAGGATCACCCAGTAGCCTTGACGAGTCTCGTTATTAGCACAAGATTCCAGGCAGGACAAAAATTATTCTGACCCAGGGGAAAATCCGGTCACGTCCAATATTGACGGCACATCTTGACGGGCTCAATACAATGAGCCGATCCGGAATGCAATACCGCGCCCCCTTTGGGCCGCTTCAATTTGTATGGACCGCTGCGATATTTCATGTACCCGATAATGTTAGATTTTCATCAATCGCATTTTTGCTGAAAAGCTAATGGGAGATATTGTTCTATTTTCGGCGATAATCGGGTTGTGAACGCGAATCCTCTCATTTTCCTTTGAATCCCCTACAATCCGATCATTTTCATGTTTGACGCCGGCCTTTTTTTCGGTATGTACGGCAGTCGTACCAGGGGCTGATAATTCCTTCCTTCGAAGAATACCTAAAACAATCTAAAAAAGGATAAAATGATGGAGAACCTGGAGGCTTTCCCAGTATCCTCCTATGTTGAGCGAAGATTACTGCGCGGGACCGGCAAGAAAACCGCGAGGGCGGGACAGATGTCTTTAAAGCTTACACCAGAACGCACAAATCGTTCTAAAGAAGCGTTATCTGGTCAAGGACGACACCGGCCAGCCGGTCGAAAAAGCGGAGCAGCTTTTCCAGAGGGTGGCGCTGGCCATAGCGCAGCCCGATGCCCTCTACGAGGGACCGGATAAAGTCCAGGAAACGGCGCGCAAGTTCTACGACCTCATGACTTCCCTGGATTTCATGCCCAATTCTCCGACCCTCATGAATGCGGGACGCCAACTGGGGCAGCTTTCCGCCTGCTTCGTGCTCCCGGTCGAGGACTCCATCGACAGCATTTTCGAAGCGATAAAACATGCCGCCATGATCCACAAAAGCGGCGGCGGAACAGGGTTTTCCTTCTCCAAGAATCCGCCCCGAAAACGATAAGGTGCTCTCCACCCAGGGCGTTGCCAGCGGTCCGGTTTCCTTCATGTCGGTTTTTGACGTGGCGACCGAGACCATAAAACAGGGCGGGACCCGCCGGGGCGCGAACATGGGCATCCTGCGTGTCGACCATCCCGACATCCTGAGATTCATAACCTGCAAGACCGATAATGACCGGATGACCAATTTCAACATCTCGGTTGCGGTTACCGACGATTTCATGCGCGCCGTCGAAAACGGGACGGATTACTCCCTGATAAACCCCCGCACGGGCGAGGAAGTCGAAAAGCTGTCCGCGCGCGATGTTTTCGATCAAATAGTCAAATCCGCCTGGAAAAACGGCGAACCCGGCATCATCTTCATAGACGCCATGAACCGGGACAATCCCACGCCCCAGGTCGGCCGCGATCGAGAGCACCAATCCCTGCGGCGAGCAGCCTCTGCTTCGCATATGAGTCCTGTAATCTCGGCTCGATAAACCTCGCCAACATGAGCGCCGACGGACATATCGACTACGAGCACCTCAAGGCCGTGGTGTGGGACGTGGTCCATTTTCTGGATAACGTCATCGAGGCCAACAATTACCCGCTTGCAAAAATCGAAGAGCTGACAAGGGCAAACCGCAAGATCGGGCTCGGCGTGATGGGGTTTGCCGACCTGCTTATCTCCCTGGGCATCCCTTACAATTCCGAAGAGGCGGTCAAGACCGCCGAAGAGGTGATGGGCTTTATCCAGAAGGAATCCAAAGCCGCATCCGCTCACCTGGGGAAAACGAGGGGCAATTTCCCCAACTACCCCGGCTCCGTTTACGACTCGCCCGAGACCCCCTTCATGAGGCACGCCACCACGACGACAATCGCCCCCACCGGCACCATCAGCATTATCGCGGGCTGTTCGAGCGGGATCGAGCCGATTTTTGCGATCAGTTTCGTGCGCAAGGTGCTGGACGGCGAAGAACTGGTCGAAGCGCATCCTCTATTTCGGAAAATCGCGCAGGAACGCGGATTTTATTCCGAAGAACTGATGAAGAAGATAGCCGAAAAGGGGAGCATCAAGGATTTCGCCGAAATTCCCGAGGATGTGCGGCGCGTGTTCGTGGTCTCCCACGACGTCGACCCGTCATGGCATATCCGCATCCAGGCGGCATTCCAGAAACATACCGACAACGCCGTGAGCAAAACCATCAACTTCCCGTTTTCCGCCACCCCCGAAGAGGTCTACCAGGCCTATATTTCGGCGTATCAAACTCGGCTGCAAGGGACTGACAATTTACCGCGACGGCAGCCGCGAGGCGCAGGTGCTCAACATCCAGCGCAAGACCCAATACCCGCAGGTTGAGCCGCGCCCGCGCCCGGATATGACCCAGGGCATCACGGAGCGCGTAAACACGGGCTGCGGCAAGCTCTACGTGACCATCAACTCCGACGAGTACGGGTTTTGCGAGGTTTTCGCCCAGATGGGCAAAGCGGGCGGCTGCGCCTACTCGCAGATCGAGGCGACCAGCAGGCTCATATCGCTTGCCCTGCGCTCGGGCGTAAAAGTCGAGGCGGTAATCAAGCAGCTTGTAGGCATCCGCTGCCCCTCGCCGACCTGGAGAAACGGCGAGCAGGTCGTTTCGTGCTCGGACGGCATAGCCAAAGTCCTCAACCACCACGCAAACGCCAACATCAGCGCCGGGTTCGCCGACGAGATGGGCGCATGCCCGGACTGCGGCGGCGCGGTGGAACACGAGGGCGGATGCATCGTCTGCCGTTCGTGCGGGTTTTCGAGGTGCGCTGAAGATCAGTTTTTAGTAACAGTTTGAGTTGTCAGTTGACCGGAACTATTGAATTTTGGACTCGGAACCCACGGTCTGGGACCTTTCCCCCAAAGAAGCCACCGCCCTTCAGAAAACCCTGGCCGCAAGGTCCGGATTCAGCCCCTTCCCTCCCGGTTCAAAATCATCGGGGCCGCTGATATATCCTATTCCAGGCATACCGACCCCCTGATTGCCGTCATTGTTTCATTCAGGTGGCCCGGCCTCGATCCGCTCGAGTCCGTCCATCATGTCTGCAGGGCGGCTTCCCTTATGTGCCGGGCCTGCTCGCGTTCCGGGAAGTCCCGCCCCTTATCGAGGCATACCGGAAAATCAGGCAAAAACCCGATGTCCTGCTCTGTGACGGGCAGGGAATCGCGCACCCCAGAAATTTGGACTTGCCGCTCATCTCGGGCTGTGCCTCGGGATACCCACCGTCGGGTGCGCCAAGAGCAGGCTCTGCGGGAACACGAAAGCCTGACCCTGAGAAAAGGCTTCAAGCAAACCGCTCTTCCTCGACGGCGAGCAGGTCGGGGTTGTCTTTTGCTCCAGGGACGGCGTAAAGCCGATCTATATCTCTCCGGGCCACCTCGCCGACATCGCCTCTTCAAAAAGGCTCGTTTCGCGCTGCCTGCGACGATACCGGATACCCGAACCTCTGAGGCTTGCCCACATCGAGGCAAACAGACGGAGGGCGGAAGTCGAAAATCAGATATCCGAAGGGCTTGTCCGTAAATAAGCCTCTTAGGGGTTGCGCCGGATTCGAGGCTCATTTGGTCGCGAAGATTGAGTAAAACCGCAGGCGTAGTTGTGGCTACGTCGAGGATTTTGCGATTGAGGAGCGGCCAAAGCCGGCCAAAAGCCAGATGCGAGCGCAAAGGTTTTATTTACGGACAAGCCCTAAGTCGGATGTCGGAAATCTCTGGTCACGGATGAGTGCTGATGGTGGGGGAATATCCGAAATACGATTCCAAAGCGGTCGGGCAAGCTTCAAGCATGCCTCTGATTCAGATCGTCTCGAAAATGGTCACGAATGGAATCCCTGGATGGTTAAGGCAGACTTCATCGGGTACGCGAGCGGCTGCTTCCCCGATGATGATAAGATTGCGGACCACCGCGTCCACGGTCTTTCGGTCGGCGGTGAAGTCTAGGAAAGTCATGCCCGCGGTGTAACGTTGGACGGCTTCGACGGCTTTGAGCATATCGTGTATGCGTATTTTCCAATCCTTACGCGGCACGGACAGCTTCCCCCATGATCCCATCCTTCAGCAAGGGATGCAAAGCATACGGTGTCACCAAGTCCACGTTGCAGCCCAGGATCTCGGAAAGGAACGTACGTAACCTTGCCAGCTCGAACAGGCCCACGCGGGCGTCTTGGTTGAATTCTACGAGGATGTCGATATCGCTCTCCGGCCCGGCTCATCACGGACCACCGATCCGAAAAGGTACAATGCGTTCACACGGAAATCACTTAAGAGCGTTTTAATGCGGGAGAGAATTTCCACCGCTTCCTGCCTGGTCATAGGAGTTTTCCCTCTACTCAGATCGATAGCCGTTGGGTTCTGTTCCGCCACGCATTGGGTCATCGCCGATTTCCATGCGGGCAATTCCGGCCTCATCCGATAGGCTTCCGGTTTTGGGAAGTTTCAAGTGCATCCGCCGGGCTGTCAACATATCAAGAAGCCGATTGTTTTCCAGTGAGATTGCTGAGATAATCATCCCTGCTGATGTCCGCATGTCAGGTTTTTTAACGGAGGGTAAAATGGCAGATTCGGCTGATAACATCCAAACTTACAGGCAAATGCTGAAACTGGATCGCAGGTCCCGGGTGTTCGCCCTTCTGGCGGAAGAATTGTGCGCCGCCGGCCAATGGGAGGAAGCCGCGGAAGTCTGCAAAAAAGGCCTCCTTTTTCATCCCGATCACCTGAGATCGCGGGTGCTGCTCGGATGGGCGCTCATGGAAATGGGCGAGGCCGGTCAATCCGAACGGATTCTGCTGAATGCAGTCGAGGATATTCGGAAAAACGCCATAATCTTCAAACTGCTTTCGGAGTTCGCCGCATTTTCAGGCAATACGCAAAGCGCCGGCGAATATGCCAGGATTTACGAGGCGTTCCAGACCCCTGGTCCCGCCCGGGACGGGTCGCCCCACCCCCTGAGACCGACCAGCTCGAGCCTGCCGTCCACCAAATAAAGAAGTCTCGGAATGGGATAATTTCAAAGCCGAGGCAATAGAAGAGCTGCAGGGCCCGGTGAGCCAGGAAATCCCTGCTCCGCCCACCCCTGACATAGCCCCGAGTCGAAGACGAGCTTGAAGAGATCCTGTCGCATCTGGCCCAAAGAATCGAGGGGCGTTTTATCGAAATGAGCCGCCTGCCGCCATTTTGTCCGAAGACGACAAAAATATGCTAAAGGAAAAGATTGTTGCCGTTCTGGGTGGTTGATGTCCTCGCGAGGATAGTATTTATCCAAGATCTAGCGCCCAAAAACGGTTTTCAGGAAGGTTTTTTTCTTTCCCCCCGGCCCATGGGCCAGAGGGAAAGACTTGGGCGGAGTTTCGCTTTTAGTAAGGCTTATCCGCTCTCATGAAGACTTTACGGTTATTTTTCTCGGCTTTGCAGCCTCAGCCTTTGGCAGCACCAGCTTAAGCACGCCATCTTTCATCGATGCCTGAATCTTCTCACGGTCGATGTCGCTGGAGAGAGTAAACTGTCTGTAGTAATCGCCGAACGTATACTCCTTGAAGATCACCTTGCCCTTCTCCTCCTGCTGAGGCACCGTTCCCCGGATTGTGAGCTGGTCGGAATCCAGGTCTATGTCGACGTTCTCGATCGGGACGCCCGGCATGTCGGCAACCAGTGTCAGCGCATTTTCCGATTCATATATGTCTACGGCCGGGATAAAAACCGGGACGTTGCGGGTGCTTTCTCCGGTCGCCTGGGCCTCCTTTTTTTCCTCAATCTGCAAATCTGTGTCAGCCATAATAAACCTCCTCTTCCAACGGCTCCCTATTCGCCTTTGATGGTTATCTTGCGGGGCTTCACATGCTCGGGCTTGGGCAGAACGAGCTTCAGCATGCCATTTTTGCATTCGGCCCGGATAGCTTCCGGATTCACGTCATCCGGCAGCGTGAGCGCCTTTCGGAAACTCCCCCACTTGCGTTCCCTGCGGTGGTAATTGACGTCCTGCGTCTCTTCGGGCTTGCGTTCGCCACTCAGCGTAAGGGTCCTGCCAACAACCGAGATGTCCAGGTCTTCGGCTTTGATTCCCGGGATTTCAGCTTCAACGTAAATCGTGTCTCGTCCTCGGTTACGATAAGCGGCGGAAAAACGCCCGAAGATGCTGGGCTGGAAGCCCCTCCGGTAAAAACAGACAGAAGCCTGTCCATGTGTCTGCGAGCTCTCTCAAAGTCTTCCAGAGCGCCGGAGATATCCGGCCAGCGCCAGTTTGGGTACCTGAAAATGGCCATGTTCAACCTCCTGTTGATTGTTGAACGATATTGTTAGCAGCCACAAGGTAAGACTGCTAATTAATCGTGTCAATATTCCCTCAAAAATCGCTCGCATAATTTTTGCCTCGGTAGTAGAATTGACATCGGCATGACGCAGGGCGCATAGCAAGCAAACTGAAGACGATTTCTTCGTCCGGTATACCGGCATATTGGAGACTACATCCATATGTTTATCAAAGGAATAGAATGAGGGACGATCAACCACGCAAGGCTCTGCGAATCGCTCTGGTATTTCCACCGGCCATGCCTCCGACAAGCCCGCCTCTGGGGATCGCCGATCTCAAAGCCTATCTGGAAACATCAGCAACTGTTGAGGTGCGCAATTTCGATCTGAATCTGGCCTATTTCGAGCAGGCGTTCCACTGGCTCGGCGATGGGCGGCTGCGAATGCGCATGCAGAAAATGGACTTCGAAACGACTGCCCAAAAGGCGGCGGCGGCAAGACTTTTTTTTTGCGGCAAGGAGGGCGTTCACAGGTTTTTCGATCTGGCCTTATACAACGAACAGGCAAGGATCTATGCCGGTTTTAGTTCGGTTCTCAACGGGCTTTTCGATAATTTTGCAAGGAAGATTCTTCTCGGGTTGCCGAGGCCACCCCTGGTCAACAGGTTTTTCGAGGAACTGATCGAGCCGTTGAAAGCTTTCAGACCTGACCTGATAGGGTTTTCAATCCTTTTCAGCCAGCAGCTTTTTTTCGCGCTTGCGCTCGCAAAGCTGTGCAAGGCGGACGGCGGGCCGCCGCAGCCGGATTACGCAGCCCACCCGCCTAACCCCGCAAAATCGCCGCGCGCCATTGGAGCGAAGATCGTCTTTGGCGGAGCGACCTTTTCCGTGATGCCCGATCCGGGGCGGCTGCTCTCAGGACCTCTTCCTGTCTATACGGGCGGTGAGGTAAGGGAAGTGGACACCGGCAGGCTTATCGACTACCTCATTGTGGGGGAGGGGGAGAGGGGGCTGGAATCACTGGTGAAAGTTTTGGCCGAAGACAGCGGGAAGGACGCGTCCGGATCGGCCTTCCGCCCGCTTTGCGGAGTACCGGGCCTTATTCGTATGGAAGACGGGAAGGAGGCGAGAAACCTGGCAGAGGCCGCGTTCGACCTGAATGCCCTGCCTCCTCCGGACTTTTCCGATTTTCCTTTGGACCAATACCACTCGCCGATTGCTGTCTTGCCATATATGGCTTCACGCGGCTGCCCCTGGAGGCGCTGCGCATTTTGCACTCATCAAAAGACCTATCTCGATTACCGTGAGGAAGATGCTGCCAACACATCGGACAGGCTTTCCGCGCTCCAGGAAAAGTATGGCGTCGGGCATTTCTGCCTGGTTGACGAGATGATCCACCCGCGCCGTATGGACCGGATTGCTGCGAATCTTATCCGAAGAGGCGTTCGAGTCTATTTTTCGGCTTACGCCAGGCCGTCGGGCTTTTCGGCCAGGGGGCTCGAAAAAGCACACCGGGCAGGCCTTCGCCTGCTGATGTGGGGTCTTGAGTCGGCAAGCCAGCGCGTGCTGGACCTCATGCGCAAGGGTACAATTGCCCAAAAGATTCCAGTCATTCTCAACTCCGCCAGGGAAGCGGGCATATGGAATCTGCTGTTCTCAATATTCGGCTTTCCGACTGAAACCAAAGCTGAATGGCAGAGCACTCTGGATTTCCTCGAGTCATGCCGGGAGTCGGTTCATGCTCTTTCCCGTTCCCGGTTCATTTTGCTCGAAGGCTCGGACGCCTTTCTCAACCCTGAACGCTATGGGATAAAGCGTATAATTGACCGGCCGCAAAGAGATCCGGTTTCCATAGCCTACGATTACCAAGTGAGCGAAGGCCTCACCCAGGAAGAGGCCGCAGTGATGTTCCAGCAGAGTTTGGCCCGGCTATCGGGCATCGGGCGCTCGCCCTGGTTTGGACAGTTCAGGGATCACATGCTTCTGTTTGCATCGAGGGAAACATGAGTGACCGAGGATATCCTCGGCCTGGTTTCGGACACAATAGGCCAACCGACTTAATGGACTTGAACCGCTCTGTCAATATGGTTGATTTAAACCGGCTGTAGGTCGATAATGCACCTTCCCGTGGTCCGTCGCGGTGACCATTGTGTCAGGATATTTACGGACAAGCCCTAATTCCTTTGGCTGAATGGCCTCTGGAATGGAAGACTTTTTTGGTGGTGAAAATGGATGCCCAGAAAATTTCCGGTCTCAAGATTGCCGACTCCGAACAATTCTCGGCTGCCCGCAGGAGGCCTTGGATCTTGTGGATCGTCATTGCGGCCGCAGCAGCAGCCATTGTGCTGTATCTTTTTCAAGCGGGCCTTCTCACTTCGGCGACGAATGTTCGTACGGCCGGCGCGGACTGGGTTTATCCCTCGCAGGTAATAACCCAATTCAATGCGAGCGGCTATGTCGTCGCCCAGCGGAAAGCTTCGGTCGCATCCAAGGGGACTGGCCGGATCGTCTATCTTGGGGTCCAGGAAGGCAGCCGCGTAAAAGAAGGGGATGTGATTGCAAGGTTGGACAGCGACGATCTCAAGGCGGAGAAAGCGCAGGCAGAGGCGCAGCTTGTAGTGGCGAAGTTCGATCTGACGCGCGCGGAGACGGAACTTGGGACCGCTGAGGCCAATTTCAGGCGGCTCAAAGAACTATGGGGGAAAAAGGCCGCTGCACAGGTCGATCTGGAAAACGCGCAGGACAGGTTCTTGAAAGCAAAAGCAGCGATAGATTCTGCCAGGGCGAACATCAAGGCTTTAGAGGCTTCAGTCCAGCGGGAAAGCGTCCTGATAGAATATACGATTATTCGCGCTCCCTTCGATGGCGTTATCCTGACAAAAGATGCCGACGTAGGGGAAGTCGTAGCCCCTTTTGGTTCGGCCACAAACGCCAAGGCAGCCGTGGTTTCGATGGCCGACCTTTCCTCTCTCATGGTACAGGCGGACGTTGGGGAATCATTTTTGAGCATGGTCCAAAGCGACCAACCCTGCGAAATTCAGTTGGACGCCATTCCACAGGCCCGTTTTGCCGGACGGGTGCACATGATCGTACCGACAGCCGATCGAATGCGTGGAACCGTTATGGTCAAGGTGCGTTTTGACGAGCTTGACCCGCGCATCCTTCCGGAGATGAGCGCCAAGGCCGCCTTTCTCTCCCGAAGTCTCGGCCCGGACGAGAACAAGCCCGTGCTGGGCGTGCATCGCAACGCTCTAGTGTCGCAAAGAGGCGGGCAGGGGCTTTTCCGGGTTGAAAAAGGGCAGGCCGAATGGGTCCCCATAAAGAACCCCCAGTTTCTTGGGGACTATCTGATGATCGGGCCCGAATTCTTTGGGGATCATCTTATGCAGGCGCCGCCGGTAAAATACGGCGATAGAATAGTCATCAAGCCGCCCGCCCGCCTCAAGCCCGGCGACAGGGTGGAGATTTCAGAATAGATTTTGCAGGCGCTTTCGAACGTGGAGAATGGCTCAGATAAGCACACAGTTATCGCGGAACAGATTTACAAAAGCTACTCGCGGGGAGCTCGGAAGGTGCCGGTCCTCTACGGGATCGACCTGAAGATTCGCGAGGGGGAGTTTATCGCCCTTATGGGGCCGTCCGGTTCGGGCAAAACGACCCTTCTTAACCTCATTGCCGGTTTGGACCGTGCTGATTCGGGCAAACTGATCGTAGCAGGCGTTCCGATCTGCGAACTTTCAGAAACCGACCTCGCGCGGTGGAGGGCCCTTCACGTAGGGTTTATATTCCAGTTCTATAATCTTCTTCCTGTGCTGAGCGCACTGGAAAACGTCGAACTGCCGCTCCAGCTCCGTCGCCTTTCCAGAAAAGAGCGCAGGGAACACGCAGTGACCGCCCTTGAGCTTGTCGGACTCGCCGGCCGGCTTCGCCATCACCCCGGAGAGCTGTCCGGGGGCGAGCAGCAGCGGGTTGCAATAGCCCGTGCTATAGTGACCGATCCTTCACTCATCGTTGCCGACGAACCGACGGGAGACCTGGACAAAAAATCCGCCAGGGAAGTGCTCGCAATGCTCGGCCAGCTGAATGCAGAGTTCGGGAAAACCATCATCATGGTAACCCATGACCCCAAAGCGGCCGAAACCGCTGGGCGAATGTGCCATCTGGAAAAGGGCGTGCTAAATGCCAACGCCGGCTGAGCAGGCAGACAGCTACGTCCCGGTATCTTCACGCTCCGCCGGTGGCAGAGTGAAAAAAAAGGTCGATCCTGAAGACATGTCCTTTCGGGGGCTTTCAACCCAGATTGTGCCTCCATGGATTCTTACAATATGCCGGCAAATTGCCAGCCCCAGCCCGGTGCTCCCCGTCTCTTTGCCCCGGTACCTTTCAACGCGGAAGAATCGTTCGAATATCCTCTGCTGGTCCTTCCTGGGGATTCCCGGCCCACTATCGCTCACCCCTATTGTTACTTTACCGTTTTGCGCCAGTGAGAAAACTTCCACTTTTGCTCCGGGCGGACTGTACTTCACGGCATTTTCCAGCAGGTTGCGAAAGACCTGGACCAGTTGATCGAAATCGGCCTGCACCATCGGTCCATCCGGTGGGAGATCGTTCTGAAGAGATACGCTTCTTTGTTCCGCAGCGGGCGCACACGCTTTCCATGCTTCGATCAGGACCTCACCGGCCTTAACCGGTCTGATGTCCATAATGGTATTATAGTCTTCCACTTTTGCAAGCTGGAGAAGGTCATTTACTATTTTGATCATATGATTTGCGTTTTTGAAAATAACCTCGAGGCATGGACTGCGCACATCCGGATCGTCCTCCGACATGAGGACTTCCGTATAACCTTTGATGGAAGTCAGCGGCGTGCGCAGTTCATGGGAGGCATTGGCGACAAAATCGCGCCGTACTGTTTCGAGTCTTTTCAACTCCGAGATATCGTGGAGGGCTATGATCGCACCGAATTCGCCCTTCGACTGCTCTATTCGGACTATGTGAACATGGTAGAACCGATCGGCCCCAATGGAGACTTCGCTGTGAAACGAATGGATTTCGTTTTCCAGGACTCGGTTACAGGCCGCCTGGAGTTCAGGGCTTCGGATCACCTCGAGGGGCCTGCGCCCTTTGAGTTCAGGAATCGAGGAGAACATGCTCCTGGCTGCGCGGTTCGATGAATCGATCCTGCCGGCGGAATTGAGCAGCAGGATACCTTCCTCGATACCGTCCAAAATGCTCTCTAATTGAAATTTTTGTTCCGTGATCGTTTGAATGTAGGATTCAACGCGCTCGGCGTTTTCTCTGATCGATTTTGCGAGGGGATAAAAGTAATGGCCGAGGTGAAACTGCCGCAGGACCTTCACGTCCCCATGCCCGATTGAATCGGCTGCGCTCGAAAGGAGGCTGACCGAACGGCTTGCGCTCACCATAAGGCCAAGGCTTATTAACGCAAAGGCTATGAAGCCGGTGAGGATTATCAGGTGTTGGACCATAGCAACGTTGCCCAGCGAATAAAATATGCCGGATAGAGGAATGGCCACGCGCAGAACGCCGCCGGGAATTGTTCCCCGGCCCTCGATTCTTTGCGCAACGTAGAGCAGGTCGGTGTTCAGTTCACCGCTGTGCCTTAAGCTTGATCCCGTGGGCTGGCTGTATGCTTCAACGATTTCCGGGCGTCTCGCGTGGTTTTCCAGGCTGGAGGTCTGGTCGAAAGGCACGTCCGTATCCGCGATAACCCGGCCCCCTTCGGCCACATAAGTCAGGCGGACGCTTCAAGGGATCGGAAACCCTGCGGAGCCAGGCGTGCAACTGCTCTGGACCCTGAAACTCTTCCCGCGCCATCAGGTCTTTTATCAGGGTGAGTTCTCTTGAAGCCCTGGCCTCGGTTTCCGACAGGATTTCATCTTTCAGATATTTGTTGTAATAGAGTGAGGGCAGGAAAAGGGCCAGGAAAAAAATCCCCCACAACAGGAGCAGCAGGCGGATTCTAAGTCTGAATTTCAGACGCATATCAACCTCGAAACCGATATCCGACGCCCCGCACTGTCTCGATCCAGTCCGCGCATGAGAGCAGCTTTTGTCTGAGCCGGCGAATGTGGGTGTCCACGGTGCGGGCATATCCTTCGAAATGATATCCCCACACTCTGTCAAGCAGTTGTTCCCGGTTCAGGACCTTTCCCTGGCTGTTTGTCAGTTCCGAGAGCAATTTGAACTCCGTGGCCGTGAGGACGATCTCCTGCCCCTCCAGGCTGACCCGATGGCCTTCGAAGTCTATTTCCAGCCCCGATTTCTTGAAGACCGCCTTGGGGTGATATTCACTTCCTGCGCGGCGTAGAATCGCTCGCACCCTCAGAAGTAGTTCCCTCGGGCTGAAGGGTTTGACCACGTAATCGTCGGCCCCCAGCTCAAGGCCGATAATGCGATCGATTTCCTCCCCACGGGCGGTCAGGATCAGGATCGGCACGGAGGCCGTCTTGGGCTCGCGCTTCATTTCCTTGCAGACCTCGAAACCGTCGATTCCCGGAATCATCAGGTCCAGAATAAGAAGATCGGGCGGATGCTTGCGAATCATGTTGAGCGCTTCGTAGCCGTTTCCCGATACCGCAACCTCGAATCCGGCCTTTTTCATTGTGATGGCCAGGAGCTGGGCTATGTCATGATCGTCTTCCACAACCAGAATCTTCGACTGGTTCATGTCTTCCTCGCTAAGGCTGTCCCGACAGGCAGAATATAACATTTTCTCCGACTATATAAACGATCTATCACATCTTAATGCACCTATTGTTACGCGAATATTACAGTTGTGTTAAGGTCGTTTATTTTTAAAAATGCAAACCTGCGCGCAGAGAAGGCTGGAACCCCTGAAACCGAATCCCGGCGGCGCAACCTTTCGGATGCCGAATTGCGTTCAAGTCGTAACCTATTGAATTATTCAGACAGCGCACGGACTGTCCGGAGCGGCACCCGGAGCAAACGGGGGAGGGGCCAAAGATAGAGGTTTAGTCCTTCCAGGATATGCACTCTGCCGGGCAGGTCGCTATGGCTTCCTCGATGCAGTTTCTATCTGTGACTTCGAATATGATTATGCGGGCATTGCCGGTCCTGTCGTCCATTTCGAAGACTTCCGGACATAGCTCAGCGCATGCGCCGCATCCGATGCAGCATTCATTATCCAGGTCAACCATCATAAATAATCTCTTGACAGAGCGGCAAAAAGGCGGAAATGGCAGGCGAGAGCGTATTCTTCGTTCTGTCCAAAGCGCTCGCTATTGCACGGCTTAAAACGTTCCGGTTGACCTGTGAGACAAACGGCGATGACAAACCCAGCAGTCTCTGTCCTCATTGATTCTCGATACCAGCTCCGCGTGGCAGCGGACACAGTTTTCTCTGAGGATTTTTTTCCCCTTCTCGGAGAGACGAATGGTTTCCGGGACCCTTCCGGAATAAAATACATACGAATCCCACATGCCTTCCAGCCCCTTGCTGACCACGTGGCGAGCCTCGGTGTCGTTGGGCAGGTGGCAATTGGTGCACTTTTGCCGGCGATGCCCCGCATTGTGAAACCAGTTTTCATACTCCGATTCCATGACATGGCAGCTCGCGCAAAACTCCGGAGTCCCTGATCTTGCGTACAGCCCAGGCGGACCAAAGCTCACGAACCCACCCACGCAGACCGCCGCCAGAACCAGCAGCAAGATGATTTTAGGATACCTTTTCCTTCTCTTGGGGCGGCCGATGTATATCATATGCGCTCTCATCACGTGATATGATCCCGGACGTCACTTGCGGATTCAACAATTCACCACAAAAGCATTAATCCTAAACTCCAGGTTGCCCTGAGCTTTAAACAATGTTCCCGGAGAGCAGTTGTTACGCCCCCCCGTCATTGAACGGATTTCTGAGAATAATCGTTGCGTCACGGCTGGGGCCGATGGATATTATATGGACTGGGACCCCTGAAATTTGCTCAATCGCCTTCAGGTATTTTTTGGCGTTTTGAGGAAGATCAACCCATGTGCGTACTTTGCCGATGTCTTCATCCCATCCGGGGAATTCTTCGAAAACAGGCTCACATGCCTCCAGGGCGCCAAGTTCGGCAGGGACAATGTCGAGCCTGCTGCCCCGGCAGTTGTAGGAAACTCCTATCTTTAACGTGGGAATCCCGGTAAGAACGTCCAGCTTTGTGATGACCAGGCCGCAGAGGCCGTTCAGCCTGACAGCGCTGTTTACGACTACCATGTCCAGCCAGCCGCAGCGGCGCGGCCGCCCGGTGGTGGCCCCGAATTCCCCTCCGACTTTCCGGATGTGCTCTCCGGTCTCACCGAGAAGTTCGGATGGAAAAGGCCCGCCGCCGACGCGTGTCGTGTACGCTTTGACTACGCCTAGCACAGCGTCTATGCGGGTAGGCCCGATTCCCGCCCCGCAGCAGGCGCTGCCGGCGACTGTATTAGACGATGTCACGTAAGGGTAGGTCCCGTGATCGATGTCCAGGTGAGTGCCCTGAGCTCCCTCGAAAAGAATGTTGCGGCCCTGGGCGTCCGCCTCCTGAAGCTGTAGCGATACGTTTCCTGCAAAAGGTCTTAGCCGTTCCCCGTAGGCAAGGTATTCATCCATGATTTCAGCAGGGTCCAGAGCCTCGTGTTGAAAAAAATTCCGGAGGACAAAATTCTTCTCCTCAAGGTTTCGCGCCAGCTTTTCCGAAAAAACTGCGCTGTCCAGAAGATCGTGAACCCGAATACCTCCTCGGCCCACCTTGTCTTCGTAGCATGGGCCAATCCCCCGGCCGGTGGTGCCAATCGCGGTCTTGCCCTTCCTGTTTTCGCGGGCCAGGTCGAGCGCACGGTGATAGGGCATGATGACATGGGTGTAAAGGCTGATCAGCAGATTGTCGGGCGTTACGCGCAAGCCCGCTTCCTCGAGGCGGTCCATTTCCTGTATCAGCACGCCGGGATCGAGCACCACTCCGTTTCCAATCATGCACTTCTTGTCCCGATGAAGAATTCCGGAGGGGACCAGGTGGAAGATATGCTTCTTGCCGTTTACTACCAGCGTGTGCCCGGCATTGTTTCCGCCCTGGAACCGGACAATGAAATCGGCCTGCTCGGAAAGCAGATCGACAACCTTTCCTTTTCCTTCATCGCCCCACTGAGTGCCAACTATAATTACGTTCGCCATATCGTTTTCTTTCCCTCAAGCAGCATTGTCCGCCGATCACCCGATCCAGGCGCAAACATATCCTTACAATATTTCCGATTAAAAGATCGGAGAAATGATAGGCCGGTTGGGTTTAGGAAGCCGGATTCTTCCCTATACCTGTAGCGAAATTTCACGCCGGTGTCAAAAAAAAGAAGATTTCCCCGGAAGAATTCTCACGTGCGATAACGCCATAAAACGGCAGAAGACGGATTTGGTCTTTATTCAAACAGCCTGGATTGGCTCGTGCCCATACATGGCCGGAGCTATTTTGTTTGAAAACCGGCAGTTTGCTTCGTTCGTTCGCCGTTATTCAGCCTCGCGCACCTCAATTCTATGCGTGCGGCATTCGGGGGATCTCTTGGGGACGCTGATCGTGAGCACACCTTTTTTGAACTCGGCTTGGATTCCGTTTTCATCCACCGGGCAGGGAAATTTGAAAACCCGCGAAAATGCTCCTCTGGGTCTCTCGACTCGAAAAGCTTCCCCTTCCGGCAAGTCATTCTTCCTAAGCCCCGAAATCCACAACCTGTCGGCCTTGCACTCAACCTGGATGTCATGTTCCATAACTCCGGGCAAGTCTATCGAGTAGACCAACTCTTTTCCGGAGTCTACAATGTCGCTCATGGGGACCCAATCCTCGGGTTTTTGGGGTTTGCCTTTTCCGCCGGTTCCTGGTTCGAAACTGCTCGTGAACAAATCTTCCATGCGTTCTTTCATGGCCTTCAGTTCATCAAGGAAATCCTTGTTGCCGCTCCCCGTCACAGCACCCTCCCGTTCAGTAATGGTTCAAAAATCTGTCAGCATGCTTGGCAGATTCGAACATCAAATTCAGTATAACTAATCACTTCCGGCAGATAAACACGATGGTAAAAATTCGCAAGGCGCTCTACAAAACTGCCAAGATTTTTTTTGCCTCACGACAACTCTTGACCCAACCAGGGCAAGGAGAGTGACACAGCGGATGTCCCCAGCTTGGCGCATTATTTAGTTTCCGTCCGGTGTTTCCGGATGGACACTATTTGGGGTTGTGACTCCAAATGGATAAATGATAGTATCCACACCTCGCGGAGCGTGGAGATAGGGACCGCAGGTGTACGCCAAGCACAACGAGGCCTCCCGCTCCCGCCCATTGCGTGTGATAGACCTGCCGCGCGGTCGGCCCCCGCGCTACGCGCTCACACGTCGCAAAGGGAGGCCGGCAAGCATGCTTCACTTTGTGAAGCAATGCGAAGCTCGCGAAGCGTGATCTATACACCGGAGGCACTTCACTTTTTGGAAGCGCCTCACATTTGGCTTGCCTCCAACCGCACCACATTTAGTGTCTGCGCTGTCTGCATGGCTGCGCGGAAAGAGCCGATTTTTTTTGAGCAGGGTATTGTATAAGTCATCATACGAGGTGGAAAGATGCGCTACTCGCAAGCCTTCATTCATACCCTTTTCGAAGCGCCCAAGGAGGCGGAAACTCCTTCCCATGTATTGCTTCTGCGTGGCTCTTTCATATATCCCGTAGCTGCAGGGCTATATGCGCTCCTGCCTCTCGGACATCGTGTAACAAGAAAAATCAAGCAGATCATTCGCGAAGAACTCAACGCGATCGGCGGTCTGGAGCTCACCATGCCTGTCGTGAATCCGGCGGAGCTTTGGAAGAGAACGGGCCGTTATTTCGATATAGGCGAGGAACTTATCCGGTTCAAGGACCGCAGGGACCGCGAATTTGTCCTTGCAATGACTCACGAGGAAGTGGTAACCGACATAGCAAAGCAGTTCTTGCGGTCTTACCGTGATCTTCCTGTGATGCTCTATCAGATTCAGACGAAGATTCGCGATGAAGCCCGGCCGCGCGGGGGTCTGCTGAGAGTTCGCGAATTCTTCATGAAAGACGCCTACAGCTTTCACCGCAACTTTGAAGACCTGGACATCTACTACCCTAAGATTTTCAACGCCTATCTGCGGATATTCGCCCGTTGCGGGCTGAATTCGGTACCCATAGAGGCCGATTCGGGGATCATGGGCGGGACCGGCTCACATGAGTTCATGCTCGAATCCCCGGCCGGCGAAGACCGCTTTGTCGTGTGTCCCGGCTGCGGATACAGGGCTAACACTGAAAAAGCGGTGGGGATCAAGCCGGGACGAACTCAGCACGTCGATACGCCGCCCCACATGGATAAGGTCCATACGCCCGACGTGAAAACGATTGCCGACCTGATGCGATTTTTCAACTCTCGCGAAGATCATTTTTTGAAGACCGTAGCCTATGTTGCCGACACAGACCTCGTACTGGCGGTGGTCAGGGGAGACTTCAACATATCGGCCACAAAGCTTGCCAACCATCTCAAGGCCATTCATCTGGAATATGCGCCGGAGAAGATACTGTCGGAAAAAGGGCTTTATGGCGGGTTTCTGGCGCCGGTCGGCGTGAAAGGCATTCGAACCGTGCTGGACACCTCGATAACTCAGGGGACTCTCTATGTCGCCGGCGCCAACGAACCGGATATGCACTTCACAAACGTGCTTGCCGGCAGGGACTTCGAATGGACAGAGACCGCAGATATAGCTGAAGTGCGCGAAGGCGATCGGTGCGCAGCGTGCGGGACAGCTCATCTGGAGATACGGCGCGGGATCGAACTGGGGCACACTTTCAAGCTCGGAACCAAATACACGGCCCCTGATTCAATGGACGTAACCTATCTGGACAACTCCGGAGGACCGAACCTGGTTGTGATGGGCTGCTACGGCATCGGGGTCGAACGGCTCATGGCGTCGGTTATTGAAAGATGGCACGATGATTACGGGATGCAATTCCCCTATACGGCCGCTCCCTTCCACATCGTTATATCTCAACTTGGCAAAAAGCCGGAGATTGTGGAAATGGCCGAACGGATATACTCTAAGCTCAGCGCCTCTTACGAGGTCCTCTACGACGATCGCGACGAATCGGCGGGCGTAAAGCTCAAAGACGCCGACCTGATAGGAATCCCGGTAAGGATAGTGGTCAGCGGGAAGCTCCAAAAGACCGGCGACGTGGAAATAAAGATCAGGCAAACTGGAGAGGTAAGGATTTGCCCGGAAGAAGATCTTCAGGGAACGCTCGAAGCCATAGTTAATGATCTTCAGCCCTCGCTGGACGATTTGCCGTATATGCCTGAGTAACCGCTTGAAGGGTGAAGAGTTCACCCTTCTAACTTCACACTTCACACTTCACACTTCACACTTCACACTTCACACTCGAGTACGTCTCTGCGCTAAAATCCCCCCCGGCCCCCTTTTTTATAAAAGGGGGAGCATCTCGATTTGCTTTCCATGTCGAAGCATCCCTTTTTCAGCTGCACCGCTTTGTCCGGGTGCCGGTGGCTTCCGCGACCACGCAACTTCAGGTAGATGACGTATTAGTCAGATAGTAGACCGCCGGTTGGTTTCCGCGCCAAACATAAGCCTTGAATTCTGTGAAGTAATTTGCTGGTTGAGCGCGGCTTTTTCTTTTTCTTTCGAGAATTTTACGAAATATCGGCAGAGTTAGGGTCTTACAGAATCAATGATTCACAATCTACAGAGTACCAAATGCTGGCGCCGGGTTTGATCACAAGGTAAATCATTGGCGTATTATTCCAACGTTTTTGGGCACTTGGTGAACAACGACATGGAAGGTCCGTCATAAAATTCTGGTCTGCGGCCATGAGTGGAACAAAATTTGCTGATCTTTCCAGGCGCAGGAGGACTTCCATGAACGGTATAATTCAGATCGTTTCGGGATTTGTAATTGGGTGCGCCGGCTTTCATCAGATTGCCGAACATCCCCTCCAGGGGATTTGCGCCCTGTTTCTGGCGGGTTTTTTAGTGATGATCGGTTTTGAAAAAAAGCTCGCTGAGCGCTCGCGAGGAATCAGAAATTGAAACCCGCTTACTTACTTCAGAAAAGTATGGTAACAACTGCCTGCGAGTACTTTCCGCCTTCTAAGATAACACGGGAAAAGGCGTTACTCGGGTATGGCAGTCCGGATAGCTGTGCTGATCCTTATGGCCGGTTTTGCCGCCTCCATTGGGCAGATACTGGTGATTCGCGAATTGCTCGTAATTTTTTACGGCAACGAGCTTTCAACCGGGCTTATCTTTGCGTGCTGGCTTCTGTGTACAGCGGCGGGAAGCGGCCTGACCGGACGTTTCTGCAGGAAAAAACCACCAGACTTTAACGTTCTGCTTGCAGGTTTCGCAGTCTTCTGCGCTGCTCTTCCAGCGACAATCGTCTGGATTCGCGCTGCAAGGACATTCTGGTCTATCCCGCCAGGGGAGCTGCTTTCACCGGGCATGATGCTTGCCATAGGGTTTTGCGCGGTGGCCCCCATCTGCTTGTTGTCAGGCGCTCTGTTTGCCTTGGCCTGGGAACTCTATCGCACCGGCCCAACAGGCGATGAAAGATCGATTTCCGTGTACCTGGCTGAATCTCTTGGGGCGGGAGCCGGGGGACTTGTGTTCTATTTCATTCTCCTTCCTCGATACCCTTCCTTTGCCGGGAGTCTTTTGCTCATTGTCTTTCTGCTTGCCGGCGCCATTGCGTGCGGCGCAGGGTTGAAATACCCCGGCAAGCTTCTCTGCTCGCTCTTTGCTGCGGCAATCCTCATTGGCGGCATGTATTTCATTTAGCTATTCGGACCGGGTGGACCTGCTGACACGTCGTCTGCAGTGGGGAAAAAGCTTTTTTCAATCCAGGGACACTGCTTACCACAACCTGGTATTTTTATTCAATTCAGGTCAGTTCTCGCTGTTCTCGAACGGACTGTGGCTTTTTTCCAACCCGGACCCGCAGAGCGCCGAGCCGGCTGCTCATCTGCCGCTTCTTGAGCATCCCGATCCGGGAAGGGTGCTTGTGATCGGAGATTATTCGCCGGAGTTGCTGGACGAAGTCGCTGAACCATCCCGGAATCAAGAGCGTTGACTGCGTTCAGCCCGATGCGGAGGCAACGGCATTTATATCGACGGTTTTGCCCCCCTCGCGTATGGAGATTGGGGGTCGATCGGCGCGTGCGCGTCTGGCGCATGGATCCCAAGCGTTTCACAAGGGGGGCGGGGATCGGCTACGATGTAATTCTTCTTAGCGCGGGGGAGCCTGTAAATGCCGAGATGAACCGGTTTTACACAGTGGAGTTCTTTGCCCGGATGAAATCGCTGATGAACCCGGGGGGCCTGTTTTCCTTCGGGGTTGCTGCGTCGCCGGACATAGTCGGCCCGAGGGAGGCTGTTCTGCTGAAATCGCTTTATGCGACTCTGCGGGAGGTTTTCGGCTACGTCCTGGTCCTGCCCGGCGAGAACGTTCGTTTCATAGCATCACAGGATGGCGCAGGAGTTGCCAGAGACCCGCAGGTATTGATCGACCGCATGCGCGCGCGGCGCCTTGACCTCAGGTACGTGCGGGACTTCTATCTTCTGGATCTTTTTAACCCCATCCGGTTGGCGTACATGGAGTCAATCATCCACGAAGGCCCGCCGGCGAAGATAAACAGAGATTTCGAACCGGTCTGCTACCTGTATGGACTCGGTTTGTGGGGCGCTCAGCTGCATCCGGCGGTCGGCCGCTTTCTCGGTTTTATTTCCGGAGGTGTTCCTTTTTGGGTTCCAGTGGGCTTGGGAGCGTTGTTTCTCGTGTTTGTTTCAGTGCTGCTTGCAAAAGGCGGTTCCAGCGCTGTGGTTGCTTTCAATACGGGGGTCTGCGGGGCGGTGCTCATAGTTATCGAAGTGGTGCTTGTGCTTGTTTATCAGATAATTGAGGGTTCTGTTTACAGGCAGATGGCCCTTATAATCTCACTTTTCATGGCCGGGCTGGCAGCGGGGAGCGCTCTTGTGAGAACCTTGCGAGGCAGCAGGCGCCCACCGTCTGTTCATGATCCAGATTGGTCTTGCTGCTTACCTGGGTGTGCTTTATCTGTTGTTCTCCGTTTTTCGAGGCTCGGTGCTCGATAACCTGGGGCATGATTCTATGCTGCTGTTGTTTTCGGCGCTGGCCTTTTTTGCCGGGATGTTTGGCGGCGGACAGTTTTGCGCTGCGGTTGGGTGCAGTGAGAAGGTGCGAGGGGCGGGTCTTTATGCGGCCGACCTGATCGGGGCCTCAGCAGGGGCGCTGGCCGGCTCTCTATTCTTTCTCCCCGTGCTTGGAATTCCTAACACTCTATTGACACTTGGGTTTGGCTGCCTGGCGACCAGCGCCACGCTTTTGAAAAATCGGACAAGCTGATCAGGCGGCACTCCAGATTCCGGGTATTTCTCTGCCGCACCCGGCGCATTTGCCCTCTTTGAGAGAAATGGAAGTTACGCTGAATCCCGTACGGGTGATTACCGGCTTTTTGCACCCCGGGCAGACTGTATTCTCCGCCGGGTGGCCGGGAATATTGCCGATATATACGAAGTTGAGGCCCTCGTCTTTGGCCTTCTTCCAGGCCGCCTCCAGGGTGGATACGGGAGTAGGTTCGATGCTTTTGAGTTTGTATAGAGGATAGAACCGGGTGAAGTGGAGGGGCACATCCGGTCCCAGTTCATCTCTGATCCACCTGCTCATTGCACCGATTTGATCAATATCGTCATTTTTGCCGGGAACCAGCAGATTCACTATTTCGGTGTGGATTCCCCGGCGCTTGAGATATTTCAGTGTCTCCAGAACGGGTCCGAGAGTCCCCTCGGTAATTTCCCTGTAATATGTTTCGGTAAAACCCTTCAGATCGATACAGGCCGCATCCAGGCAGCCGCAGAGGTCCTCGAGCGGCTTCGGGTTTACATAGCCGTTTGAGTGCATGAGGTTCAGGATTTTGTTTTTCCTGGCCAGCTTTCCGACTTCAATCATGTATTCCATGAAAATGGTAGGCTCGACGTAAGTGGAGGCTATCGAGGCGCATTGAAAACGGGAGGCGCTGCTGACCACCTGCTCGGGAGACAGCTCGTAGTTCAGGGTGTCGTCCGGGCTGGCCTGCGAAATTTCCCAATTTTGACAGAATTTGCAGTCGAAGTTGCACCCGGCTGTAGCAATGGAAAACGACCGGGTGGACGGCAGCACGTGGAAAAAGGGCTTCTTTTCCACCGGGTCAACGTGCACTGCGCATGGATTTCCAAAAACAAGGGAATAATACTTCCCATCCCTATTTTCCCTGACCCGGCAATATCCGCGCTCTCCGTCACCGGTCTCGCACTGTCGCGGGCAAAGCTCGCAACGCACGCGGTTATCAGCAAGCGGAGTAAAGTAGGGTGAGAGCCTGCGGCCGAGCAGCCCTTTTTTGATTTCCTGGGCGTCGGACCGCGAGGCGAGAGCGCTCAATGAAAAGACCTGCGACCCCGCGCACAGCAGGGCGCAACGTGAAACAACCGTTCAGAAAGCTCCGCCTGTCCAAATTGCAGGGACCGGCAGCGGCATTTTTTGCATCCATTTTATCTCCGCATCCCTGTAGCCATTACACATTCATTTCTAAAAAACATCGGCCGAAAAGATATATATTTCGGTTTCCTTGTCCTTCCAGATATTTCTGGGCAGGCCGGCTTTCAGGCAGCAATGTTCGAGGAATTCGGTCCTGTCCCAGTTGTATTCCGTTGCTACCTGGGGTAACAGAAGGCCCACCGATCCGTCCCTGACTATCACGATTCCGTGCTTGCCGACTTCGATCTCGTCGGTGGAGTCAATCTTTTGCAAAGGGGTGAGCACTGAAATCTCGATCTTTAAATCGTCCAATTCGTCGGAGCGGACCGGCGTAAACCTCGGGTCTCGGAACGCGGCCTCCTCTGGCCATTGCTGCGACCGCCTCCGCCAGCGGCATTCTAGGGACTATCTGCCCGATACAGCCTCGCAGCTCTCCTTTCCTATATAGAGTAACGAACGCCCCCCGGGGTTCCTTCAACTTGGGCGAAGCAGTCTCCACGCCCCGCGATATGGATGCGCCGGAGGTGAGTCCGGCTTCTATGGCCTTTCTGGCAATTGCGTGCAGCTCCGCCCGCTCTTCTTTGGTCAGGCCAAGGTCGATTCCGGCCTTCTTCTTCTCCGCTTCGTCCCTGTCCCTGGAGGTCAGAGGTCTTGAAATACGAGCGGCCCCGTACCCAACCACCCCCATGGGAGACATTTTCTCTCCCGTAACATCCCCCGAGTTTGCGTATTTCAGAATGTCGCACCGGTCGGCGCCGAGCTTTTTTGCGGCAAGCATCGCCGTCATTATCGGTCCCTGGCCGCAGGCCTCGCATTTTCGGTCCTCCAGGCACTGATCAATCCCCTCGATATCCATTGCCCCGATTTTCTTGCAGCAGCCGCTGATCCATTTCAACCGCCACATCATAGGAGTGATAATGGGAGAGGTCAGAGCTGGCCACTATCAGAACCGATTTGCCTTCCGTGCATTTTACTATTGCCTCTGCAAGCCAGCGGCATGTGGTGATATCGGGATCTCCCATAACGAGCGGAACGAGCTTGAAACCGGGCAAAACGACCTGAAGGAAAGGGAGCTCAGCCTCCAGAGAATGTTCCTGCCGGAAAACGCCCGGCAGGTCCCTTATGCGCGATTCGCGCTTCATGAGAGCGGCAATCAATTCGCTGTCCAGGGGAATGACCCCGAGCGGAGTACGGAATCCGGAGCAGTCGTAAGTAGCGACACCTCTAAACGGCACATAGTGGCTCGGTCCAATTACGATGATCGAATCGAACTTTTGTCCCTGGACGGCTTTGAAGGAATGTGCGGCAACCTGGCCCGAGTAAATGTATCCGGCATGCGGAGAAATGATTGCCACTGTCTGGCCCTTTGAATCGCGCTCGGGAACCCGGCTCAAATACTCTTCGATCTGTTTTCTCAGTTCCGAAGCTGTTCCAGGGTACCATGTCCCGGCAACTACCGGATCATGGATCAGGGCCGATGGCGCTTCTCCGGCCCTCAAGCCGCAAGGATAGAGCAACATCAGAACAAAAACGGCGAAAAACGGAAAAAATCGGCAAGAACTGGTGAATCTTCCGGACATGGCTCTTCTCTCCGGCGCGGTTGGTTCTGAAAGGAAGGATCAATCTGGGACAGACACACTTAATTGTTGAGCCTGATTATAGAAAAACTCGCGAGCATGCGTCAAGTGGACGTATAAAAAATGACGGAGACAAGTTTGTGCCAGACACTCGGTTGGAGGCGCCCGCCCAAATTTATGGGTCCGATTTTTTGAGGCGTATTTAACGAAATCTTACGAAAAAGATAGAAAAAGGAAGATTCCCACTTGTGCCGCTTTTGCGAATGCCGGACAGGATTGACGGATGCCTTTGATATTACAAGGGAAATATTTTATCCATATTTTCATTTCATTTCAAGGACTTAGATATTCGTGCAGCCTAACACCCGTTTATCCCGATGTATTTTTCCTTCTGCTTCGGTTTCGTGTTTCTCGCTCAAAACTGGGAAGATCAACTTTGACGAATTAAGAAACGTGCACTAAAACTGGCATCCACAATTGGGGGGCTAAAGTAACATCTTTCCGGGGTTCAACTCTTTTTATTCCATTTCATTTCAGCACCAGGGGTTTTCCAAATGGGGCGTATGCGCGGGGGGGCGCATACGCCCTGCATCAGAACTGTTTTGTTTTTTCGGGGAACGGGCGAAAAACTTATGGAGCAGAACTGGCAGGAAATCAAGAGAAAACTTCAAGTCGTGCCTGTCAAGGGGGCAGTACGATCTTTGGGTTGCATCAATTGAATTTCTGGGGCTGGAAAATGAAACAGTTGCACTGGGGTGCAAGAACCGGTTTCACATCGAGTGGATAAGGGAGAAACTGGAGCATAAGCTGCTGCGCGCCGTGCAGGAGTTTTTCCCGCTGGTGCGCCGGTTGGAGTATCAGATTCTTAGCGGGGGGCCCGATCCGGATGAATTGGAAGGTTATGCGCCCCAGGCTGAAGCTCCCAGGCAGATCGTAATGAGCGACCTTATCAAGCGTTCGGGGCCGGTTTTTAATCCCCGATTCACCTTCGACCAATTTGTGGTGGGGTCGTCCAATCAACTGGCGTTCGCCACCGCCAGGGGCATGGCGCGCGGTCAGCAGCTCTACAACAATTCGGCTTATATTCTCTCCGAGCCTGGGCTGGGGAAAAGCCACCTGTCACATGCGGTCGGCAGCATATATCTGCCGGAAAGCACCCGAATTGAGGGTTCATTACGTAACAGCGGAACAGTTCGCAAACGAGATGATCTATTCACTGAAGAACGGGAAGATTGAAAATTTCAAAACGAAATTTCGCAACGAGTGTGACGTGCTGCTGTTCGAAAAAGTGGAGTTTCTGAGCGGCAAGGAAAAAGTGCAGAACGAGCTGGTTTATACACTGGACGAGTTGATGGATCGTGGGAAGAGGATCCTATACACAGGGAATACTTTTCCAAAGGACATTCCGAAACTTACCAACGAGTTGCAGTCCAGGCTGAACGGCATCCTGGTTGCGCCCATCGGACCTCCTGACTTCAGGACCAGAATGGAGATTCTTCGAAAGAAGGCGTCGAGGGAAAACGTCAATCTGCCCGCAGAAGTGATTCATTTCATGGCCGAGCGGGTGACGGGAGATATTCGGCGACTGGAAAGCTGCCTGATAGGCATAATAGCCAAATCGAATATTCAGGGCCTTCCAGTCACGCTGGATCTTGCCCGAGAGCTCACTGAGACGATGCTTGACCGGCTGCCCAAGCTGACCATCGACCATATTCAGCAGGTCGTCTGCAGTGCTTTTCAAATCTCGGTGGAAGAGCTCAAGTCTTCGAAAAGGCGAAAAGAGTTGGCGGCGGCCCGAAAGATCGGAATGTATCTATGCCGGCGCTATACGACCGAGTCGCTCGAATCCATAGGAAAGTCATTCCGTCGGAGCCACAGCTCAGTGCTGTACGCCATAAACGATCTCACGAAGGCAATGCGAGAATGACAATAAGATCAAGCGGCAGGTTGAGCATATCAGTGGCCGGCTGGATGCGAGCTGTCTTGCGTAATTGCGCACAGGTCGTTTCTCAGATCTGTTGAGAGCTGTGAAACGAGGCCTGCCATTGCTGCAGCGAATTCGCGCGGATCAGTTGAAGTGAGAGGGGGGCTCTGATAATGGAAATGTTTTCGAAAAAGAACTGCTACGAGGTTTTTCCTGCCAAAGGCTGATTTCCAGGTCAAGCAGGGCGTGTGGGGGGGAGCCGTTTTCTTCGAGAGCGAACCGATAGATTTGTCCGCTTATCCCGTATGCCGCAGGCATGGGATTTTCTGCCGGTACGACATCTTCAAACACCTTTTCCATAGAGAGATCGCGCATCAGATTGTCTGCGACCATGTTTCCGGCGGGATTGACCCATTTGTAATGTGACGAGAAGCGGACCTGGAGGGAGGGGGAAGTCACAATCATCTGTTCGCGATCGAAAGGGGCGGTGGCGCCAAAGGGCCAGATTCGCACCGCCCCTGAAAACGGTTTAGTACAGCTCGAAGGTTGGTAAGGGTAATCAATCTGGTAATAATCCGGCGCAGGGGACTTGGAAAAAAGTGACCCCAAACAGCCGGACAGCAGCAAGGCTCCCAGGATCAATACCCACAATCGCGAAGGGAGCAAGGAGCAAGGAGCGGGAAGCAAAAACCTATTCCCTCTTCGTGCTTCGTGCTTCCTGCTTACCGCCGTCTGTTTCTCGCTCCTGTTTTCCATACTTTCGCTTTCCGCTGTTTGCTTCCCGCTTATTTGCTTTTAAACGGCTCCTGGGGCTGTTTGCCAGGAAAGATCAACCGGTTCGGCTGCTCCTTGACGCTCTGCACCAGCGAATTCAACTGGGCAATTAGCGCCCCTAGCTGGTGAAGATCGCTCTCGAGCAGGTCGGCAGACTCGTTAATTTTGGTCCCCAGGTTTGAAAAAGCAGTTCCGCCGGATTGGAGTGTCTCGCCGAACTGATCCGAAAGCTCTTTGAGAGTACCGGGAGGCAAAGCGTCAAGCTGTTGCCTGAGCTGGTCTGAAAATTTTCGGGCCGATGCCAGCGTGGCCGTGAGGTCTTGCATTCCTTTGTCGACGCGTTCCCGGGATGCCGCTCTGGACAGTCTTTCGAAAAGGGCCTCTGAGTGCTTGGAAGTATTTTTCAGTGCGGTAATCGTCTCCTTGAGGTCTCCACCGCCCGGTGACTCAGCGCCAAGTTGCGCCAGGAGATTGTTGAACAGACCCGAAGTCTTTTTCCAAGAACCCGTAAGCCCCTCCAAATCCAATGATATGAATTTTACGTACAGGTTATGGAGGGCGATCTCGAGCAGATCGAGTTCGGAGGGGTAGGACCGGATATAAGGATATTTCGTTGGGAAGGTAATCTTTGGGGTAAGTTGCTCGGTGTCTTCAGGGGCGGAGCCGATTTCGAGATAGCGCAGTCCGGTCAAGCCCTGCTCGCGCAAATGGGCGGCAAGGGTATTGTCGACCCGAAAATCGGCTTCCAGTTTCATCAGTACTTCAATCAGCCGGCCGTCGGGGCCAATTCTAATATCGTAGATACGGCCCACGGGTACACCCTGGTAGTTGACCACAGCGTCCGTCTGCAGTCCCTTTACCGAGACATTGAAATAGGTGGCGTATATTTTTGTGTTTTGAAACCACAAGGCTGCCTTGAGCCAGATAGCCGCCCCGGCTATCAGCGCCAGGCAAATCAGGGCAAACAGGCCGATTTTGAATGGACTAACCGTTCGGGCCAACTGGTTTCCCCCTCATGAAGCACTGCCGCTCGGGGCCTGCCTGTGGAAAAAGTCATAGACGCGGGGATCAGAGCTTTTTTCCAGCTCGTCCGGCGGACCGGTCGCGATTATCCCCCGGGCGTCCCCATCGACCATGATTGACCAGTCCGATATAGTCTTAATGCTCGGCAGGTCGTGAGTTATGACAACCATAGTGATGCCCAGCACACGGTTGAGTTCCAGCAGAAGATTATCCATTTCGGCGGATATGACAGGATCGAGTCCTTCCGTAGGTTCATCGCAGAAAAGAATTTTGGGATCGAGGGCCATCGCCCTGGCCAGAGCCGCGCGTTTTTTCATCCCGCCGCTCAGTTCCGCCGGATAATAGCTCTCATAGCCGCCCAGCCTGACCATTTCCAACTTGAGCCGGACAATGTCGGGCAAAATCTCCTTTGGAGCATTCGAAAACTCCTGGATCGGTAAAGCAATGTTTTCAGCAAGCGTGAGAGAGCCCATAAGCGCCCCTGACTGAAAGAGCACGCCGATCCTTCTCCTTGCCCACTCGAGCCATTGCTCGTCGCCGGTCGCCGGAAATATCCTTTCCATAAAGCTCGACTCGGCCCTGCGTCGGTTTGAGCAAGCCGACCAGACCTTTCATAAGAGTGCTCTTCCCGCTGCCGCTGCCTCCCAGAATAGTTACTATCTGTCCCGGTTCAACGCAAAAACTTATCTTTTTCAATATTATCTTTTCCCCATAGCCGAGCGAAATATTTTCAACGCAAAGGGCATGCTCGGCCTTGGAGTTATTGGAGGAAGCCACGGGCATGGTTATTCTTCTTCACGGATGGACAAATACACTTTATGGCCCCGCTCATCGCTTGAGCCCGGAGCCCGGAACACTGATTCGAAAGAACCCTGTGGAGCCGGGCTCTATGAATATAAGTCTGCAAAAACGTCTGTACACCGGGGGAATTTGCTTTGATTGGAATAAAGAATGATTCATTGCTCAATGTTACCAGCCAAATACATAAAATATAACGGTCAATATGGCGTCAGCGAAAATGATCAGGAAAAGTCCACTGACGACCGCTGCGGTGGCCTGACGCCCCACGCTGTCCGCCCCCATGCCGGTTTGGAATCCGCGAAAACAGCCGACAAGTGCTATAAGAATTGCGAAAACCTCTGCTTTTACCAGGCCTCCCGCAATGTCGCCGAAGGTGATGGCTGTATAAACCTCATTCATGAAACCGTAGGGTGTGAGGTCAAGGGATACACTGGAGACGGCAATTCCTCCGGCAAGTCCTGCAAAATTGGCCCACATTGTCAGCAGCGGCGCCGCAATCATCAGGGCGACTACTTTGGGAAGAGCTATGAATTCAGTTAGATCGAATCCCATCACGGCAAGGGCGTCGAGTTCCTCGCCGATTTTCATGGTCCCTATTTCTGCTGCGAAGGCCGAGCCGGAGCGCCCCGCAAGGAGGATCGCAGTGAATACGGGCGCAAGCTCGCGAGTAAGCGCAAGGCTCACAAGGTCGGCGACATAGATGTTGGCTCCGAATTGCCTTAGCTGGATCGCTGCCTGGAAGCTCATTACCAACCCGAGAAGAAAGCTGATCAGGAAAAGAATCGTCATGGCGTTGGGTCCCGCCGACTGAAGATAATAGAGCGTCTCTTTCCAGCGAAACCGCCCGAGATGGCGAACAGAAGCGCCCGCGACAGCAAAAAAAGAGCCGCAGAACCTAACGAATTCCCTCAACTCGGCTGCCTGCTCAATCAGAAAAGCGCCAAAACGGGTAACCACCGAGCCGGCCGGTGGTGGAGGTTGCTTCTGTTGCGGCGTCTCGCGCTCCAGATAGTCGAGAAAATGTTTGACCTGGGGCTCAATGGATTCGATACGAAACCGAACGCCCCTGCGGTTGCAGAGGCGCTCGAATCGACCGCACCAGCGCCGCCCCGGCACTGTCTATTTTCGAGACCCCGGAAAGATCGAAAAGGAGTGAGGTGTTCTCTTTTCGAGCGACAAGGCCGCTCAGGCTTTGCCAGATTTCAGCGGCATTTTCATAGGTCAGAGGAGTCTTGAAGGAAACGAGCAGTTCGCCTTCGGCCGACTTCCCCGTTTCAAAGGGGAATCCTCCGCTCAAGAGGATATCCTTTCCATCAGAAGGTTATTTACCCTCGTTGATTTTCTCTCTGAGAACACCCGAGCACTTGAAGGTAACCACGCTGCGGGGTGAGAGAATAATGGGGTCGCCGGTCTGGGGATTGCGGCCCCGGCGCTGGTGCTTTTCTTTTACGCTGAATTTGCCGAACCCGCTTATCAGGACGTCTTCACCCTTCTCAAGAGTATCTTTTATGATCTCGAAAAGGGTGTCGATAACCTGGGCTGATTCGGTCTTTGTAAAAATGTTCTTGGCAAACAAGTTCTCGACGATGTGGGCCTTAGTCAACGTCATAAAAACTTCCTTTCCTTCCAGCACCACCGGTCCAGGAGTCTTTCGGGTTTAGATTATTCAGTCTTATTGGATTCTCATAAACTATTAAAGGATTATTCTCCGGTTTTCAAGAAAAAAAAGGTACTTTTGGCTGGAACCCCTCATTTTAAAAGAGAAAATCGTTTTCAAGCGATAAATACGATGATTCGGATGCGGGCGAACAAGGGGAAGGGATTCCAGATCCGGAATCTCCTTTGAGAAACGCCCTAATCCGGGCGCTCATCGAGCAAGTCTCCCCGGGAGACTTGCAGGGAACTCTCCGCTCACAGGACACAACTCGCTAGAAACTCCATGACTGCATTAGGCCAACACCGCCGGTCGGGGCGCTCCTCGTTCCATCAAGCCGCTCATCAATCGTTAGTCGCTGCCTTGTCTGCGACTCATTGGAATCGAACTGAGGGCTCGATACCAACGGTTGCAAGACACCGCCTCCGAAGGGAAACTCGCCTGGAGTTACGCATTTGAACCTGCCTTCAAGAGAGCATGTTAATAGTCCGATGAACAGTGCCAAAATATGTATGCGTTTTCGAATCATTATAGTATCTCCTTGGTTATCCGGAATTCAATGCTCAATTCCTACTCAATATAAGTTCCCGTGAAGCCAAAGGGAATAGAGCCGGACATCACAACTTTAATATCGGATAAATGCGGCATATTGATTAGTGCCGGGAGCTTATTTTGGACAAATACATTGAGGAAATTAAGGGGAATTGCTTCGCGCAGCCATAAAGCGGAAGAGATCGGAAATTGCTTCCGGAAGCTCCTCTTTATGGACATCCGCAGATAGAATCAATCGTCCTTGTCACCATTGGACTTTTGGGCAGGCAGGGGGAACAGTGTTCCGATGAGTTTGTCTTTTTCATCCCAGAGATTGTCCAGCCAATCCTTGAACCGTCGGCGGAATCCCTGGTCTGTAAGATAATCTCCGAGTAACTCCGGGGTGACGGGTATCTGTTTTACCCGCACCGTGATTTCCATGGAGTTGCTGCACAAAAATGTCCACAGCCCCGGAATTCCTTCGGGATATACGATTGTCACATCCAGTATGGAACGAAGTCGCTGACCTAAAGTGCAAAGCACAACAGCCATGCCGCCGGGCTTAGGTTTCAGCAGGTGGGCAAAGGGCGAATTCTCGTTCTCCCGTTTTGCCGTGGTGAAACGCGTTCCTTCTAAGAAGTTCATTATGGTAACAGGGAGCAATCTGAATTTGTCACAGGCGTTGCGGGCAGTTTCCATATCCTTGCGGGTCGAACCCGTTCGCTTCATAAAAGGAAAATCCAGAGCCCACCAGTCGATTCCAAGGAACGGCACCCAAATCAATTCTTTCTTGAGGAAAAATTTCAAAAGTGGAATTTTGCGGTGGAAGATGCTCTGCAAGACGACAATATCAACCATTGTCTGGTGATTGGCCACCAGCAGATACCATGCATCGGGCTGCAGCGCATCGATGCCTTGGACATCCCACCGGATATTTTTGGCCAGTTTCAAGCCTAGACTGTTGAACCCGACCCAGCCCCGAGCGATTGCGTTGGCCAGTTTACCACAGACAATACGCCAACTGTGGATTGGAATAAGCAGCTTGACCAGCGCCACCACGTAGAGCAGCAGCGAGCAGAGGATGGTATTTACGGCGAGCGCCATAAACAAGATAGAACCTTGGAGCGGGGCAGGCAAAAATCGGAACATGGTCCTCAGTGCTTCCTTTCAATCAGAATAATACGTAAACTTAATCACCAACGGCTTGCAGATTTCAGCCGGCAGGTCTATTCCCCGTTTTGAGTCGCTTTAGATCCGGCTTTTCCAAGAGGATAAAGTTCCCGAAGATCCCAAGAGCCTTGAATCGCTCTTTCCCAAACTGAACCTCATATGTGCTGAACAAAATGTAGTCTGTTCTGACGGTTTGGCTGCTCATCACACCCCCCGCTATGTCACCCAGAATCGCGCTCAAGAACTGGCCCTGGGGGTCTTTCATTGTTTTCTGAGATTCCTTCATGACGTACTGGCGGACATAGTTGCTGAGATCATCCTTGGAGGGGTTAGTGTAAACCAAAAGGCTAGCCAGAGCCAGCAAAGTTATTATAATTGCTAGGGATTTATTCATGCTTTTTTCCTGTCACCCTTGCTGGTAGAGGGAACATGTCCTAATATGGGTTGCCCCGGCGCGTCCATAATGTTGCTGATGATGAAGACACCTTTGGGAAGGCTCATAAAATTAACCCATCCTGCGAATTGATCTCTCCTGATCAGGGCTTGATGATTTTTGGGTGGTATCTCAGCCTATTTGGATGGTTAGCATAGACACTGATCCCCCGTCGATTCCTTCTACTGGAAAACTCAAACGTTCCCCCTCTGCACGAAGAGCGATCACGTAAAGTAGAGGTAGATAATGGTCGGGTGTGGGAACTGAAAGCGCCGCCTCAGGTCCCAAGGTCTCGTAGTTTATGAGCGGACCGTCGTCAGCAGAGAGCAACAGGTTAGTTACCTGCTTTTCAAACCGCACGGCCCAGTCATAAGGTTCAATAGTGTGGCGGCCCCATGCATAGGTATGCAGATTGTGCACAAGGTTGCCGCTTCCGATTATAAGAATCTGCTCATCTCTGAGCGGTGCAAGCAGTTTTCCGACCTCGTAGTGGAAAGCCGGCGGTTTCATTTTGTCCATACTAATCTGTACAATGGGTACATCGGCTTTCGGAAAGGTATGGGTCAACACGGACCAGGTGCCGTGATCCACACCCCAGCTATGGTCGAGTTTGACGTTGATGGGCTTGAGAAGCTCGCGGATTCGCATTGCAAGCTTGGGATCTCCCGGCGCTGGGTACTGAACCTCGAAGAGTTCTCTCGGAAACCCGCCGAAGTCGTGGATGGTGCGAGGTCTCTCCATTGCGGTTACGGCCGTCCCCTGTACATACCAATGGGCGGAGATGGCGAGAACGGCCCTGGGCCTTGGAATAGTCTTTCCAACTTGCCGCCACCCCTCCGAATAGGGATTTTGTGACAGAGCGTTCATGGGATTGCCGTGGCCGAAAAATATCACCGGCATTCTCGACATGCTGTGCGGCATTTCTGTTCTCCTATCAATAGCTCACTGAGGGATCTGATGTTGTTCCATACCTCGCTCAGTGAAATAGCCTTCCAACTAGTGCAGTGTCAACTAAGTTCCTATTGGTAAGGACATACAGCCCGTCATTCCGGAGAAGCCTGCCCCGGAAGTGTCTAGTCCGGGGGCCGGAATCCAGCGTCTTTTCAGTTGGTTAAAAACACTGGTCCCCGGCTTTCGCCGGGGTGACGTTAGGGTTAGCTCAATTCCCAAGCTTGAATTATGTTATGAATTTTAGACTCAGGACACTAGGTTTCCTCGTAAGACAGACTTAGGAACAACACGGGCAAGAAAATGCCATACCGATTGCGGGAAACCCTCAGCGATAATCTGGTCGTTCAATTTACCGCTTTTAGGCGGAAGTCAATCGCGTTAGGCTTTCGCGGAGCGCCTTCTGACGGTAACCGATTCTCCACCAATACCCCAGTTGTCGGTTTCAACCTCCTCGATCACGACAACCGTTGTCTGTGGGTTTTTCCCAAGTACATCGACTAAAAGCTGTGTCGCCCCTTTGATAAGCTGGGCTTTCTGATCAGGGGTGGCGCCCTCTTTGGTGATCTTGATGTTCACAAAGGGCATGGCAATTTCTCCATAGCCAGCGTCCATCCGGAAACTCCGGATGGAACGCTGGCAGTTTCCGAGTCGAAAAGGTGGCATTTTGCGTCCTGGCAAGGAAATCGAGGGATTGCGCGGAGGCGTACATGCGTACGCCGCACAAGCAAGCCCGAAGATTGACGCCGCTAGGGCGGAAAAGGCCCCTTTCCGGATGGAAACTAGTGAGGGTCTGTAACTCTACAACAAGCTTCTGCCGATTTTAGCCGCCTCTACTTCACTGTGTAATACCCTGCCGGAATTATACCCTTTTTTTCCGTATTCTGGTTTGTTTCGGTTTGCCGGCTGGCGCAGCCTCTGTAGCTCCCTTGGTGGACGACGTTGCCGCTTTCTTCTGCCGCCGTGCCTCTATGGATGCTTTCAGCTTTTCGGGCAGTCCTCTCTTTTTAGCTGCTTTGCTTCTGGCTTTGCTCAGAGATTTTGCCGCCAAAGGAGTCCGCATTGTGAAACCGTATTTCTTTCTGTACTCTTTCTGGTTCATGCCGTGGGAAACGAGATGCTTAGACGTGAGTTGTCTCATCTCTGCCCCGCATTCGAGACAGATTACTTTGTCGTTTTGGATAGAACTTGCTGGGCTGAGCGCAGGTTTGTCTTCTGTTGGCGCTTCTCCGGCTACTTCGGAAGTCGGAGCTAACTCAATTCCTCCGCCCTCAGCTTTTTGCATTTCCTGGAGAGTTCTGAAAACCTGCCGAAGAGACGACGCTATGTCGGTTGCCGACATTGACGTTGAGGATACCTGAGTCCGGACGATTTCTGATGCGATCTCGATGAGTTTTTTGGGCATTGGGAAGGCTCCTTCGTTGTCGTTTTATTGGCAAAAAGGCATCGACCATGCGGGCGAAGCGTGGATTATAAGCTCGTCCGGGCTATTATAAGTGGGTGTTTGAATAACGCAATGTAAATGAAGCTGTGATTTCAGAGCCCTATTCATTTTCTAAAACCATGTCATTCGTTCGGATTGCCGCTGTGAGAATTGGTTGGATTAGCTAGTTTCCATCCGGAAAGGGTCCTTTTCCGCCCTGGCGGCGTCAATCTTCGGGCTTTCTTGTGCGGCGTACCCATGTACGCCTCCGCGCAAGCCCTCGATTTCCTTGCCAGGACGAAAAATGCCTTCTTTCCGATTCGGAAACTGCGAGTGTCTCATCCGGTGTTTCCGGATGGACACTAGCTATTTATGCCAGGTGTACCGATTGGGATTGCAATTCTGCGGGGTCCGGGGTCTTTCCAACGAAATTTGACTTTATTATACCCGAGTGAGGCCATCAAGTACCTCAGCATGGCTTCGGCTTCGGCAAAGTCAATATCGTTTTTTCGTGTGTAAAGATCACCGTTGAGAATAGCCACACCGTTGGTGTCTATTCTTTGTAGTGTTTCCTCGCATTCGGCTATCTGACGATCCGCTTCGACATGGGATTCGAGGAGATTTTTTGGATCATTGCGCGAGAAACGTTCAAATTCCAGGTCTTTTACCAATTCCTGTCGGCTGACCAGACATGGTGCGAGCTTTTGAGTGGGTTTGCCGGGGCCGATACGGAAGGATAGCCATAGGTCGGTCCATGGGAGGGCAAATTTATGCCGGTATTGTCGGACAGCGAGTGGGTTATAGCTATGGACGGTGACTGTTTTGGATGCATGCATAGGCTATGGGCCTTAATGGGGGTTGAAAACAGGCAGACTGTATGCGGCGCCCGCAATTTTTTTCTCATCCTGCAAAAACTCTCTTGTTCCGTGCGCATTATCTGATCATTCTGCTACTGCCTCCACCATATGTAGGTAACGTAGGCTATTGACACCAGGAAGACCAATAGCAGCAAGGCAGTCCATCCCTTAAACAACTCAGGCCACATCGATCCAATGATTATACCGAAGGAGAGCAGGGCAGCTTTGAAAATACCAACCTGCCACCACTTTAGCGTAAAATCCTTGAATATGTTCATTTGAAACTCCCTTCCCGGCCGTATCGTCGCTCATTCAAGTCGTCTGAATTATTTGAACTGCCTTATCAACGCACTTACCGTACAAGTCGTGTAATGCTACGCCTCATCAGAATCATTTCTCATCGAGCATCGCAGCGAAAGTTCCAGCGAAAGTGAAAACGTCCCCCGGCCAGCGGGCCGATAGATAATTGCCATCGCGAACCACGAAAGCCGGGGTAGAGTCATTGGGAGAGTCACGACGTGTACCGCTGGTCTTAACGCGGAAGTGCGAGCTGCTCGCTGGGACATCGAGGAAGTCAGATTCCTTTGCGAGAGACCGGGTCACCTCCTGTTGAACGGACATGTACCCAGTCGGTTGCCCCGGTTTTTCGAGGTAAGTGCGATAGTAGTTTGGATCCCAGAACCGGCCGATGCGACCGGCTATCATTCCTGAACGCTCAAGCGCCCAGGTAAGTGCAGTAGTACGGCGGCCGTAGAGAACGGAGCGGCCTGTTGCTGGATCGATTGTGCGCGCAGCAAGCAGAACACCGTGGCAGATTGCGGCAACCGGCTTTTTCTTTAGGAAGAAATCGAGAACAATGCGTTGCAGTTCATGGCTCTCCAAATACTGGCGCATGCCTCGGGCACGGTGGCCTCCCGGCAGCAGTAACGCGTCGTAATCGTCCATCTGAATATCCTGCCAGCGCTGGGGATTTTGAAACTCGTGGGACTGCTCCATGGCGTGGTATGCATTTCGGGCTTGGCGATTGGCTCCGAGAATTTTGCCCAGGAGCGTGAAATTGCGCAGGCCGGGAATAAAGCCCCAAAAATCGAGTCCGCGTCCGGTGAGCATAATGTCATCGGCGGCGCCGGGCCGTCCATCGGGCGTAGCAAATTCGACGCGATGACCGGCTTCGGTTAGCACCAGCCAACTCCCGGCGCTTTCGGTGGGATCGAAGTCGAGACTGGGCAGGGGCATAAGAACTTTTGACATTGCGGCTCCTGTCTGGACACTGTTTAGATACTAATACCATACTTGACAAAATCTGAAGAGCTTGAAGCTGGCACTTTTTTCCTTCAGTGTCGTCCCCAATGCATTGCGGATTCCGGTCCTGATTGTCGCCCGTATTAGAGTTGCCGGCCTGGCGGGGTTGACATGAAACCCACCAGTGAATAACTAACTTTCCGAGGAGGAAAGCCATGCGAACTTCCGCGTTCCTGAAGCCCTTTGCTTATGCCGTCTTGGTAGCCGTCCTGATATCAGGCGCTGGCGAAGCGGCGAAAGCCGACGACCTGCCGTCCTACATGACCGAAATTGCCGGCAAGACTTCTTCCAGCCCGGCCGAGACAGCAAACAAGAATGTTTTGGCGCTGAATACAGCCATGTTCGGCCTGTACGACGCCGCAGGCAAGATCTTCAAGAAGAACATTCTGGACCATCATCCACTCATACTCGGCTTGTTCTCCGGTGCGGGCGGCCGGTTCATCCTCTATCGCCCGGGCCAGCCGCCGCTCGATGCCCCGCCGGTGCCGCTGCAATACCAACTGCTGAAGTCGGTTGGTCACAGCACCATGGCACTGATCGAGGTCGTGACCCCCTATCTGGACAACCCGAACGATCTATCCTGGCGAGCCTCGCTTCTTGCCTACCGCAGCCAGATGCAGTCCGCCCTGGACGGCGTGGCCACCTCGGGAATTCAGGCGGACTGGCAGGACAACAATCGCGCCATCCTCTCGAACAACATCGCCTTCATGGATGACTGTGCGACGAAAGGCGTCATCACGCCCGCGGCGCTGGAAGCATTCGCCCGCAAGCAGGGACCCTTTCTGAAGTTGAACGTCGCCTGGGCGGCGCAGACTCAGGTTCACCACTGGATGGGAGTGATCGCGGACTGGAAGAAGCTGCTCGGAAGCGACTGGAACAAGACCTATGCCGCAAGCAACACCATCTATGTCGCCCGGCAGAACAACGTTCTGTTCAGCGTGCTTGCCCAATTTTTCGGCCCCGACGCCATCAACGACCGCCTGCTGCTGATCGAGACGATCTCCTTCACGACGACGCCGGAAGAGATGCTGGATGCCATGACTCGCGTCATTGCCGACCGTTCCGTGGGGGCGCTGGTCTTCGGCAATTACCACCTCATGGACTACGAGCTGATGGGCGGCGATGGGCGTAAGGCGATTATCACCGAAACCGCGAAGCGGGGAATGAAGCCTTTCTTGCCCCCGCTCGTGCCGTTTGGCTCGCACCAGTGGCCGACCCTGATCACGCCCGGCACCGGCCCGACCACGCTGGACGACCTTCGGTGACCCGATTACAACTGCAACATCGCACCGTTTGCGCAGAGAAAAGGCAGCATGAACCTCAACACGGTGACCGAGATAAAGCGTCCGGCTTCGGCGGATGAAATCACCCAGTGGCGGCCGGGCTATGCCTGGCTCGGCGGCGGCACATGGCTGTTCTCCGAGCCGCAATGGACGACCGATACGCTGATCGACCTCGATCAATTGAAATGGCCGGCACTTAGCGCCTCTGCCGCCGGGATTGAGATCGCGGCCACCTGTCGGGTTGCCGAATTGTACGGGTTCGCCGGGCCGTTGGAATGGTCGGCTGCGCCTCTGTTCAAAGAGTGCTGTAATGCGTTTCTGGCATCGTTCAAGATTTGGAACGCCGCGACCGTCGGAGGCAATATCTGCATGTCGCTGCCAGCGGGCCCGATGATTTCGCTCACCGTGGCGTTGGAAGCAACCTACACGCTGTGGCCGCGCGACGGCGCACCGCGTGACGTTCCGTCCGCCTCCTTCGTCACCGGCAACCATTCGAACGTGCTGCGGCCTGGCGAATTGCTGCGCAGCATCTATCTGCCCGCAACTGCATTGTCGAAGCGTTTTGCGTTCCGCAGAGCTTCGCTCACCCGTCTCGGCCGGTCGGCCGCGCTCCTGATCGGCACGCAGAGCAGGAAAGGGAATGATCTTTTGCTCACGATCACAGCGGCGACACCTCATCCGGTGCAACTGCACTTCAGCAAGATGCCGTCCGCCGTTGATCTGCGCCACGAGATCGACACAAAGATTCCCGGCGACGGCTATTTCGACGACGTGCATGGCTCGGCGCCCTACAAGCGGCACCTGACCGCCTATTTCGCCGAGCAGATACGCCAGGAACTGGCGCAAGCGGGAGCCGGGGCATGAACTACATCGTCAACGGCAAGCGCTTCTCCGCCGAGCCGGAGCCGGGGCAATGCCTGCGCACATTCCTGCGCGAGCGGGGGTTCTTCGGCGTCAAGAAGGGCTGTGATGCCGGTGATTGCGGTGCCTGCACGGTCTGGCTGGATGGCATGCCTATCCATTCCTGTCTGATGCCCGCCTTCCGCGCCGCCGGCAGAGAGATCACGACCATCGAAGGCCTGGCAAGACCCGACGGCACGCTGCATCCGACCCAGAATGCCTTTCTCGACGCGCAGGCATTCCAATGCGGCTTCTGTAATGCGGGCATGATCATGACGGTGGCTTCTCTCGACGATGAGCGCCGCAAGGAACTGCCCCACGCCCTCAAGGGTAATCTCTGTCGCTGCACCGGCTACCGCTCCATCGCCGACGCAGTGCAGGGCGTGACATCCGCCGAGGAAGATGTGGCGGGCAAGGCCTGTGGCGCCAACCTGCGCAATCCCTTCAGCCACGGAATCGTGACCGGCGCCGCGCACTATACGATGGATATCGCAATGGAAGAGCTGCTGCACCTCAAGGTGCTGCGCTCGCCCCACGCGCATGCGAAGATCGTCAGCATCGGCCGCGAGAAGGCCATGGCCGTGCCGGGTGTCGCCGCGATCTTCACCTGGGAAGACGTACCCCGCCGCCTTTATAGCACGGCGACCCATGAGGACCATCTCGTCGATCCGGACGATACCTACATGCTCGACAACGTGGTGCGCTTTGTCGGCCAGCGGATCGCTGCCGTGGTCGCCGAGACGGAGGCCGCTGCCGAAACCGCCTGCCGGTTGCTCGAAGTAGAATACGAAATACTGCCCGCGGTCTTCGATCCCCTCCAGGCGATGGAGCCCGGTGCGCCCGTTCTTCACGATAAGGGCGATGCCGAGAAGGGCAACATCTACGTCGACATCCATGGCGAGGTTGGCAGCGCGGCGGCGGGCTTCAAGGCCGCCGATGCAGTCCATGAAAGAACCTATTCTACCTCGCGTGCCCAGCACGTCCATCTGGAGACCCACGGCTCCATTGTCTGGCGGGGCGAGGATGGGCGGATTCACGTCCGAACCAGCTCGCAGGCGCCCTTTATCACCCTGCAGAAGCTCTGCTACCTGTTTAGACTCCGCTCGCGCGACCTCCATGTCTTCACGGAGCGTGTCGGTGGTGGATTCGGCGGCAAGCAGGAAATGCTTTCCGAGGATCTGTGCCTTCTGGCCATGTTGAAGACCGGCCGGCCGGTGATGTGGGAGTTTACGCGGGAGGAGCAGTTCATCGGCGCCTCGACGCGCCATCAGATGACCACACGCGTGAAACTCGGCGCTAAAAAAGACGGGACTCTGACGGCCATCGAAATCCACGTCGTCTCCAACACCGGCGCCTATGGCGGACATGCGAGCGAGACGCTGGCGGCGGCATTGGGCAGCCCGCTCACCTTATATCGCTGTCCCAACAAGAAGGCCGGCGGCTATGCCGTCTATACCAATCTGGTGCCGGCCGGCGGATTCCGCGGTTACGGCTCCTCGCAAACCACGTTTGCCATCGAAAGCGCGGTGGACGAGATGGCTACGCTCCTGGGGATGGATCCCTTCGCCATCCGGCGAAAGAACATGGTCAAGCCCGACGATTGGATCGAATCGGTGTGGAACGATCCCTCCGACGTGGGCTTCGGCAGCTATGGCCTGGATCAATGCCTCGACCTCGTGGAAAAGAGCCTGGCGCGCGGGGGTGGTTCGCCCAAGCCCGAAGGCGATGAGTGGCTCGAGGGTACCGGTATCGCCATGGCGATTCTGGATTGCGGGCCGCCCACCGAGCATCGCGCCGGCTCGCAGATGGCGCTGTTGGCCGACGGAACCTTTCACCTTGCCGTCGGCTCGACGGAAATGGGCAACGGTTCCGTCACCTCTCATCGTCAGATCGCGGCCGAGTTCCTTGGTTCGCGGGCGGATGCCATCGTTATCATCAACGCCGATACGGATAAGGCGCCATACGATTCCGGCACATTTGCCAGTACCGGGACAGTGGTTGCAGGGCAGGCGGTGGCGTTGGCAGCTGCCGCGTTGCGCGACAACATCCTGGAGTATGCCAGCCACAATGCCGGCGTTGATCGCTCGGCCTGTAAGATAGAAGATGGTGCCGTTGTCTGCGGCAAGCGCCGGATATCGCTCAGCGATCTTTATTCGGCCGGCACGAAGGCCGGTCATCGTTTCGAAGCAAAGCGCAAGGCTTATCTTTCGCCCCGTACCGTTGCCTTCAACGTTCACGGGGTGCGTCTTGCCGTGCACCGCGTGACGGCGGAGATTCGGATCCTCCATAGCGTCCATGCGGCGGACATCGGCCGCCTGATCAACCCCATGCAATGCCGCGGCCAGATCGACGGCGCCATCGCCATGGGATTCGGCTGGGCGCTCACCGAGAACATGGTTCATAACGCCGGCGGCGCGGCGGTCAACCCGCAGGTGCGCAACTATCGGATCCCAGCGTTTGCCGATACCCCGCCCACCGAAGTTCACTTTGCCGACACTTATGACACGACCGGGCCGCTGGGCGCCAAATCCCAGGGCGAATGTGCGATCAATCCCGTAGCGCCGGCGATCGCGAATGCGGTCGCCAATGCGACAGGCGTACGCTTCGCCTCTTTGCCGCTGACTCCCGATCGCATTTTCAGCGGCCTTGGTGCCCGACCATGAGCGAGACCCTTCCTTCCGGCGCCTCATCGGTCACGATCGTCACGCAGACGCGTGTGCAGGCCGGAAAGGAAGAAGAGTTCGCGCGCTGGCAGGATGAAATTGCCGGCCGGGTGGCCGGATTTCCGGGCTTCATCAAGCAGACGGTCATGCCGCCCAACCCACCGGCCCAGGTAGATTGGGTGATCCTTCAGCTTTTCGCCGATCTCGACGCTGCGGTGGTGTGGTTGCATTCCGATCAGCGGACGAGCCTGCTGCAGAGGGCACAATCCCTGCTGGTGGGGCCCGACGACATTCACATAGTTGCCGACCGCGGATCGGGTGTATTGCCGGCGCCGGTTTCCGCCGTCATCTCGACTCGGATCAAGCCAGGGCAGGAGGCCGCTTACCACCTATGGGAGCAGCGGATCGCCGCGGCTCAGGCAAAGGCCCCCGGGTTCCAGGGCTATCGCTTCGAGCCGCCGGTTCCAGGCGTTCAGGACGACTGGCTTGCAATCCTGCGCTTCGACAGTGAGCAGAACCTTCAGGGCTGGCTGGACTCGCCGGTGCGCCACAAACTGCTCAAAGAGTCGGAGGCATTCACAGAGGAGGTTCACGCCCGCATCGCGCGCACCGGCTTCGACCAGTGGTTTCCCATGAGCAACGACGGCGCCGCAGGGCCGGCGGCCTGGAAGATGAACATGGTGGTCCTGCTGCTGATTTATCCGATCGTGTTCCTGTTCAGTCTCTATGTGCAGACACCGATTCTCATGGCCAAGTTGCATACCCCGTTCTGGCTCGCCTTGTTTATTGGCAATGTCGTAAGCGTTCTAGCCCTCGACCGGCTGGTGCAATGGGCGAGCCGGCGCCTCGATTGGTGGTTGCGTCCCACGGGGCCTGATAAGAGCAGGATATCGATGGCCGGCGCCGCGCTGATTGTGACTCTTTACGGGTTATGTCTGCTGGTGTTTTCACAGCTTTGATATGCGGTAGCCATATCTTCATTTTTCACCCGAGGCCCAGGGCTTCATGAAGATGGAGCTTCAGCCGCATCGTATCGGCGAGGCCCCCTCCGTCTCGACGGTCGTCTCCCCTTCCGCAAGGACAAAGAATCAAGGGCGCGAACCCCCTTGCAAGTCGGGGGGCGATATTGAAATTATTGATCACGGCTGTCAGGTTAAAGTTTGCTGGGCACCATGAATCACGAGTACCTTAATATGGACTACGAGCTGATGGGCGGCGACGCACGCCAGGCGCAACATAACAGTAACCCTGCCGACGCTGATCACGCCCGGGCCCGGCGCCAAGAGCCCGGCGGACCTCCCATGAATCGGGACGCCGTCGTCGCGGCCACAAAGCGGAAGGCCCGCCTACCCGGCTTCGTCGCCGGGATGGTCCTGCTGCTCTCCGTTCACCTTCCCTCGGTGACCTTGGCGCAGGACGCAACCGACTCCGTCACCGGTTTCGCGCGCGAGCCGGTCCATGTCGCCGCCTGGCCCGGCGGGAAAAAGGTCGCGGTCAGCTTCGCTCTGTTCGTCGAGGAGTTCGGCTTCGGCCAGGGCCCGGTCTACCGCCCGGATATGGTGACCCGCAACCCGGACCTCGTGAACGAGGCGTTCCGTCAATACGCCATCGATTGGGGCATTTCGCGCGTCGGCCGGCTGTTCAGGGAATTGAACGTTCCGCTCACCGTGGTGTTGAGCGCGGAGTTTCCCGGCAACCACGCCGAGGTGTGGAAGGAGTTCCGCGCGGCGCAGCCGAAGGCACCGATCGTCGCCCATGGCATGAACAACACCAGCCACATGCTGCCGCTCGGGCGCGGCCTTGCCCGGCAGAAGGCCTATGTCCGCCATACCCTGGACATGATCGCCGGCGCAACCGGCGTCAGGCCCACCGGCTGGTCGAGTCCGAGCGTCTACTCCAACGGCGACACGATGCAGGCGACAGCCGCCGAGGGCATAACCTACACCCTCGACCAGATGGATTCCGACATCATTGGGCGCCTGAAGACGCCGGACGGGCCGCTGGTCCTCCTGCCCTATCCCGTCGTCACGGTCGACATGGGCCAGCAGCTGGCGCGATTGAAGTCGCCCACGGAGATCGAGACTCTTTGGCTGGATTACGTGTTGGATCTCGCCGCTGAAGCCCGCGCCGATCCCGCACGGGAGGCGACGACGGTGGTCATCGGAATCCATCCCTTTGTCGTCGGCACGCCAGACGGCGCGGCCGCCATGCGGCGTGTGCTCGTGCGCCTCAAGACGGATGATGCGGTCTGGCTGGCCGACACCGATGCCATCCGTAAGGCGGCCGGCCTGAAATAACCGGCCGGCTGACCTGCCCCCGGAACATGGACCACATTTAAAAAGGGGCAAATGAAATGAACTCATCGGCAATCAGGAAAAAAACGCCGGTATGTATGATGTTGTTCTTGACTATCTGCTTTCCTTTCATGGCTGCGTGGGCCGACGAACCTACGGCGCCGGTGGAGCAAAAACCACCCGATGAGGCGGCCAAGCCGTCTGTGACCCTTTCCACGGATATCCTGAGCCAGTACATATTCCGTGGCGCTGCGCAAAGCGAAGGCAGCGCCGTCTTTCAACCTTCGTTTACGGTCGTTTATGCCGGTTTTTCAGCAAATATTTGGGGGAATTTGGACTTCGCCCGTCACAGCAACAATCTCCTCTTTGCGCCCTTGCCCGCGGGACAAGCGGGTAACGCGAGGTGGAGCAAGACTACATTTACCGTTTCATACACCAAGGAACTGTGCAACAATTTTTCGGTGCTGATCGGAAACACATACCTTGCGCTTCAACCCCCAACAAGCAATTACGACCAGGACGAAATATTGGGAGGCGTCAGTTATAAGTTCCCCTGGTTTACCGTGGCGTTTACTACTTACGGGGAGGTAACTCATACCGCCGACGTGTGGTTTCAGCTCGACCTCACCAAGAGCATCCCGGTCGATATGCTCTGCAAGGGGGCCACTCTGGACTTAGGGGCGAGCTTCGGGTACCTTATCCTCCCGCATGATAACAATACATTGAACCTTGCAGGCGCCATGGGGAGCTATTCGAATTTTCATACCTGCCAGTTAACAGCCGACGTGAAGTTTCCAATAAACAAGTACATAAGTATTTCCCCGGAAGTCGGATTGTGGCTGCCGTTAACCGATGCCGCCTCAGACATTTTGAAAGCCGGTTCGCTGGACTCGCAGTCCACGCATTTCTACGGCGGCCTAAACCTGACCGCGACGTTCTGAGGGACATCGGAGTTCGGGTGAAGGAAACCGGACTTTTCACCCCCTTCCCCAGGTGAGGCGACCCGATCTCCGATTTTGGTTAACTACTGCACGCGGCTCAAATCTCGACAGCCCGCCCACCCACCCGCGAGGCGGGCCTTGGCTTCTTTCACCCGGAGATATTTGACCTCTTTGCCCCGGGAATCCATCAGGGTAAGCTCGTCTTTGGAGAGGGAATATTTGACTGTGGGGGTCCCAAGAATCCCCAGTTAGAAAAAGTAAGCTATGTGGTTGAATTTTACAATTAAATTAGCTTTTCACTTCCGCTGGTGTTCACCATTATTACTTCGCTTTGCCGTTGCTTTTAGGCTTTTTAGCAAAAATTTGTCAAAACTTTCCAGGCCAAAAACCCCCACCAAATCAGGGGATAGCTACCCGAGTGCTCTCGTTCTTGGCAAGCAACATAGCTGTTAGCATCAGATCGGCACTCGACAATCCGGGCGTTCACTGAGCAAGGCTCACGGAAGACTTGCCCGGAGGCATTCTTTTATTGCATTTTCTTTTTACTTTTGCTCAAAATGGCGGCCCACTGGTCCCAATACATTTAGGAAATTAAGACGAATTCCCTCTTGCAGCAGACTGTGCGACCGATCCCGGAGATAGGAAATGCTTCAAATTGTCTTTAGCCTTACTTTATTCATCAGTGCGACGCTTCTCTTTTGGATACAGCTGTTTGCCTCCAAAATGCTTTTGCCGGTTCTGGGCGGCAGTGCTGCTGTCTGGAATACTTGCATGATGTTTTTTCAAACAGCCCTGCTGCTTGGATATTTGTATGCACATGTGACGGACCGCCGACTGCACAGCCGTTTCAGAAGCTTTCTTCACCCCGTTCTTTTACTGATGGCAGGTCTTGTGCTTCCGGTTTCTCTTCACGGAATCCAACTGCCTGCCGGCGACTCCAATCCCTTATTTTGGTTGCTCCGGACTTTGCTCTTGATTTTAGGCGCGCCATTTTTGGTTCTCGCGGGCACAACCCCTATATTGCAGACATGGTTTGCTCGAGCCGGACAAAAATCGTCACGAGATCCTTACTTTCTTTATGCGGCAAGCAATTTGGGAAGCGTTATCGCACTTTTGTCCTATCCAACGCTTATCGAACCCAATTTGCATCTCACGCAGCAAAGCCGGTACTGGACCATCGCATATTTTCTGTTGACCGGCTTGACGATTGTTTGCGCGATAACCGTAAGCACTAAATCGAGAACAGGAATTTCGGGGCAAGCCTCTCTTGACGTTCCGGATCAGGCGTCAAGCAAACCTGGCGCATGGATGCGATTGCGTTGGATATTGCTGTCCTTTGCGCCGTCAAGCCTGCTCCTGGGCGTTACGACCCATTTGACAACGGATATCGCTTCAGCGCCTTTATTTTGGGTCATTCCCCTTGTTCTCTATCTGCTCACCTTTGTGCTCGCCTTCCAGCGGCTTTTCAGAATTCCCGCGAATGTTGTCGCCTTTATGCAGGCCACTCTTATTGTGGTGCTTGCCGTAACTTTATTGACTAATCCAACCAGCGACGTCATCTCGCTTTTTGTTCTTCATCTGGCGGCGTTTTTCTTGACGGCGTTATTATGTCACATGGAACTCGTAAGGCTAAGACCACCGGCACAATATCTTACGGAGTTTTATTTGCTCATGTCTCTGGGAGGGGCCTTAGGAGGCATATTCAATGCCTCCCTTGCGCCGCTCCTGTTTAATGACGTGATCGAATACCCGCTTATTCTTGTGGTTGCCTGCATGCTGCGGCCCGGTATTTTGCCGGGCCTGAAAACGGCATGGTCTGCGTTTGGAGACTTCGCGTCGCCTGTTTGCATATTCTTGCTGTTTGTTCTTCTGCATCGATACACGGACCTGAATTTTCAGGATTTAAGCGATAGCAGGTCGTTGATCGTGATCCTTATTGTTGCGTTTATTATCTTTTCCTTCCAGCAACGCCCAATCCGCTTCGGTGTCGGAGTTGCCGCTCTGATAGCGGCCAGCCTTATGATTTCAGATACCAATCGTATTTTGGCACAGTCACGAAATTTCTACGGCGTGTTAAAGGTCTTTGCCGAAGACTCTCCGCCCCTGCATGCTTTATATAATGGAACGACCCGTCATGGTTCACAAGCTCAGGATTCCAAGCATCGCCTACAACCGCTTACCTATTATCATCCCAAAGGGCCATTGGGACAATTATTTGCAGTTCTGGGGGGCACAACACAGACGCAGCGTGTGGGCCTTGTCGGGCTGGGGGCCGGAACGGTTGCCTGCTACGAAAAACCCGGCGAGCACTGGACTTTCTTTGAGATTAATCCGGCGGACGTTGCTATAGCTGAAAATCCAGCCCTTTTCACTTTTCTTAAGGACTGCCCGGCGCATCCCGACATTGTGCTTGGCGACGCCCGGTTGTCGCTGGCCCAACAACCCGATTCTTCCTTTGACATGATTATTCTTGACGCCTTCACTTCGGATGCCATTCCAATTCACCTGATGACCCGTGAGGCCGTCCAGCTTTACCTCACAAAATTACGCATGGGTGGTTTAATCCTGTTTCATATCACCAATCGGCACCTCGATCTTGGTCCGGTGGTCGGCAATGTCGCTGATTCCTTGAATTTAACCGCGCTGCGCTGGCATGACTTGGAAGATGGCGAAGATGGCGAAGGCGGCGAAGAGGACGATACCTCATATAAAAAGGATGTTTCGGACTGGGTTATTGTCGCACGGAAGGTAGGAGATTTAAAAGCAATCGAAGACGACGATAGATGGGAATTTCTAGAGTCTTCATCCGGCGGGAGCGTATGGACTGATGATTATTCGAACCTTTTGGGTGCGCTCATGTATTGAGGAATAAGAATCCTGCAGAAAAAAAGAGCTGCAATCACGGCTCCAGTGATGAACCCGCTAAAAATGGTGAGAGCCGAGAAGGAAGGTGCCACGCTTGGCCCTGCTCACGGCTCTCGGGAGAGGTATAAGACCTCAGTGATATTGTCGGAAAGAGAGCTAAAGGTCTGAAGTAAAATTAGCGACTTGGGCCAAAAAAACTGAATGGCCGTGAATTGCTTCTCCAGCCCTTCGGATTCCTCAGAGAATGAGCAGTTAGAGCTTCTTTACTTTGACTGCCGATGGTCCTTTGGCGCCCTGCTCAATCTCGAAACTGACACGATCGCCTTCCGCAAGGCTCTTGAAACCCTCACCTTCGATGGCACTATGGTGAACAAAGCAATCTTTTCCACCGTCTTCACATGTGATAAAGCCAAACCCTTTCTTATCATTGAACCATTTTACAGTACCTTGAGGCATCTTTTTTAATTCCTTCTGCAGGAGTTTGCGTTTAGGACCTTGCGTAAGAGTTGACCAAAAATAACGGCCAAACAGGATAAATGCAAGGAAGAAAAGCTCAGATTAAAGCGTGATTGAATTTCAGTACCCGCACAAACGGGTCAATGATGATCGGACCTCCGCGGCCTTTTGGAAATACGTGAAGAACTCAAAGGCGAAGGCCCGGACTTTGAGGAGGCCGGGCCTTCTGGAAAGAGGAGGACTTATAGTGTTACATGGGGCTCTTTGACCAATTAATCGGCCATCGAGGCCAAACACTTTAAGGACAATTTCAAGGCCTAATCTACCCCACAGTCTATGAGCATACCATTTGTTTTGGCGGTAACGATAAAACCACCCGCAGCCGGAACTCACTTTGGCGCCCCGAAAAACCTTGGATGACAATCAAAAAATGCCTCCAGGATTCCAGGCAAGGGCCATCAGGCGATGCGCGCAAGACCGATGTCCGGCAACCGCGACCTTTTGGCGCTCGCCGGAGCGTCTTCAAAGGCTCATTTGGCGAGGAGGCTTTACCCATGTGCAAGCCATCGCTCCGACTTGTTCCTGTTGCGCTCGGTCCAATCCTTATCCTGAAGTTGACGTGTAAAACGAGAGCCACGTGCAGTTTGACACTGCTGACGGTTTCTGTTAGGATCACCGCCGGTCTTAGGTCAGGGTTGCCGGCAGATGTTGTTGTGAGCCGGTTGGGCATGGATTTAATGAACAGAGGATCGTCTGAACATTACCATCGGTTACCGTGGCCAGGACCCGAGACTAAGGGCTTGTCCGTAAATAAGCCTCTTAGGGATTGCGCCGGATTTTGAGACTGATTTGGTCGCGAAGATTGAGCAAAACCGCAGGCGTAGTTGTGCTACGTTGAGGATTTTGCGATTGAGGAGCGGCCAAAGCCGGCCAAAAGCCGGATGCGAGCGCAAAGGTTTTATTTACGGACAAGCCCTAAACCCTTTGAGGAGAGCTGCAGCTCTCCTTAAGTTATTTGGCAAGAGATAATGCCAAATAAGCTAAGCGGAAATACAAAACTTCACAGTGAGCCCGATATGATTGTCCCTGGGCCGGGGTTGTGCTCAGATCCGGAGAAGTATATCTGTTGAGATACGGAGGCGGCGTACTCGCGATTTCCATGTCTTCCCCGTGGAGATCAGGTTCGAGTTGAGTCCTGCCTGCCTGTTGATGAGTCTTAACTTCGTGGTGGTTCTACCGCTCAGGGGGTGACTTTTGAGCGAACCCGTGACGTTACAAGGAATACTTGGTATGGGTTTGATTGTGCTCGGAACGGAAATTGCCGCCCGTGGCTAACCGTGCAACCGGTGGACTTCCGGGATCAAAGTTCTGGCTGATTGCATGTTCGCTGGCTATTGCAGCGGTCTTTGTACTCTCTCTCTGTTTGGTCTTTGAGCCAAGATGGGAGACGAATGACGACGTTGCCATGTCGATGGTCGCTCACGGCTATGGCGTGGCAGCCTTTGGGTCGCCTAATCTTATTTTTTCCAATGTTCTTTGGGGGTACCTGGTTCGCGCGATTCCGCCAATCGACGGAATCCTTGGCTACTCAACCGCTACGCTCGGTGTGCTTATTGCTGTTGGGGCAATAGTGCTATTTGGCTTGTACCGGCTCGGTGCCGGCTATATAGGTTCCCTGTCCGTGCTCGTTCTGTTGCTGGTGCGTCCGGTGCTTTTCCCGCAGTTCACCCTTAATTCAGGTTTGCTCCTGGTAGGCGCGATTATATGCTGTCACCTGTTTGCACGTCACAACAACCGGCAGGCACTATTGATTGGATGCCTGCTTGCCTTTTCCAGCCGGCTGGTGAGGAGCAATGAGTTTTTATTGGTTCTCCTTGTAGCTCTGCCGTTGCTTCCGTGGGGAACCCTATTGCGACGCCGATTCTCACAGGTTTCATTATTGGCTCTCATTCTAGTGATGGCAGTCTCAACGGTTATTGATCACAAGGCTTACCAAGGGCCTCAATGGAAGGCCTTCAATGAGCTTAATCCGGTTCGCACGCCTTTCACTGATTTTGGCGCAGATGAGCATCTGAAAAAACGTCCGGATATATTGAGCCGCTATGGCTTCAGTACTAACGATGTTGACTTGATACGAGAATGGTTCTTCGCTGATCCCGAAATCAACAATCCTCAAACCCTGCGAGCAATGTTGGCTGAACTGGGCCCACTGCCAACTAAAGGAAACTCAGTCGCCAAAGGTTGGGAGGCGATCCAAACCTTGTGGGACCTCAAGTTGCTGCCACTTGTGTTGGCTGCTTTGTTGTTGGCCTTGCTCCGTCCAAGCTGGCAGGTAACAGCTAGCTGGGGATTATTTATTGCGGGTATCTTTGCCATGGGTCTATCAGGGCGCCCTGGAATAATAAGGGTATATGTGCCGTTGGTTTGCTTACTCGTAATTGCCACCTTCTTGACGGGGCAATTTTCAGATTGGCGTAATCGTCTCGGCACTGGTGTACTGCTTTTGGCTGCGATACTCAATACTTCCCTTGTTTTTACTGAGTCGAAAACCATTCAAATTACTTCCGAGCAGGCCCGTGAAGGGTTGGATGCCTTCCCCCGTAATCCGGTAGTCATCTGGGGGATAGGGTTCCCCCTCGAGGGAGTTTATCCGGTCATGGGGGCATCGCCCTCTGCAATGTCTCTTCGGTTTTATGGCTTGGGAGCTTTTACGCTCGCACCCTTCTCAGTCGCGTTCACAGAACGACAACAGGGGCGCGGCATGATCGATCTTCTTCTTAAAGAGACAGGCATTCCGATCGTTGCCAACCAGAAGTGTCTTCGATACCTTGGAACTTATTGCAGGGAGCGCCTTCATGGAGAAATGAAAGAGCTGTCTGCCCGGCAGTATGGGACGGTCGTGGTGAGAGTGCTTCGATGTCAGGCAGGACCATGAATGTCACGGCCTGTCGAGCCGTCTCTTGATTGGCGGTGCTGGTACAGGAACGCACCTGGCCGCTGCAATCGCCTTCCGCGAGGTTCGATCCGGCGCAAGGGCCGGATTTTACAATCATGTAGACCTGGACAATCAACTTGAGCAGTAAAAGATTGCGTGAAAAAACGGGAGGCTTGCCCAGATAGACGCCATAGTGCTTGACTCTTGCCCATAATAGACGGCATGGCCGGAAGCGGCATCAAGGCCCGGCGCTGACGGGTGCTGCTCAGCCTTGCCCTCCGTCTTCACCGATGTTTTTTCGGAATCAGGCCGACGGCGAAGGAATGGCCTCTTTTAACCTCTGGCTCTGTAACTGAGGGGATTTGCTTACGGGGGTGGGTCAATTTTCTGCGCCCAAAGTGGGTCAGGTTTGAACTTCGATTGACAGCGGCCATAGTATTGAGTTATTCATTCCGCACCGCCTGCTGCATGAGCTTCGAATTAGATTCATCAAGCTCCGATGGAACGTGCTTGGCTTGATACGGCCTGCTCGCTGAAGGTATCTTGATGAGATTGAGCGAAATTGTGATGTATTACATTCTTGGGTTTGAAAAATCGAGCGGGTGGATACACTTGCAGCCATCAAGATTCCGTTTGGAAACTGCAAGCATTTGGTTCTTTTGGATATAACTTGTGCAAAACCTTGACCTTCGCGCGCAAAATGTGAAAAGCTCTCCAGACATCGATATCAGAGAGGTAGCCTTTGTTCATCCGGGTGCAACAATCCCTCCCGAATGTTCCGGGTTTGCTCTGCCCGAAATTAGCTCCCACTGGTATCGTGTTGCAGCAATCATCTTCAGCGCTGCGGTTTTCATTGGCAGCACGATTTACGTAGCCCTTACATTCCAATGGGGGCTAATCGCCTTGGCCCTGAAAGAAGTTAATCTGATCTACCTGATCGGCTATGGCGGATCGTCTATTATACTCTACTGGATGATTCGCGCCCTGCGCTGGCATTTGCTCCTGAAACGGACCGACACGATCGTTCCCTTCTTCGATGTCTACATGTGTACTGCAGTTTCACTGAGCTTTTCGATCTTCACCCCCCTGCAGTCTGGAGAGATGCTCAAGGTGGAACTGCTGAAAAAGTACGGCATGATCCAACGCTTTCCTGGATACGGATCTTTCCTGGTAGAACGGGCGTTGGACCTGGCAACAGTCTTGACCATAGCTGGCATCAGCCTCCTTACGGCCCTTAATATCCTGCCCGACAGGTCCTATGGTTTTTACCTCATCGCTGCATCAATATCCTTTGGTGTTATAGGAATCTACGCTCTTTATAAGCTGCGGTTTACCGGGCGGGCACAGCAGTTGCTGAACAGCATGAATCAGTGCGTCAGAAATGTACCAAAGCTGGTGTTGGTCACCTTTATCACGTGCGTCTCATGGGTTTCGGTTGCATTCAGTTGGTATATCTTGCTGTATTGTGGGTCGCTGCCGCTGGATTTTCTTAAGACTCTAGCCCTAATGTCAACCGTGACGTTAATCAGCATTCTCAGTCTGGTCCCAGGCGGTCTGGGTATCTCCGAGGCCGGAACATCACAAGTGCTCATTTGGCTCGGTTTCACTTCCACAGCCGCTCAGACGGGCTCACTGCTGCTGCGTTCCTATTCGATAATCGCCATTGTTCTCGGTGTTGCCCATCTTACTTTGTGGAAAATAGTGCGAAAGCGCAGGAGCCGTCGCTCAGCGGCCGCTGCATGTGCAACCATCCCGGCGGAAGCGGACGCCGCTGGAGCTGATTGATCGCCACTTTCAGAAGAGATTACGCCAATGGGCAAACGGATAGCCATCCTCCAATCAAACTATATCCCGTGGAAAGGCTACTTCGACTTAATCAGTTCCGTCGATGAGTTCATTCTCTATGACACCGCGCAGTTCACCAAGAACGATTGGCGCAACCGCAACAAGATCAAGACCTCCGGCGGCTTGTTATGGTTGAGTATTCCCGTCCGCCACAGGTTCGGTCAACTCATTCAGGATACTACTATCCGCGATTCGACATGGAGTCGGACGCACTGGCGCTCCCTGTCCCAGGCCTACGCAAAGGCTGCTTACTTCAAAATGTACAAGTCGGCCTTTGAAGAGTTATACAAGAAATGTAGTGGTGAGAGTAAACTAAGCAATGTCAATTTTGAGTTCATCAAGCAAGTCTGCGCGATTCTCGGCATCGAAACGACTATAACCTGGTCGCGGGATTACCGTCTGGTGGACGGCCAAACAGAGCGTCTCGTCGATCTGTGCAAGCAGCTTGGCGCCAGTGAATATCTTTCCGGCCCTGCCGCCAGGAACTACGTAGAGCCTGACTTGTTTGCTCAAGAAAATATAGAGCTTACCTACGTCGATTACTCCGGGTATCCGGAATACCCCCAGCTTTACCCCCCTTTCGAGCACGGTGTCAGTATTCTCGATCTAATCTTTAACACCGGTCCCGAAGCCAGGATGTATATGAAGAGTTTTCGCGGCCTTGATGAATGTAAGTCATCAGCTGGAGAAAGATAATGGTTATTTCTGTTGTCATTCCAGTGTACGGCTGCAAGGCTTCCCTGGAAGAGCTCTATCGCCGCTTGGTAACGTCACTCGAAGCCATTACCCCTAGTTTCGAGATCATCCTGGTGAATGATGCCTGCCCGCAGAATTCATGGGAAATAATCCGTGAGATCGCTTTGAAAGATATGAGAGTCAAGGGTCTGGACCTTTCCCGCAACTTCGGTCAGATCCGCGCGATAACCGCTGGCATGCACTATGCCACGGGCGAGTGGATCGTGGTCATGGACTGCGACCTTCAAGACAGACCCGAAGAAATCCACCGCCTATATTCGAAAGCCCAGGAAGGCTATGACGTGGTCTTTTCCCGTAGAACTGCCCGCAAGGATAAATTTCTCAAAAGACTCTCTTCAAAGATCTTTCATGTTTTATACGGGTACTTCACGGGAGGCGAATTTGACAGCACGATCAGCAATTTCAGCATCTGCCGGCGCATGGTCGCAGAAAACTACAAACGCATGGGAGACCGAAATCGCGCCTTCATCCTGTTCATAAAATGGATGGGCTTTAAGTCGGCAGTTATTGACGTAGAGCATTCTGAACGGAGCTCGGGCAGGTCCTCGTATACGCTTAAAAAGCAACTTAAGCTGGCGTGCGAAATCATTACGACCCAGTCTAACAAACCCCTGGTCATGTCGATTAAGTTCGGCTGTGCTGTGACCCTTGCCTCTTTCTTATATGGTTTAGTGGTTCTCTACCGGTATTTTTTGCACGACATCAGCGTCCCTGGTTGGACCAGCCTCATCATGTCCATCTGCTTCGTCGGCGGGATTATTATTGCCGAAGTGGGGGTACTTGGACTTTACATAGGCTACGTTTTTGATCAGACCAAAGGAAGGCCGCTTTACATAATACGTGAAACCGTCGAGTTCCAAACTTCAAAACTGGGGGAATAGCTATGATCATCGTAACTGGAGCGACAGGTTTCGTGGGCCGCTATCTGGTTGATCATTTGGTGAGGGCCGGGGAAAAGGTTATTGCTGCGGGCCGTACCCGGAAATACGACTCGTTTTTCAACGAGTTGGGAGTTGATTTCGTGCATCTTGACGTTACCAGGCCGGAGGACTTCAGAAACCTGCCCACCAAGCATGTAAAAGCCTTCATTCATCTTGCCGCAATCATTCCGGCAGCCTGCCAGGATGGCAGCACTGATATTTTCCTCAAGGTCAATACCCTCGGCACTCTCTACGCATTGGAACACTGTCGGCACAATAATATAGGAAAGTTCCTCTTCACCACCACCCTGTATGAGGGCATGGAGCATACGGAACTGCCCATCACGGAGGCAATGGGCAGGAAGTATGCCCTGACGGGTGACCACGCAGCTTACGTTATCTCCAAGGTAGCCGCCGCCGAGTATATCGAACATTACGCTCAGGAATTTGGCATCCAGGGGATTATCTTGCGGTTAACGGGTCTGCTGGGCTACGGACGCCTGGAAGGATTCTGGGCCGATGGAGTATTCAATCCAAGTGCTTTTGAAGTCTTCTACAAGCAGGCGAAGGCCGGTCATGCACTTGAAATCTGGGGCAAACATGAGACAAGGCGCGACTCGCTATACGTCAAAGATGCGGTCCGTGCCATCCATATGGCAGTCTCGAGTGATCGGGCCCGAGGCCTCTATCTGATCGGGTCCGGCGTTGGACGAACCAACGAAGAAGAAGTCAAGACCTTCGCGGAAGTCTTCAGTACCAAAGACCATGCCATCCCGGTCGTTTACAGACCGGACCTGCCCGAGAAGAAAAAAAGCTATTATTTCGATATTGGGAATGCTAAACGTGATTTCGGCTGGGAACCGGTCTACAGCTATGGGGACATCCTTGTAGACTATGATAAGGAAGTTCAGTCCGGTCGGTTCAAGAGCTTGTGATCGGCTGACAACATCGCGGCAACAGAAACTGGCTTTCTTGCTTCGGTTGCGGCCATGCAGTCGTTCTTACCGGGTTGAGGACGAAAATGGACTTTCCCCTTGGTGATACATGTCGCCTTCTCTATTTATTTGCGTACCGGGAAAGCTGGAATCGATATACGTAATACTTACGTCAAATGAATTGACAGACCGGCAGATGTTGATAAAGTACCAACTTTACTGACCCGTAATGGTTGTCTAGGACCCCGGCGTTGCCTATCGAGGCTGCCACACCCAAAAACAGGTTCTGATATGGCAAAAAATAACAATCTGGTTCCGTTCAACTGGCCTTACATGACAGGCAAAGAGCTCTATTGCATTGCACAAGCCCATTTCCATGGGCGTCTGGCCGGTGACGGTCCCTTTACCGAGCGCTGCCATAAATGGATCGAGTCCAGGACGGGCTGTTCCAAGGCGTTATTGACACACTCTTGTACGGCGGCGCTGGAAATGACTGCCCTGCTCCTTGAAATAAAAGCGGGCGATGAGGTCATCATGCCCTCTTATACTTTCGTATCCACGGCCAACGCGTTTGTGCTGCGGGGGGCAAGGCCGGTATTTGTGGATGTGAGAGAAGATACGTTAAACATCGACGAAGGCTTGATCGAGGCTGCCATTTCACCGCGCACGCGGGCAATTGTCGCGGTCCACTATGCGGGGGTTGGCTGCGAGATGGATACGATCACACAAATTGCTGCGGCTCATGGCCTGAAAGTGGTCGAGGATGCTGCGCAGGGACTGATGGCGACCTACAGGGGTCGTGCCCTTGGAAGTATCGGTCACCTGGGAGCTTATAGTTTTCACGAAACCAAGAATGTGATTTCCGGTGAGGGAGGTGCGCTGCTCGTCAACATCCCCGATCTGATCGGGATAGCGGAGATTTACAGGGAAAAGGGTACGGACCGCAGCCGCTTTTTTCGGGGAGAAGTGGATAAATACACATGGCAGGCTGTTGGTTCATCGTATCTTCCGGGTGAGCTGGTCGCGGCATTTCTTATGGCACAACTCGATGAAGCCGACCATATCACTTTTGCGCGCCTCGAGGCCTGGAAGCGTTATCACGAGCTTCTTGAATCCTTTGAATCGGTTGGATATTTACGTCGGCCGATTGTTCCCGTTGAATGCCAACATAACGGGCACATGTATTACATCCTGCTGCCGCCCTGGATCGACCGGCAAACGGTCATTTCCGAAATGAAGAGCCGTGGAGTCTCGGCAATCTCACACTATGTTCCGTTGCATCGATCCCCTGCAGGCTTACGCTACTGCAGGACAAGCCGTGAGCTGCCCGTGACGGACTCGGTTTCTCAGCGCCTGATTCGGTTGCCGCTCTGGATGGGTATATCGTATGAGCAGCAAGTCCGGGTTGTGGAGACCCTGGCAGGTGTCATAAAGGAAGATATGTTCCGAAGAGGCACTGCCCGGAAGAGGAGCTAGCGTTCCGTCAACAAGTTTTCGTCAATTGGCTATGATAAGTCACCCCGCCCGGCTTGACACTGCCGGCGTTCCATTTGGCCAAATTCCGCAAGGTCCAGGTGCTGTTAAACTGTACGCATTATTGCACTAAGCTTTTGGCAGTCCTGAGCTTGCCCACGGACCTTTCTCCTTGAATCAACTAAAAAATCGTTCATGGTAACCGTCCATTGAGATGGGGCGATCTTTTGCTTGTCCGGAATGCTGGGAAGGCTCTCTTTCCTAAGGAAATCATTATGAGAACCCGCATTGACCCCTCCGCTCCACCAACCGATCGTGCAGAAAGCACCGTCTTCAATGTGCTGGGGGCGATCAGCTTTTCGCACTTTCTAAACGATATGCTCCAAACCCTGATTCTGGCCATTTATCCTTTGCTGAAATCCACATTTCTTCTGAGTTTCACTCAAATTGGTTTGATCACGCTGACCTATCAGATCACGGCGTCCCTATTGCAACCTGTAGTTGGGTTTTATACGGACCACTACCCGAAACCCTATTCATTGTCCATCGGCATGTGTTGTACTCTGACCGGGATGATGGTCCTGGCGCTGGCGCCAAATTACCACATGGTGCTCATTGCTGCCGCCCTGGTCGGCACCGGCTCATCGATCTTTCATCCGGAATCTTCACGAGTTGCGCGAATGGCCTCCGGTGGGCGATATGGCCTCGCGCAATCAATCTTCCAGGTTGGCGGCAATACCGGTACCGCGACGGGACCATTGCTTGCTGCATGGATAATCATTCCTCGAGGCCGCGCCAGCCTGGCTTGGTTCTCAGTAGCCGCCTTGCTTGGGGCTTTCGTTTTATGGCAGGTAGGCGGCTGGTATAAACAACGGCTGTCGCAGAGAAAGAAACGGGCCAAATCTCACGAATTTGTGAAGGGAGCACTCCCTGGGCGTACCGTGGGAGGAGCGATGATTGTCCTGCTGATACTCATGTTCTCGAAATTCATCTATCTGGGGAGCCTCAGCAGTTACTACACGTTCTACCTGATGAGTAAATTCCAGCTTTCGATGCAATCCGCCCAGATTCACCTTTTCATCTTTTTGTTCGCGGTTGCCTTGGGGACCGTCCTTGGCGGGCCGATTGGGGATCGCATCGGCCGCAAACGCGTGATCTGGGTATCCATTCTGGGAGTTGCGCCGTTTACGCTGATTCTGCCCTACGCAAGCCTGGCCTGGAACGGGCCTCTGACTTTTGTTATCGGCATCATACTCGCATCGGCTTTCCCATCGATTCTAGTCTTCGCACAGGAACTCATGCCGGGTAGGGTGGGGATGGTATCAGGCCTGTTTTTCGGGCTTGCTTTCGGCATGGGAGGCATTGGCGCTGCGGTACTGGGCTGGTTGGCCGATGCGCAAGGCATCGAGTATGTTTATCGGCTTTGTGCGTTCTTGCCACTGCTCGGGATCTTTACGGCTTTCTTGCCTGACATTCGGAAATCTTCTCACGATTAGAGCACTAGCCGATCGACTGGTGTATGTGGTCCAAAAAGATTGTGGCAGGATTCGCACTGCATGGCTTCACATCAGTGATAAGCGGGAGTGGCATTTCGCATTGGCAGTAATTAAAGTGCTCCAGAGTAGCGGAATAACAAGGCCCCGAATTCACATCAGGAAGGCAAAATGTTTAATAAAAAAGAGGCAAAAAAAACCGTTGGGGGCATCGCCGCTGCAATCCTGATTGCCCTCTTTATCCGGGCTTTTATTGTGCAGGCATTCGACATTCCATCCGGGTCCATGGAACCTACTCTATTTCCTGGAGATTACATTCTGGTTAGTAAATTTACTTATGGAATAAGAATTCCTTACACTAACATAAGGCTATTTTCATATAAAGAACCTCAACGAGGTGATGTCATCGTATTTATTTACCCCAAAGATCCATCGAAGGATTTCATTAAAAGAGTCATTGGAATGCCGGGAGAAACTGTTCAAATCATTGAGGGTAAAATATATGTCAATAATACGCCGATCCCTGATCCGTGGGGTTACTTCGATAAAAGAGAGCCGCCTGATTTTATAGCGATAGTTGAGAATTTCGGCCCTGTCGTAGTTCCCGAAGATTCTTTGTTCGTTATGGGCGACAACCGAAACGATAGCGAGGACAGTCGCTTTTGGGGGTATCTCCCGCTCAAAAACGTATTGGGAAAGGCTTTCGTAATTTACTTTTCATGGAATGGTAAGGCTGAAAATCTGATGGATAAGATCAGGTGGTCAAGGATCGGCGAATTGATCCATTAGGTTCGGAGGCGATCCTTCCGTCCTTGCACGAATTATATCTTAGCTTGTCCATCCGGAAACTCCGGATGGGACTCTAGCAGTTTCCGATTCGGAAAGGAGGCATTTTTCGTCCTGGCAAGGAAATCGAGGGGTTGCGCGGAGGCGTACATGGGTACGTCGCACAAGCAAACCCGAAGATTGACGCCACCAGGGCGGAAAAGGACACTTTCCGAATGGAAACTAGCTAATTCCGGCATCGGGAGCAGAATATGACATACGTACGACTTTTCAAGATTATGAGTGTGGCGGCCCTTGCTGTCCTATTGACGGCACCGGCAGGGGGGATCGAGGATCGCGTTTCTTACGCAAAAATTGATAAGCCGGCAGCCGAAGAGCATGATTTCAAGCTTATCGATGAGGCATATGACATCATTTCGAAAGAGTATGTCGAGCATGAAAAGGTGCAGCCTGAAAAGCTTACTTATGGGGCCATAACCGGCATGGTGAATGCTTTGGGCGATACTGGACACAGTGCCTTCTTGACCCCTGACATGGTGCCTCTGGCGAAGCACTTCATAGAAGGAAGTTTCACCGGGGTCGGGATAGAAGTGCGGATGAAGGAAGGCCGGGTCGTTATAGTGGCCCCGATTGAAGGCTCTCCAGCTCAAAAGGCCGGTCTCCAGTCCGGTGATGTGATCGTTAAGGTCGATGACAAGGATGTTCTCGGGCTCCCGTTGGATGAGGTTATAAAAACAATAACGGGCAGTCCCGGCACTACAGTTTCCTTGACCATTTTGAGCCCAAAGAAAGGACAGACCCGGACGGTCTCCCTGGTGCGAGCTGCGATAACCGTTCACAACGTCACTTGGTCCCGCCTGCCCGACTCCCAATTGGCTGATTTACGCATTGCAGGATTCAGCGTCGGGGTAACTGACGAACTCCGGAAGGCATTGAAAGAAATAAAAAAACAGGGACTTAACGGGGCCATTCTGGACTTGCGCGATAACCCGGGAGGAGTATTCGAGACCGCTGTCAGCTCAACGAGTCAGTTTCTGAAAGGCGGGACCGTCGTCCAGGTAAAAAGCAACAAAGGCGTTATTAAGCATGTACCGGTGCAACCTGGAGGACTGACGCCCGACATCAAACTTGTCGTCTTAATCAACGGGGGGACGGCGAGCGCTGCGGAAATCATGGCAGGAGCGCTGCAGGACGCTCACCGTGCCAGCCTGGTGGGAGAAAAAACCTTTGGCACCGGTACTGTGCTGGAACAATTCAAGCTCTCGGATGGTTCAGCTATGCTCTTGGCTATAGCTGAATGGCTTACCCCTGATGGGCGGGTGATCTGGCACAAAGGCATTATCCCGGACGTGGAAGTCCCACTGCCTGCCGATGTGGAACCTCTCTACCCGGCGAGAATAAAGGACCTGACCATGGCTCAAATACAGGCGAGCGGAGACGGCCAGTTACTGCGGGCGCTGGCCTTGATCGCTGAGCACGGCAAGGGAGACTGACAGTAAAATCATCACATGGAAGGGCGGTTTTCAGGCCTAAAAATTCCCTCGACGACCGGAACAACTTCCCTGAGGACAGCCTCTCCCCGTTTGTCCTCTACCAGGGTTGCGAGAATGTATCTACGCCGGTCGCTATTCCGGACCGGCATCGAATCCGAGTGCCGGACTCTCCATCGCCCGGACTTTCGGTACAGCCGGCTCATGCGGCGCTTCTAACGGTGTATAACCAGCTCCGGCATGCATTTCTTGCGTCCGGTAGGACTTATGTTGAACCACCTGGGCTTCCGGCCCTTGAGACTTGCCTCCCGGCAGCCGCACTGCGGGCACCGAGGCCATTGATCGTTCATCTCGGCGCTCAAAATGATCCTGTCGGCCACAAAATGAGTCGCTTTGTACTCAATACCTTTCAGCCCAAAAGCGTGGTAAAGTATTGAGGTGGATATCGCTTGGGTCTACTCTGTATTGTTCGATTGGCGTCAAACAACACGGACCCTGCCATGTCCATTTTTAGTTTTCAACTATCCGGGTACCCGTTTGCCTGAAGACCCATAATTGGCCCATTGCACCCACCGGATTATTGCTTGAAGAGATGATGTCGCGAAATCGTTTTGAGGTATTGGAAAGAATCGACACCTCAAAAAGGAAAAGTGAAATGTCGAAGAAAGTTTTGCTCGTCGCCGCGATTATCGTGCTCATTGCTGTAAAGTTTGAGGTGTCCGCACCCGAGCCCACACCAGTCTCGCCAACGACAACCGCCGCGCCGGTGAAGTTCGGCATCGTGTTTGTCGGTCCTTATAACGATCATGGTTGGAGCGAGGCGCACTATATGGCCGCCAACTATGTCAAAGCCAAGCTGCCCGATTTTGATTTCATCTATCTTGACAAACTGAACCCTGCCGACCGGAAGGATACCACACTGGAGCAAGTCGTAACGGACATGGCGTCCATGGGTATCAAGCTGATCATCACCACCTCGGATGATTTCCAGACCGACACGATCACCTCCGCCCGGAAGCATCCGGAACTGACTTTCATCAATGCCTCCGGCGATAGTGCGTGGAAAGATGGCAGGAATTATAAAGATATCAAGAACCTTGGCAACTTTATGGGCAAGATGGAATACATGAAGATGGTCGCGGGCTGTGCCGCCGCATTGACCACGCAAACGGGCAAGATAGGTTACCTTGGTCCATTGATCAACGATGAAACCCGTCGCCTCGCAGCTTCTGCATACCTTGGGGCCAACTACTGCTGGACAAACTATGCCGGGAAGAACGCTGCCGATCTGAAATTCGACGTCAAGTGGATCGGTTTTTGGTTTAACATCCCGGGTGTGACGCTCGATCCAACCCAGGTTGCGCACGATTTCTACAACGCGGGCAACGACATTGTCATCTCCGGCATTGACACAACCGAAGCGATCGTCGTCGCGGGACAGCGCGCCAAGAAGGGTGAAAAGGTTTGGGCTATTTCGTATGACTGTAAAGATGGCTGCAGCGAGGCACCCCATGTCTGCTTGGGCGTGCCGTACTTTAACTGGGGCCCGCGCTACCTCAAGACGGTGCAAACGTTCGCCGCCGGTACGTGGAAGCCATCGTGGGACTGGGACGGACCCGATTGGAAAGACATCAACAATCCGGACACCGGTGCGGTAGGCTTTACCTTTGGCAAAGCGTTGAGCGATGCTAACAAAGCCACTTTACAGAATTTTATCACCGGCTTGGGCGATGGCAGCATCAACCTGTTCAAGGGGCCGATCACATTGCAGGATGGTTCGGTCTACATCAAGGACGGAGCTGTGGCGACTGATAAAGAAATCTGGTACCTGCCGCAATTGCTGCAAGGCATGAGCGGGGCTAGTGCACCAACAAAATAAAACAGCGGGTAGGGCGGAACCCGGTCCCATCTGTTTTGGGGATAGCAATGCGTCTTGATCTCAAGGCAATTCATAAATGCTTTGGCCCTGTGCACGCGAACAAAGACATCAACCTGACTGTGGGTTCCGGCACGATTCATGGATTGCTCGGCGAGAACGGCGCGGGCAAGTCCACGTTGATGAAAATCTTGTCGGGCTTCATTCGCCGCGACAGCGGCGAAATTTTACTTGATGCTAAACCGGTCGAGTTCAAATCGCCGGCGGAAGCAATCCGCGCAGGCATCTGCATGCTACACCAGTACCCACTGGATTTTCCACCGATGCGCGTAATCGATAATTTCTTGCTTGGACGCGAAGGTGGCTTTTTGCAGAACCGCACTCGCGCGCTCGCTGATTTGAAAACACATGCTGCACAATTCGGTTTCGATGTCGATCCGGATGCGCTCGTCAGTTCACTGACCGTCGGCGAGCGGCAGCAACTGGAAATTATGCGTCTGCTCTCGGTCGGTGCCCGGATATTGATTCTTGATGAGCCAACCACCGGCATTTCCTTGCCGCAGAAAAGAAAGCTGTTTGAGACGCTCAACCAGTTCGTCAAAGAAGGAATGACTGTCATCTTTGTGACCCATAAACTTGAAGATGCGCTGGAATTGTGTGCCAGGGTGACGGTACTGCGGCTAGGTCGAGTTGTTGGCGAACTGGCATGCCCCTTCGAGACCGATCAGGTGGTAGAGTTGATGTTTGGGCAATCTCTGGCGAGGAGTGCACGCGAAGCGGTTGAGTTGGGCGAGCCGGTGCTGGAATTGCGCGAGGTGTGCGTTGCCGATTATCGCTTGCGCCTGCCGGACATTAATTTGCAGGTTTTTTCCGGCGAGGTTATTGGCTTGGCCGGCATCGAAGGGAGCGGACAGCATTTGCTGCTGCGTGCGTGTGCGGGTCTTGATCAACTGGTCGCAGGAGAGATTCGGCTTGCCGGCATGAAAATAAACGGGCAGGCATACGCAAAATTTCTTGACCGCGGCGTTGCTTATTTACCGGCGGGACGCTTGGAAGAAGGGCTTGTACCCGGCTTGAATCTGACCGAACATTTTATTTTGGCGAAACGTGCAAAGGATTTTTTTGTCGATTGGAATCAGGCGCAACTAAACGCAAAGCAAATAATCAAGGAATATAGTATACGCGGCACACCAGGTACGCGCGTTGAATCGCTCTCCGGCGGCAACCAGCAACGCACGCTGCTTGCGCTCTTGCATCCCGGCTTGAAGCTCGTTCTGCTTGAGCATTCGACACGTGGGTTGGATATTGAATCCACAAGGTGGGTGTGGAATCAATTGCTTGAACGGCGCAGACATGGCACGGCAATTATTCTTGCCTCCGCTGATCTCGACGAGCTTATCGAGTACTGCGACCGCATCCTTGTTTTCTCCGGTGGCCGCGTTTCAAAGGCGTTGAATGCAAAGGAGACGTCGGTACGGCAACTCGGTGAATTGATCGGGGGCAAAAGGCTATGAGCAGGAATCAATGGGAGAATCTGGCGTGGGGCATCGGTCCTGTTGTCCTTGGATTAATTCTGACAACTGTTGCGCTTGTCGTGGTTGGAGCCGATCCGCTTCAAGCATACCGAGTCATGTGGAATGGCGCATTCGGAAATCCTGCCAAGTTGGGCAACGTGTTTATGACGTGGGTCCCATTGACGCTGTGCTCAGTCGGTTTGATGGTCACGTTTACCGCGGGTCTATGGAACATTGGCGTTGAAGGCCAGATTGTGGTGGGTGCGATTGTGACGGCTTGGGTTGCGCGAACGCTCGACTCGCCGTCACTTATTTTGATTCCGCTCCTTTTTATTGCCGGAATGATCGGTGGTGCGCTGTGGGCGCTTCTGGTCGGAGTGTTGAAAACGCACGGTAAGGTGCATGAGATTTTTGGCGGACTTGGACTGAATTTCGTCGCGACCGGTTTCGCGCTTTATCTGATCATTGGTCCGTGGAAAAGAGAAGGCATTGCATCGACGAGCGGGACGGGGTTGTTTCGTTCAGAGACATGGCTTCCAACTTTTCTCGGTGGTCTTTCCGTCGGTCCCATCGAAATCATTGTGACCATTGTTTCGCTGGTACTGGTTTACCTTGCGTTAAGTGCTACATTGTGGGGGCTAAAGCTTAGAGCCATAGGCAAAAATATTCGCTCGGCGTTCTGGCTCGGCATTCCAACCAACACGCACCTGCTCGGCGCATTTGCATTGTGCGGTGTGTTTGCCGGGATGGCAGGCACGGTTCAGACGATTGGAGTGTGGCACCGATTGATTCCTTCAGTTTCCGGTGGCTATGGCTATCTCGCTATCCTGGTTGTTTTGCTTTCCGGCTTTCGAGCCACGGGTGTACCGTTCGTTGCATTCTTCTTTTCGGCGGTCTCAAAAGGAAGTGTTTCCTTGCCCCTCGATTTGAACCTGGATTCGTCATTGGGTGGTGTACTGCAAGGAATCATAGTACTGATGTTCGTTTTGAGTTTGGGAGTGCGCACGCGGTTAGGGCGTCCCGGTCGAAGCGTGAATTGAATCGGCGATGCGCAACATGCCCGAGATCGGTGGAAGAATAGGATAATGGTTTGGATACCACTATTTTACTTCGTACATTGGCATTGATACTCGCATCCAGTTCGCCGTTAGTTTTTGCCGTGATCGGCGAGATACTGACGGAAAAGGCCGGCGTTACGAACCTCTCGCTTGATGGCACTATCCTGCTTGCGGCGATGGTTGGTTTTGCGGTTGCATTTGTGACTGGTAGTCTGTTTCTTGCGTTTCTCGGCGCGATGCTTGTGGGCGCCTTGGTGGCTGCGCTTATTGCGTTTTCCAGCATAGTGTTAAAGCTTGACCAAATTGCGGTTGGTTTCGTGTTAACGATTCTGTGCGCTGACCTCAGTACTTTCTTTGGCAATCCGTTTGTGCGGATACAGGGTCCGGCAGTCCCAGGTTTGCCAATTCCAATATTGAAAGAAATTCCGGTCATCGGTCAGCTGTTTTTCGATCAGAACATGGTCGTCTATCTCAGTTTTGTTGTGATTTTCGCTTCGTGGTGGTGGATTTACAAGACACGGCCGGGATTGAAACTGCAAGCTATCGGCGAGCGGCCGGCGGCGGCGTTCGCGCGCGGCATGAACGTGAACCTGCAACGATATATTTACACGATTGTCGGCGGCGCGCTGGTCGGCTTTGCCGGGGCGTCCTACTCATTGTTCGTCAAACTGGGTTGGAGTTACCACGCAACATCAGGCCTGGGGTGGATCGCATTGTCCATCGTGATTTTCGGCGGCTGGCATCCGATTCGCGGTGCGATTGGCGCATATATTTTTGGTGCTTTGCAGTCCATGGGAAGCTTTGCGCAGGGATGGTTCCGGGATGTTCCAACACAGATCTTTCAAACAGCACCATTTGCACTGATGATTGTCGCGCTGCTATTGGTGAGCAACGAGGCGATTGATCGATTCTTTAGCGGTTCGCCGGTCGTCCGTAAGATTTGGCAATCGCTGCGCGGTGCGCCGCCTGGTGCGCTGAGCTCAATATTTGAACCGGAGTAGGTCGCGCTTCTTGGGGAGATATAACCGTGGGTTGGTCTGCTTGGAGTATCGGCTGGCATTGCGAACGTTCTCCATTTTACTGGAGAAGAAGATAAAAACTCACGGCTTTTTCCATTTCCATCCCGATAGCCTTTCTTTCCAGCTCGGTGGGACTGAGCTAACCGCGAGCGGAATGGCGTGAAAGAAGGGTACCCTAGTCATCTTGGATTCTACTTCTACCATGTCACGTCCCTGCTTGATCGGTTACGCAGTTGAAAATACAAAGTCATGCCGGCCTGAAACCTTTACCGCTGCAATGGTGAAGCCATTTTCGTCGTTTGTGTAGGTTATCCTCCCGGTCTGTCCTTGAAGTTCGCTCAACTTGCCATTATGCTGCTTTCCTGCTGGTTTGACAGGCATCAATTATACTATTGATTTTGAGTAAATCCCGCAAAATGGAACTGCCGGAGGGGACATAGATTTATGGTCGATACACTCTCGCGTCGAAAATTTCTGAAAACCGGGCTCGCGGCAACGGTGGCAGTCACTGTTGGATCCGGACTCGCGAGGGCCGATAACCAACTTCTGTTCGAAAAAACCTGGATCAGATCCTTGGAACTCTCTAACCGTGCCATCAGGTCCTCCACATGGAGCGGCGTGGGAGACCGGAAAGGCTATGTGACCGGCCGTGCCCTGGAGTTTTATGGTGACCTTGCCAAGGGAGACATTGGGCTCATTTTGACCGGTTACCAGTATGTCATGACCAATGGTCAGGGACTACCTTACATGTTGGGTAATTACGACGACACTCAGGCTGAAGGGCTAAAAAAACTCGTCGACACGGTGCACAAAGAAGGTGGCAAGATCGCTGCTCAACTCGTCCACTGTTTAGCAAGGGCCAACCCCAAGCTTTTTTTCAGTGAAGGCGATGAATTATGGGGTGCTTCTGCCGTTCCGTATTCTGCGGAAGACAAAGTCCCAAAGGAGATGACCCGAGAAGATATTGCCCGACTTGTGGACGCCCATGCTGCTGCAGCGTCCCGCTCTCGCAGGTCCGGCTTCGACGGTATTCAGATCCATGGCGCTCACGGGTTTGGTATCAACCAGTTCCTCTCTCCTGCATGGAATAGGCGCGGCGACATGTATGGCGGCAGTCTTCAGAATCGGTATCGCCTGGTTGGCGAGATCCTCGAAGCAATCAGAGGAGAGGTAGGGAAAGATTTTCCAGTCATGTTCAAGCTCAGTGCACAGGACTTTGTCGGAGATGGTCTCGAGGTTCCTGAATCGGCAGAAATTGCTCGACGTCTGGCCAATGACGGAATAGATGCGATCCAGGTAAGCGCCTGCTGCTCGATTTCGAATGTGGATAAACATTGCGCGAAGCGTATGATTGTTAAAGAACAGGATGAAGCCTACCTGGCGGACTTTGCCCGGTACATTAAGGAAAGGGTTAATGTTCCCGTCATAATTGTTGGGGGCATACGGTCAGTGCCCATAATAGACAGGATTCTGAAGGAGAGACAGGCAGATTACATTTCCATGGCCCGCCCGTTTATCCGCGAACCACATCTTATCAAACGGTGGAAGGGTGCAGATACCGCCAATGCCAGGTGCATCTCATGCAACCGCTGTTTCGAGACAGGGCTGGAAGGCCTGGGGATTTCGTGCTACTGGGAAAGGAAGCTCAAGGAAGAACGCCGTAAGACATAGATGCCGGTCTGCCGGCCATAGCCAACAAACTGCTTGAATGAAACGCCGGTCCCGCTGAGGCCCCTAAGTTTTCCCGCCTTGCCCACGCATCGAAGGATTCCGGATACATTCATATACATTCCGAAGAGTCTATCACCAGGCCGAGAGGTTGAAATCCTCAGCGAAACTACATTGCCTCCTCTGAATCGGAAATGCCCAAAAGGCCGGCCGCATTTTCTCCCAGGATCTTCCGCACTGAATCTTCACTAATCTGAAGATTCCTTATGGCCTGAATGTTTTCTTTGATATTAGGCACTCCCGGCCAATCCGATCCGTAGATCACCTTATGGGAAATTCGTTCGAGTTCCGGGAAATAATCTAAAAGCTTCTTGGGAGGGAGACCGGAGATCTCCATATATATGTTTTTGTGGAGCCGCGCTAAGGAAAATGCCTTCTGATACCAGAATGGACGGCCGCTGTGACATTGGAGCAAGACCAGATCTGGAAAATCAACGGCAACATCATCCAAATATATAGGATCGCCGTACTTTAACCTTGCCCCGGCAAATACCGATGAGCCGATATGGAAAGATATAGGGATGCCCAGTTCCTGCGCCTTTGAATATAGCGGATACATCATGGCATCATTGGGGTAATAGTGCTGGTAAGTGGGATAGAGCTTCAGTCCCCGAAAACCATAGTTTTGTACCAGATTTTGAAGTTCCTCTGCGGGACGTGTGCAAGTGTAGGGATTTATGCTGGCAAATGGGATCAGCCGCCCACTTTTGGAACAAAATTCCGTAACGCATTCATTATCCGCTATCCCGGTAGTAATCGGAGCCAGTTCGGCAAGAATCACTGCGTAATCGATTCCGGCTTCATCCATCAGGCCTAGGAACGCTTCCGGAGATGAATAGGTTTTGACCATCCAGTCCAGTCGGTCTCCCCAGGTTTTTTGGAGAAGATCCTCCCAGGCTGAGGTCATAATCTTATAGAGGGCCAGATGGACATGAAAGTCTATGATCATATTCACCTATGTCTGCTCCTCTTGTCTCTGAATACCCATTGAAGCAGTATATCTTCCCTCGCCCCCATTTGCGCACTAAATTTATCAGATCCCATAGGTTTCGATGCTCATTTTTGAGGAGCAACCAATGACTCTCACCAAAGCCCATGGGAGAAAAGGCGATGTATTGGAATCCTTACGGCTCCACTTTCGCATCGGCGGATTCGGGCGTTCAATCGAGTCATCAAAGCGGGCACCGGACTTTTTTTCTGGGGGAAAAAATCGATATTCCCAAATGCGAACTGATTATTGCCCCTCAAAACGGGCTGCAGTGAGAGAGAGGGCGACTATAAGGGATGCAAGATAGCTAACTCAACCACAGTAGAGTGCATTCGCCTTTTAGCAGGTCGTGAACAATTAATTGTGAATCATTGAACGCCGGATTGACCGCACTCTCTAAAGAAGGATAGGCTCAGTTGTTTTTTTCTTCGAGGAGGTGGGAAAATGTTGCTGAAAATAAGAGGTTATGAGCTTGAGATTCTTCAAGGGAAATTCGTCTGTTTGGGCCGGAACGACGGGGAAACAAGCCATTTCAGTGAATGGAAGTATCTTGACCCAAAACTGCAGGAAAGATTCAAAGCCATAAGAGAAGAGTTAGTGGGACTCATGGGAAAATTTATTGATTCTGAGGACAAGGCCTCTTTTGAGGCTATCTCCGAAGAGTATAAGAAAGATCAGCCCGATTGCAGCGTCGAAAAAACCTGAGTCAGGGGCCTCCGGTGTCAGTTGCTCCGCTGGAATCTTATAAATTAAGGGAAATCCCCTCGTGCAGCCATAGCAGGTGAGCTGAGCCGGCCTTCCAATATTGTCTCAGCCAGCACGCATTCAAGGAATGCAAGCCTGCTCACGTCATCTTTTATTTCACTGACCAACTTTCATGCAGGAAGGCCGAGCGCCGTTTTCATTGCTTCGATCCCGGTCCTTTCGATAAAGCGGGCGGTCCTTTCTCGTTTTTTCCCATTTGCCTGGTAATATTCCAGAGATTTCTTTGCGAGTTCCAGAACTTGGTCAGTTGTCAAATCCTCGGCCAAAACGTCTCCGATTCTTGGGTGGCCTCCCGAGTTGCCACCAAAAATCAAAGTCCATCCATTCTTTTTCCCCTGTACCCCGATGTCCCGGACGAAGCTTTCTCCGCAGGTCATAGAGCATCCGGAGACACCGATCTTCACTTTGGCGGGCAGGTCCATGCCGATAAAAAGCTTTTCCAACTCAAGACCAAGTCCGAGCGAGTCCTGAACTCCCAGTTTGCAAACAGCCGTACCGGGACAAGCCTGCACATAATGGACGCAAAGTCCGGTGGCTTTCCCCGGCTCCATCGCAAGCTCTCTCCAGATCTCCTCCACATCTTCGCCCTTTATCCCAACCAAGGCTATTCTCTGGCCGGAGACTATTTTAACGACTGGTATCCTGTACTTTTTGATAACGAGAGAGAGTTTGTCCAAATTTTCCGGCGTGAGAAGTCCAACAGGTATACGCGGAACGATTGCGTAGGTTTCTTTGTCTCGCTGTAAAATAGCTCCCTTGGGTTCAATATCCATTTCGATTCCTTTCAACACTTTTGAGAAAGTCGAGTCGATCAACAGCTAAATTGACGCTAACGCCCTGCCGCCGTCCATCCCCCAGGTCCGGCTGCGGTTTTTCTAATTAGCGACGCCAGGTGTTCGGGCGGGTAAACAACGATCTCGTTCTTAAGCAGCTTCTGAAGATAAAAATCGTCTGTCCGGTAATGGAGATGCATGTTTTGACGATTGATCAAACGCAGAAAGCAGCGAAATTCGGGAGCGGCCTTCCCGAGAGGCCCGCTGAAGCAGGAGAAATTATAAGTAGAGAACTTCAGGTCATGGTAGGTGAGCAAAACTCGACGGACCCCTTCGGCCATCGTCTGAATGTCCTCGTCGCCCCATTCCAGGAAATGGGAAGCATGCGGCCATACCGCATTTACCTCGTTTGAACCTATTGGAGAGAACGCGGTAAACCACCGGCTTGAGGCAATTTCTCCAAGCCATCGCTGTCCGGATTCCCTTTCCGTCTCAACGAGATCGAGCCAGTAGCATGAGCCGGTATCCCTGTGGTAAGCAAGGCTCCTTTCGAGCAACAGCCGGTGGTGAGTCATGGGAAACGGTGATCCGATTATCTGAAAGTGAGGATGCATGATACTGCTTCCGGCAGGAGGCATGAAGTTGGCATTGATGGTAAAGAATTGGGCATCGGGATCAGATTCGAAACACCTCCTGATGAACTCCAGGGATACCGAGAAAGCGTCAAAGAGAAGCGAGGAGGGAAAGTCGTCCAGGGAGCGCCCATGTTTTTGTCCCACCATGACAACAGCGTGATAGGGCGCAAGAGGAAAGAGGTTGGGAAATAAAACAATTTCCCCTTTTGTGAGCCGTCCCTCCGGGATGAGGCTTTCAGGGTAGCGGGGTGAAAACTTCCGCCACTTCCCGTCACACATGAAGCACAGTTCCTTCGTGTCGTCGATCCTCTGGTGAAGGTATGCATAATCTGTTTCCGGGAAAAGGGTCGAAACCTTACCTTTCAGTGCGTCATTTAGTACGCTCTGATGCTCGGTAAGCGGGTCCAGCCGGACCTCTATCTTCTGCCTGTCCAACTCTCCATTCTTGATCGGGCTGTGAAATTCGACAACCTGCTCCCAAGTTTTGAAGGAAATCTTTAGCATCGCATTTTTCCATGTAAAAGTTGCCGATTATCGATCAGGAAACTCAAAGACCTTCTGGTCCGGGTTTAATTCAGATGGGCAACAAGTGAATGCCGCTGAGGGTCCAGGCTGAATCCACCCTTCTTTAAAGGGGGAGGATTGGTAGAGCTACACCCGAAAACCGTCACATTACTAGTGCATTGTCAACTAACACTACTTCGTCAAGTACCGCAGGGTGGGCAAACGCCAAGTGTTGCCCACCGCGAAATGGTGGGCACGATGAAACCGTACCCACCCTACAGCTATGTGTAAAGGTTTGCGTGATGACTTAACGTAGTAGTGCTAAGTTCCTATAGGTAATGACCTACAATCCGTCATTCCGGCGCAGGCCGGAATCCAGCGTCTTTTCAGTTGGTTAACAGCACTGGACCCCGGCCTTCGCCGGGGTGACGATTCCTTGCAACATGTAATAATTTTATTGACAATGTACTAGTCCAAATCCAACTTCACTTTGCACTGATTACATTTTACGGCGCCCCGGAAAACCTTATTGCCGCATTCAGGACAGGTATAGCGGGCTTCTTCATCTTGAATCCATTTTTCAGTACCAACCTCACGCCAATAGGGAATGGCCCGCAAAATAACCTTTTTGCCTACAGTCATGGGAAAATTTTCAATATGCTGACAAGGAAATTCATCGCATTGATGACATCCGCTGTAACCTTTTTCTCTTGTGCAGTCCTTGATCTCACACTGCCGGCAATACATAAACGGTTCCTCAGACAGACAGCCACGGCATTGCATGTCTTCTACGCAAAGGTTTTCACTGCCGGGGAGCTTACCCTTGCCGGGAACTTCTCCCTTGAAAAGATTCACCAGGATCTCCTTGAATTTGTGATTATCATCACGGTGTGCGATATATATGGCACAGGCTCCGCAATAAAGACCACATGGAGAAATAAGGTCCGGATTTATCGTCATAATTCTACTCCCTCTTGCTTTGATCGCTCTTCTAAGCCTGAATAATGCATAAAGTTGTGTGCTCTACGTCCGAACCGCATTTTCTGGTCGGATTCCATCCGAAGAAGCTTTTAGAATGCTCAAGGTCTATAAATCATTACGATTTCCCCGCTGGGGCGCCTAGACGCTCGGCAAGAATCCTTTCGACAGGTTCCGGAACCAGACCCGTTACGCACCCGCCTGATGCTACAACTTCCTTGATGATTCCGGAGCTGATATATATCCAGTGCATTCCCGTCATAAAATAGAGCGTTTCGATTTCGTGGTTCAGTTTTCGATTCATCAGAGCCATCTGAAATTCATATTCGAAATCACTGATCGCTCGTAGCCCTCGAAGGATTGCATGGGATTTGACCTTGCGCGCATAGTCGACCAGTAGTCCCTGAAATGTGTCTACGGCCAATCGATGCCGCTGGGGGTGGTCTTTCAGGGATAACTTGATCATTTCAAGCCTTTCTTCAAGAGTGAAGAGAGGCTTTTGAGCAGGATTGGCAGCGATGGCTATTATGATGCGGTCAAAAATCGTCAAGCCTCGATCCAGCAGATCCAGATGGCCGTTGGTAATCGGATCGAACGTACCCGGATACACCGCTATCTTATCCATAAACCCCTCCATTTACGTGTTCTGACGGCGCATCGGCATCAGATTGAACTGTACAGATCCTTGACAAAATATAAAATTGGAGCATCGCCATGGATACTTACCAAATTTTGAAACTTTCCCTGATTTAGAGGATTCACTGAACAGCCTTAAAGCGCATAAAACTGTACCATTTCCGGGCCATCCGGTAAAGGAGTACCTATGGTCTGGCTTTTCCGTGCCCTGAAGGGGCTGTATAGATTAGCCCAGGGTCAGGAACGCCACCCTGGGGAGAAACGGACCCCACAAATCATAATACCCTGAAAGGGCTACAGAAAAAGGATGTTTGGGATTGAATCACAGCATGCTTGAGCAGCAGGGATCAGCTATGAAACCGCTATAGGGTAAAAACTTGTTTTTGAATTTCAGCCGGAATTACGCCTCTTTATTCCGAACTCCCGCCCGCTTCGGTTTGCCGGCCGGCGCAGCCTCTGTAGCTCCCTATCGTCTTTTTGGCAAAAAGGCATCGGCCATACGCGTGAAGCGTGAATTATAAGCCATTCTCTGGCCACGGCTCACAAATAACCGTCGCAACTGTGCAATTTTCCACCATAGATTGCACGGTTAATGAAGATAAACGGGTTCAACTCCAGTGTCCTCCAAGAATAGCCGCAAAGAAATAAAGGCTTAAAGCTGGAAAATGGCCCATTCCAAGCCTCACTGTTTCAAGCTGCCAACCTGATCTTCCTCCTCGGCAAATCCTCCAAAGCCCCATCGACCGAAATTCTCAGATGGTTTATTTCATCAGCAAACTATTTCCTCAAATTTGCATCCTGCCTCAATTCGTCGGTCGAAAGTCCATTTACGACATCTCGGGCCTGGTCCACCAGCTCGGCAAGCTTGTCGTCATCAACGAAATTGCGGTCCGAAAAGGAATCCGGAAACTCACCCATTTTCTCCATCATTGAGTTCTGGAGCTTTTTGGGTTTGCCGTCCTGCCCTCCGGACAAGCAAAACCTGGTCAGCGGCAAGAAGAGATACCGGCTCACCTGATGGCGCATGCTCCCATAAACAAACCGGGGTCGCGCTGGTTCCAATCAGCGGATCCAACCGCAGCCGTAGAGGTTGCAACGGTACTCACCAGCGCAATGGTCGCAGTCACGGACGGCGCTGCGGTCGTAATCGCCGGCGGCGCAGCCGTCGCAGCGGAGCAGGTCACCGACATAAGCGCATTGGCCACAACCGTTGTAGTCACTGACATAAGCGCCGCAGTCCGCCGAAGCAATATCGGTTAAGAGCACCGGAACCAGGATTGTTGCGCTAAATAAAAAAATCAGGGCGAAAAAGCCGAGTTTTGTAGCATTCATTGGAAAAGACTCCTTTCACGAATTTCGGAACTTGTAAAGCGGAGCGTCTCACGTGGTGTGGTGAACACAGGCGCAAAGAGGGTTTTGGCATCGGGTCACCGCGTCCCTGCATTTGCATGTCGGAGTGTCCGGCTCTGCGAAACGCTCAGCGTTTTATCTTAACGCCTAATACTAAGTTGCGTTCAAGATTAAACTGATATATAATGGAACCCTCCAATCCAAGAGGGGGGTGCCATGCCGAAGAAAACCAAAGTGTCAAGCGAGGTGCTTGAGTCGGCGATAGAAGCCGCACAAAAGGCCAGGACATCCGATGAACTGAGAATGGCTCAAGCCGTACTCATTCCAAGCCTTCTCAGTGTCCCCGACCGCGTTACGGGGAAGATCATTGGTCGCTCACGTGTAACTGTGGTGGGATTGCGTAAGAAATTCGGGGCATTAAAATCGCAAGATCGCAACTGGGGCGGCCGGCGCTACGGCTACATGACTATTGAGCAAGAACGCCAATTCCTTTCAAAGTATCTTGAGCAAGCATCACATGGCGGGATTTTGGTTGTGAGCGAGATCAAGCGGGCATTTGAGGCGCTGGCAGGCCATAAGGTGGCCAAGACCACCATCTACCGGATGTTGGACCGGCATGATTGGCGAACAATCATTCCAAGGCCCCGGCATCCAAACAGCAACCCAGAGGCCCAGAAGGGCTTTAAAAAAACTCCCGAAAACAGTGATTAGATGCGCCAAGGCCCTTACTGCAGCAAGAGTACGCCTTCGATTAATGCTTCAAGACGAAGGTCGCTTTGGAAGAATCAGCATGCTTCGGCGCTGCTGGGCGCCTCGGGGAGTTCGGCCCTGCGTGCCAAGCCAGATTGTGCGGGAGTACACCTACGCATACGTGGCTGTATCTCCCCATGACGGAGCCATGGATTCACTGATCTTGCCTGAGGTCAGCGAACGAGCCATGTCTATCTTCTTGAGGGAAGTAAGCGACCGGCATCCGGATGAATTCATCCTCATGGTAATGGACGGTGCAGGATGGCACAGGGCTAAGGAATTAAGCGTTCCCAAAAACATGGCGCTGGTCTTTCTTCCACCTTACAGTCCGGAGCTCAATCCAGTGGAGCACATATGGGAGAACATCCGTGAAAATTGGTTTCGAAACGAGGTGTTCAACAGCATAGCGGGGGTAGAAAATCAACTGGAAAAAGCCTTAGCAGCCCTAGAAGCCGATCCGAAGACCGTGGCGGGTCTTACCGGATTCCCGTGGATCGTTAGTATAAACATGAACGCAACTTAGTATAAGATAATCATTTACCTTGTCGTATCCATTCTGCTGACCTGGTGTAGCGTTTCACAAATTCATCTATCTTTGAGTACTATGAGTCGCCACACTCCGTCATTCCGGCAGTGCTTTTGAGCCGGAATCCAGAGAGTTTTTGAAATATCGAGTAACTTGAGAAACGCAACACTAGCGGGCGTAGCGTTCTTGCGAAAAGTTGAGTTCCGGGACATGCTCTGCGCTATTAATGTGTGAAATACTGTGAACCCTGTTAGAAGGTCCATCGGGTAAGGCGGGGTGAACAAGCAGAGAGGCATGATGACTGATACCGAGATACCTGGAAAATAGTCCTAATTTTCATGCTTCGCGGGTGACGCGAGCATCATGGAAAATTGCGTTCAAAACCCTCCTGCCCCCTTTAAGGGGGGGGAACTATACCGGTGCGCCCAAACTACACCCCCCTTTTCTAAAGGGGGCGGCAGCCCAAACTACACCCCCCTTTTCTAAAGGGGGGCAGGGGGGATTTTGAGGCATCGAGCACCATCTCGAATGCAGCCTGGTATGACAAGGTGCGGACAGGCGTCGTTTTGTCAGGTTTCGAAATGCAGCTCAACGCACAACGCTTGGCGAGGTGTGGGGGTGTCTTCCGGAATAGGGACAATTTGCAGGATTTACACGAAGCGAAGTTATGCCGGGCCGCTCTTTAGTGCCGATTTCCTGCCGAGTGGCACTCCGATAAAAAGGGTCACAGGCAAAACCTGTAACCCCTTGATTTTATGGATGGGCCGCCAGGGTCTCGAACCCCGAACCTCCTGATTAAGAGTCATGTTCCCCGAGCTTCACGAACTCCTCACCAGTACCTAAGTTGCGGAAATGACTCGATTTGAATTTTCCACATTTTGGCAGATTTTCAACATCCTGATCGATCCAACATTATTTTCTTACTTCCACATTTCCCTGCTCGACAATTTGGGCATTCATTGAGCAAGTCTCCCGGGGAGATTTGCAGGGAAGCGGCTCATGGATTTCATTCGTTGACTCCAACCTTGTCCGCAATCCACCTGGGACAGCCCGGTAGCATTCCACTGCTCGATGCATTTTTTCCAAAATCTACGTGTGTCGGCTCTGCTTGAGGTTTCTTGTCATATGATATCTCCTGATTGTGTTCTGCAGAAGATCATGGCAGGTCCCAATTTGACTTACAAGGTTGGGTTCGCCGAACGCTTACTTTATAGACCGTGATCTTTGACGGTAGTTTCTTAAAAGCCCCATCGCCACCCCCACAACCTCCACCTCATCGGCAGCTACCCGGATAGGCTTCATGCTTTCATTTGCAGGGCGAAGTTCTATCTGCTCTCCGTAGTGATAGAACTTTTTGACCGTTGACTCCCCATTCACAAGGGCTACCACAGTTTGCCCGTTTTCCGCATGAGGCTGCTTGGTAATGATCAGGATGTCTCCATCCCGGATTCCTTCGTCAATCATGGAATCCCCTTTGACTCGCAGAGCAAAATTACCTCCATTCCCAAGGAAATCCTCCGGTACTTCAATGGATTCAGGCACCTCAACGGCCTCAATGGGAACCCCGGCTGCCACCGCCCCGAGAAATGGAATGTATCCACTTCCGGTATGAAGCGGGACCAGTTCCAGGGCGCGCTTCTTGTTTTTCCACGGAATCCTGAGATAACCTCTCTCCTCTATCTGCTTGAGATGCTTGAAGACGGCGTTCAAGGATTGGAATCCTAGATTGCTTCGGATCTCTTCATAGGATGGCGCATAGCCATGCTGATCGATATAGGCTCGCACAAACCGATATACCCGTTCCTGTGCCTGGGTGAGTCCCATAGAATATCCTCCTGTCGGATAAGTTAGAACGAGTACCCGAACTGAACTGCTTTCTCCTTCAAGGACCCCAGGAAATGTAGATCCGCCGGCGAGGCTCTCTGACCTTTTTCCTCGATGAACCTAATCAGGCTAAGAATCTTTGAAATCCTCTGAGACACTACATCAGAGCCGTTCTCATTGGATCTTCTATTCCAATCATCGGATTGCATGAACCGGCCTTGGAACCTGAGAAACTCTTCGCCGGACTCAAACATCTCTCCATGCCAGAAGTCCTTATAGACTTCTGTTGAGCCTTCATCAATGCGCCGTGCCGTCTCAACAATATTGATGCAAGCTTGTTCTCTGACAGTTCGGAAGAGATACCCCCAAATTTCCTTCTCACCGAGATAACCGAAAGGAGCAGGGAGTTCATGATCAAAGCAGTATGGCCGTTTGAAAAATGGCCACTTGAAGATCGGAGATCCGGACTGCGGAAGGCCGTCACTCCCAACCTGGACGACAAACTTGGGAAACCGGCTATGTTCCTCCCATTCCGTGTGGGCGTATTTGACAGCAGCGTCTACCATCCCTTGAGAATCCTGCCAGAGAGCGTGTTCAACGGCAAGTTGGAGAAAGTAGATGGTTTCCCGAATCCCATTTGGTGCAAGTACCATCACAGCCCTTTTTCTCAATGTGTAAAGGTCAACGCCCATCTTTCCCCCCAAGACTTCTCTGATTGTGCTCGAAAGTTATGTTTTCAGCCAGTTTACCCTTGCCCGCTTTGTTTAAAAGAGGATGCGATTTGTGCCTCTTTGGTAGTAAGGTGAATATTAGGTGAATGTTTTTCCCGTGTCAAACATTTTTTTTGCTTTTTTGGAGGGAGTGTCGCCTGAAAATAGTTTTAAATTGTGGAACTTGCCCTCTAACTGTAAACCGGGTAAGGTATCCTCCGGCCGATTAAGCACCTGATAAAAAGGAATATTCCATGACCCTCACAAAAGCCCATATCGTAGAAGCACTTTTCGCCAAGAACATTTTCACAAAGACTCAGTCAGCCCGGATCATCGAGACCCTTTTCGAGCTGATTAAACAGTCCCTGCAAAACGGCGAAGAGGTTCTCGTCAGCGGATTCGGGAAATTTTCAGTGCAAGAAAGGCAGGCGCGTAAGGGCAGGAATCCCCAAACTGGGAAGCCGATCACACTGCCACCAAGGAAGGTGGCGACATATAAGTGCTCTGGCGTTTTGCGGGCGAGAATGAATGGGGAGGGTGACTGAGGGATACAGAATTATGAACTCAAAAAGCCCCAGTGATGAACCCGTTAAATGGGAACTGGAACCAGTCAGCCGGGTCCTCCGGGAGTGTTTAAAATCGCTCAGTCAAGAAGAAGTGCAAGTTCAATTGAAATTGCTTAAAAAGATCAAACGAAGTTACCGGCTGGACCTGGAATCAATCCATCTGGCCCTCGAAGTCAGCAAAAAGGGTGGATGCGAAATTGTGTATCCGCTTTTGTATCGGCTTGTTGGAAAAGAAAGTCTCTATGAATGGCTTAAAAATCCAGCGCTAGCCAAACAGAAAATCAAGGAGACGAAGGACCGGATTGCAGAGGTTGAGCAGCTGATTTCGCTTTTGAAGTCGAAACTGGGATCACTTTCCCCAAAGGCTCGGTGATGAGCCGGGCCTTACTTTTCAAACCGGATGGATAAAACAGTGTGGATCAAGCATTCCAAGCCCCTCTCGCCCGAAGAGAAATCAAACCGATCTAAGTAGGCAAATTCCTGCCAATCAGGCAATCAGGGAAGGACCGAAAATGGCGACAAAAAAACGTTGGATGTATGTACCGCCGAAGCCGGCAAAACCAAAAGTCCCTGAATACCTGAAACCGGCAGTCAAAACCAAGGCCGATGACTTCGTGGAATCCTTCCTCAAGCCCACCTTCATCAAAGATCCACCGAAAGACTACCAGTGGAACTACGTGGTCGATATCTTCACGAAATGGTATCAGCGGTACTTTTATTTTTGCTCAACATGGCGTTCACCACACCCCAATGCGATTTCAGAGTATTTCGAAATCAGGTTTGTAAGGCTTGAATATGCCGGAGATGATAAATTCAACATGGCATACATGCGGCATACCGGCCAGTGGTGGGAAATCTTTCCGGATCTTACATTGGACGAATGCATCGAGGAAATAAGGATCAATCCTCTCTTCCGGCTGACGTAGAGACATATTAGAAAAACTTACAAACCGCTCCCAAAAGCTCCTCCCTCGACCTCACAACCCGATCACACGAACCCTCAATCATCGCATTCACTATGGCGCCTTCACTCTCCCCCGCTCGCCTGAAATCAGTCCGGATGCCAATAATCTTCTGTTCGGGTGATTTTTTGACGTTGAAATCGATTGGCCCCAATAGTATCTTGGGATAAGTTTGATCGCTATTTTTCTCAATATTTGGAGGTTATCATGCGAATGCTTTTAAATGTAATATTCCCCACTGAGCAGTTCAACGAAGCAATCAAAGACGGTAGCGTGGGCCAAAAATTGGGCCGCATTCTGGAGGACATCAAACCTGAGGCAGTCTATTTTACAGAGCAGAACGGCCTCCGAGTAGCAATCCTGATCATTGATATGGCTGATCCTTCCAAGGTCCCGTTCTTTGCCGAGCCATGGCGTCTTGCCTTCGATGCAGACGTTGAATTCCGAATTGTGATGATGCCGGAGGATCTCCGGAAGGCCGGCCTGGAGGAGCTTGGGAAAAAGTGGTCCTGATCGGTAGGGTTCTTAAAAGGCCATAGGGCGGGTGTGACTTTCAAGATATCCGAATACCGCCATTTTGTGAAACTTCTGGTTTATCCATGGGACGGGAATTACCCGATCTCCCATGCAGTCCCGTTATCCACCTGAGAACCGTCGAGCAAAGCGATCAGAATATCGGCATCATCGAGATGGGATTTACATCGGGAGAAAATCTTCGAGTTTACCCGATTAGGTTGCTCTATCACGAAGATAGCTCACTACAGACGGCCAATCCGGAAACTGCTTTGAACCGAAAAGGATAAGTTCGCCTTGAAATCGATCTGCTCCACGGGTCGTGCGATCGTCCACCAAGAAGTCACCTAAGTTCAAGTTCTTATGGTGCGTAAGGATTAGGCGTTTGTATGCTGCCTTGCCAAGATGACGCTTTACCCAGAGTAGCTTGTCGGACCACGCGGATGGATTCTCCCATGGCGACGTGGACAACACGTAGGTATCAAATTTCGCCGCAAGCTCGTTGAATGATTCGATAGCATGGGGAACAGGGTCCATCAATGCGAAGATCCCAGGAACCTCATCAAGCCTGCCGTCGAACTCTCGCAGCACGTTGGTCTGTACCTGCGCGATGGCGGACCGGGAGTCCACGAGTACACCGTCCATGTCGATGTAGAGGATTTTCTGCATCTTTGACCTCCAAAGCAGCCTAACACGGAGGCTCACCTATAGCTGGCTCTATCGGCGATCCAGTGCAGCCGATAGTTATGGCTGTTTTTCGTAACTTTCAGGACTTCTTTCACCCTGAATACCGCATCAACTTAATCATCATTACAGGCGGAGATTTCCGATCACACTCAACGGATTACAATAAAATCATGCCTTCTTCTTCCGAAGTCTCGTCCGCTTGGGTTTGCTGGCGGTCACTTTCTCAGTTGCCGCTTTTTTGGACTCTTTGGCTTTCTTCTGCCTTCTTGCCTCAATCGCTTGCTTCAGCTTCTCTGGCAATCCTCTCTTCTTCGCCGCTTTGCTTCTCGCTTTGGTCAATGATTTTGCCGCCAGCGGAGTCGCCATTGTGAAACCGTATTTCTTCCTGTACTCTTTCTGGCTCATCTCATGGGAAACGAGATGCTTCGACGTGAGCTGTCTCATCTCTTTTCCGCATTCGAGACAGATCACTTTGTCGTTTTGAATAGAATTTGCCGGGCTGAGTACGGGTTTCTGTTCTGTTGGTGCTTCTCCAGCTACTTCGGTGGTCGGAGCTAACTTGGTTCCAGCCGTCTCAGCTTTTTCCAATTCTTGGAGCGTGCCGAAAACCTGCCGAAGAGAAGCAGCGATATCGGCGGCCGACATAGACGTTAAGGATACCTGGGTCTGAACAATTTCTGATGCGATCTCGATGAGTTTTTTTAGCATTGATAATCCTTTTGCATAAAGTAAATGAAAAGCGTCAAAGTTCAGAGCACCATTTATTTTAGTATGTTAGTACATGAATACAATGTTTTTCGAACACATGCGGTAGCTCGTGCCATGAACCATTAGGCATTCCCACTTGCGTGTTTTGATTAGGATATGTATCATTTACAGGCTCTGCGTGTTCCAAGAGCTTTTTCGGGTGGAATCTGATTCCGAAAGACTCTTCGGGAACTGTCGGTGATCAAGTTTACACATTATTCAGGTTTTTATACCTAACCGCGAATCATTCGAAGGAGGAAGGACATGAAGGTTTTTGTGGGTGGCCTTGCTGCGGCGTTCCTCGGCATTCTGGGCATCATTATCTGTCATCATGCCGTTCTCAAAATCATCCTGGGCGCGATTCCCCTTATCCTGCTACTCGGCGGATTGATGGCCGCATATCTTGGCTACGATGAGGTAAAGGATAAGCTCCCCTGCTGTAAAGCCAAGGAAACCCAGGAACCCTCAAACGATGCCAAACTGAGAGAGGAAGCCGAAAGACACAAACAGGAAGCCGAAAGACTCCAAAGCGAACTGGACAAGACTAAAACCAAAGCAAAACCAGCTAAGAAGTCCCCGCCGATAAAATAGGGCTTCCCTTTTCCAGTGAGGGCGGCGTTTTGCGTTGGTAGCCGGAAAATGAGTTTCACATCCAAAAGACTCACCCGCTCAACCATACAGGTGTTTGACGCTGAGCTGGACATAGGTAATTCTGCACGGGTCCCTGAAATAGTCGAAATGCTTTTAGGAGTCGGAATTCGCTTTGACTGATACCACGTTGCGTTCAAAACTCCCCTGCCCCCTTTAGGCGAGAACACGACCGGAGCGCCCCAAACCACCCCCCCCCTTTTCTAAAGGGGGGCAGGGGGGATTTTGAGGCATCGACCACCATCTTGAACTTGGTATGACTCCAGATAGATTCGAATACACTCCACATTAATTGGGCAAGACTCCCGCGGGCGACTTGCATGAAGCTCAGCGGGTTGATGGCGAAGTCGAAAGGTGATACCTTGCTGATGATCTCGAAAGGCATAGAGATCGGTGGGCGTGTAGATAGCTCCCACACCTTGGAAGGACGGCATAGATGAGCAGCCGCTCCGGTTTCGTTTTTGTTTTGGCAGTTCTGCTGGTTTCCTGCGTGGCTGTTGTCTCCGCTGGCGAAGCTGAGACAACTCTCAGCCAACATTCTTTTGGAATTCGGTATGTAAATGATCTGAGACAAATCAACCATGTCGTTGATCAATTCAGAGGCCAACTTCGACGTTTAGATTCGAACGCTGGTGTAATCGCGTGTAGTAATGTAACCGAACTCACTGAGGAAGGTATTAAAGGTTTTAGCTTCGGCGCAGTCTGTACCGTCCAAAACGGGAACAATAGGTTGAACGTACTCATGTGCGACAATAGTTTGGTTGGAAAGTTTACTTGGGGGGAATCGGGCAGCCTGACGCGAGAAGATGTTATTCGTTTCATAAAAAGGAATTGTCCACCTGGTAAATAGTAATCTGTCAGGAAATACGGCCTTTTTCAGCCGATATCCCCAGTGCCCGTTTCCAAAAAAAGGAAAATCCGTACTTGCGGCTCATTGACGAAGCTTCTTTTATTTCGTGTACTCCAAAATAGCCTTCAAAAGCGAAGCACTATGCCCAAGCTGGACGTAGGCTTCCTCTTTGGTCAGCATCCGGTTCTCTGCTTCAAGCCGATAGCCCAACTTCATCGAGACGTTCGCAATCCGTGCTATCTCCCTCACCAGGTCGTCTTCGGACTTGATCTGAATGGGATAGATTTTGATCCGCTCCAGCTGGTTCAGCACCTCATCCTCGACGATCCCGTCCATTGCGCTGTGATACTGCCG